>NZ_JAFKOH010000005.1 GCF_017303375.1 Bacillus sp. NTK074B | reverse complement strand
ACTAGGTAGATAGGTCAGAGATGGAAGCATGGCGACATGTGGAGTTGACTGATACTAATCGATCGAGGACTTAACCACACTATAAAGCGGAGGCGGCTTGAACAGAGACGACAAGCATTTCCGGGCAATCAGAAGAGGGTGCTTTTTACCCTCAGCTGATTGAACTGAAATGACCTCGAGTCTCTAGCCGCCGGAGCTGGATTGCAGTCTACTTTCAATAGTAGTTGCAACAATTGGTCGATACTCGGCTTTCTTGACATCAATCCTTTATCTAGTTTTCAGGGAATAAATTTTATACATAAATATAAAAAAAGCCTTGAAAAAATATTTCTACGCGATATAATAGTATTTGTCCTTAAAAAGAGACAATGCATAGTCTGGTGATTATGGCGAAGAGGTCACACCCGTTCCCATGCCGAACACGGAAGTTAAGCTCTTCAGCGCCGATGGTAGTTGGGGGATCTCCCCCTGTGAGAGTAGGACGTCGCCAGGCATATCGTTCCGCAGTAGCTCAGTGGTAGAGCTATCGGCTGTTAACCGATCGGTCGCAAGTTCGAATCTTGCCTGCGGAGCCATTATATGGAGAGCTGTCCGAGTGGCCGAAGGAGCACGATTGGAAATCGTGTAGACGGTTAACGCTGTCTCAAGGGTTCAAATCCCTTGCTCTCCGCCATCTGAATTTTAATTAAGGCCCATTGGTCAAGCGGTTAAGACACCGCCCTTTCACGGCGGTAACACGGGTTCGAATCCCGTATGGGTCACCAACGTTTTTTGCCAAAGCAAAATAACGTACCTTTACATATCGGAGGATTAGCTCAGCTGGGAGAGCATCTGCCTTACAAGCAGAGGGTCGGCGGTTCGATCCCGTCATCCTCCACCATGATTTTTTACGAAGCGTAAGCGGAGTAAAATAATCTTCCTTAATTAATATGGGTAACTTAACATATTTTATCGTCGCGGGGTGGAGCAGTTCGGTAGCTCGTCGGGCTCATAACCCGAAGGTCGCAGGTTCAAATCCTGCCCCCGCAATACCATTTTTGCTTGTTATTAGTAAGAGATTAGCATTAATCTTTTATGAGTGACGCAAGGATAGTTATTTTCGCTAGCGCGAAAAAACTTTGGTCCGGTAGTTCAGTTGGTTAGAATGCCTGCCTGTCACGCAGGAGGTCGCGGGTTCGAGTCCCGTCCGGACCGCCATTATTTTTTTTGAAAAGGAAAAAGGTTTCGATAAGTGAGCAGACGAAGAGATTCGAAGCTTAGGTGAAGCCGAAAACTATTTGGCTCAGTAGCTCAGTTGGTAGAGCAATGGACTGAAAATCCATGTGTCGGCGGTTCGATTCCGTCCTGAGCCACCATTTATTTACTTGATGCCGGTGTAGCTCAACTGGTAGAGCAACTGACTTGTAATCAGTAGGTTGGGGGTTCAAGTCCTCTTGCCGGCACCAGTCAAGTGATGTAGCTGGAGGGGTAGCGAAGTGGCTAAACGCGGCGGACTGTAAATCCGCTCCTTCGGGTTCGGCAGTTCGAATCTGCCCCCCTCCACCAAGATTTTTTTACGAAGCGAAAGCGGAGTAAAATAATCTTCCTTAAACCACGCGTAGCGAAGCGGAGCATTAAGATCCAATTAGCATGGTGGTTCTTGAAAAAACTAATATATATCATAGGGGTATAGTTTAAAGGTAGAACGAAGGTCTCCAAAACCTTTGGTGTGGGTTCGATTCCTACTACCCCTGCCAATTTTATTTTAATATGGCGATTGTGGCGAAGTGGTTAACGCACCTGATTGTGGTTCAGGCATTCGTGGGTTCGATTCCCATCAGTCGCCCCATAAAAGTCACATTTTTATTTCCGTGACATATACTATCAGTGGGCTATAGCCAAGCGGTAAGGCATCGCACTTTGACTGCGACATGCGTTGGTTCGAATCCAGCTAGCCCAGTAGTGCGGAAGTAGTTCAGTGGTAGAACACCACCTTGCCAAGGTGGGGGTCGCGGGTTCGAATCCCGTCTTCCGCTCCAATAATATGGCGGCATAGCCAAGTGGTAAGGCATGGGTCTGCAAAACCCTGATCACCGGTTCAAATCCGGTTGCCGCCTCCATATGTAATGCCGGTGTGGCGGAATTGGCAGACGCGCACGACTCAAAATCGTGTTCCTCTGGAGTGCCGGTTCGATCCCGGCCACCGGTACCACATCGCGGGTGTAGTTTAGTGGTAAAACCTCAGCCTTCCAAGCTGATGATGAGGGTTCGATTCCCTTCACCCGCTCCAACTTACATACGACAGACTTTCTCTTTATGAGGAAGTCTTTTTTATTGTTTCATTATGAAAAAGCATCTATTTCCCATCACTTTCAACATGATAGGCGTTTATCTGATCACCTTCGCTCCATATACTTTCAATTCCTCGATTTTATTTTCACAAACCCATTTCACCTACGTGCACTTAATACAAGGAAAACGGACCTTTTCCTTTATCCAACATTCACCACAACAAAACTCATCTAGTCAAAATTTTGCCCCTTCTAGGTCAATTGAGTTCCCCTTCTTAAGAAAGCGCTACCATTATAATATAAGAAAGCGATTGCAGTTTAGGGGTGGTGATACGGGTGGAACCGAAGATTCAAACTGGACCAGTAAGCCCAAATGTACAAATGAAGGCAGTGACGAAGAAGAAGTTTAAGTATAAGAGCTTACTGACGTACGCTGCCTTTGTAGGACCGGCACTTTTATTTTTCTTAATGATTCAGATTCTTCCATTCTTGATGGGTGTGTATTATTCATTTACCTCATGGAATGGTGTCAGCTCGGTAGTCGAGTGGGTTGGGTTCGATAACTATACAAAGATCTTTACGGATGATAAGACGTTTTTTAATTCGTTCATCTTCACGACAAAATTCATGTTTGCGGCAGTGATCATCAGTAACCTGATAGGATTTGGATTTGCTCTGTTGCTGAATGCAGCATTGAAGACGCGTAATATTCTCAGGACCGTATTTTTTATCCCGAATGTCATTGGTGGATTGTTACTCGGATTCATCTGGCAGTTCATCTTTGTTAAAGGGTTTGCTTCACTCGGCAATATGACGGATATCGGATTCTTTAAAATGCCGTGGTTGGGTGATGAGAAGACGGCGTTCTGGGGAATTGTCATTGTATTTGCGTGGCAGATATCGGGATATATGATGGTCATTTATGTAGCAGCACTGCAAGGGGTGGACAATTCACTCCTTGAAGCAGCAAAAATGGATGGTGCATCCAACTGGACGCTCCTGACTAAGATCATCATTCCATTAATACTACCTGCGTTCACGATTTGTTTCTTCTTGACGATTTCCATGGCATTTAAAATATTTGATCTTAACATCTCGCTAACAGGCGGTGGACCATTCAACTCCACGCAGTCGGTAGCGATCAATATTTATCAGGAAGCATTCCAGAATAATCGTTATGGTCTCGGGACAGCGAAATCAATTCTGTTCTTTGTAGTAGTGGCCGTGTTTACCACGGTTCAGGTAATGGTGACGAAGAAGAAGGAGGTTGAGGCATAATGGGCAATCGCTATACCAAGAAAACATTTGTATTAGAGATTATCGGAATTGTGATTGGTCTCATCTTCCTTATTCCTTTCTATTTTGTACTAGTTAACTCGGTGAAACCGTTTGCTGCGATTCTGATTGATGCTGCGGCGTGGCCGAAGGAATTCATGTTTTCTAATTATGCAAAAGTGTGGGAGGTCATCAATTTCCCACGTGCTTTCTGGAATTCCCTGATTATTACGGTTTTCAGTAATATTGGATTAGTGATCATCAGCTCAATGGCGGCGTGGAAAATGGTCCGTACACCAGGAAAGTTCAGTAAAATCTTATTTGTAATCTTTGTGTCAGCCATGGTCATTCCGTTTCAGACGGTAATGATCCCCCTGATGAAGGTTGGGGGGACGTTGGGGCTTACGAACAGCATTCCGGGTTTGATTCTCATGTACTTCGGATTCGGTGTCCCACTCTCCCTGTTCTTGTATCACGGGTTTGTGAAGACCGTACCGATTGAAATCGAGGAATCAGCGATGATCGATGGTTGCAGTCAGTTTGGAGTGTTTTGGAGAATCGTTTTCCCATTACTGAAGCCGATCACCGTTACGGTCATTATTTTGAACACATTATGGATCTGGAATGATTATCTCCTTCCATTACTTGTGTTGCAGGATGCGGAGCTCCGTACGATCCCACTTGCAGCCAGCTCATTCTTCGCCCAGTATACGAAGCAATGGGATATGGGTCTTGCAGCGTTGGTTCTCGGGATTACACCGATTATCATCTTCTTCCTGTTTTTACAGAAGCATATCATCAAAGGTATAGCATCGGGTTCAATCAAGTAGATATAAAGTTTCTGTCGAGATGGTCTATCATTGATACAGAAATTTATATAATATATTTTATATCAGGGAGGTCAATCCATTTATGAAACGTATTCTATTACTTTGCATGTCTTTGGTTTTAGTATTTGGAATTATTGCCGGCTGTTCTTCTAAAGACAAAACAAGCAGTTCAGGCGGGGATTCCGGTTCAGGTGATGATGTTGTGACATTGAATTTCTTCCAGTTCAAGGTTGAAATTGCCGATCAGCTACAAGAAATGATCAAGGAATTCGAAGCGGAGCATCCGAACATTAAGGTGAAGCTTGAAACCGTTGGTGGAGGTGCCGATTACGGTGCAGCACTTAAAGCGAAATTCGCTTCTGGTGAAGAACCGGATATTTTCAATAATGGTGGTTTCAAAGAGTTAGAGCTTTGGAAAGAGAAACTTGCAGATCTTTCTGGTGAGCCATGGGTAGAACACGTCCTTCCGATCGGGAAAGTTCCGATGACAGACGAAGACGGTAAGTTATACGGAATGCCGGTTAACTTAGAAGGATATGGATTTGTGTATAACATAGACTTATTTGAAAAAGCAGGGATCACAGAAACTCCTAAAACGATTGATGAATTGAAAGACGCAGCGAAGAAGCTTAAAGCGAAGAAGATCACTCCATTCTCAGCTGGTTACGGCGAGTGGTGGGTAATCGGGCAACATTTACTGAACATTCCATTTGCACAGCAGGAAGACCCGGATAAGTTCATCGCAGGACTTTATGATGGATCTGAGAAAATTGTAGGAAACGAGAAGTTCAAGCAGTTCAAAGAAGTTCTGGACACTGAACTTAAATATGCCAACGATAATCCATTAACAACAGATTACAATACACAGGTAACGTTATTCGCCTCTGGTGAAACAGCAATGCTTCAACAAGGGAACTGGACGGAGAACATGATCACGGAGATCAATCCTGATATCAAGATGGGCTTCCTCCCAATCCCGATCAGTAACGACGAGAATGCAGATCGCCTTCCTGTAGGTGTACCGAATAACTGGGTGCTGAACAAGAACTCAGAACACCTTGAAGAAGCGAAAACATTCTTGGAGTGGATGGTTTCTTCTGAAACAGGTAAGCGTTATATCACGGAAGAATTTGCATTCATCCCTGCATTTGATAATATCGAGCCGAATGGTCTTGGTGACTTGGGTCAATCCATCCTTGACTACTCTAAGGATGAGAAAACGATTCCTTGGACTTGGTTCAAATGGCCGGATGGTGCGAATAAAGAATTCGCAGCAACGATCCAGGAATATGCAGCCGGTAAAATTGATTACGATACTGTACTTGAGCGATTCCAACAAACATGGGATAACCTGAAGTAAACAGAATAATGGAAAGCATGTCTATTAAAGGCATGCTTTCTATTTTATAAGTTTAGTAGGAATATTTCGAAAAAATACTTCCAAGAGCAGGGAATAACACTTTATACTAGGGTATAAGTGAGACCTGGGAGGTCCGTCCCTCATGTTAAAGACAAGCATTCGAAATAAATTGATCGTGCTGTTGATGATTACGACGATTGTGCCGTTTGGCAGTTCGATCATTATTACATATTTGTATACGAAGGATTCGATTGAGGAGCAGGTGGTGAAGGAGAGCAGTAATCTTCTTTATCAGGGGAAGGTGAATTTGGAGAGTTATATTAATGAGCTCAACGGATTGACTCTGTCACTCTATAATAATCCAGATTTCATTCATTTCATGAGATCACCAAGTAAGGAGAATAATTACTTGACGATCGGCATCGTGAAGAATATTGTGCAAACGATTCTCTACACAGGAGATACAATCAATGGGGTACGTATATCCTTTGCTGACGGCGACCGGGCCATTTCTGCAACGAAGCGATCCACTGTTGTATTCTCTAATAGAATAAAAGATTCACAGTGGGAATACTTCAGGAAGGCTGAACGTAGCCCCTATAACATGTACATTGAACCAACCTATAGTCAGGAAGAAGAGAATATTAACCGGTCGAAGGAAATCATCACGATTCACCGGGCATTCCGAAATGTGCCGGGAGATGAAGTGCTTGCGTATATTTCCCTGGATATTTCACCGGATAAGATCATTGACTTGAGCAGAAACCTATATAACTCTGACTCAGAGGAATTCTATCTCCTGTCTTCAGAAGGGGAAATGATTTACAGCTCAGACCGCGATGTATCGGATGATGGAAACAACCAGAAGTGGATCAAAAGGATAATGGATTCAAAGGATGCGTCAGGGACACTTGACTGGAAGGAAGATGCATTCAATGGGGTGATGATGTACGATCAGCTCCCTGATGCCGCCGGGGGATGGTTCCTGGTGAAAAGGGTATCGTATGGCAACCTTTACGAAAGCGCCTTTAGTGTGGCGAAGATCAATATTTTGTTCGGGGTCCTTGGATTGACCCTCGTGGTGTTGGCAACACTGTTTGTTTCTTTTAAAATTACATCTCCTATCCGGATCCTGCTTTCAAATATCCAAGAAGTTGAGAAGGGGAATATGAAGGTTCAGTCCAAATCATTCGGCTCTGATGAAATAGGGATTCTCGGATTCCGTTTTCAGCAAATGATTGAGCGGATCAACCATCTGATCAACCGGGAATATAAGCTTGAGCTGGAAAATAAAACGAATCAATTAAAGGTGCTTCAGTCTCAGATTAATCCGCATTTTCTCTACAATGCGCTTCAGTCCATTGGGACGATTGCGTTAAAGAACAAGGTCCCGCAAATCTACTCCTTGATCACCCATCTCTCAAAAATTATGAGGTACGGGATGAATATGGAGGAGGATGTGGTTCCGTTAAGTAAAGAAATCAATTATACAAACGCTTATCTCCTTTTACAGAAAGAACGGTTTGGTGAGAACCTGGAGTACAGTGTCGAAATAGAAGAAGATATGAAGGATGTTATGGTTCCAAAGATGATCCTTCAGCCCCTCATTGAAAATTACTTTAAGCACGGGTTCGATATTCGTGATGGAGTGGGGCGAATTGATTTAACATGCTTCCTGGATGGTGAGGAACTGGTGATGGTGGTCCGTGACAATGGCGTGGGTGTGACGGAGAACAGATTGCGGGAGATTGAGGAACATTTCAAAGCAGATGCTTGGAATAAAACCGGGGATGAGACCAGTATCGGTCTAAAGAATGTATATGTAAGATTAAAGCTTTACTTTGAGCACGAGGCGACTCTACTCCTTGAGAATCATGAAGATGGAGGCTTTATGGTCACCATGAGGCTGCCGATACGAATGGAAGGTGAGGCAAATGAAAGCAATCATCATTGACGATGAAAAGCATGTACGTGAAGGGTTACTTTTATTGGCGGAATGGGATAAGCATGGCATCCATACCATCCTGGAGGCGGAAGACGGGGACGAAGCCATCGAATTGATCACAGAGCATAGGCCGGAGATCATCTTTACAGATATGAGGATGCCGAAGCGGGATGGCATCAACTTATTAAAATGGCTTCATGCCTCTGACCTTTTAAGTAAAACCATCGTTGTAAGCGGGTATGATGATTTTGAATACATGAGAAACGCCATTTATTATAAGAGTTTTGATTACATTCTGAAACCGATCGAGCCGGATGTACTGAATGAGACACTTGGTAAAGCGGTGAAGGAGTGGAATGAGCAAGCACGCTCAAGAAGATCCCAGGTCGAGGAAAACAGGGTTATGAATGAGGCAAAGCCTCTTTACTGGGATCGATTATTCACTAGCCTCTGTACAAATGAAAGCATTACGACTGAGATGGTGAAAAAGGTTGAGAGAGAGTTTGGTGTTTCATTACGACGCTTGGAGAAAACGGTTGCTCTTCTGCCGATCAAACCGATTGTGATGAAATCCTTGCAGGGTGACAGGGACCTTGCCTTTTTCACCCTGACCAATATCTGCAACGAGCTTTTGCGGAAGCAGAATGATGGGGTTTGCTTTCGGAACAGCAAGAAAGAAGAAGAACTTGTCATTCTCTTCTGGAATCAAAAAAACATACCATATCTGCTGAAGGAAATCTATTCTTTAATCTATCAATATAGCAAGGTCTTTACCATTTTAGCACTCGGGAAGAAGTCGAAAAAGCTGAATGAAGCATATGAATCCGCTCTCGAAGTGTTTTCAAAGCATAATCTGCTCGCTCAAAAGAAGGTTGTCTCCCACCAGGATGTGATGGCGGGATCGCTCCTGCATTTATTGGACCACTCCAATGAATTGAAGTGGGCGATCCGTTCAGGAAGCAGACAGCAGGTACAGTCCCAGCTTGAAGGGGTTTTCGCACAAATGGAAAGCGGTCACACCCTTTCATTGGAACAGCTTAAAGTATGGGAGGATCAATTTGAATTATTGCGTAACAATTGGTTGAAAGAGTATCAGATCAAACGCCAGGATCCATTCTACCTGGGCACGGACTATTGGAACGAAGATGGATCCTTTTCGTTTAGGAAATTTAAAGAAGAAAAGTCGAAAGAATTTATCGAGCTCATACAAACACTGACAGACGTGAAATATCAGAAAGAAAAAAATAATATGCAGCAAATCGAGGAATATCTGCAACAACATTATCAGGAAGATATCAATCTTCAGGAAATGGCCGACAGATTCTTTTTGAGCAGGGAATATATTTCACGTAAGTTCAAGCAGGATTATGGAGCCACCATTACGGATTATGTCACGAATATCCGGATGGAGAAGGCAAAGAAGCTTCTGGAAAATCCCTATTTAAAGATATATGAAGTAGCCTACGGTGTAGGCTATGGGAATGAAAAGTATTTCAGTAAGGTTTTTAAGAAACACGCTGGAGTCACCCCAAATGAATACCGGCATGCCCAAATATAAACTTGGAGGTTTTACAATGGTAAACGTAACAGTATGGAATGAAAATCGTCATGAACAGAAGAATCCGAAAGTAAGAGAAGTGTATCCAGAAGGCATTCATGGTGCCATTGCATCCTTTCTTGGAGAAGCGTCCTACAATGTGAAAACCGCTACACTGGATGAGGGAGATCACGGATTGACAGAGGACGTGCTGGAGAGCACGGATGTATTGGTCTGGTGGGGACATATCGCCCATGATGAAGTGAAGGATGAAGTCGTTGAAAGGGTGAAAGAGCGTGTGCTTGACGGAATGGGATTGATCGTCCTTCATTCAGGTCATTTCTCGAAGATCTTCAAAACCTTGATGGGAACTTCCTGTGATTTAAAATGGCGTGAAGCCGATGAGAAGGAACGGATCTGGATCGTGGATCCGAGCCATCCGATCACAGCCGGTCTAGGGGAATACTTCGAACTGGAAAAGGAAGAAATGTACGGAGAGCATTTTGACATCCCGGCTCCTGATCAGCTTGTGATGGTGAGCTGGTTCGAGGGTGGAGAGGTGTTCAGAAGCGGATGCACGTATCAGCGCGGGAATGGAAAGGTATTCTACTTCCGTCCGGGGCATGAAACGTACCCTACCTACTACAATGATTATGTTCAAAAGGTCATCGTCAATGCAGTGAAATGGGCGTCACCGGTCGATCATGCAAGACCTGTATACGGTAATGCGCAGCCGCTTGAAGAAATTAAAGGATCTAAATAGAGGAGGAAAAAATCATGAATACATTAAAAATCGGAGTGATCGGATGCGGAAGCATTGCAAAACACCGCCATCTTCCGGAGTATGGGAACAATGAAAACGTGAAAGTGGTAGCCGTTTGTGACATCGTCGAGGAACGTGCATGGAAAATTGCTGATGCAGTGGGGGCGAAAGCGTATACCAATTATAAAGAATTGCTTGCCAATGCAGAAGTCGATGCTGTGAGTGTCTGTACACCGAACTATTTGCATGCCCCTATATCCATCGATGCGTTGAATGCAGGGAAGCATGTACTATGTGAGAAGCCGATGGCGACTTCAAGGGAAGAAGCTCAAAGCATGATCGATGCCGCGGATAAAAACGGCAAAAAACTGATGATCGCTCACAATCAGCGTTTTGTTCCTTCTCACCAAAAAGCGAAGCAGCTCATTGAAAGCGGCGAAGTAGGGAAAATCTACAGCTTCCGTTCTGCTTTCGGTCATGGCGGACCTGAAGGGTGGAGTGCTGACGGGAAGGACAGCTGGTTCTTTAAAAAGGATGAAGCGTTCATCGGTGCCATGGGTGACCTTGGTGTTCACAAAACCGATCTCCTTCGTTACATCTTGGGGGAAGAATTTTCAGAAGTGGGTGCCTTTGTTGAAACAAGCGCAAAGGAAAATGCCGATGTGGATGACACGGCGGTCTGTGTATTGAAAACTGAAAGCGGTACGATTGGTACCCTTGCAGCAAGCTGGTCCTACGTATCGAAGGAAGACAACTCCACGATCATTTATGGAGAGAAAGCGATTCTTCGCCTAGAGGATGATCCCGTGAACTCTCTTATCGTTCAATATGTATCGGGGGAAGTAGTGAAATATGAGCTTGGCGGCATTCAAACGAATGACGAAGGCGGACAGACGAATTCCCGTGTGATCGATCAATTTGTTCACAGCATTCTTCAAAATGAAGAGCCTCCTGTTACGGGTGAAGAAGGAAAGAAATCGTTGGAAGTGGTTTTATCTGCTTTGGAATCAAGTGAAACGAAACGAATTGTAAAACTGTAGAGGTGGTTGCAGCCATGACGAAACTTCGGATGGGGGTGATCGGCGTCGGGGGTATTGCCCAGACGCGTCACATCCCTACTTTTATCAAACTATCAGATTCTGTTTCGATTGAAGCGATCAGTGACATCAATCCTCTCACGGCCAAAACCGTGGGAGAGACCTTTAACATCCCCAATGTGTTCAGCGATTATCGGGATATGTTTGAGCATGTGGATGCCGTGACGATCTGCACGCCGAATAAATTTCATGCAGAGATCACGATTGCTGCCCTCGATGCAGGTCTTCATGTGTTTTGTGAAAAACCGATGGCCATGACTCCGGAAGAGTGTGAAAAGATGATTGAAGCGGCGGAGAAATCCGGTAAGGTTCTAGCCATCGCTTATCATTATCGCTTTATGAAGGACTCCAGGGCTGCGAAGCGGGTGATCATGGAGGATGAGATCGGAGAGCCGATGGTGGCAAGGGCAAGGGCGATCCGTCGCCGCAAAGTACCGGGATGGGGAGTGTTCACCAACAAGGAACTTCAAGGCGGTGGCAGCCTGATCGACTATGGCTGTCACTTCCTCGATCTATCATTATGGCTGCTTGGAAATCCGACGCCTGTTGAAGTAACGGGTACGACGTATAACAAGCTTAGTAGAATGCCAGATCAAGTGAACCAATGGGGAGATTTCGATAAAGGCAGTTTTGAAGTGGATGACCATGTGACTGCTTATATCAGGTTCGGTAACGGTGCGTCCATGCTTTTTGAGACATCCTGGTCCGCAAATGTGAAGAGTGACGAAGAAAGCATGAGTATCTCAGGGGAAACGGGTGGAATCGATTTATTCCCGTTCCAGATGAACCAGATGAAGCACGGTATGCTACTGAATAGTGAAGCGGATTGGGTACCGGGTGAGGATGACCCAAGTCTCCCTCAGGCCCAAAACTTTATCAACAGCTGTCTAGGCTTAGAAGAACTTATCGTCAAACCTCAGGAAGCCATGCAAGTGTCTCAAATCATTGATGCCATCTACAAAAGCAGTGAAACCGGACAAAGCATCACATTGAAATAGGAGGAAGCATAAATGAAACTTGGTGTATTTACCGTATTATTCTCACAAAAGAATTTTGAAGAAATGCTTGATTATGTAAAAGAAGCGGGACTGCATGTTGTGGAAATCGGCACGGGAGGATATCCCGGGAATGCCCATTGTGACCTGGATGCCCTTTTGGAGAGCGAAGAAAAAAGAAATGAATACTTAGAGAAAGTCACATCAAGAGGGCTTCAGATCAGCGCCTTCAGCTGTCACGGGAACCCGATTTCACCCGACGCTGCCTTCGCTGAAGAATCCCATGCGGCCCTTCAGAAAACGATTAAGCTTGCCGGATTGATGAACGTACCGGTCGTGAACTGCTTTTCAGGGACAGCAGGTGACCATGAAGGGGCAAAGCATCCGAACTGGCCGGTTTCCCCTTGGCCGAATGAATATGGAGATATCCTTAAATGGCAGTGGGAAGAAAAGTTGATTCCTTATTGGAAAGAGATAGGGAAGCTTGCTGAGGAAAACAACGTAAAAATCGGTCTCGAGCTCCACGGGGGATTCCTTGTACATACTCCATATACGTTATTGAAGCTTCGTGAAGAAACGTGTGAGGCAATCGGTGCAAACCTTGATCCGAGTCACCTGTGGTGGCAGGGAATCGATCCGGTTGCGGCGATTAAGATCCTCGGTAAAGAAAATGCGATTCACCATTTCCATGCGAAAGATACGTATATCGATCAAGACAATGTCAACATGTATGGCCTCACTGATATGCAGCCATACGGCAGCATCCAGACAAGAGCGTGGTCATTCCGTTCGGTGGGCTGTGGGCACAGCTTGCAGGAATGGTCCGATATGATGAGTGCGCTTCGCACATTCGGATACGACTATGTCGTCAGCATCGAGCATGAGGATCCGATCATGTCGATCGAAGAAGGCTTCGGGCGTGCCGTGAAGAATTTGAAATCTATCTTGATTGAAGAGCAGCCGTCGGATATGTGGTGGGTGTAGGGTTGAAGCGGAGGGTCCTATTATGGGGCTCTCTTTTTTGTGTGAGGCATGTTGAGTTTACCTTTTATTGTAAAATGGCTGGATTATTAGTGAAAGCGGCTTTTTTTTATTAGAAACGGCCGGATTAATCACGATTTCCGCTCGATTATGTGTGGAACCCGCCGGATGATGAACCATTATGGCTGAATTCACCCCGCCACGGTAAAAGCCCAAACATAAAATGGAAGGATCCGCTACAAATCCCCTTGAGGGAAATCAAAAAAGATCCCTGTAAAAAGGGATCCTCTCTGAACTATCCACCAACCACTTCAAACGATCCTTCGCCACCGTGAATGCTGATAAACATATCCATCAATGATTTCGTCAGTTTCTCGTTTTCTTCTCTGGAAAGGGATGGCTTTAAAAATATGATCTGTACGGCATTCTTTGTTTCCTCTCCAACCGGTGCACGATCAGAGTCGACGAAGGGACTTCCGAAAGGTCCGTTCCCGTCACAGGCGACGATGAGGTTTTCCAGTGAATTCTCCCGACCGTTGAGTCCGGTGTACGTTTGACCGGGATCCCCGACTTTCAATGCTACTTGTTCTCCGGATAGTCGATCCTTATCGTAGATGCCGATAGGAACTTCATATTGAAGGGAGAAGAAGTTGTTAAGGTCGATGGCAGAGTTGATCGTCGTCAGATAGTTTTGTTTTTTGACCCGGCGAAAAAGTGCTTCTGCTGAATGGCGGTACCGATTCGGATCTTTACCGGTCTTCTTGAAGATATCACGCCACGCGGCAATCCCTTCCAGCTCAGTAACGCTTTTATCATGAAGATCAAAGAAGATCGATTCCTGGAAAAGCTGGAGCCTTCCCTTCAGCATTTGAGGAGAAGAGCCGACTTCGATATGATGATAGTGAATGAATCCGACTTTGAAATCGGGTATTTTACTTGAAATGGATGAATCTATTGTGATTTCCACTTATTTTCCCTCCACATTTGTTTTAAAATAGTTTATCATAATACACATTGCTAATTCACGTGTGTGCGTCGCTAAAAAATCAGGAAGGAGGTAGGTGCAATGGATATAGATCAGTTAAAGCAGGATATCATTGCGTATAGTAAGGAGATTGGAATAGATAAGATTGGATTTACCACTGCCGATACGTTCTCGGAAATGAAAAACAGGCTTCTCCGTCAGGAAATGCTCGGATATCAATCAGGCTTTGAGGAAAAGGATATTGAGAAGCGGGTGGAACCTGCTTTGATTTTTGATAAGCCGAAATCGATCATTGCCATTGCTCTTGCCTATCCTTCTAAAATGAAGGATGCTCCTCAAAGTAAGCGGGGGGAAAGACGGGGGATCTTCTGCAGGGCGTCATGGGGGACGGATTATCACCATGTGCTGAGGGACCGCCTTTCGAAGCTCGAGGAATATATCGTATCCAGGATTCCCGAGGCACGTTTTAAATCAATGGTCGACACGGGAGAGCTGGTGGACCGTGCCGTGGCAGAACGTGCAGGAATTGGATGGAGCGGAAAGAACTGTTCCATCATCACACCTGAATTCGGATCCTACGTGTATTTGGGGGAAATGGTGACGAATCTTCCCTTTGCCCCGGATACACCCATGGAGGATCAGTGCGGGACATGCAATAAATGTGTGGACGTCTGCCCAACGGGGGCACTCATTGAGGGAGGTCAGTTGGATGCACAGAAATGCATTGCCTTTTTAACCCAAACCAAGGGCTTTCTTGCGGATGAGTACCGTGTGAAGCTCGGCAACCGTCTGTATGGATGCGACACCTGCCAAACCGTATGCCCCGAGAATAAAGGGATGGACTTTCATTTTCATGAAGAGATGGAGCCGGATCCCGAAATCGCCAAGCCGTTACTTAAGCCTTTATTAACGATCAGCAACCGTGACTTCAAAGAGAAATACGGACATATTTCAGGGTCATGGAGAGGGAAGAAACCCATTCAGCGAAACGCCATCATTGCCCTGGCCCATTTTAAAGATACAACAGCGATAGAGGATTTAATCGAGGTTTTAGAGAAGGATGTACGACCAGTCATGAGAGGCACGGCAGCATGGGCCCTTGGCAAAATCGGAGGGGAAAGAGCAGAGGAAGTACTGCAGAAACATAAAACAGAGGAAAAAAACGAAGAAGTATTGACTGAAATTCAAAAAGGCCTAGATTTACTCATACTATAGCTCAAAAGGATGAATTCCAACTTACCGGAGTTCATCCTTTTTTGTTTTGAACAGAGAAGCGGGAGCATAACAATTAGGGAGGAGGGAAGACGATGATCAGAAAGCTGTTAATGGAAAAGGTCCATCATGTAATCGCTGAATATACCTCTCGTAATCAGTCAGATTATCACAATGACAAAGTGAGAAGGAAAAAAGAGTCGTGCAGGCAGCGACACGCAGAAATTGTGAAGGTGGATGCAACGGGAAAGATTCAGCGTATCACACATCAAAGAGACGAAACGCAAAGCATTTTATATGATGTTCACTATAAATATCTCATCAAACAGGGAGACCTGCTCTATTTGGAAGAAGAAGTAGAGAATCGGAGCGGCGTTTTTTACAAAAATAAGATTTATGATGATGGAGAGATCGTTGTCAAAAGAAATGATGGACCCCAAGAGAAGGAAGAGAATATGGGTTACGGAGAAATCGGCAGAGTGACATACAGGTATGACCGACTCAGTGCCGTTCAATATGCCGAACGCTGGTGGAACAGCTACAATCCTGCTTACAAGAAGTTTGAGAATGATTGTACGAATTATATTTCACAATGCCTGCATGCAGGAGATGCACCCATGCGGGGATACCCGACTCAAGGAAAGGGCTGGTGGATGAGAAATCAAAGCTGGAGCTATAGCTGGACAGTGGCGAATTCCTTAAGATGGTATATTCCGAATTCGACGATTGGGCTTAGAGGCAGGCTTGTAGAAGACCCCAAAGAATTGAAGCTCGGTGATGTGATTTGCTATGACTTCGAAGGGGATGGCCGTTTCGATCATACGACAATCGTAACAGGGAAGGATGCTGCCGGAGAACCCCTCGTGAATGCCCACACGTTCAACAGCCGGATGAGATATTGGAAATACGAAGATTCAACGGCATATACGCCCAATATGAAATATCGATTTTTTACCATAGTAGATGATGGCTAAGTATTGTTCTATGTAGAAGAAATGGTATAATGTCACTTAGAGTTTTATGAATGAGGTGACATAGACATGGGAGTACATGTTGTATTATATCAACCAGAAATTCCTGCAAATACGGGGAATATTGCAAGAACGTGTGCAGCTACGGATACGACACTGCACCTGATCCGTCCACTTGGATTCTCGACGGATGATAAAATGTTAAAGCGTGCCGGACTTGATTACTGGCAGTTTGTAAACATCGTTTATTATGATTCCCTTGAAGAATTCTTTGAGAAAAACGAAGGCGGCGAATTCTTTTACTTAACAAAATACGGAAAGATCCCTCACACGAATTTTGATTACAGCGAGGAAGACAAGAATTATTTCTTTATCTTCGGACGCGAAACTTCCGGACTTCCGGATGAGGTCATACAGAACAATCTGGATCGTGCCCTGCGCATTCCGATGAACGAGAATGTACGTTCATTGAACCTGTCCAATACAGCGGCGATTTTGATTTATGAAGCGTTAAGACAAAGAAATTATCCAGGACTCTTATAAAAAGGGTGTTTTCGCAAAGATTGTTGCTAGTCATATACAGACTAAGATTTGCTAAGATTTGTGAATGCTCTGTCATTTAGGTTGAGGTGCAGGAGGGTGAAGGGAACTGCTTCGCTTTCCACGGACGTCCGGCCGAGCCTCCTCAGCAAAAACCGCTTCCGGGGTCTCGGCACGCCCGTTTTCCGTAGGAGTCTACGCAGTTCCCTTCACCCTCTAGAGTAGTAAGTAGTTGACAGAGAAAAATGGTTTGTGACCTTTAGTTTAAAAAGACTAAAGGACGATTAAATAAAATCAGTGCCTGCAACGAATTAAAAAGCAGTGGCATACGCAATCTTTACTTTTCCTTTCTGATCGTAAAACGTTTCGTCTGTCAAGTTGATTGGAGCGGAAGGTGCTCGACTCCTGCGGGAAACGCTGGACAGGTGAGACCCCACAGGCGCAGCCGAGGAGGCTCACCGCCAGCCCCGCGGAAAGCGAGCACCTGTAGCGGAAATCAACCGCTACTCGCTACATCCGAAAGCAACAATGTATACGAAAACAACTTATAAAAAGGAATGAAAATCATATGATTTTCATTCCTTTTTTTATTTGGCTTATACTAAGGGGAAGAAACGAAAGGGAGAGAGTACATAATGAATGAAACCATTGAAACGATTCTTAAGCATCGATCCATACGACAATTTAAAAATGAGCCATTAAGGGAGGAGCAAATCCGGACGATTGTTTCCAGTGCCCAGGCTGCAAGTACATCAAGCTATATTCAAGCCTACACGATCATAGGGGTGAAGGACCAGGAGAAAAAGAAGAAGCTTTCAGAGCTTGCTGGAAATCAAAGCTACGTCGAAGCAAACGGTCATTTCTTCGTGTTCTGCGCTGATTTATACCGCCATGAAAAGATCGGGGAATGGGAAGGAGCAGACGTCATCCCATCATTGGAAAGCACGGAAAAATTCATGGTGGCAGTCATTGATGCGTCCCTGGCTGCCCAAAATGCATCGATCGCCGCAGAATCAATGGGGCTTGGTATTTGTTATATAGGCGGAATCCGAAATGATTTGGAAGCGGTGAGTGAGCTGCTCGGATTGCCGGACAGGGTCATTCCTTTGTTTGGACTGGCTGTCGGCATCCCGGAAGATCATTCGGATGTGAAGCCGAGGCTGCCGATGGAATCCATTTACCATGAGGATTCTTATCAAGGTGATGAGGAACAGATGAAAGAAGGACTTGACCGCTATGATGAAACGATTTCTGCTTATTATCACGCACGCACCTCGGGGAAACGGTCGGATAGGTGGTCCGGGCAGATGGCGAAGATGCTGTCGGGGAAAAAGCGGATGTATATGAAGGAATTTGTGGAGAGGAAAGGGTTTAACAGAAAATAAGCTTATCTGACCTAAACAAAAAGAACTGACCTCATCGGAGATCAGTTCTTTTTCGCTGTAGCGGGTCGCCTCTGAACGAGCCGCCTGCGCTTTAGTTTGAGCCTGGTTTATCGTTATACCCAGCAGTGAAAATCGCTACTAAGAACGTTAAAGATACACCTACGATGATGACAGTACCCATGTTTGGTAACCTCCCAGTTTACATATTCCACAGTCTGTCTTTAGTATAGCCTATTTTTAAATTGATGTGAATCAAAGATGGATTTTTTTTGCTGTTTTGTGAAAGATTGAAGTCAGGAAAACAAAACGTTTTATTTTGATTGCCCTTTCCCTCTGTTTGCAGCGGATGTGGACTCTTTGTCTTTATTTAATATATCTTCTTAACATGTTCGGGTGAACAAGCGCATAAAGTATATTAATCGTCTCTCATTAAGCGACAGGGGGAGGTCCTTATGGATATTTTAAAGAAAATTGAACATTACCGAGAAGAAGAAGAGAAACTGAAATGGGAAGGGACGTTTGCTCAGTATTTAGACCTGCTGAAAGAGAAGCCTTGGATTGGGCAATCCGCTCATTCAAGAGTCTTTAATATGATTAAAGATGCCGGGGTTGAGGAGGTCGAGGGAAAACGGAAGTACAAATTCTTCAGCAATCAATTATTTGGCTTAGAAGAGGCGCTTGAGAGACTCGTTGAAGAATACTTTCATCCTGCTGCGAAACGGTTAGACGTGAGAAAGAGGATCTTATTATTGATGGGTCCGGTGAGTGGAGGGAAATCAACTCTCGTTTCCATGTTGAAACGGGGCTTGGAGCACTATTCCCGAACTGAAAGAGGAGGCGTATTCTCCATTAAAGGCTGTCCGATGCATGAAGATCCACTGCATCTGATCCCTCAGCACTTACGTGAAGATTTTTACGATGAGTATGGGATCCGCATAGAAGGGAATCTCTCCCCGTTGAATACGATGCGGTTGGAGAAAGAATATCATGGACGCATTGAAGACGTCCAAGTGGAAAGAGTCTTTTTCTCAGAAGATAAAAGAGTGGGAATTGGTACATTCAGTCCATCCGATCCAAAGTCACAGGATATCGCCGATTTAACGGGAAGCATCGACTTCTCGACGATTGCCGAATTTGGTTCTGAATCGGATCCGCGTGCCTACAGATTTGACGGGGAATTAAATAAAGCGAACCGTGGTTTAATGGAATTCCAGGAAATGCTGAAGTGCGATGAAAAGTTCTTATGGCACTTATTATCTCTTACACAGGAAGGGAACTTCAAAGCTGGCAGATTTGCCCTGATTTCAGCGGATGAGCTGATTGTGGCTCATACCAATGAAACCGAGTACCGATCCTTCATTTCGAATAAAAAGAATGAAGCCTTGCATTCACGTATCATCGTCATGCCGGTTCCTTATAACTTGAAAGTCACTCAGGAAGAGAAAATCTATGAAAAAATGATCAATGAAAGTGATGTCTCGAATGTGCATGTGGCACCTCATACGTTAAGGGTGGCCGCGATGTTCACAATTCTCACTCGCTTAAAAGAACCGAAACGTGGGGACATTGATCTGATTAAGAAGATGCGCCTGTACGACGGGGAAAATGTGGAAGGCTTCAACTCCGCGGACGTCGATGAAATGAAGAAGGAATACCAGGATGAGGGCATGAGCGGAATCGATCCGCGTTATGTGATCAACCGTATCTCCTCTACGATTATCCGGAAAGAGGTACCGACCATCAACGCACTGGATGTCCTGCGTGCCTTGAAAGAAGGACTGGATCAGCATCCATCGATTACAAATGAACTTCGTGACAAGTATTTAAATTTCATATCACTTGCACGGAAAGAGTATGATGATATCGCCAAGAAAGAAGTTCAAAAAGCATTCGTGTATTCATATGAAGAGTCTGCGAAAACGCTTATGGATAACTATCTTGATAATGTGGAAGCGTACTGTAATAAAGCAAAGCTTCATGATCCGTTGACGGGTGAAGAAATCAACCCGGATGAAAAGCTGATGCGTTCGATTGAAGAACAGATCGGTATTTCGGAAAATGCGAAGAAGGCATTCCGTGAAGAAATCCTCATCCGTATCTCAGCCTATGCACGTAAAGGGAAGCGTTTTGATTACAATTCACATGATCGCTTGAGAGAAGCCATTCAGAAGAAGTTGTTCGCTGATTTGAAGGATGTTGTGAAGATCACGACCTCTTCAAAAACACCAGACGAACAGCAGCTGAAGAAAGTCAACGAAGTGGTTGCCCGCCTCATCGATGAACATGGCTACAACTCAACATCGGCAAATGAATTACTCCGCTATGTGGGCAGCCTGTTAAATCGCTAATAGAAGAATGATCGGGAGGTGCCATGCATTTCCCGATTTTCTATTGCAGTTTAAATCCTTGCCAAAAGGGAAAAGTAGTATCCAAGAGGTGAACAGATATGAGTAAGAATAAACATGAACTGGATAAAAATTTCGAACCGGAAAATGGCTCCATGGCACATGATATGGAAGAGATGAAACAGTTGGGAAAGCAAATGGACAAGCTGAGGACGAATGAAGAACTGAAAGAGGATAAAAAGCAGCCGGATCCTGTTCAGTATAAGAATCAAGATAAGGAATAGTTGACGGAAAAGTCTGAATATATTAACCTAGAGAGAGATAGAGCTGGGCCCTTTTATTAAATGAAGGCGGGTTGATAAGATGTCTTTCGAACCTAAACCCCGTGTAGAAGCGGAACCTCTTAACGGAAGCATGGCCTCTAATATGGAGGAAGTCATTAAGCTTGGGAAGCAAATGGAGAAGTTACGTTCCAGTGGTGAATTGAAGTTGAACAATCGAGTGTCAGATCCAGCTCAATATGAAGAAGAAGCTTAATCAGGTGTAACGGCCTGGTTATTTTTTTTGTTAAGAATAGCTGCGTTTAATGCTTCATGAGGACAGGGGGGGGAACCTAAAGACAACCCCTGTAAAAAATAGGCTTGTCCAAACATAAAAGAACGATTAATTGTCGAAATTATTTGTAAATTTATTAATACTTCTGCATAGGATAGAGTAATCCCCGTTTCACTTCATGGGATACGTGCAGATTAGACAGTCAACATAGTGTATGCAGGAAAATGAGAATATGTGAAAAAATTAAGGAGGGGAATAATTTGAGTCAAATGGATAATCATCAGTTTGTCATTTCCAAGGAAGATTGGGCCCTCCACCGCAAAGGTCACGATGATCAACAAAGACATCAGGAAAAAGTTCAGGATGCCATCCGCAATAATCTACCAGACTTGATCACGGAAGAAAACATTGTCATGTCCAATGGCCGAGACGTTGTCAAAATCCCGATTCGTTCGTTAGATGAATATAAAATTCGTTACAACTACGATAAGAATAAACATGTCGGGCAGGGAGACGGCGAGAGTCAGGTAGGGGACGTCATTGCAAGGGATGGCTCGCAGCAACAGCAGGGTCCTGGGAAAGGTCAAGGGGCTGGAGATAAAGCCGGTGAAGATTATTATGAAGCAGAAGTATCAATGCTTGAAATTGAAGAAGCCTTATTCAGCCAATTGGAGCTACCCAACCTGAAAAAGAAAGAACAGGATGTTCAAACCGTCGAGCATATTGAATTTAACGATATCCGTAAAACTGGCCTAATGGGGAATATAGATAAGAAGAAGACGATGATGTCTGCCTTTAAGAGAAATGCTATGAAAGGAGCACCAAGCTTCCATCCGATCTTCACTGAGGACCTGAAGTTCAGAACATGGAATGAAGTCTTAAAGCCGGAATCAAAAGCTGTCGTATTAGCGATGATGGATACAAGTGGAAGTATGGGAGTTTGGGAGAAGTATATGGCCAGGAGTTTCTTCTTCTGGATGACCCGTTTCTTACGTACAAAATATGAAACTGTTGAAATTGAATTTATCGCACATCATACCGAAGCCAAAGTTGTATCCGAAGAACATTTCTTCTCGAAAGGGGAGAGCGGGGGAACCATCTGCTCATCAGCTTACCGCAAAGCGCTGGAGCTCATAGATGGCAAGTATCCTCCAAGCCGTTATAACATTTATCCATTCCATTTCTCGGACGGCGATAACCTCACATCCGACAATGTGAGATGCGTCAAGCTTGTAGAAGAATTAATGAAAGTTTCCAGTATGTTTGGATACGGTGAAGTGAATCAGTATAACCGTCACTCTACGTTGATGTCGGCCTACAAAAATATTAAAAATGACGATTTCCGTTACTATATCCTGAAACAAAAAGCCGATGTATTCCATGCCATGAAAAGTTTTTTCCACAAGGAGCAGGAAAAGGCATTCGCGTGAGAAAAACCAGCCGACGAGGCTGGTTTTTCATTTCCATCTACAATGAAGATTGAATAATAGTAGGTGATATTAGCATAAAAGTGTTAAACTAAACAGAGATACTTCTAAATCAATCTATAAATGGTGAGGTTTAACATGACTAGTGAAAGTAAAGAAATTCAACTGTTAAAGCAAGAGATTAAAGAATTGAAAGAAAAGCTGGCTCAATCAGAGCAGTTGATCATGGACATCTCAGCTCCCATTATCCCGTCCATCGTTCCAGAAACAATCTTAGTCCCTATTACTGGTAGGCTCAGTCCCGAGCGTTTCGAAATGATCATCTCAAAGATTTTGGACGAGTCATATGGGGGTGACATCAATACGATCATTGTGGACTTCTCGGCTGTATCAGAGAAGGAAGTTGGTGAAATTGACATCTTCGGTACCTATATTGATAACATGGTCAAGGCCAACAACTTAATGGGAATTGAGACCCTCTTCGTCGGGTTTACACCATCCCTCACTCAAGTGATGATCAATTCAGGGATTAAAGAGCTTCAGGGAATTAAAACGTTCCAAACCTTCCGTAAAGCCCTTCAGTATTTGATGAGGGAGAAAGATATGGAATTTCAGAAAGTCGATCAATAAAAACCAACCTGAATGGTTGGTTTTTTATTTTATTCTTTAACTGTAATGACTTCCGCACCATCCGTCTTTCCAATAATTAAAAGGTCTGTCATATCGGTGAAAAGGCCGGTTTCCACCACTCCTAATAGTTGTTTTATATGAGTGTGGAGGGATGCAGGTTGGTGAATGGTTGAAAAATGGCAATCTACAATATAGTTTCCGTTATCGGAAACGAAGGTTTCCCCCTCTTTTTTTCGTAAGATAGGCTTACATCCCAATTCTTCGAGGGCTTTAACCGACACTTCCCATCCAAATGGAATCACTTCCACCGGGAGGGGAAAGGACCCGAGCGTAGAGACCAACTTCAATTCGTCGACGACGACGATGAACTTCTTTGTGAAGGAATCAACGAATTTTTCCCTTACAAGGGCGCCTCCTCCCCCTTTTATCAAATTGAACTCAGGATCAACTTCATCTGCACCATCAATGGAAATGTCCAACTCACTGACTTCAGTGAAGGTGGTCAAGGGAATTCCGGCTTTTCTTGCCAAGTTCTCTGTTTCCGTGGAAGAGGGAATGGCCTTTATTTGTAATCCTTGGGATACAAGCTCCCCTAATTTCTGAATCGTGTAGTATACGGTCGATCCGGACCCGAGCCCGACAGTCATCCCGGCCTGTACATATTCCGCAGCTTTTTCTCCGGCCCGTTTCTTTTCCAGGTTATCCACATAATCGCCCTTTCGCATAAGATAATGGTTTTACTAAGCATTCTATACTAGAATAAACATGAATGAAAGAAGGAGAGATCGTATGATAAGATTTGGTGTCATTGGAACGAATTGGATTACTGACCGTTTTATTCAAGCGGCAGAAGGAGTGGCGGGATTTCATTTAGAGGCCGTTTATTCAAGGAAGGAAGAACGGGCGAAAGCATTTGCTGAAACGTATAGCATCAACCGATGTTTTACGGATATAGAGAAGATGGCCAGTAAAGAATATATTGATGCCGTCTACATAGCAAGTCCAAATTCCTTTCATGCAAGCCAGGCGATCACGTTTATGAATAAGGGTATTCACGTACTGTGTGAAAAGCCTTTGGCATCCAATGAAAGGGAAGTTCAGCAAATGATCGCGGCTGCAAAGGACAACAATGTCCTTCTGATGGAAGCGGTCAGGACCACTTTCCTGCCTAACTTTCACGTTTTGAGAGAGAAGCTTCCCACACTTGGCGTCATAAGGAAAGTCAATGTAAGCTGCTGTAAATACTCTTCGAGATACGATGCCTATAAAGAAGGCAGGGTCTTAAATGCGTTCAATCCGGATTTTTCCAATGGAGCCCTGATGGATTTGGGTGTATATTGCCTTTACCCTATGATCGTTTTATTCGGAGAACCAAAGGAAATAAAGGCTACTGGCATCATGCTGGATTCAGGTATCGATGGTTCCGGCACAGTCATCATGAAATACGAAGAAATGGAAGTGGTGTCCACTTTCTCGAAGATTTCGAATACACTCATACCGACTGAAATCCAAGGGGAAGAAGGAACCGTTACGATCGACCATATAGGTGAATTCAGTACACTGACGTTTTATTACCATAGCGGAGAAAAATGTGTTTATACTCAAAAAGAGGACTTTCCATACATGTATTATGAAATAAATGAATTCGTTTCCATCATCAAAAAAGGTGGGGAATACGAATCTGTCATTAATTCTTACGAGCATTCATTAATTAACTCCAGGGTGATGGATGACGCAAGAAAGCAGATGGGATTGGTATTTCCGGCAGATCGTATGTGATGCTTTGGAAATGATGCTCATTGAATGACTAAGTAAGGGGAGAGACCCAATGAAAAAGGTATTTAAATGGACCGGGATTGTTCTGCTGGCGATGATTGTTCTAGGTTTTCTCGGATTCTATATCTGGTCAGAGCAAACATATTCAGCCAAGGAGAAATTGACGAAAACAGTCAATTTTGAGGATGACCAAATAATAGAGGAAAAAAAAGACTGGCTTATTTTTAAAAGTGAAGATTCAAATGGGAAAGGCGTGATACTTTATCCCGGAGCAAAGGTGGAAGTGGAGGCTTATGGGTATATAGGTAAGGCTCTATCCGATAAGGGGTACACCGTGGTCATCCCCAAGATGCCGCTTCATATCGCTTTCTTCGGCATTAATGAAGCTGAAAAGATTATTAGTGATGCCGATAAAAAGCTTGATTGGTATCTGTCCGGTCACTCATTGGGGGGTGTAGCTGCGGCATCGTATTCCTTTGATCATCAAGATGAGGTGAAAGGTGTCATATTCCTGGCTTCCTATCCAACAAAGTCAGCGGACTTCTCCACTAGTGATATGCCGGTCCTCAGCATCTACGCCGAGAACGATGGTCTTACAAGAGGGGATGACATTGAAAACAGTAAGAAGCTGCTGCCGTCTGATACCGTCTTCCATAAGATTGACGGGGGTAACCATGCAGGATTCGGAGTGTATGGTCCACAAAAAGGTGACAAGAAAGCGAGTATTTCCGTGTGGGAACAGCAGAATGAAATCATTCACGTGATGGACGAGTGGATGAAGGAGAACTAACTCTTTTAGTGCCCTTTGAGTCAAGCTCAAGCGGCCTTTTTTGATTCCTGAATAAAGGATTATGGACGGATCAGGTCGTATATGTCATGGTAAAGGGAGAGATGGAGATGGAATTTATCTATGTATTAAAGTTGATTCCACGCTTGTATCAAGAAGCAAATTGGACGGTCGGGGATGAAGAAATTGTGCAACGTCATTTCGAACGGTTGAACGAATGGATGGACAGTGGGACAGTGATTCTTGCAGGCAGAACATTAAATGAAGAGGAAAATGCCTTTGGAATCGTAGTGTTTGAAGCAGATGACGAGGAACAGGCAATAGCTTTCATGAAAGAGGATCCGACTGTCGTAGAAGGCATCATGACAGCCGAACTGTTCCCTTACCGGGTGGCTCTTCTTAGAAAAAGTCAATATGTCATAGACTAGGAGATATAAGATGGAAAAGTGGATTGAAGAACTATTTACAGAGGAAATTTTAAAGGATGCAGCTTCACGTTTCGGCTGCGACACAAGTCACGCGAAAAAGCTAGGTGATTTCGAAAACTATGTGTATGAGGTGCACAGACGAGAGGTCTCCTATATCCTCCGCCTGACTCACAGTTCCCATCGTTCCAAGGGGGAAGTGGAAGCTGAGTTGCAATGGATCAATTACTTACATAAACATGGGGTAAATGTGTCACTCGTGAATGATTCAGAAGCAGGAAACCTGGTGGAAGTCCTGGAAACGGGGGATACTCATTTCTTTGTATGTTTATTCGATAAAGCTCCGGGTGTTCCTGTGAAAATGGATGACCCTTTATTTGATGATCAACTATTCTACAAATGGGGGAAACTCACAGGGCATATGCATAGGGTTACCAAAGGATACAATCAGGATGAAAACAGCCGTAAGCGATGGGATCAGGATGACGTGCTGGATTACGAGAAATATCTTGTGTCGGTGGAAGACAGGGAGATCATTGAAAAAGGTAATCACAACAAAGAAACGATCAGGGGCTTCGAAGAGGCATCTGATACCTTTGGACTCATCCATTCGGATATCCATCCGGGAAACTTCTTCTATCATGATGGGGAGATTCATGTATTCGACTTTGATGACAGTACACAGTTCTATTTTGTAAGTGATGTGGCGATTCCGCTGTATTATTCGGTATGGTGGAAGTTTAGGAATGAAACGCTTGAAACCCGCAGTGAATTTGGTGAAAGATTTCTAACTGCGTTTCTTAAAGGGTATATGACAGAGTCTGAAGTCGGGGATGAATGGATCAAGCGTATCCCCCATTTCCTGCTGCTGAGGGATCTGACCCTTTACTCAGTCTTCCATAAGAAATGGGATCTATTGAATATGTCTGAAGGTGAAGAGTCATTGTTGTCTCAAATCAGGGATCGATTGCACCACGATGAACCGATTGTCGACTTGGATTATGAAAAGATCCTTACTCTCGTAAGGGCAAGATGATCTGGGCTTTATTGATTGCCGGGGCGATCATCGGGGGACTGGATGAAGCTGATATTCAAGAGTGGATACGGTATGTTAGTACAAAGACTTATTCAAAGTCCCTCTGGTGGAATGAGGAAAGACTTAAAGGTTACGACCTTTAAGTCTTTTTGTGTCTAGAAGGGGGAAACATTTCTTTGAGGAAGAAAGTTTGGTATGATGCTAAAGACTGTTTACATACATATAAGAGGTGATTGAAATGGATAAAACCATAGGATTTATTGGTTGCGGAAATATGGCACAGGCCATCATGGGAGGCATACTGCAATCAGGTCTCGTAGATGAACGATCGGTTCTTGCAAGCGCCCGGACACAAGATACCATTAAGAAAGTGGCAGCACAATTCGGCGTGAAGACGACGAAAGATAATCAGAGTGTAGCGGCCTTTTCAGATATCTTATTCCTGGCAGTGAAACCCGATCAATACAGGGTGCTGATCGAAGAAATCAGCGACTCCCTGAAAAAAAATGCCATCATCATTACGATTGCAGCCGGAATCACGATCAATTGGATGGAAGAGCAGATTTCCCCTTCTGCCAAAATCATACGGACGATGCCGAATACCCCGTCTCTAGTAGGGGAAGGAATGACGGCATTCTGTGTGAATGGGAATGTGACCGATAATGATCTTGAAGCTGTGCAAGCGATTCTTGAGAGCTTCGGTAAAGCAGAAAAAGTGGACGAAAGTTTGATGGATGCGATCCCTGCCGTAAGTGGGTCATCCCCAGCATACGTATTTATGTTCATCGAGGCACTTGCCGATGGGGCCGTCCTACAGGGAATTCCAAGGAGTCTTGCGTATCAGCTGGCATCACAGGCCGTGCTGGGTGCTGCGAAGATGGTCCTTGAAACCGGTACACATCCCGGAGAACTGAAGGATGCCGTATGTTCACCTGGTGGAGCAACCATTGAAGCAGTGGCTGAACTTGAGAAAAATCGATTCAAAGGAGCTGTATTATCGGCCATGGAAGCATGTGGACGAAAATCGAAATCGTTGGGGGAATAAGGCCGTACTGAGGAGCATTTAATTTCATATTGGTAAAAAAACAAAAAATTTTTAACTTGATATTTGTATATGCAAATGAACATGTGTTATTATTTGCATATACAAATAAGGAGTGAGACAAAATGAAAATATTAGTGTTGGTTGGACACCCAAACATTGAACAATCCAGAATGAATAGAGCTTGGGCAGATCGGCTTGAAAAGGAAGAAAACGTGACAGTCCGTCATTTATATAAAAAATATCCGGACATGAAAATCGATGTAGAGAGAGAACAAACTCTATTGTTGGATCATGACCGCATCGTATTCCAATTTCCTTTTTTCTGGTACAGCACACCGGCGATTTTAAAAGAGTGGCAGGATAAAGTGCTTGAATTCGGTTGGGCATACGGTTCTGCCGGGACTAAGCTGCACGGGAAGGAATTTCTGGTGGTGACATCAACTGGAGGTCCTTCTGGTGCTTACCAATCAGGTGGCTATAATCATTATTCCATGAGTGAACTTCTGAAACCATTACAGGCAACGTCTAATCTGACGGGGATGAGATTCTTGCCTGCTTTTGTGGAGCATGGCGTCAGGGTGTTGAGTGATGAAGAAGTCGCAGCTTCTGCAGAAAAAGTGGCAGGTTATGTGGTGGGGGATTGAAGAGAGTGCGATAGGACGGAGGATATTAGGTTGGGAGTGAAGTGGTATTTAGTGAAAAAAGAGGCGTTGACTAGGAAAATGACGCAATTAACACAAGAAATGACGCAATAAATATTATAAGGACGCAATTATAAAAAAAATGACGCAATCATCAGCCAAAATGACGCAAATCGTTCTGAACATATCTTTCTTTAAGAATGAATGATAGGACTATACAAGATGAATATCATGAAAATGGCATTCTCCAAGAATCATAAGTGCTATAAAGGTCCGTACTCCCTTAAAAGTCCATGAATTGGCGCGCTAATGAAACGTAATGAGAAAAAATATTCTTTTAGAAGTCTTTGAGAGTCCTCCACACTTATTCTAGAGGTCCGTCCCTCAAAAAAACTGCCTCAGTAGCAATTCTACTTTGGCAGTTTTTTTAATGGGTTCTGTATTCTACCGTGATGATGGCTGTGACGGCTATCTGGCCGGGTTGGATGGCTGTACTTTCGTCGGCTGCTTTTAGGTAGGCGGCGTTCATAAAGGGTACGGTAGCGGGACGGGATTGTTCCGTAATGGATTTTGGTTGTGGATAAAGCTGCTGATTTGATTGGCCTGATAATGTGAGTGCCTTTTGATATGCCTCTTGATAGGCTAAAGCGAGAGCCTGCTGGTAGGATTCTAAGGGATTCGACTGGACGAATTGAATGTTCTCTACACGATTGGCTCCGCTCTTGATAGCATCATCAATGACCGTCCCGACTTTTTCGATCGATTTAACAGTGACCTTGAATACCTGTCGGACCTCATAACCGGTGAACGTCTGTTTCCCATCCTCAAATTGGTATTGTGGAAATACTTGATAGCTGGAGGTCTGGATATCCTGTTGCAGTACACCGTTGTTTAATAGGGATTGAACGACATGGCTGGATAGTTGCTGATTCTCATTTTGCGCAACCTCAAGCGCTTTATCATTGGTTACAATACCTATTGATACGACGGCTTGGTCAGGATCCACATATAGTGTATGTTCCCCGCTTACGGTTATGATGCCATTCGATGGATAGGTTCTATAGTATGGGCAGGAATGCATCTCGGAACCTACACACACGTAAAGGATTCAATTTTATCCAAATCGATGCCGAAGTAAACCCAGGTAAATCCGATCCATCTCCATCCAGCAATGGAGCGGCGTCCTACAAAGACGGGATAGAACCAGAAGGAATCTCTTCTCAGCCATATATACGTGTATCGGAATAAACATCTTCTAATGGCACCTGCATCGACTGCGAAGGTACTCGGTCCACCCTGCGTCCCTTGAAGTGAAGTCTTTTGCGGTTGGAAGTTCGGTGGCGGGCCGGGTGGTGGTTGGTTTTGTCCGCCTTGTCCGCCAGAAGGGGGTGGTGAGCTTGGCACACCCTGTCCTCCGCCAGGAAAGCCGGGGATGCCAGGGAAACCACCTCCACCGGATCCCTGTCCTCCACCAGGAAAACCGGGGAATAATTGTCTGTGATCGTACATAGAAGAACCTCCTCATAAAGAATTCTCTTTATATTATGAGGAGGAGGTATGGGCGTGCGTGTCTGATTCATATAGGCAGGGTGTGGATCAGGAGTCGACCGCTTTTTTCATAACGTTCTTTAACGTTTCTGCTGAATGGGTGAATTGAGCTTTTTCTTTTTCGTTCAAGGGAAGTTCGACGACTTTACGGATCCCCTCCCGATTAATGATCGCAGGAACACCTATGAAAATATCCTCATGATCGTACTCTCCTTCGAGTAGTGCTGATACGGTAAGGATGCTGTTTTCATTATTAAAGATCGCTTTAGTGATCCGGGCAAGCCCCATGGCGATGCCATAATAGGTAGCCCCTTTTCGTTCAATGATATGGTAGGCCGCGTCCCTGACATTCACAAAGATGTCATCGAGTTCTTGTTGGACAGTCTCCTGATTCATATCAATCAATTCACTTAACTGGCTTGCGCCTACGGTTGTATGACTCCATACGGGGAATTCCGTGTCACCGTGTTCTCCCATGATATAGGCATGGATGTTTCGTGTGTCAATATCAAAGTGCTCTCCCACTAAGTAGCGGAGTCTCGCGGTATCAAGGATTGTCCCGGATCCGATCACCCTTTCTTTCGGCAACCCGGAAAACTTCCATGTGGCGTACGTCAAGATGTCTACAGGGTTAGTCGCCACCAGGAAAATCCCGTCGAAACCACTATTCATGACAGAGTCTACAATGTTTTTAAAGATCTTTATATTCTTTTCTACAAGGTCCAGACGGGTTTCACCGGGCTGCTGGTTTGCCCCGGCAGTGATGACGACCAAATCAGCATCTTTGCAATCACTGTAATCCCCGGCTGAAATCTTCATAGGAGAAGCAAAAGCAAGACCGTGATTTAAATCCCGTGCATCCCCGTCGGCCTTCTCTTTATTCAAATCGATCATGACGAGCTCGTGGGCAATTCCCTGGTTAAGAAGAGAGAAGGCATAGCTTGAGCCAACAAAACCTGTACCGATTAAAGCCACTTTATTAGTGCATTTAATTGTCATACGTCATCACCTATCCATTAATTATTTTGTCTTATCCGGAAAGAATTCACCTGCCGGATAAAAGATGAACCTAAAGCTATAGTAGCATTTATATTGTGAAATACTTCACAATTTGATCATAACATGATCCTCATAAATATTCTATTCCTAAATGGATCTTATCACACATTGATGTGAAATAATTCACAAATATGACATATGGAGAGGGACGGACCTTGATTCCTAGGACCTGGTCCTAGGAATCAAGGTCCGTCCCTCTCAAAAAGAAGGGTTTTTTCTTGTTGGTGATGAATGTATAGGGGATAGGTGTGTGAATGGAGGTGTGTGTATGAATGTGATAAGTGGGGCTTTTCATGTACGGCCGTTGGAAGATAAGGATAAGTACACGCTTTCGAGGTGGTTATCGAATCCGCAGGTGTTGGAATTTTATGAAGGCAGGGACCGTTCTTTCACTGTACAGTTGGTGGAGGAGAAATTCTTTTCAGAAAGGGGTGTCGTGAGCTGTCTTGTTGAGTATGAAGGGATTGAAGTCGGTTATCTTCAGTATTATCAGCTTGATCATGAGACGATGATCCGCTACGGATATACAAATCTCGATGAAGTGATTTACGGTACAGATCAATTCATTGGTGAACCGGAGTATTGGAACAAGGGAGTCGGAACTCAGCTTATACGTACAGTGGTGGAGTATTTGCTTCAGAAGGAGGGGGTCCACCGCCTGGTGATGGATCCGATGACGTGGAACACGAGAGCTATTCGCTGTTATGAGAAATGTGGATACAGTAAGGCAAGAATTTTACGGGAGCATGAGCTTCATGAAGGGAAATACCATGATGCCTGGTTGATGGAGTTCATTCCCGAGTAAACTGGGAGAGTATGAGATGAAAACATTAATAGAAGAAGCCATCCTCTTAAGAGAGACTGGTAAACACGAAGCTTCCATAGTTAAATGGAAGGAACTGATCAAACAGGAACCTGGATCTGGGTATCTGCATTATCAATGTGCGTGGAGCCATGACGCAATGAGTTCTGAAGAAGAAGCTGTACCTTATTATGAAGAAGCGCTCAGGCTGGGTCTTGATGATGGTCATTTACAAGGAGCATATCTTGGATTAGGAAGTACATATAGGACACTAGGAAACTATGAGGAAAGCAAGAGGATATTGGGGGAAGGAGTCGAAAGATTTCCCGATAATCAAGCTCTGAAGGTGTTTTATTCCATGGTCCTGTACAATTTGAATGAGCACAGCCGGGCCATGGAACTCCTCTTGACATGCATTGGTGAAACGTCAGAGGATTCCGGTATCGCTCCTTATAAGAAGGCGATTCTATTTTATTCCGAGCGTTTGGATAAGGTGTGGAAGTAAGGAGCTGTTCCCATGGACAGCTTTTTATCATGGAGAAAGATAAAGGAGTGAATGAATATGGCCATGACTAAACTGTATCTGGTCCGGCATGCACACTCGATTTATACGCCGGAAGAGTTGACGAGGCCCTTGTCTGAAAGAGGAAAACGGGATGCGTCCTATGTTACGGAACAATTAATGGGGGAAGAAATCGACGTGGTGTGTTCCAGTCCTTACAAGAGAGCGATGGAGACGGTTGAAGGGATAGCACTTTACATCGGTCAAAAGATCAGGGTGGTTGATGAGATGAGAGAACGTACATTAACCGATTTTCCTGTTGAAAACTTTGAGGAAGCCATATCAATGGTATGGGCGGATCCAGAGTTTTCATTGGAGGGGGGAGAGTCAAACCTTACTGCTCAAAATAGGGGCGTACAAGGGATAATGAATATAGTGGAAGAATATAATGGGAAAAACGTAGTCATTGGCACCCATGGCAATATAATGGTTCTGATCATGAATTACTTTGATAAATCGTATGATATTGAGTTCTGGAAGGGTCTTGAGATGCCGGACATATTCTGCCTAACCTTTGAAGATGAATACCTTAGAGATGTATCGAGAATATGGGCACAGCCTGTGTAAAAAAAGACCGTTCACTGTGAACGGTCTTTCAAGTATCAGTATCAACTCAATGAGGAAGGAATGCCAGCTGGTAGAAGAAAAGGACTGCAAAGATATAAACAAGCGGATGTACTTGTCTCCATTGTCCCTTCACTACTTTAAGCAATGGATAAGAAATGAATCCAAGAGCAATTCCTGTCGCGATGCTGGATGTTAAAGGCATACTCAGGATGATCAGGAATGCAGGGAATGCTTCATCCAATTCGTCCCAATTAATTTGGGCAATGCTTCCCATCATCAAACTGCCGACAATGATGAGTGCTGGAGCCGTAATGGCCGAGATTCCCGAAACCGCACTGACGAGTGGTCCAAAGAAGGCTGAAACGATAAACAGAATCGAAACCGTCAAGGTCGTTAATCCCGTTCTACCCCCTGCAGAAACACCAGCTGAAGATTCAATGTATGCGGATGTCGGGCTTGTACCGAACATCGCCCCAATTGTAGTTGCGATGGAATCTGCAAGAAGTGCCTGGCGGGCTCTTGGAAGTGTATTCCCCTTCATGAGGCCGGCCTGCTGGGCGACTCCCACCATCGTTCCCGTTGTGTCAAAGATTGTGACAAGTAAGAAAGAGAAGACTACTGCATATAACCCATATTGAAAGACATCAGCAAAGGCAGAAACTGGATTTGCTACGATCAGTCCTTCAGGTAGATGGGGGATAGCCACAAAGCCTTCTTTAAAGGAGAGGTCCCCTGTGAAGTATGCAATCACTCCAGTGACGATCATTCCGATAAACAGGGCACCATGGACATTCAGGACCATGAGGACCAGGGTCACTGCCAATCCGGTCAGGGCAAGTAGTGCTGAATGGGAATGCAGATCACCCAGTTGCACTAAATTCGTCGGATGCGCCTGTATCAATCCTGTTAGACGCAGACCGATGAAAGCAATGAACAGACCGATTCCTGCCGTAATTCCGTGCTTCAGATTTTGAGGAATGGCTTCAATCAATTTTTTTCGCAAAGGTGTTAAAGAAAGAAGAATGAAGACGATACCGGCCACAAATACCGCAGAGAAAGCAACGATATACGATATATCATCATGTGCACCAACTACCGAGTAAGTGAAATAAGCATTCAATCCCATACCAGGCGCGATGGCGATTGGGTAATTGGCGAACAGTGCCATCCATAGCGTTCCGGCAACAGCAGAAATGATGGTGGCTAAGAATACTTGATCAAACGGGACGCCCGCATCGGATAAAATAATGGGATTGACAATCACAATGTACACCATCGTCAGGAATGTAGTGATTCCTGCCAGTATTTCCGTTTTTGGGTTCGTGCCGTGTTCCTTTAATTTAAACATCGTAAAACCTCCAATAAAAACGAACATTAAAAACACGCAACTTCTATAATATTCGGTAATAGAATGGATTTCAATAGAAAAGGCCGAAAAAATTTTAAGAAAAAATCTTGAAACCCCTTCCAAACCACATTCATTTTCGATAAGATGTTATCAATTATAGAGGAATCAGTTTCTATAATGCCCTTGCACTGATTGATTTACTACCCAATAGCTTATATTTCTCAAAGAAAGGGGCGGTGCTAACATGTATGCTCAACTGAAAAACAAGCCTATTTCTGAACAGATTGAACTCATCACACGATCCCTGGTCGCTATCAGAAGTTATAATGGAACGACAGGGGAAAGTGAAAAAGCCCGGTTTATATATGAGTTAATTTCTTCATTTCCTTATTTCCAGGAACATCCTGAGCAAGTCTGGCTCCAGGAGGTCCCGAATGATTCAATCGGAAGGCAAAATGTATTTGCCCTTGTGAAAGGAAATTCTTCTAAAACGGTATTATTCCATGCTCACTACGATACGGTGGGTACTGATGATTATGGTGCACTTCAGGATATGGCCCATGATCCCGACTTTCTTCAGAAGTTCTTTATGGATTATGAAGGAGAGGAAAAAGTGAAGGAAGATGCACTCTCGGGAAATTGGCTGTTTGGAAGAGGCGCTTTGGATATGCAAAGCGGGATCGCCGTCCACTTAGCCAACCTATTGTTTCACACTGGTGAAAAAGCGCCGGAAGGCAATCTGCTCTTTCTGTTCAATGGAGACGAAGAGAGTGAACATGCCGGAATGATTGCGGCTTTAAGGGACCTTTATCGATTGAAAGAAGAAGGTTTCGACTACTTGGCTGCCATCAATACGGATTTCATCTCGCCTATTTATGACGGAGATTGCAAACGATATATTTACACGGGAGCTGCGGGTAAGCTTCTGCCCAGTTTTTATATATATGGAAGGGAAGCGCATGTTGGTGATGTGCTGACATCAATAGATCCGACCGTGATCGCATCGAAAATCAATCTTGAAATCAACCAAAATCTTGATTATTTGGAGGACATCCCGGGAGAGTTCACCCTTCCTCCATCATGCCTTTATTTCAAAGATGATAAGCATACGTATAATGTTCAGACGCCTCTCAGTGCGTCCCTTTACTTCAACTACTTTGTATATGAAAGAACCGCGAGAGAAGTGCTCTATGATATGAAGAAGGTAGCTTTAAAAGTAGTAAGTGAAATGGAAGAGCGGAGCCAAAAGAAATTTGAACAGTATCGGAAATATCACGGTTTTCCTGAAAGGGAATTTTCGTGGGAAGTTGAAGTCCTGACCTTGAGGGAGTATTTGTTCTGGTTGAAAGAAAGAGGAATCGATCCGGACCCTGTTTTGAAAAAAATCTTTCATGATATGAACGGGGAAGACCGTCGCACGATCGCTTATGCCATGGTGGAAGCCCTTCAGCACTTAGATCCCGACCGGACTCCAAGAGTCATCCTTTTCTTCGCCCCTCCCTTTTTACCCCATAACTTCGTCAATGAAGAAAATGAATACGGTAAAAAGGTGAGAGAGGTACTGGGAACATGCTTGAATGAAATATCAAATGAAACCGGAGAAGAATTTGTTATTAAGCGATTCTTTCCTTATCTTGCAGATGGCAGCTTCCTTTCTCTTCATGAAGAAGATGAGGATATCGAAGTGTTCAAGAAGAATCTGCCTTTGATCGACCAGCTGTATCCGGTACCCATCGACATGATCAGAAAGCTGAATATCCCCTCCATCAACATAGGAGTATACGGGAAAGATGGTCATCAATGGACAGAGAGAGTGTATAAACCATATACGTTCTCAGTTCTCCCGGAGATCATTCAGCGCGTGACGAGGGATTTATTGAAAATATAATGGAACCGAATAAAAGTGGGAGGTGATTCGGATTAGCGATTTGCCTCTTTTTTTTTGAGGGACGGCTAGTAGATTTCTACAATTATTGTCATTCGGATGAAGTCATTATGACACTGATAAAATTGTGAAGGTTACAAAATATTCACCCTTTTTCCATACTTAACGGTAACTTCCCTGGAATTGTCACAAAAAGGTCAATCCTGCATGATGCATGATGGGAGCAAGTTTATTATAATGGAGATATTAATTTGTGAAGTGTTTCACTAACTTTTAACTTTTGGAGTTGAGAGCAACGATGAAAGAGCTTAATCAATTGGCTAAACTGCAAAGATCATCCATGATGTCACTTTATGCGACATCCCTATTGATGGGGGGAGTCGTAGTCGGGCAGGCTTATTTGATCGTTAGCATTGTCAATAAAATGTTTATAGAGGAGCTTGAGTTTCAAGCAACCTTACCGATGCTTGGGGCTTTGTTTCTTATTCTAACGGGAAGAGCTATCCTTTCCTATATCAATGGACGGACAGGAATCAGGATGTCCTCAAAGGTCAGGAGGGATTTAAGGAACAGGCTCTTAATGAAATGGTCTAAAAATCCTCTTCAAGCATCGATTCAGGGCCAATCAGGTCAAAAGGTCAGTACGATGATGGATGCCGTCGATGGGTTGGACGGATATTACAGTCAGTATATACCTCAAAGAATCCAAACGACGATTGTTCCATTGATTCTTCTGATCACGATTTTCACGGAGCATGTTTACACAGGTTTGATCATGGTGGTAACGGCTCCATTCATTCCATTGTTCATGGCGATCATCGGCGTCATGACTAAGAAGAAATCTGAGGAGCAGATGGACAAGTTGACGGCTTTTTCGGGGAAGTTCCTCGATATCCTTCAAGGGTTGGTTACTTTGAAGCTATTGGGGAGGGGTACTCAGCAGAAAGAGGTGATCCGATCGAGCAGTCTGGACTTTAGGGAAGCCACCATGGCCGTACTGAAGACGGCTTTCTTATCATCGTTGATGCTTGAATTCATTTCCATGTTAAGTATCGGCCTGATTGCCCTGGAGGTGGGTCTTAGATTAGTGGTATTTGAAAGCATCTCCTTTTTCACGGCTTTCTTTGTTCTTGTCCTGGCACCTGAATTCTATCTTTCATTAAAAGAGCTCGGTAACGCCTTTCATACCGGACGTGGAAGCATGGGTGCAGCGAAGAAGGTCTTGGAAGAGTTGAAAGAAAAGGATCAACCGGTCAGATGGGGAGAGGAGGGAATCGTACCAAATGGGAAGCCCCCATCAATCGAATTGCGTAATCTTGGATTCTCCTATGACGAAAAAGGATATGCCCTGGATGGGATTATGGCGGTCTTTCCTTCAGGGAGCCATGTGGCTGTAGTGGGTCAAAGTGGTGCGGGAAAGACAACTCTCCTTCATCTGATCACGGGTCTTCTTGAGCCATCTGAAGGAGATCTTCTCGTAAATGGACGCCGGAGAAGTGAATATAGAGAAAAAGACTGGTTTGATCAATTCAGTTACATTTCTCAGAACCCATATATATTCTCAGGGACGATAGCTGAGAATATTGCCATCGGCGGAAGAGATGGGGTTACACGTGAAGAGATTGAATCCGCGGCTGAAAAGGCAGGGATTTCTGAAATGATAGCAGGACTTGAGAAGGGATATGAAACACCCATCGGTGAAGCCGGCAGAGGTCTTTCCGGTGGGGAAAAACAGCGCATTGCCATTGCAAGGGCATTTCTCAAAGGTCCGTCCCTCATCTTGTTTGATGAACCGACAACCGGACTGGATTTGCGGACTGAGCAAATTCTACAGTCCTCGTTGGAGGAATTGTCCAAGGGTTCAACGGTCATTACGGTAGCGCACCGGCTTCATACGATACGGAAAGCGGAACATATATTGTTGTTGGATAAAGGAAAACCAGAGGGGTTCGGGAATCATGCAGAACTCATGAGGTCCGTCCCTCACTATCGTGATATGGTGACGGTACAGCAAGGGGTGAGAGTGTAGATGAAGGAATTAGGGTTTATCGTAAAGTTGATGATGAAGGAAAAAAAGGATATTGTGTATTCCGTACTATTGGGTTTTCTGGCTGGACTTACCTCGGTCGGCCTGTTTGCTTCCAGTGGTTATCTAATCTCTAAAGCGGCTTTGGAGGTCCCTCTTTATGCCTTGACCGTAATGATCGCTCTTTTGAAATTGTTCGGTTTTACAAAGGCATTGACCCGGTATGGGGAACGCTATTTCTCCCACCGGGCTACGTTTACGATTCTTGAGAACTTGAGGGTATCCATCTATGAAAAAATAGAGCCGCTTACACCTGAAATATTCTCCAGATATCGAAGCGGAGATTTACTTTCACGTATCGTAGGGGATGTAGAAAGCCTGCAGAATTTCTTTCTTCGCGTTTTTTACCCACCCATCATACTGGTGATGGTGTTCTTAAGTACCATATTGTTTACAATGTATTATTCGGTGTTCGTTGCTATGATCCTTCTCGGGGGTCTATTATTGACAGGGCTGATTGTACCATCCTTTTTCGCATGGAAACAGAGAAGTATTAAAAGTAACGTCCGTGAAAGGCGGGGGGATTTATCCACAGAGGTGACGGAATTCCTCTACGGTTTCAGGGATTTGAAAATATATCAGAGATTGGAGGGAAAAGAGAGTAATCTCGCCCGGGTCGCTTCCACTTATGTGAACGAGCAAGAACGGGAGAGCATTTTTTCACTTTTTAGCCATTCAATCAACACCCTGATTTCCCTGTTCATCTCATGGACGGTTCTGGCAATAGGGGCTTATTCCGTGGCAGCGGATCAACTGGATGGGATCTTCCTCGCGATGCTCGTCATGATTTCCTTGACTGTATTTGAAAATGCGACACCTATGGCGGTCCTTCCTACGCATTATGAAGATTCGCGCCGAGCTGCAGATCGGCTGTCTGCCATTCATAATGGGGGTGAAATTAAGAGGGACGGACCTTCATCCGGCATACGCCTAGAGGGGGAACCTCCTTCTTTCAGCTTGAAGGATGTGAGCTTTACCTTTCATGGAGAGGAAAGAAAGACATTGGATGGAGTGAGCCTCGACCTGCCGGCAGGCTCGAAAACAGCGATTGTAGGGCCTTCAGGATCAGGGAAGTCAACATTACTTCAATTGTTATTAAACTTTTACTCACCGGATCTGGGTGCCATTTACGTGAATGATGTTTCCTTGAAAGATACTGATCAAGAGTCGTTGTGGGAACATGCTAATGTGGTTCTGCAAGAAAACCATTTCTTCTACGGAACCGTGAAAGATAATCTTATGCTGGTCAGTGACGATCTGACAGACGGCGAATTGGAATCGGTATTACGCATCGTGCAGCTGAATCACTTTTCATTAGAGGATGAGGTATTAGAAAAAGGAGAAAATCTCTCTGGTGGAGAAAGGCAGCGATTAGCGATTGCGAGGGCCCTGCTGAATGGGTCACGGCTTTGGATGCTCGATGAGCCGACATCCTCCGTTGACGCGTTAATGGATATAGAACTCTTTCATCATCTATATACAGTAGCGAAGGATGACACATTGATCCTCATTAGTCATAAGTTGACCGGGCTAGAAGAGATGGACCAGATCATCGTCATGGATTATGGAAGCATTGTGGAATCTGGAAGCTATGAGGAGCTTATGAGGGAAAAAGGGTACTTCTATGAAATGAAGCAGATTGAGCATAGCGTATTGTTTTAGCATATAGAAAAAGCCACATCCGGACAGGATGTGGCTTTACCATGAGTTTATTCAGCCCAATCGATTAAGTTACGGATATCTAAACGATCGGATTTACGTGCTTTTTGAAGAGGTTTTCCGATTGTAATCAACATAATCGGGATATAACGATCAGATACATTGAATTCCGAAACGAGTGCTTCAGGATTAAAGCCACCGATCGGGCAAGTGTCCCAGCCTTTCGCTTTCGCAGCAAGCATGAACTGCATGGCTGCAAGGGAAGCGTTACTGAATGCAGCATCCCGGGGATATTCTTCCCGGCTGTAAGCCCCATCGATTTGTTTTTTCAAAACGTCTTTGATCTCAGCCGTCATTTCTCCTTTTTCTATGGCTGGATCAAAGACAGGGTCGATGTTTTGGTTGGCTTCCAGGTCACCCAGAATGGCTACTACTGCAGAAGCATCCTGTATTTGCTGCTGATGATAAGCTATAGGAAGTAAGCGTTCCTGAACTTCTTTTTGATCAAATACAAGGAACTTCCACTGTTGAAGGTTCCAGGCTGATGGAGCTTTCCCTGCTGTTTCGAGCAGGCTGACTAATTCCTCGCGTGGGATCTCCACCTGAGGGTCGTACACTTTCGTTGAGCGGCGTTCGTCGACGATTTGAAAGAAATTATCCATGATAATGCCTCCTTGATGTTTAAAAAAGTGTTATAATATGGTATATATTTGTATGTTACTTACTTTTTGTAAGTGAATAAGCATTATGAACAATATAACCGACGATGTTTGTTGCGTCAAGGGAAAAAGATGTAGGATGTGTGTATGAAATGGAATCCAAATTATGTCCGAAATATGCCGCTGCCTTCGAGTTACTGGGTAAGCGGTGGATCGGGATGATCATAAAGGTATTATTTGATGGAACGTGCCGTTTTAAAGATATAAATGAAAGAATACCAAATATCAGTCAAAAGGTATTGACGGAAAGATTGAAGGAATTGGAAGAGAATGGAATCGTGTGCCGGGAAGTGCTTGATGAAAAGCCGGTGAAAGTCCTATACAGCTTGACCAATAAAGGAAAAGCATTGGAACCTGTCATGGATGCGGTCCAGGTATGGGCGGTGAAATGGTTGAAATAAAAGCCTGCTTTATTTTTAAGCAGGCATCCTGAGTTAATTCAGGTTCTTGTTGTATATATTTTCTAATGGATCTCCTTGATCATTGGGAGTATGAAAGTGGATCGGCTTTAATGCGGCGTAGCTTCCCCCTATGATGATGATACAAAGAAGGGGTAAATATAGAAAACCGAGCATAAGAATAGCCTCCTTGTCATGTTTTGGGATCTCGATTCAGTAATCGATTCCTTACATGACTAACTGTAAAGTGTGAAACGCGTTTCAGAGCAAGCGTTTTTACATGTTTTTTCACATATAGCTAGTAAGGGGAATGGGTATGACAAATATCAGGAGTATTGCAAAGCTTGCAGGGGTTTCCGTTTCGACGGTATCAAGGGTCTTGAATGACCATCCGTATGTGAAAGAAGAAAAACGACGGAAGGTCCTAGAGGCTGTGGAGAGGTTGAATTATATAAAGAATGCAAATGCCGTCCACTTATCAAAGGGGAAAACCTATAGTATAGGAGTGATCTTACCTTACTTAAATCTTCCTTACTTCGGAGAGATCCTTCAAGGCATCGCAGGGGAAGCGTTAAAACATGGATATCACCTTCAACTCTTCCAGACGAATTATGATAGGGGAGCAGAACTTGAGGCCTTTCATCGCCTGCAGATGAAGGAAGTCGATGGATTGATCCTGACCTCACGTTCCAATTCCCTCGATGTTTTAGCACCGTTCATCAGCCCCAATGTCGTTTTCTGTGAGAATGTATCTGATGCAAGGTATAAAAAGGTGTACATTCATCACTATCATGGAATCAGGAGTGGAGTGGAATATCTCCATTCAAAGGGACATTCCCGGATCGGTCTGTGCCTGCACCGTACGTTTGGAACGAATAGCGAAGAGCGGATCAGGGGTTTCTACGACAGCTCGGAAGCCGCTATCAATCCAGTCTGTGCCGACTGGATCTTCAACGACTGCTATGATCTTCAGGATGGAAGGGATGTCATGGATAAGTGGGAGCGTCTAGAGGATAAGCCCACTGCCCTGATTGTAACGAGCGATCAAGTATCCGCAGGCATGGTGGCTGAAGCGGGGAAAAAGTCCATCAGGATACCGGAGGATCTTGCCATTCTGAGCTTTGATAACCATCCCCTTGCAGATGCACTTAATATCACATCCTTTGAAGTCCCGATACGAAAAGTGGGGGAAGAGGCGTTTAAACTTTTCCTCGAGGAAGAACATCCTGAGCCGGTGATACTTGACACGAAATTATTTGAAAGGGGAACCGTATAAGAGTCACCCATCATGAGAGGAGGCAAAGAACATGTCAGGGGAAAAGGATGAAAAAAAACTCGTCATCTTAATGGGAGTCGTCGCTTTCATTATGTTGGCCGTCATCGTAGGAAAGTATCTTCTATAAAGAATTATCCCCTTGTCTTCATATCTCGCTTTTTCTTCCCATATGTTAGGAGTAATGAAGCGGTAGGTGAGCTTAATTATGTGGGCAGAGTTCAAGCAGTTCATTGCAAGGGGGAATGTGTTCGATTTGGCAGTAGCCGTCATCATTGGATCCGCATTCGGACAAATTGTGGAGTCTCTTGTTCATGACATGATGATGCCTGCGATTGGCATCTTATTTGGCGGGATCAATTTTGAAGGGGTGCATTTTCGTATAGGGGCAGAGGTGATAGAATTGGGGAAATTCCTGGGCTCATTGGTTGATTTCCTTCTTATATCCATGTGTGTGTTTTTAATGATCAAAGTGGTAAACAGGCTTAAAGGCGGAGATCATCCGTATAAGGTGAAACAGACGACCAACCTCGAAGTCCTTCAGGAAATCAGAGACATCCTTAAGGACGATCAACGGAGTACAAAATTAGAGAGGCCGTCAATGGCCCGAGAACTCTTACCAAAAAGCGGGATGAAAATCCAAATGAAGAGAAAGGACCGTAAGCCAAAGTGAATTCCTGATCGTTGACCTAAATCCTACTTTTATAGTAGGATTACTTTGTGTTGTAGACTTATTAAAAATCCTACGAACAAATGGGGTAATGATCGTGAGAAAAATTTATATTATTCATGAAAATCGTGATTGGACCACTCATTTAACAAATCGTCTCGATGAACTTCAATTGCCTTATGAGGAGTGGTTCCTGGATCGCGGTCTCGTCGATTTATCCAAAGAGCCTCCGGAAGGTGTGTTTTATAATCGCATCAGTGCATCTTCCCACACTCGAAATCATCGTTTTGCACCTGAGTTGACCGAGAGCGTTCTTGCTTGGTTAGAGAGACATGGAAAAAAGGTACTGAACGGAAACCGTGCCCTCCGGTTGGAAGTGAGTAAAGTAAATCAGTATATGTCACTCAATGCTGCAGGGATTAAGACGCCCAAGACGATTGCCGCTGTCGGAAAAGAGGAAATAATAGAAGCCGCAGAGAATCTCAATAAGCCTTCTTTCATCACTAAGCATAATCGCGCTGGAAAAGGACTGGGTGTCCAACTGTTTCATTCGGTCGATGCATTAAAAAACTATGTATACAGTGATTCGTTTGAAGAACCGTTGGATGGGACGACGCTCATCCAGGAGTACATTGAAGCTCCCGATGCTTCCATTACACGATGTGAATTCATCGGAGGGAAATTCATGTATGCTGTAAAGGTGGACACATCAAAGGGATTTGAACTATGTCCTGCCGATGTCTGCCAAGTCGATGATTTATTTTGTCCTGGAGGAGAGCAGGGGGAGAAGTCTAAATTCGAAATCCGGGAAAATTTCGCACATGATATCCTATCATCTTATGAATCCTTTTTAGTAGAGAATAGAATTGATATAGCAGGGATTGAATTCATTCAAGACAAAGAAGGAACGGTCTATACGTATGATGTGAACACCAATACCAATTACAATAAAGATGCCGAGGCGAAGTATGGGCAATACGGCATGCTGGAGTTGGCGAAGTACCTTGGTGAACAATTGAAGAATCTGTAAGTGAAATGACTCTCCTGTTCTTTTCAGGGGAGTTCTTTTATGAAATACAGGATAAAAAGATAAGTGTAACGAATATAGTGGCAGTATGATAGAATTTTATAAAGAATACTATATCTGTGAAAGGTCAAAGGGTAAGGATGATTATTTTTAATCAGGATGTTATTAATAATTTCTTTTATATTATTTTAAGTATTTTTTTAGTTTTTTTCCTTGTTGAAAAAAAGATGATACATGGTTGGTATACAAGGGTAGCAACCTTTGTTTCTTTTAGCATTGCCATTATCATGTGCATGCTTTCACCCATATACCATAATCCGTATTGTGTCCATGATCTGAGGATGATCCCCTTTGTTCTTGGAACATTGTATGGTGGCCCATATACTGGTTTAGCGCTGCTGGGGGTCTTACTTGTATCAAGGACCATGATGTATAGTTGGAGTATCGTAGCATTTGTGATTTATGTGGTCATCTTCTTGACGACAGTTATCGGAATGAACTGGTTCAAATTCGACCGGCTATCCAGTCGCAAAAAAATCATATTCTCAGTGATCCTTTTTACCTTCCATTCCATCGTTGCTGCCCTGATTGCAAAGGCAATGACGGTGTTTGTAATCGATGAAAGTTACTTAATCAATTTCATTCTACTTCCTTCTTTGGGAATGCTGATCTTGACATATATATGTGAGACGCTGCTAAAACAGATTCAAATCAAACAGGCACTGGTCAAAATAGAAAAGATGGAAGTATTGGCACAGCTCGCTGCCAGCATCTCTCATGAGGTGAAAAATCCCTTGACCGTGATCAAGGGCTTCCTAAGGCTTCTCCAACAGGAAAATCTGCCAATAGTAAAAAAAGAGCAGTATTTATCCATTGCAACTTCGGAATTGAACAGGGCAGAAGACATCATCAATGATTATCTTACATTTGCCAGGCCGGATCCGGAACAAGTGGAGGAAGTCTCCATTGCTGAACAGCTGCATAAGCTTGCTGATATGGTCGAGCCATTGAGCAATCAACAATCTGTGCTTGTACACAAAGATATCCAGGACGCCATGATTGTCGGCAGCACCCGGAACTTTCAACAGGCATTTCTCAATATTATTAAAAACGCAATTGAATCCATGCCTAAAGGGGGCACCCTTACGATCCATTCAATGGTTCAAAAAGGGGACGTGAGCATTACCATCACGGACACAGGAACCGGAATGACGCCCCTGCAACAAGCGAGACTCGGAGAACCTTATTTCTCAACGAAAGAAAAAGGAACGGGCCTTGGACTGATGGTGTCTTACAGGATCATCGAAGCGATGAGGGGCGTTATTACGGTTGAGAGTCGAGTTGGTAGGGGGACGAGCTTTCAAATTGTGTTTCCGGTGGATCAAAGAAAGAACCCTTCATTTAATTAGAAAGGTGTTCCGTTCAGGGAGGGAACACCTTATCCCACCAAATTCAGCAGCAGAAATAGCCATGTGAATAACATGATATTTAGCAGTAAAAAGAGGCTGGGACAAAAGGGTTTCAGATAAGAAAAATCCGAACGAGTGATTTGATGTAAATCTAACTCGTTCGGATTTTTGATTTTGAGTGCTAAAGCTCGGTCCATGTACTAAGCAAGTTCTAGCTTTTGATTCTAGTGCAAGACGTAGACTCCTGCGGGAAAAGCGGAATAGGTGAGACCCCGCAGGAGCGAAAGCTGTGAGGAGGCTCGCCTTCCGCCCCGAGGAAAGCGAGGTCTTGCACGGAAATCAAAAGCGGTGTACCACGTAATCTCATTGTTCGTCTTTAGAGTGTATAGATTTAGTTTGTCCCATGTACTATGTATTTAAATAAATCTTTTTAAATATTCGTCAAATATTTTGTTCATCACTTTGGGTGTGTTTTCTAAATAAACATTGATTTGTTCCATGTTTGATTCTAATGTATCAGAGTTTCTTTCATCTGTTGGAAAATCCGATATGCCTTTAATAATAATACATTCAATATCATTCTTCTTACAGATATAAGCAATTGCACCCGCTTCTGTATCGGCTATTGTTATTTCATTTTCTTTAAGTTCTAAATAGTCCTTCCACATCACAACTGCTTTGTCAGCGGTGCCGATTGTTCCAGTATAAAAATCATTTCCATATTTAGATAGATTAATATCGACTATGAAGGATTGTTTAATAAGAGGCTCGACTTCTTTTACCGTGCAATCATATTGAACGGCTTTTTCGGGAACAAAGACATCCAAAATACTGAACGTATCATCTATGCCTGCACAGGTTCCAGCAACAATTACTTTGGTTAAATGAAATGTAGAAATCATATACTGATTACCACCAACACCATTTACTTTTCTTACACCGGTACAATAAAAAACAAGTTCGGCATTATAAATAGTTCTTAAGAAATACTCGCCATAAGGATAACCGATCCGTTCATGATCGATAATGCCGAAATATTCCAATGTCGCTTCATATTCCCACTTGGTTGCGATACTTATTCCTATCATCGACTTCTCACCCAGCAAATATAATTTGTCATTCTTGAACGTCTATTTACGTTCTGGTTTTCATGTTTATCTCTATCCGTCATTACAGAGGTCATCAACACTCCGCTAATCATTTTTCCATTATTTACAATTATATCACACAATTCCTTACAAGAGTCTTATCTTTCCAAGAACTGGTCTTAAACTAATTAGCACCTCATTTTTAAATAAGAACAATAGTTATTGTACTTGAATCCCCTTGAATTATCTGATAATATATATCTCTGCTCCCAAACGCCTACATAATTTTTACAGATTTCGATTTGTCTATCTTATCTTGTTCATCCACATGAGCCTCGTTACCTCAGTGGAAGTAGCAGGACGTTTTTTTCTCCATTGCGGCTAAAACATTTGGAAGGAGAAATGTATGACGAAGGAATCGATTATCCATCCCGATTTTTCAAATGAATCAGAACGCTTAGAGTTTACGAAGCGCTACATTGATGTTGTCATCAGTACATCCCAGACGAGTAAAGAAAAGTATAAGGAAAACATGGAAAAAGCTTTTGGAGATATTGATTGGGGCGAGTCAAGTGCTGCCTATATCGATATCCTGACGAACTCAAGCTTTTTTGAGATGTCCAAAGAAGAATTGGAGTCTCTTACGAAAGCTAAAACAAAGCCTTATTTTGCCCGGATTGATTTTCAGCATGAAGGATCCGGTAAGGTGGAGAAGCATTATATCGGGAAGACTTCCCTTTATCAGCGTGAAAATCAGGAGCAAATCATCGTCGACTGGAGATCTCCCATCGCAAATCTGTATTACGAGGGGAGGATCGGAGATGTTTCATACGAGGCAGAAGGTGAAACGTATGAAGGAGATTTGTCACTCAAGCGTCAGTATATGATTGAGGAGGGATTACTGGAAGAAATACGCGATATTGACTTAACCACAACGGATGAACTACTTCAGGACTCTTTAGCCAAAAGCTCCAGCAATCGTTTGACTGAGATCATTTCCACGATCCAGGAGGAACAGAACCGGATTATCAGGGCCGATTTGAACAAGCCCATCATTGTCCAGGGAGCGGCTGGAAGTGGGAAGACCACAATAGCCCTTCACAGGATATCGTACTTTATTTATAATTACAAACAACACTTTGATCCACATCAGCTCATGATCCTCGCACCCAGTAATTTGTTCATCGACTATATATCAGAAGCCCTGCCGGAACTTGGCGTTGAACGGGTAAGGCAGACCACATTCACGGATTATGTCATGACTTGCTTGGAGAAAGAACTTTCCCTGGTTGAAGACCACAAGCTCATAAAGCTGATCGAAACCCATGATGAAGAGATGGAGACCGCATCCTGGATTTCAGGCTTCAAAGGGTCCAAAGCATTCAGGAGGATCCTTGATGATTATCTGGAAGAAATCGAACAACGCTTTTATACATCGAAAGATTTTTATGTGGATAAATATAAGCTATATACAGCGAAGAAATTCACCCATCTGTTCAAAGAAGAATATACGTATATGCCAATCTATCGCCGGATTGAAAAGCTGAAGTCACTCCTGCAAAGCTACGTCCGTTCCAATAAAAAGCAAATGATTGATAAGGTAGAGACGTTTTTTGATGAGCGGATTGAAACGGCTCTTTTTGAGCGTTCGAAGGCAGGGAATCGGAAGGAATATGTGTCGAAAGCATTGGACAAAAAAAGCGAGCGTGTGAATGAGATCAAGAAAGCGATCCGAACAAGCGTGAACGGATATATGAGGCAGTTCGAAAAGAAGAATCTGCATCAATACTTCATGGAGCTATTCTCTGATCCGGAACGGCTTGCCTCCTACTCGAAGGGAGAGCTGAATCGTTCCCAGGCGAAACGTCTCTGTGAGTACACCTTGAAATACGCAAAGAAAAAGCAGTATGAAGTGGAAGATTTGGCGATTCTCCTATACTTGCACTCCCATTTGTTTGGAATCGATAAATTTCACAAAGCAAAAAACATCGTGATAGATGAAGCACAGGATTATAGCTATATGCAGCTCTATTCATTGAAGAGGGCACTGGAAACCGACATGTTCACACTGGTGGGGGATCTCGCTCAAGGTATTCACTCGTACCGGGGTCTTCAGTCATGGGAGCCGGTCTATCGGGACATCTTTCCAAGGGCGACGTATACCGAGCTTCAGAAAAGCTATCGTACCACGATTGAAATCATGGAGGAAGCTAATAAGCTGCTCAGTCTCTTACCCTATGATTTTCCGAAAGTGAATCCAGTGGTGAGGCATGGGGATTCCCCAAGCTTTGATGAATATGTGGAAGCAGATGAATTGGTTTCTCTGATTGAGGAGAAAGTGAAGGCAGGAAGGAATGATGGCTTTCAAACCTTTGCTGTCATCGGAAAAAGCATGAAGGATTGTGTGACGATCAGCGAAATCCTGCAAGCACGGCAGCCGGGGAAAGTAAAGCTGTTGGAAGAACAGGAATCGATCCCGAAAGACCAAATCGTCGTGGTCCCGTCCTACCTCTCCAAAGGACTCGAGTTTGATGTGGTCCTCATCGCAGCGGTCGATGAAGCATTCAACCCGGAAAACGAACTCGACATCAAGCTCCAATACGTATCCATGACCCGTCCCCTTCATAAGCTCGCGTTTATTGGTAAATGCAGACATCAATTTATAGGGCAGTAGGATATATAAAAATAGGTCCGTCCCTCCCAAATCGAGGGACGGACCTTCTTTTTTATTTGTATTCGATCACGACCATGTCCCAGTAAGTGATGGAGGGGAGGGTGAAGGAAATGGATCCGGCGCTTACGTTATGGGAAAGGGTGTGCGGTGCACCGCCGTCTATGTCGGGGGAGGCGAGCCAGACTTTTTCGACTTCACGGTCGGTTTTCATTGTGATTCCGATACGGTTTCGTTCTGTGGGTATCGGTTGTGTCGCAAATGTATCCCTCCAGTCAATGGAGTCGGCATCCAATAGATTGATAAGATGGACCATCTGCCTGCTTCCTTTTTCTTTGGCTGTGTACCAAAGAGAGCCCTGTTCGGCTATCTCACTCATGTGAATGCCATCAGAAGATTCTATCTGGACATCGGACTTCCTCATACCACCATCCCGAAGAATGTTCTCATATGCCGTTAAAAAATCATAATACTGAATGAGTTTGTGCTGTAATGACTCATTCATCGATAATGCGTCATGAGGGAAATATTCCTTCGATAACATGTGTTCACCCAATTCCAGGTGTGCACCACCGTTAGCAAAAATCACGCTGTTGGCGAGAAGGATACCCCCTTCATTGAACACTCCTTCCTCATTTGCATGTTCATAATCCATATAAGCCGCCAGGACGGTATTTTTATTTCCTTCACGACGATGATTTTCATCCAATATCCTGACAATATCATTGTACGTGGTATTTGGATCCCACACCTCTGTGTAAAGGAAGGGGACAGGGGATCTGCTGATAGATTCCTGACCGTATTGATTCACCGCATTCATGACGATTTGTTTGCCTGGGATGCGCTCCTGGATTTTGTTCAGGAAGGGTTCGAAGCTTTCATTGAGGGAAATGAGATTTCCCCACTCATTGTATACTTTCCCCCGGTCACCGAGTTGATCAATATGCCATCCATCAAACGGAAGGGATTGATATACTTCTTGCTGCTTCTCAATCAAGTAATCCTGCCACCAGGGATTGGTCGGGTTCATGATTTCCACATTGCTCTTCCAGTCTTCCGGAAGGGGATGCCGGTCCTTCTCGCGCTGTTCTTGATCTTTAAAGAGATGCCATTCTTTTGGCAGATTACGATTTTCAAAAGATCCATAGAGAAGGTTGTAAGCCATTGCGGTCATATTCCGCTCATGGGATAGGGAAATATAGGTCTCGATCGTATCAAAATGGATCCGCCGATTACTAATATCCTCCCAGTGCAGGGCGGGATTTCCGTCTATCGTTTTCATTGGATCCTGATGCTCATAATGCCAATCATAAAACTGAATCCCATTTATGTGATAGCGGTTCAGGCGGTTAATCACGCCTTTCATATGCGATTCGTTTTCGGTACCAAATGTTGACAGGAATCCGTATCGGGGGAACCTGTCCCAATCCCCAGACACATCTACTGCAATCGTCTTTGACGCGACATGAGTCTCTGATTCCAGTTCAATTTTCACCAAATATCCTTGATAGTCATTTTGTGGGGGAGACCATCTCCATGACTGTTTCCCATCTTTCCGGATGGGGAGAATGTCTTCTCCAATCTTTTCATCCAGATGATAATACTCAATGTTCAGTTTGCCGGCTTTGACAGGTGTCTTGAGAGTTAAAGTTACCTGGTCACCTGGATGATAGCGTGCTTTGTCGGTTTGTAATGCCAAGATTAGAGAATCAGTTTCTTGGTGCAGAGGCTTTTCAACAGCTGGAGAGTGAACCTTGACGAATAAAATGACTCCTGAACATAATATACATGCCAACAGGAGGATGAATTGTTTGTTTTTATATATGGTCACGATCTTCTTCACCTTCTTTTAACTGAAAACAAGGGACCAATCGTAAAGATCAGCCCCTTGTGAAATCATGAATTTCTTAGAATTTTATTTGTACCTTTTTACTTTCTTCTACAGGAATGTTCACGTAAATCGTTTTTGTTTCTTTGTCATAGAAGTAAGAACGTTTTGTTTCTGTCATTTGATCCATTGTTGTAACGGCTTTGTATTTGCTCTTGCCGGCTTGAACTTTTTTAGGAGCTTCTTCGTTGTTCAGCTTCAGAGTGTACTGTTCAAGGCCAGAGTCATAGTTGTCAGCTTCCAGAGATTGAGAGAATTCGATTTTATTCTTTTTCTCTTTAACGTTGAAGTTTGTGATGTCAAATTCGCCATCTTTATGGTCAAGTGATTCGCCATCATCTTCATAAAAGCTGTAGGATGCTTCTCCGTCTACATAAGTGTCCAGAACCAGGTTGGTAAGCTCGTTTTCACCTGTGTATTGCTGTACTTCCCGTGTCGGAATGATCGATTCTTTCTTCACGAAAATCGGAAGGTGGGCAAGTGGGGCATCGACATTGATCGTTTGTCCGCCCTTGTATTCTTCCTGCGTCCAAAAGTTTACCCATGTTTCACCTTCAGGAAGGTAAACGTCACGGTTTGTTTTTCCTTGCTCCACTACCGGTGCAAGCATCATGGGATCTCCGAACATGAACTGATCGTTGATGTCATAGGTGTTTTCATCTTTTTGGAATTGGTAGACAAGCGGTTGCTGAACCGGTTTTCCGGATTCAACTGAATCTTGGAATGCATTGTACAGGTAAGGCATAAGCTTGTAACGCATTTCGATATATTTCTTACTGATTTCTTCTACTTCAGGTCCGAATGACCAAGGTTCCTGCCCTTGTTTCACAGTCGCTTTGGCGTCTGAATCATAATGGATACGGGAGAATGGTAAGAATGCACCAACCTCGATCCAGCGTGCGAATAGTTCTGCATCAGGACGCTGGGCGAATCCACCGATATCGTTCCCTACATTTGCTACTCCTGAAAGTCCGATGTTTGTATTCATAGGAATGGACATTTGCAGGTGCTCCCAGTTACTGACTGAATCTCCTGTCCACAATGCAGCATAACGCTGAGAGCCTGAGAACATATCACGTGTCAGAACGAATGGGCGTTCATTTGGCTTGTACATTTCCCAAGCGTTGAATGTTGCTTCTGCTTCATCATGCCCATACAGGTTATGATACTCGGTTTGAAGGATTTTGTGGTCTTCTGTGCCGAAATAGCTGTCCAGTGGCATCGTGTGATTGAATTCAGGTCCATCCAGGAATACGGCAGGTTCATTCATGTCGTTCCAAATTCCATCGATACCTGCATCGAATAGAATACTATGCTTTGAAGCCCACCAGTCGCGGACTTCTTCTTTTGAAAAGTCAGGGAATGCAGAATCCCCAGGCCAGACAGGACCGATGAACATAGATCCGTCTGCATTTTTAGCGAAATAGTCATTCTTAACGCCTTCGTTATACATATCATAGTTTTCATCTTGCTTCACAGCAGGGTCATTGATGGCAATCGCATGGAGGCCTTTCATTGATTTCAGCTGCTGAAGGGCATCTTTATATTTCTGATTCCATGTGAATACACGGTAACCATCCATATAATCGATATCAAAGTGCATCGTGTCCAATGGAATTTCTTTTTCGCGATACGTTTTCGCCACATCGACGATTTCATCTGCTGTGTACTCCCATTTACTTTGATGTAAACCAAGTGTCCATTTTGCAGGCATATTCATTTTTCCAGTCAATTCTGTGTAAACATCCAATACGTTCGAAATGTCTGGTCCGTACATGAAGTAGTATGTAAGGGGGCCGCCGTTTGCGTAGAAATAGTAGTAATCATCCGATTCACTTGCCATTTCATAGTAAGAACGGTAGGAGTTATCGAACATAATTCCATATGCTTTTTCATTTTTTAAACCCATGAAGAATGGGATGGATGTATAAACATACTTCGTGTCTTTCGTATACGCGTATGCATCGGTGTTCCACATTCCGATACTTTCACCGCGCTGGTTGAAATTTAACCCGGCTTGTTCACCGAAACCGTAGAAGTTTTCACCTTTTTCGGTTTTCTTGAACACGTAAGGCTTTCCATCTTCGTAACCGGGTGAAGCTCCGTTTTTCATGTAATCTTCATTGATTACATTTCCTTCTTTATCTAAGAACTTAACACCGAATGGTGATTTGCTGATTTTAATCGTAAGTTCTTCTGTTTCAATCGTATAAACGTCTTTCCTATCTTTCGTCTTGAAATTTGGTGTTTTCCAATCTTTTTTGGCGATGGCTTGAGAATACTCTTCTTTCTGTCCATCTTTTAAGACTGAAACTTTCACTAGATCTTTTGAGAAGATACGAATGAATGCATTATATTCCCCCAGATCGAATTGAACTCCGTTATCGAGTTTCTTAACATTTTGTGCAGACAGGGTTTGGAGATTTTCCTTATTTAAAGGAGTGTCTGCCTCGGGCTGAGTGACAGCCAGAGCGGATGTCATTGAAGCGGATAGAGTAATCATGATTGCAATCGATACAATAAAGATAACTCTTAAAGACTGTTTGGCTTGTGCCATGATAACACCTCACATCATTTTTTTACGTGCTACGTTACTATACTAAGGACGTATATCACCGTCAATACTTGTATAGACAAGTATACCTCTTTAGTCTAAAGTCCTTCGTGTTAGCTATATCAACGTTTGTAAGCGCAACAACAGAAAATGTAAATGATTTCACAAAAATTTCAAAATGAACACGAATGACTAGTTTTTTACAAAATGTCATACAAACGGTGCCAAAAGGATGGTCTTTTGTAATAAAGAAAAGAAAATATAAGGGAAGGACCTAAAAAACAGGAGTGAAATGGCGGGGCGAAAGCATCAGGATGCCATGAATGGATACCGACAGGGGTGGATAAGTTAAAGAAACTTTTACAATCATAAAATTAGCATAATGCCAATGAAGTTTGTAAAATAATAAATCAGGAGGGATGCAATATGTTGAAAAACTTACAAAGCACGAAAAAGTTACATAATGGAATTGAAATTCCTTATGTCGGTTTAGGAGTTTACCAAATGAAAGATCCGTCTGAAACGGTACAGGCAGTGCGCTCTGCGATCGAGTCAGGGTACCGTTCCATCGATACCGCGGCGATCTACGATAATGAGGAAAGCGTAGGACGTGGCGTGAAGGAAGGTGGAGTAGCGAGAGAAGAACTGTTCATCACATCGAAAGTGTGGAATAGTGATCAAGGCTACGATACGACATTGAAGGCATTTGAAACCAGCCTTAAAAAGCTTGAAATGGATTACCTGGACATGTACCTCATTCACTGGCCGGTGGAAGGAAAGTACAATGATACATGGAAAGCGATGGAGAGGCTGCACGGTGAAGGATTGATCAAATCAATCGGTGTAAGTAACTTCCATCAGCACCATCTTGAGGATCTGATGAAAAACGGCAATGAAAAGCCCGTTTTAAACCAAATCGAATTACACCCTCGTCTGAATCAGGAAAAGGTAAGGGAGTTCTGTGCATCACAGAATATCGCAGTAGAAGCATGGTCTCCGATCGCTCAGGGAAGAGTTTTGGATGAACCTACCTTAAGCCATATCGCAGAGAAGCATGGTAAGTCCTCAGCACAGGTCATTCTGCGCTGGCATCTTCAAAATGATGTCATTATCATTCCAAAGTCTGTTCACGAAAGCCGTATTAAAGAGAACGCCGATCTGTTCAACTTCGAATTATCACTTGAAGAGATGAATCAAATCAACCAGCTGAACATGGATGAACGCTTTGGTCCAGATCCGGATAACTTCGATTTTTAATCGATGATACGAAGAGGCCCGTCCCTCCAGAGAAGAGGGACGGACCTCTTTTTTTATCCCTCCAACCCTTTTTAGTGAATGTTGCAAATTGTTATTGACAGAGGGGAGAAGAGTATTATACAATTATCTCGAAATCAAAATAATCATATTCGAGATAACTTGTCTCTTTTTTTAATTATATATCTCAAATTCAAGATAGTTGACATAAGAATAATTGAATTTGAAATGTTTGAAGCTAAATCTCGAAGGGAAAACATGAAGGAGGAAAAAAGATGACAGCATTGGCTGCGTTAGGTTTATTGGTTATTCGTTTGGTAGTAGGTTTAACATTCGCTGCTCACGGAACACAGAAATTATTTGGGTGGTTCGGAGGGCATGGGATACAGGGAACGGGAGGTTTCTTTGAATCGATTGGAATCAAGCCGGGAAGAACGATGGCGTTACTTGCAGGGATATCCGAAGTAGCGGGTGGATTATTGTTTGCCGCAGGCTTCCTTACGCCATTAGGTGCACTGCTCATCATCGGCACAATGATCGTGGCCATCGTGAAGGTTCACGGTGCAAACGGTTATTGGGCAACGCAAAATGGTACAGAATATAATGTGCTGCTCATTGTTGTGGCACTAGGGGTAGCCCTTGTCGGAGCAGGGAGCTTTTCAATAGATGCATTATTATTTTCTTAATGGATTTACATGCAACCTGATTCTGTGTTTTACCCAATTACTATAAATAAAAACATATTAAAAGGAGAGATTTTGATTATGTCTAACGTAAAAATGGCAATCATGTATTACAGTTCAACAGGAACCAACTATCAGATGGCGAAATGGGCAGAAGAGGCTGCGAAAGAAGCAGGGGCAGAAGTGAAATTGCTTCGCTTCGAAGAGACTGCACCAGAAGGCGCGATTGCTTCCAATCCGGCATGGGAAAAGCACTATAAAGAAACAAAAGATACGGTCCCGGTAGCAACCCTGGATGATCTGGAATGGGCAGACGCTTATCTATTCAACGTTCCAACCAGATTCGGAAATGTACCTTCTCAGGTCAAAGCGTTTCTTGATACGACTGGAGGCCTTTGGTTCAATGGGAAACTTGCCAACAAAGTAGTGAGCGCCACATCATCTGCAAGTAACTCACACGGTGGGCAGGAGCAAACGGTTCTGGCTCTGTACACAACAATGATGCACTGGGGTGCCATCATCGCAGCACCTGGATACACAGACCAATCAAGCTTTGCAACTGGAGGAAATCCATACGGTACGAGTGTAACGGTTGATCAGGAAGGCAATATGGTTGAGTCCGTTGAACCTGCCGTGAAACACCAAACCCGTCGTACGATCCAAATCGCTGAAGCTGTTAAAAATGGATTGAAATAAATATTAAAGACCTGATCACTCGTGATATGGAGTGACCAGGCTTTTTTTGTGCTTAATTGATGGAATCTATTACAGCCCTATATCATCACTGCAGTCCGCTTCACATTCAATCCTTTCACCCGTCAGCGGATGAGGGAACGAAATTCGTGCTGCATGGAGTGCCTGCCTCGTGAATACCGGCTTTCCCCCATATAATGTGTCGCCTACCAGCGGGTGACCGATGTGGCTCATATGTACACGGATTTGGTGCGTACGGCCGGTATCAAGCTGTACTTCGATAAGTGTATACGGATTCCTGACTTCCAATACTTTATAGTGAGTGACTGCATCCTGACCGGAAGGCGAAACCCTTCTTCTCGTGTTGTGATGACGATCTCTCCCGATCGGTTCGGAAATGGTGCCTTTTTTCTGTTTCAATCGACCGTGAACCAGGGCATGATAGGTACGTTTGATCTGCCGCTCGGCAAGAAGCCGGTCAAGTATCGCTTTACTTAATGCATGCTTGGCGAAGATGATCGCGCCGGAGGTATCTCGATCCAATCGATGGATATGCAAGACACGACAGCTTTCCCCTTGGGCCTGATGATGGAAAGCGACAAGATTGGCCAGGGTATCCGTTTCATCAGGAGTATTCGGATGAGTATCTATCCCGGCGGGTTTATTGACGACAATCATATGTTCATCTTCAAACAACACGTCCAGTTCCCCGTAGGTTGGGGGAACATCGTATTCGACTTCCTTGAATAATCGGATCTGTAGAATATCCCCTTGTGAAAGTGGAGCAGTCCATGAAATCATCTCTCCGTTCACTTTGACATCACCTTCCATCCTCATGGAATGAACCATTTTCTTAGGAGCCTGCCAGTGGTTTCTAAGAATTGTTTCAATCGTTACATTTTTCCAATTAACTGGAATGACTAGGTCGAATCGCTCGCCTATTTTCCTTGTTTTCATCAAAAAACTCCTTTAAATGACAAAAATCTCATACTGTTGTGGGTATTTAATCCTACCTCAACCCCTATTCAACCCAAATCCATGGGTATAATTACCACGCTGTTGGTTCTACTTCTATGTTATCCTTAATATATCTATTACAGAGAGATTACAACCATTACAAAGGTGGGTTATGATGGTGAAAGTTTTACTAGCATCAACACATGAACAAGAAGACAAAATTCAAGAGCTTATACAGTACATGTATTGTACTATTTTCCCTGATTATTTCACAGATGATGAAATCGAACAATTCGATGATATGCAAGTATTACATACGACGACGAGAAACTTTGAATATTTTGGAACCCTAAAGGAAGCATTCCAAGTGATTTCAAGTTTACAAACATTGATTTCAATCGTTGAAAGCGGCTCAAGCGAAGAAGTATATGAAGAAATGTTTTATCACAATGCAGGAATCCTCCAAAGTTTTGGCATGTTCTTTCCTTTATCGTATGAACAATTCAGTGAGGAATCTGACTGCAAGCAAAATTTAAGTATTTATTCCAGAGCGGATAATCAGCTGCTTGTGTAACGGAACATGACTAAAGAAGTTAGATTTTTGGTGAAATTCTGATAATAATGTTTAGAAGATTCTTTTGTGGGGAAAATACTTGTTAATAAGTTAATCTCGAAGATACAATGTATCTTCATCTTGAAATTCCTCCTCACTTGAAAGGGGCTGACCCGTGGAAAGGTCAGCCCCTCTTTTTTTATTCGGATTTCACGTTCTCTTCAAGAAATCTCTTAAAGTCTTCCTCAGGATGCTCTCCTACGATCCTTGCCACTTCTTTCCCATCTTCATAATGAACGAGGGTTGGAGTAGCTTCAATTCCGTATTGATCCCAGCCTTGTTCGAATTCAAGCAGATTGTACTGTTCCATATCGATTCCCATGTCTTCGGCAAGAGGTGCAAGTGTAGGGGTCGTTCTTTTACAATGTATGCAAGTCGAACTGTAGAAGTATATGGTGGCTTCCTCTTTATTCTTTATCTTTTCTTCCAGCTCTTCTGGAAGAATGACATTCTGGTAGTTTGGATCGTCTAGAAGCTCAACGGTAGCGGGGTTCAGTTTGGCTTTCTTGAACTTATTTCCTTCCGCTTCCTGATTGTTCTGGACACTTGTGACAATGGCGATGGCTGCAAATAATCCGACGATCGCCACCAGGAATATGATGATTTTCTTCAATCTATTTGTCCTCCTTTACTGCTTTTAAAACCAACACACTTGTGATGAAAATGATAATGAAACCGGTCATAGCCAAAAACGGGATCGTAACAAAACCAAACAGGTTGATGTATTCACCTGTGCAAGGGACTCGTCCGCAGGCAGGTGCGCTTTCTGATAAGAACGAAACTTTTTGGATGGAATAGTGATAAATGGAAACGATAAGCCCGATACCGGATAGGATGGTAGAATATAATGCCGCCTGAAAATCTTTTCGTACATAAGCCACTCCTAATAGAATGACCATCGGATACATTAAAATACGCTGATACCAGCATAATTCACAGGGCTCGTATTTCATGATTTCAGAGAAATATAAGCTCCCGAGAGTTGCGATAAGGGAGGAAGCCCATGCAAGGAATAACAGAGAATCTGCTTTTTTATTCATAGAGAATTCCTTTCTTCGTATATTCTATCAAATTATAGTATGTTATGATTATAAAAGTAAAATGAGAAAACTTTTCGAGGAAATATGAAATTTTTTTTACGATTTATGCAAACGGTTGCAGAAACGGTTTGCTTGATTCCAATGGATCGTACAGGAGGAAAGCACATATGACAAAACAATGGTGGAAAGAATCGGTCGTTTACCAAATTTACCCTCGCAGCTTCATGGATTCCAATGGCGACGGTATTGGTGATATTCAAGGAATTATTTCTAAATTGGATTATTTAAATAAACTGGGTATCGATGTAGTCTGGTTATCTCCCGTATATGAATCACCTAATGATGATAATGGGTATGATATAAGCAATTATAAAAAGGTTTTGGATGAATTCGGCACAATGGCCGATTGGGAAAAGATGCTTCAGGAAATCCATAAGCGTGATATGAAGCTTGTCATGGATTTAGTGGTGAATCACTCTTCCGATGAGCATGGCTGGTTCGTGGAATCAAGGAAATCCAAGGACAATCCATATCGTGATTATTATATTTGGCGTGAAGGAAAAGATGGAGGGGAGCCAAATAACTGGGAGTCCGTTTTCAGCGGTTCCGCTTGGGAATATGATGAAGCGACAGACGAATATTTCCTGCATATCTTCTCGAAAAAGCAGCCGGACCTGAACTGGGAGAATCCAACACTGCGCGCCGAAATATATGACATGATGAAATTCTGGCTGGATAAAGGCATCGATGGTTTCCGTATGGACGTCATCAACTTCATTTCAAAGGTACCGGGACTGCCAGATGCACTTAATCCGGATGGAAGCAGGTATGCTTCCGGTCACGAGTATTTTATGAATGGTCCCCGCATCCATGAGTTCTTGAACGAAATGAATCAAAAGATCCTCTCTCGTTATGACGTCATGACCGTTGGTGAAATGCCGGGGGTGACTCCCGAAGAAGCCGTCCTTTACACCGGGGAGGACCGGGATGAAGTGAATATGGTGTTCCAATTCGAGCATATGGACGTTGACTCGGGTCCTGGAGGCAAATGGGACGTCATTCCCTTCGACCTTGTAAAATTGAAAATGATTTTAACGAAGTGGCAGACAGAGCTTCACGGTAAGGGCTGGAACAGCCTGTATTGGAACAACCATGATCAGCCAAGGATCGTGTCAAGGCTCGGCGATGATGGGGAATATCGTGTGAAGTCAGCGAAGATGCTTTCAACCCTCCTTCATTTGATGCAGGGGACTCCTTACATTTATCAGGGGGAGGAGCTAGGGATGACCAATGTCCGTTTCTCATCCATTGATGAATACAGGGATATCGAAACCCTGAACATGTATCGTGAAAAAATAGCCCAGGGCATGAATCCGGATGAAATCATGAAGTCCATTTACATTAAGGGGAGAGACAACGCCAGGACCCCTATGCAATGGAACAGCAGGAGTCAGGGTGGTTTCACTGAAGGAGAACCATGGATCTCCATAAATCCGAACTACACAGAAATCAATGCAGAAAGTGCACTGAATGATTCCGGGTCCATCTTTTTCCACTACCAAAAATTGATCGCTCTTCGTAAGCAGCATGACATTATCCCATACGGATCCTTCGAGCTCCACTATGCAGATCATCCTTACGTATACGCCTATACGAGAACATATGAAAACGAAAAGATCCTGGTCCTTTGCAATGTATCCGGAGAAAAGCAAGTCATTGATAACGTCGCATCATTTGATATCAAGCAGGCCGATGTACTGATCACTAATGAAATTGAAATAGAAGAACCGTTCACTCTAAACCCATGGGAAGCAACTGCTTACTATTTCAAAGGGTAATGGAAAGGAAGCACCCAGGATAAGGGTGCTTCTATTTTTAGGGTTTTTGTAAGACATATTTAGATTTAACAATTATGAATTCAATGGTAACCAAGTTGATTGGAGCGGAAATCAGAGACTACAGTCAAATTTATGAACGAAGCAAGTAAATCAAATTTCTTCAATCATCCATACCCCTTTGCTAAAATAAAAGAAATGCACTGTCATGAACTTCGTTTCAACAGTGCACTATAAGGGTATATAATTCACGTATTTTATGAAGGAGTCGATCATAGATGGCAGAAAAACTAGACTTATCACAGTTCGAGAAGAAAATGATCATCCGTCCAATGGAACATAAGGACATTAAAGATATTATCAATATGCAGTCTGTCTGCTTTCCAGGGATGGATCCATGGAAAGTGGATCATCTGGAAAGTCACCTGGAAGTCTTTCAAGAAGGGCAATTGGTGGCTGAATTAGACGGGGAAATCATTGGTTCCTGCTCAAGCCTCATTATTAACTTCGATGAATATGACGACCGTCATACCTGGGACGATGTAACGGATAATGGGTACATAACGAATCACAATCCAGATGGTTACAATCTATATGGAATTGAGGTCATGGTGCACCCTGAATACCGCCGCATGAAAGTAGGGCACCGATTATACGAGGCAAGGAAAGATCTTGCGAGGCAGTGGAATTTAAAGAGTATCATCATCGGGGGAAGGATACCGAATTATTACAAGCACTCTGAAGAAATGTCCCCAAGAGAGTACGTGGATTCAGTGGGGCGCCATAAGATTTATGATCCCGTATTATCATTCCAGCTCCTGAATGGCTTCACCCTGATGCGGATCAATCCGAACTATTTGCCTGATGACAAACGGTCCCATAAATATGCGACACTGATGGAATGGAATAATGTCGACTACCGCCCATCCAGCAAGCGTCACTTCAAAACCAGTTATCCGGTACGGATCTGCGTCGTACAGTATATGATGCGTAAAATCAACTCCTTTGAGGAATTTGCGAATCAGGTTGAATACTTCACGGATGTTGCTTCGGATGCGAAATCAGATTTCGTCGTATTTCCAGAGATCTTTACAACACAACTGATGTCTTTCCTTAACATTCAGTCACCGAGCCTTGCTGTTAGAAGGTTGACTGATTTTACAGAAGACTATATTGAATTGTTCACTGATTTAGCGGTTCGTTACAATGTCAACATTATTGGAGGTTCACACTTCGTTAAAGAAGAGAACGATGAAATTTACAATATTGCTTACCTGTTCCGCCGTGATGGAACGATAGAAAAGCAATACAAAGTCCATATCACTCCAAACGAACGAAAATGGTGGGGAATCAGCCCAGGGGATTCTGTAAGGGTATTCGATACGGATTGCGGAAAAATCGCGATACAGATCTGCTATGACATTGAATTCCCTGAACTTGCACGCATTGCTACAGACAAGGGTGCAAAAATCATCTTCACCCCATTCTGTACAGAAGACCGACAAGGCTACCTTCGCGTAAGGTATTGTGCACAGGCACGCGCTGTTGAGAACCAGATTTATACGGTCATTTCCGGTACGGTCGGAAATCTTCCCCAAACGGAAAATATGGATATTCAGTACGCTCAATCGGGCATCTTTGCTCCGTCTGACTTTGAGTTTGCCCGTGACGGAATCGTCGGGGAAACCAACCCGAACATCGAAATGGTCATGATTGGTGACGTCGACCTTGAAGTCCTTCGCCGCCAGCGCCAATCAGGTACAGTCCGTCAGCTGAAAGACCGCAGGCATGATGTTTATGGGGTTAATTATAAAAAATAGATGACTTGCCTAAAAGAACTCATCGGGATAACCAATTCCGGTGAGTTCTTCAATGTCTTTTCAATAGTGGAAAGGAGTAAAATAGAATGTTTTGGAAATGCTACAATCATGAGATGAATTTGAAGGAGTGAAGTGAGTGTCTGTAAAAATCATCTTGTGGTTAATCCTGATTATTCCCTGGCTCAGCTTATTTCTCTTGAACAGGAAAAATGTGAAGCGGTTTATGCCTGTGGGCATTTTCGCATCATTTTTAATGGTGTTATATAATCTCATAGCTTACAATCTTGAGCATTGGGTTATAAATGTTTCCATCATTCCAGCCCTAAATCCTGCCTTTGTATCGGGTGTTTTAGGCGCATTTTTGGTCGTTACTATTTGGATATTCACATACACATTCGGACATTTCTGGAAATATTTATTGGTGAATGTGATCGCTGACTTTATATTCGCAGTATATCCTTTTCATTACATACTTCAGGATGTACTTGGGGTTTATCAGTTAATAGGAATTTCCTCCCTGGGAAGATGGTGTTTGTTCGTTATTTTGTCAGTATTCATATATGGTTATCAGCTTTGGCAAGAAGAAGTTCTCTATCCTGGAAATTAGGGTGGGGTATTGAAGAATAAAAGAATTATGCGAAGATTGAACTGCCTAAACAAAGGCGGTTCCTTTTTTATTAGACAAGTTATTTCTCTACGGCCAACATTCTAACAATTATGCTAAAATAAAGACGAGCGAATCCTGTCGACATGTGACGGATTGTTTTAGAAGGAATTCTACAATATTTGATAGAATTCATTATTATACAGCATTAGGAGGGGATCGTTTTGACTTGGATAACAACATGGGAAAAATGGAGCAGCTATTTACATCTGGATGAAGAAATCGTAGAACTCTTAGAGTCAATGAAAGACGACGAAAAAACCTTAGAAGACGCATTTTACAAAAACCTTGAATTCGGTACGGGTGGAATGAGGGGAGAAATCGGTCCCGGCACTAATCGAATGAACATCTATACAGTCAGAAAGGCCTCTGAAGGATTAGCACGATACATAGAAGAACAAGGTCAAGAGGCGAAAAATCGCGGTGTTGTGATCGCTTATGACTCCCGTTATAAATCGCCTGAATTCGCCATGGAGTCAGCGAAAACACTGGCAACCCACGGCATTCAAACCTATGTCTTTGACGAATTGAAACCCACACCTGAGCTTTCTTTTGCCTTAAGACAGCTAAAGGCATTCTCGGGCATCGTGGTAACGGCAAGCCATAACCCTCCGGAATATAATGGATATAAGGTCTACGGAGAAGATGGAGCACAGCTTCCCCCGCATGTAGCGGATGAAGTGATAGGGAAAGTGAATGCCGTCGAAAATGAATTAGAGATCCATGTGAAAAAGGAAGAAGAATTAAAATCAGCCGGACTCATTAAGATGATTGGGGAAGAGATCGATCAATCCTACCTCGAGCATTTGATATCGATTTCTGAAAAGCCGCAGATCGCCAAGGAAACGGATTTGAAAATTGTGTTCTCACCACTGCATGGCACAGCACTGAAAATGTCTGAAAAAGGTCTGAAAGCTTTAGGATATGAGCATGTTCATATTGTAAAAAGCCAGGCGGTCCCTGATCCTGAATTTACGACAGTAAAGTCTCCGAACCCTGAAGACAAAGCGGCCTTTGAATATGCCATCCGTGACGGAAAGGAAATCGACGCAGATATACTGATAGCCACCGATCCCGATGCAGACCGTTTAGGAGTTGCTGTTAAAGGGGGAACCGGAGACTATATCCTTCTTACCGGAAACCAGACAGGAGCTATCCTGCTCGATTATATTCTAGCCCGCAAACATGAGAAGAATATGATTCCTGAAAACGGACGAGTATTCAAAACCATCGTCACATCTGAATTGGGCCGTAAAGTCGCTGAGCATTATGGAGCTTCAGTCGAGGATGTGCTGACAGGCTTTAAATTCATCGGTGAAAAAATCAAGAAGTACGAACAAACCGGTGAATATTCATTCTTATTCGGCTATGAAGAAAGCTACGGTTATTTGATCGGCGACTTCGCCCGTGATAAGGATGCTATACAAGCAGTATTGATGGCGGCTGAAGCAGCAGCATATTACAAAAAAGAAGGCAAAACGCTATACGATGTATTAAATGAATTATTTGAAAGACACGGCTTCTACCAGGAAGGGCTGAAGAGTTTAACCCTGAAAGGAAAAGAAGGAGCTGAACAAATTCAGGGAATACTGAAAGACTTCAGGAAAGAACCTTTGAAAGAAGTGGCCGGCTTACGTGTTGTTTCCTCGGAGGACTATAAGATAAGCAAGAAAGTTGATTTAGTTTCTGGTGAAGAATCGTCCATACACCTTCCTTCTTCAAATGTATTGAAATATTTCCTTGAGGACGGATCCTGGATTTGTTTACGACCATCTGGAACAGAGCCGAAGATCAAATTTTATTTCAGCGTTATTGGTGAAACGCAACGTGACAGTGATCGAAAATTACAGGCATTGCAAGAAGCCGTCATGGAGAAAGTGGAAACGATAATCAGTTCATCTGTAGGAGAGGCGTAATATGGTACTGAAATCACCAGCAATGCAATGTACTGAAAGCAAGAGATGCTTTGACGCATCTCTTGTTTTTTTCAGGATGGAAACGGAACGTATGTTTTCAGTCAAAGGTCGTAGAAACATTCATTCTTTCTGGTAATACCGATTTTGTGTGAAAACGATATAATAATAACTGAAGGATCGGAGAGGAAGATGGAAATGAAACAGGAATCTCTTTCAAATATTGAACTCTTGAAAGAAATAGCTGAATTGTTGAACAACGAAACAGAGCTTTCTTCCATGCTTTCAGGTGCATTGAAGAAGCTGATCAGAGGTTCAAGCTTCACAACCGGGTGGATCTTCTTTATTAATAATGAAAGAAGCCATGAGCTTGTTTCATATGAAAATCTCCCAGCATCCCTCTCAGATCGAAAATGCGAACTGATGAATAAAGGGGGGTGCTGGTGTGTGAACCGTTTCCGCAAAGGAAAGCTCACCAAAGCCTCCAATATTATCGAATGTCAGCGGATCGAGCAGGCTATTGAAGAGAACAGGGGTGATACCGATGATATTATATACCACGCAACGGTCCCCCTGCAGTCGGGGAATGAGTCTTTCGGATTATTGAATGTAGCAGCACCGAATAAAACTCACTTTTCTACGGATGAACTGGCTCTTCTTGAATCGGTTGCCTTCCAAATCGGTTCAGCGATTAAACGCATCTTGTTGACGAAGAAGGAACAGGAAGTCGCGTTGATCGGTGAGAGGAACCGGTTGGCAAGAGACCTTCATGATTCGGTCAATCAATTGTTGTTTTCCCTCACTTTAACTGCCAGGGGAGGGGCTGAAATGACGGAAGAAGAGGATGTAAAGGATACATTCAAAACGATTCAAGGTCTTGCACAGGAGGCATTAACGGAAATGAGGGCCCTCATTTGGCAATTGAGACCTCATGGCCTGGAAAATGGAGTGGTGGAAGCGGCCAAAGGATACGCAGAAATGCTTGGGCTTACCTTGGAGACGAAAGTGGAAGGAGTCATTTCCTTAAGCTCTAAAATAGAAGAAGTCTTGTGGCGTGTCAGTCAGGAAGCATTGAATAATTGTAAAAAGCATTCAGGAGAGAAAAATATCCTCTACACCATGAAAAGCGGTGCACAATCCATTCTGCTAACGATAGAAGATAAAGGAAACGGATTTCAATATGACAGGAAGCAATCCCTGCCCTCTGTAGGCATCCAAAGCATGAGAGAACGCGTGAAAAGCATCGGTGGTACATTATCCATCGAAAGTCAGCTTGGAAGAGGGACCATCATATCAGTTCAAATACCGTATTAGGAGGTGCCGGACAATGATTAGAGTATTGATAGCAGACGATCATCACGTCGTACGCAGGGGATTAGTGTTCTTTTTGAAAACCCAAAAGGACCTGGATATTGTCGGAGAAGCGAAGGATGGAGCGGAAGCCGTTCGAATGGCATCAGACGTAAAACCAGACATTATACTAATGGATCTGATGATGCCCGTCATGGACGGAATCCAGGCGACCAGGGAAATTAAAAAGAATCATCCCCATATACAAATACTCATGCTGACAAGCTTCTCTGATCAGAATCACGTCATTCCTGCTATAGAAGCGGGTGCGGCAGGGTACCAGCTAAAGGACATTGAACCCGATGAATTAGTACTCAGCATCAGAAAGCTGTTATCAGGAGAAAATTCTCTTCATCCGAAAGCAACCAATCATCTACTGACGAGGATATCGAAACAGGAACCTCCCCATAAAATCCATGAGCTGACCAAACGGGAAAAGGATGTTTTGATTGAGCTTACCAAGGGGAAGAGTAATAAAGAGATCGCTACAAGCCTCTATATAACGGAGAAAACTGTAAAAACCCATATTTCGAACATCTTTTCCAAGCTGGAGGTTTCAGATCGGACACAAGCTGCTCTCTATGCCGTAAAACATAAGTTGACAATCAATTAAAAGAAGAAAGGATTTTTATATCATGAGTATCGTCATTATTAACGGAAGCCCCAGGAAACATGGTCGTACGGGAATTGCTGCAAGGTTCATTGCGCGTAAATACGACTGTGAACTTATTGATTTAAGTGATGGAACACTTCCATTGTATACGGGAGAACAGGAACAATGGGAACTTGATGCGGTTCAATCACTCAAACAAAAGGTGAAAAAGGCGGATGCCGTCATTTTAGCTTCTCCCGAATATCACAGCGGTATGAGCGGGGCACTTAAAAACGCCATGGATTTCTTGAGCAGTGAACAATTCGCTCACAAGCCAGTTGCCCTCCTCGCTTGTGCAGGTGGAGGAAAAGGTGGAATCAACTGCTTGAACAATCTTCGCATCGTCGGCCGCGGCGTATATGCAAATGTGATTCCGAAGCAGCTGATCCTTGATCCACACTGTTTCGACTATGAGGGGGACGGACTCCTGGTAGAACCTGCTGAAATGGTGGATGATTTGATGAAAGAATTGAGGCTCTATGCGAAGGCTGCAGCACTTGTCAAAAGCGAAATATCTTCTTAACTGAAAAAACTGGCATTGGGCCGGTTTTTTTTGTATTGTACCTTAAAATCACATAAAAGCCGATCCAATAGCGCATGCTAATTGGATCAGCCATAGGTGGAATTCTCTTTTGTGTTACATCTCTGCAAAGGTTTCCTGGAGTGGTTGCTCGACACTATAGGTGAAATTTGCATGTTCAATATATCGTAAAAGCGTATAGAGATTACGCTCTACAACCGTGTAATCGTTTGAAAAGTGATACGCGTGTAAGAAATGTTCAATTCTTTTCGAAAGAAGGTCATCCTTCGTTCTCACCATGAGGATCAAGAGATTATCCCATTCTGATCGGTGAGTGTAATACAAGGCCCGGTCGTAATCGACTTTGTTCACTTGGTTTCCCTCCTTCTGAAGGGGTACTCTTATTGTGCACCAGAAAACCGCATTCATTTCTCTGTAAAAGTTGGTACTGTTGCAAATGCTGGTTTTCCTTGTATTGGGTGAATAAAAATGTGCATTTAATTCATCCTATGTAATGTAACGTTAACAGAGGTGATGAAAATGAAGAAAACAATCGTGATATTTTCAACTGTATTTTTACTACTGTTTTCAAGTCAGGTCAATGCCGAACAGGGCGACTATAAGAAGTTTGGACGGATTGCGACAGCGGTGATCAAAGAGGACTATCCAGGCCAGCCTGTAAAGGATTATCAGTATCAGGGCCGAAAAAAAATGTCAGAGAACAAAGTATCAGATGCATTTGAATTTACTGTTCAGGAAAACGATGCTGAGAAAAAAGTCGTTGTCATCGTTGTGCATCATCTGGACAACGAGAAGGTACTGAATATTTCAGTGAAGGAATAGTATAGCAGATAAAGTCTTCTTTTAAAAAGAGGGCTTTTTTGTTTGAGGGAAACTGGTTAAAAAAGGGTTTTTCCAGAATAATCCTGATAGATGTTCGCAATGTGTCACAAGTTTTTCCAAAAGTGGCAGGAGTTCAGCTAATAATGGCACTAGTACAAATGGTAATACACAATGGGGTATAAGGATTTGTGTCATGAAATTTGCATCCCCCAACCGATGTGACGTTACGATAAATTATTCCTGCAAGATAAACACCAATTTGCTAAAATATATACATACATAATTCGTATTTATTCCGAAAGGGGATCTTTTTCCAATGTGATGCCATTCTTTTCTTACCTATACGAACTGAATAGAGGGAGGAAGAGATATGCATTCCAATGCATTTAGAAATTTATGGTTCGGCCAGGCGCTGGCCAATATGGGGGATGTGTTCTATATCATAGGGCTGATCTCCTTTGTGTACACTCTGACAGGATCCGCTGTGTATATGACGGCAGTTCCTTTAGTCATTACGTTTTCTCGGTTTATCAGCAGTATGGCAGCACCGTTACTGTTGAATCGGACTCAGATGAGGAGTTTGATTTCGTACTCTCAAATGGGAAAGACCTTTTTCCTGTGTGTCTTTCTATTGTTGATGGTTCTCCAGATGGGAAATGTGTGGTTCTATCTGGCATGTGCCAGTATCATTTCTTTTTTGGATGGGTGGGCACTCCCTGCCCGAAATTCCTACGTGCCGTTTCTTGTGAAGCGGGAAGAGTTAATGGGGGCGAATGGGTTTCTTTCTACCGTCGATCAGACGATTCAATTTTCAAGCTGGGCATTGGGAGGAATCCTATTAGCGCTCCTTGGTGAAACGAATCTTTTTATTGTGGTGATTGTCTTGTTTTTGGCAAGTACCTTTTTTATGCTGAAGCTGCCAGTCATTCCAACTACCACGATGGAAGTTCGCAGGGTTTGGTGGCAACAGCTTGGGGAAGGCTGGTCAGCAGTGAAAAGACGCAAAGGTCTGGTTCCCGTTTTTTGGATTTACGGATTGGAGTCGATTTCAGGGACCGTCTGGATTGCGGCTGTTCTTTATTTATATGTGGATCTCTTGCTTCAGCGCGGAGATGAGTGGTGGGGGTTCATAAACTCCAGCTTTTTTATCGGGGTGGTTCTTGCCTCCTATGCAATATTTAAGCTGCATGGCATCTTCTCGGAGCATCGGCATATGTGGCTCCCATTCTGTATGATCGTCACTTCAGGGGTCACCTTTATCTTTGCCTGGAACAAGGTGGCCCTCTTGGCACTTGTCCTGTCTTTTGTGTTCGGATTGTTTGATCAGATTAAAAATGTGGTGTTACAGACATTTTTGCAGGAGAGTGCGCCTCCTGAAGAACTGGGAAAGATTTATGCGGCACAAGGAGCATTGACCACACTGCTGTTCGGTTTATCGTCGGTTGGGGTCGGGCTGCTCTTGGAAGTGTTGAGTATTTCCACGATCTTTACTTTGTCTGCACTATTGTTACTAGGTACCCTTATTCCTGTGTGGTATTTGCTAAAGGATTTGAAGGCGTAATAATGGAAGGGCTGTTCCTTGGAGGGGGAACAGTCCTTTTAGTATGTATTCCTTTATGCTTGTCGGACCTGCCCAACCCGGCTCCGCTTTTCTTGTTGTCCAGCTCCGCCGGGTAGTCCCTCGAGGTCATAAGTCAAATCCGCACAAAAGGCAAAGGGCGCCTTTTATGCGGATTCGTCTTATGCTTGTCGGGCCTGCCCAACCCGGCTCCGCTTTTCTTTCTCATCAAATCCCCTTTCTCTTCATACATTTAGATAAGAGTATACAGAGGGGGATGAAAATGAATTTAGAGGAACAGAAGCAGTTACAGAATGCGATAGGTGAGATTACGGAGATTGCAGTCGGGTTTGGTCTTGATTTTTATCCTATGCGATATGAGATTTGTCCTGCTGAAATTATTTATACATTCGGTGCTTATGGAATGCCGACCCGGTTTTCTCATTGGAGTTTTGGGAAACAGTTCCATAAGATGAAGCTTCAATATGATTTGGGATTGAGTAAGATTTATGAGCTTGTGATCAATTCAGATCCTTGTTATGCGTTTTTGCTGGATTCAAATTCACTTATTCAAAATAAGTTGATTGTGGCTCACGTGCTGGCTCATTGTGATTTCTTTAAGAATAATGTCCGTTTCCAGAATACGAAACGTGATATGGTGGAAAGCATGGCGGCGACTGCTGAACGGGTACGCAGATATGAGATCGAACATGGAAAACAGGAAGTCGAGAATTTCCTTGATGCGGTTCTTGCCGTGGATGAGCATATTGATCCATCCCTGATGCGTCCGAAGCTTTCATGGACAATGGATGATGTAGAGTGGGAAGAGGAAGAAGTGAGCCATGCATCCCCTTATGATGATCTATGGTCTCTGGACGAAAAGCCTAAGAGCAGGGAAAAGAAAAAGGTGAAGAAGAAGTTTCCGCCGCAGCCGGAGAAAGATATCCTTCTCTTCATTGAACAATACAGCAGAGAACTGTCGGATTGGCAGCGGGATATTTTGACCATGATGCGGGAAGAGATGTTGTACTTCTGGCCTCAGCTTGAAACGAAGATCATGAACGAGGGATGGGCTTCGTATTGGCATCAGAGGATCATACGGGAAATGGATTTGACGAGCGGGGAGTCAATCGAATTTGCTAAGCTGAATGCCGGTGTTGTACAGCCTTCCCGTACTCAGATTAATCCATATTATCTGGGGCTCAAAATTTTTGAAGATATTGAAGATCGTTTTGATAACCCTACAGATGAGATGAAAAAACGTGGGGTGAAACCGAATTCCGGTCGTGAAAAAATGTTCGAGGTGCGTGAAATCGAATCGGATATTTCCTTCTTGCGAAATTACCTAACAAAGGATCTGGTGATGAGGGAAGATATGTATTTGTTCCAAAAACAGGGGAAGGATTATAAAATTGTCGATAAGGAATGGACTCATGTGCGGGATCAGCTCGTCGGCATGAGGGTGAATGGCGGCTTTCCTTACATTACCGTGAATGACGGGGATTATATGAAGAGTGGTGAGCTCTATCTCAAGCACTGGTTCGAAGATGTTGAACTTGATATAAAATACTTAGAGAAGGTATTACCATACCTGCATCAGCTCTGGGGAAGACCGGTCCATATTGAAACATATGTGGAGAACCGCGATATGTTATTTACGTATGATGGCAGAAGTGTACAACGCAAATATCTATAACAGTGAAAGAGCCTCATTAGGTGGAAATCTGATGGGGCTCTTTCTTTTTTTTAAAAGGTTCTAAAAAAGGTGGACGGGTTTATACATAATAATAAGGAAATATGAGGAGGAGATAGGATGGCGGATGTGGAAGTCTTTATCGGAGATTTAACGGACCGGTCGTTTCATTATGAAGGGGGAGACTGGAATCATAATTACCCGAAACGGATCAGTCCTTTCTTTCCCAAGGGGTATGAACTCTTTTTCTCTCTATTGGATGATATCTATTATAAACGGTTAGAGGGGCGGCAGACAGACTGGGGAAGTCATACCTGCCTGATGTATCCGGGAGAAATGCTCTCAATGTTGGAAGGATATTATAAAAAAGAAATGGAAGATGAACAAGTACAGCAATTATTTCAATTTATAAAACAACTGGACCCTGAACAGCGATACGGACTGGTGGCATGTGAGATGTCATAATTCAAAAAAGGAGAGGACAACCTGCACCAGGGCAGGCTGTCCTTTTTTAATCCGTCTCCGGCGGCTTGGGGCTGGTTATAAAGTAAGTCCCCCAACCAGCAAAACGCTCCATTCCGGGTGACTTGGCTTATGCTTGTCGCCACAGAGCCAGCCGCCTCCGCTTTTCCAGGTTACATAGTAATATTACTTCGGTTAGGAAATCGAGTATGAAGTCTGTCTGTGAAAAATAAAAAAGATTTTTGAAAGATAGGGCTTTGAATGAATGTATAGATAAAGGTAAAAATGAAGACCGGTCCAGAAAGGAAGAGGCCGATCAGTAATACGGAACACTCGCAGATGATCCGGACCCTGCTGATGGAAAGACCGGTTAAATCTGAAATGGTGAGCATAAATCCGTCCCGTGGGCCGGTTCCAAGATGAACAGCAGAATATAGACCTCCCCCAATCCCCATTAATAAAATGGCTGATAGTAAAATAGCGATATCCGTAACGAGACCTGTTTGTGGAGGAAGAAGATCGTAAAAGAGAAAAAAGTCCACCAGCATCCCGACAAGTATTCCATTTAGGATTGTACCAATTTGAATATATTTTCCTTTTAATATAAACGTGGCTGAAACGAGCATGGCCCCTACGATAATATTCCACGTTCCGATGGTTAACCCGAACTTTTGGAACATGGCGATATTTAATACGTCCCATGGATGGATACCTAAGTATTTCACTTTAATGGACATGCTGATCCCATAGCTGAAAATGAGTAAACCGATTACAAAATAGTTTATTTGCCAGTAGATTTTCATCGTTTCTCCTTTTATAAAAACCGCCGTATTCATCTAACATTATTTTACAATGAAATGTTCCATGATGAAATGGTGCTTTTTTCATTTGTGATCTTTTCTCGAAAATTCTTACAGATTATGGTTCGCTATTGTTTATGACACTTTCGTCAATGGGTATGGTCTTGTATGACATGCAAGGGGGAATGGTATATGCAAATGATGAAAAGTGTATGGGGAACGCTTTGGGGATGGAACCGTGATGTAAAGGATACTCTCCAATTCTTCAGCTCGGGTCATACATCCATTCCAGTACAGGGCACTATGCAAACGGAACGAAAACCTGAGCCCGCTGCGAATCCGAGACAAAAGATCGGGTTTGTTTTAGGACCGCTATTATTCTTACTCATCCTGATGTTTTTTTCTCCGGAAGGGCTTTCGGGTGAAGCCGTGGCTGTCCTTGCTGGAACAGTTTGGATAGCGGTATGGTGGATTACGGAGGCAATACCGATACCGGCTACATCTCTTCTGCCAATCATTTTGTTCCCGGTTACCGGTGCTCTCGAGTCCCAAGAGGTGACGTCTGCATATGGAGATGGAACGATCTTTTTGTTTATGGGTGGATTCATTATTGCTATCGCCATGGAAAAGTGGAATTTACATAAGCGAATCGCCATGAACATCATCTTATTGATCGGCACAAGTACAGAACGGATTGTCCTTGGGTTTATGCTCGCGACAGGATTCCTTTCCATGTGGATCTCCAACACGGCAACGGCCATGATGATGCTGCCGATCGGAACTGCCGTAGTTTACCAAGTGAATGAAAGTTTACAGAAGGAAGGAGCGAAAAGGACGGGACATTTCAGTAAAGTCATCATGCTCGGGATTGCCTATAGTGCATCGATCGGAGGATTGGGAACCCTAATCGGGACGCCTCCCAATACGATATTTGCTGCAGTGATCAAACAGCTGTATGGAATTGATTTTTCATTTGCGAAGTGGATGCTCTTCGGGGTCCCTCTAGCGGCCATCCTTCTCATGATTACTTGGTGGTATCTCATCAAAGTAGCCTTCCCGCTGAAAATAAAGGAGCTTCCTGGAGGCAGGGAGATCGTGGAGAAGGAAAATCACTCTCTTGGAAGGATTTCTTTCGAAGAAAAGCTTGTTTTGACAGTCTTTGTTGCCACAGCATTATGCTGGATCACACGCTCGTTTCTACTGAATGAATGGATTCCATCCCTGGATGATACGATCATTGCCATTACAGGGGCACTCATCCTTTTCCTGCTTCCTGGAAGAAAGCAGTCAAGGCTGATGAATTGGGAAGATGCCAAGAAGCTCCCCTGGGGTATCCTGCTTTTATTTGGCGGAGGCCTTGCCATTGCCAAAGGCTTTAAGGAGACGGGCCTCGCTGAATGGATTGGGAAGCAATTGACGGTACTTGACGGAATATCGTTTATCATCATCCTTGTTGCTGTAACGGCATTTGTTATTTTCTTGACTGAAATCACGTCCAATACGGCGACAGCCACGATGATGTTTCCCATTATGGCAGCCCTGGCTGGTGCCTTGGATGTTCATCCGTATAGTCTGATGGTGGCCGCAGGTCTCGCTGCTTCCTGTGCATTCATGCTGCCGGTTGCCACACCGCCGAATGCAGTGGTATTCGGATCGGGTTATATAAAGATGGGGGACATGGTCAAAGCGGGAGTATGGTTGAATCTTATCAGTATTGTGTTTATCACTCTCTTGATTTATGTTTTCATGCCAGTTGTGTGGGGAGTGGACCTGGGCGTCTTTCCTGATAATTTGAAGTAAATAAAGAATCGGATCAGGATCCTGATCCGATTCTTTATGATGTTTTATTGAGCCGTATACCCTCCATCAAGGACCACGGCTTGACCGGTTACACCCTTCGCTTTGTCACTGGAAAGGAAGATGGTATAATCCGCAATTTCTTCTACTGAGAGTAATCTTTTTTGAGGTACGAGTGGGTAAATGACGTCCTCCAATACTTTTTCAAGTTCTACTCCGCGGGTAGTTGAAATATCCTTCAACTGGTTACGGACAAGGGGAGTATCCACGTATCCCGGACACATGGCGTTCACCGTGATCCCATGTTCTGCACCTTCGAGAGCGGAGACTTTCGTCAACCCGATGACTCCATGTTTGGCACTGTTGTAAGCAGCTTTTCCTGCAAAACCGATTAACCCGTTAATGGAAGCCATATTGATGATGCGCCCGAATTTTTGTTTTTTCATATGTGGAAAAGCAAATTTTGTTGCGATGAAAGGAGCGATCAGCATAATTTTGATTAATAGCTCAAATTTTTCAATAGGGAAATCTTCAATGGGAGCAACATGTTGAAGTCCCGCATTGTTGATTAGAACATCGATTCTTCCGTAATGTTCAACCGTTTTATCGATTCCTGCCTTTACTTCTTCTTCACTGGTTACGTCACATTTCACTCCAAGGCAGTCGAACCCCCGGCTCTTTAGTTCATCTACCGCTTCATCGAGTCCTTCCTGGTTGATATCTGAAAGGACAACCTTTGCGCCATTTTGTGCGAAATGTTCCCCGATTTCATATCCGATCCCTCTTGCAGCTCCTGTAATAAAGACTACTTTGTCATTGACCATTTCATTTTCCTCCTCTAATTAATAAATTCCCATGTTGGCTAGAATGATTGAGACGACTTCAGCAATTGTCGGAATCAGGAGTCCGACAACGGCAACATCTAAATATGAATCCTTGTGAGTAAGCCCAGTTACCGCAAATAGTGTCAGGAGAGCACCATTATGAGGAAGGATGGATGCTCCGGAAGAGACGGAAGCAATTCTATGGAATGCCTCGGCACTTATACCACTTGTTTGGGATAACTCATAATATTTATCACCCAATGCTTCCAGGGCAATACCCATTCCTCCAGATGCCGAACCAGTAATGGCGGCCAACGTCTGTACTGCAATGGCTTCTGATATGACCGGATTGCCTTTGATCCCGAGTATCAGTTTCGTTAATGTCTTGAAACCGGGAGCGGCCGTAACGACTGCTCCGAATCCTACTGCGGCACTAGTGTTGATTACGGCCATAACGGATCCTTTTGCACCTCCATTAATGGCAGGGATGAATTTTTTGAAGTGCTTCAAATTAATGATCAGGATCGAAAGTATTCCGACCAGCAGGGAAGTCAAAATGTTCCACTTAAATACATTCAATGTCACGACGACAATGACAAGGGGGAGAAACGATAGATAGAAGTTAGGTAGTTCAGATTCTTTGATCTCCTTCACGTCATTACCGCCTTTCGGCTCAGTGAACCGATCCTCCTTACTTGTAAATTGCTTTTGACGCCATCTTAAGTAAAAGTACCCCCCGACCGCCATGATTAATCCAGCTACGGTCCCAATAATGGGGGCTGCGGTTGGGGATGTTTTGAAATAATCGATGGGAATCAGGTTCTGGATCTGGGGTGTTCCCGGAATGGCTGTCATCGTAAAGGTAAATGCCCCTAACACAAAGGTGGGAGGAAGCAGTTTGCGAGTGATGTCTGCTTCTCTGAACATGGCAATCGCTAATGGATAGATGGCAAATACCACTACGAATAAGCTTACACCGCCGTAAGTCAATACAGCAGCTGCAATGAGAACACCGAGGATGGCCCTGTCTTTTCCGATGATATTGGTGATTGTATAAGCGACGGACTGAGCGGCTCCTACATCCTCCATCAATTTTCCGAAAATGGCCCCGAAGAGGAAGACAGGGAACCATTCTTTAGCAAAGTTTACAAATCCGGTCATATAGGTTTCTGTATAGGCCGGGAGCAGATCGAGACCACTCATTAGCGCCACTATACCTGCAACTAAAGGAGCGATCCAGATGATCGACCAGCCGAGATACGCTAAAACCATAAGCAGGATTAATCCAATGATGATGCTAGTCATAATTCACCTCTTATACATGTTTGCAGTTATTTTTCCAATAACGAAAGGATTTATTCTATGTGAAATTGTATTAACCATATGGACCAGTGGATGGAAAGGGGGGGAAATGAAAAGGCAGCCGCATTGACTATGCGCGTGCTTTTATTAAAGAGTGATGGAGTTGTCCAATTTCTATGTAAAAAACGAACGGGCGTTAATCCGACCCGTTCGTTTTATTTTTGGTGCTATTCATTTTTGCTACTTCCAGATATTGAATATGATGTCCATCGATTTCCTTGACCTTAAAGCAATAGCCCTGTTCCTCAATCTTATCTTCCGGCTTGACTTCATACTTCTGGGTTAGGAACCAGCCCCCGATGGTATCGACTTCTTCTTCTTCAATTGAGATCCCAAGAAGGTCATTCACATCCTCGATAAGCATGACGGCATCAAAAATATAGTGGTCATCTTTCACTTTTTGGACTTCAGGTATCTCGTCGATATCAAATTCATCCCTGATTTCGCCGACAATTTCCTCAATGATGTCTTCAACTGTAACGAGGCCGGCCGTCCCGCCATATTCATCAAGGAGAACAGCCATGGGGGCACGCTCCTTTTGCAACTTGACGAGCAGTGCCTGAATGGGAATCGTTTCAATCACACGGATGACAGGTTTGATGAAAGAAGTGATATTTTCATGTTCACTTTTGTGATTCACGAGTGTCGTCAACAGTTCTTTCACATTCACGATCCCGAGGATATTATCTTTATCTCCGTCCACGACAGGGTACCTCGTATACCGTTCCTCTTTAATGACTGATAATACTTCGTCAATGGATGATTCTGCGGAAAGAGTCACAATGTTTGTACGGGGGACCATGATTTCCTTCGCAATCCGCTCGTCAAATTCAAATATCTTATTCACATACTTGAATTCGGATGAATTAATTTCACCGCTTTTGTAGCTGTCGGAAAGAATGATTCTGAGTTCTTCTTCGGAATGGGCGATTTCATGCTCTGAAGCCGGTTTTAATCCGAACATCCCGGTAAACACGCGTGCCGAACTGTTCAAGGTCCAAATAAATGGATAAGCTATCCTGTAAAACCAGATCAACGGTTTGGCAAATAACAAGGTGACTTTTTCTGCCTTCTGAATGGCAAATGTCTTCGGAGCCAATTCACCTATAACCACATGCAAGAAGGTAATGACAGAAAAAGCCAATGCGAATGAAATGATGCTGGCGATGGATGGATTTAAATCAATTTTTTCAAATACCGGGTGAAGCAGGGTTTCAATGGTCGGTTCCCCTAACCACCCAAGTCCAAGGGAGGTAATGGTAATCCCCAGCTGACAGGCAGACAGATACTCGTCCAGGTGGGAAATGACCTTTTTCGCCGCAACGGCTGTTTGATTTCCTTCCGCGACCAACTGATCAATTCTCGAACTTCTCACCTTGACGATGGCAAATTCAGAAGCCACGAAGAATGCAGTCAGCCCGATGAGTAATGCAACAAGGAATAAATTAAATAAAATGTCCAATGGATAGAAGTCATAAAGAAAGAGGAATTCCTTTCTTCTGCTTCAGTCACCTCCTGAATAAAGGGTAAATTTAAAGGGTGAAGGGTTTTGACCCTGATCAGCCTTTTGATGCTTAGTTTGATCAGCTACTATAGCAATTGCAATGTGGCGGTCATTCGGTTATTCTAAAATATAATGAATGATCAGGACATCCGTTTCATGATTTCATCATAGAGAAAAAGAACGAACAATACAATTATTTTGGATTTGTTATCGTTTGATAATTGGAAAGGAGAACGATTATGGCAGACGTCTTCAATCAACAGTTTGTAGTAGCCCTTATCATTGCCTTTTCGGTATATATCATTATAAGAGGAATAGCCATTTTCTTCGGAAAAGCAGGAAAAGGCTATCTTGAAAATGTACAGTCGCATACCGGGCGGTTTTACCTTCAGCTGATTGGCGGCTACTACATAGTATCAGGTGTATTGGGCCTCTTTATTCCGCGATTAGAATGGAAAACAGAAGAGATCTACTTTGCCATCGCCATCTTCGCCATTATATCAGTGGTATTCTGGATTACCCTCGACCTCTCCATGAAGCGCAGTCGTAAAAAGCTTCAACAAAATTAATATGTTTTCTAAAAAAGCTCTCAGCCATTATGCTTTGAGCCTTTTTTTATCATTCTTTATTAAAGATCAGCACCCTTATGTTGAATAAGGAGAGCCGTTTCCCTGGCGTTTAAAAATTAGCGGAATAATTCCGCTTAAATCAGAAATTGCAGCTATTTCACGAATATTAGCCGGAGTTTTTCCGCTTATTGAAAAATATCCGTTGAATATTGTTCCATATTGAGCCGTTAAGCGGAACTTCTCCGCTTATTTAAGCGTTTTAACCCTCCTCCAGCTGCCTTAGACGGAATTTCTCCGCTTATTAATCTGCCCCAAAATGGGATTAACTAAGCAGTATGCTTCATTGCAGGTTTACTTTAACAAACATCATTTCCTCCAAAATCTAAAAACATAATGATTTAAAAAAATGTCCTGTTAGTTAAATAAGTCTCGCTGCCAATATAACAAAAATTTCCGGAAATCTGTATGCCATTTTTAAGATACCTCGCATAGCCATTCGCACTCACATCAGCATGCTGACAATAACTTCTGTCACCTTGCTAAAAGGAATGCGAATTCGGGTACATACTCCTGTACACTGATTAAAAATCTGGATATATCAACAAAAATCAGCAGTCGAATTCAGTTGCGAATTGGACTGCTGATTTACGTGCAATCAAGTTTTTGTACTCGAAAACGGAACCCTTTACTGATTTCGGGGCTTTTTTTTAATTCTTTGGAGAAAAAACCCAACCAGTCAACGCTTATTTTGAATAATTTAGAGAGAAATAGAAAACACTCAAAAGAATATTTGAACATTTTTATGCATTCTTTTATACTATATTCAAACGGGTATTTGAATGAGGAGAGGTGTCAATATGAAAGAAACTGATGTATGCGAGGTAACTTGTGTAGAGGATGAAAAGGTCAATCGCTTAAAATCGATTATTATAACACAAAATACGTCTAAAGTCGCAGATATTTTCAAAGCACTTTCCGATCAAACGAGAATGAAAATAGCGTATGCACTTACGATAGAAGACGAACTTTGTGTATGTGATGTGGCTAATATTGTAGGGTCTTCCACAGCAACCGCGTCCCACCATTTGCGTTTACTGAAAAAGCAGGGGCTGGCTAAATTCAGAAAAAAAGGAAAGCTTGTCTATTATTCCCTGGATGATCATCACGTAAAACAGTTGATCGAGATCGCAGTGACCCATCAGTTGGAGGTGGAGGAACGTGACTAGTAAACCAGCCCATAAACAAACATACAGGGTAGAAGGATTTACATGTGCAGGTTGTGCAGCCAAGTTCGAAAAGAATGTCCAGCATCTCGAAGGAGTGGTAGATGCTAAGGTGAACTTCGGTGCTGCCAAGATTACTGTCTATGGAGATACCACAAAGGAATCTGTAGAAAAAGCAGGGGCCTTCGAAGGGCTTCGCTTAACAGAAGACGGACTGAGGAAGGTTCAAGAAGAGAAGGAACCTTTTTATAGGAAATATAAGCATCTTTTCCTTTCAGTCTTTTTTATTCTGGTTGCCTATTTATTCCCATTGACCGGCGTGGAAAATAATGAATTCTTTTCTACTTTTTCCTTTGCCGCAGCAATCGTAACGGGTGGGTATCGCTTGTTTGGAACGGGTATTAAGAACCTGATGAAGCTTGAGTTCGATATGAGAACGCTGATGACCATCGCGATAATTGGTGCCGCTTTTATAGGTGAGTGGGGTGAGGGAGCGATCGTTGTCATCCTTTTTGCCATCAGTGAAGTACTGGAAGCTTATTCAATGGATAAGGCAAGGGAATCGATTCGTTCACTTATGGATATAGCTCCTCCGCAGGCACTCATTATTCGAAAAGGTACAGAGATGATGATCGATGCAGAGGATATAGAAATCGGTGATATCATGCTTGTGAAACCCGGTCAGAAGATAGCCATGGATGGGGATATTATCGAAGGTTCTTCATACGTCAATCAGGCAGCCATTACAGGCGAGTCTGTTCCGGTGGAGAAAGTTCATGGCGATGCCGTATTTGCCGGTACGTTAAATGAAGAAGGCTATCTTAAAGTGCTGGTTACAAAACGGATAGAAGATACGACCCTTGCCAAGATCGTTCATCTTGTCGAGGAAGCTCAGGGAGAAAAAGCCCCTTCCCAGGCATTTATCGATATGTTTGCAAAATATTATACACCGATCATTATGGTCGTTGCGTTCCTGGTAGCAGTTATACCACCACTACTATTGGATGGAGAATGGTCCACTTGGGTGTATCAGGGGCTTTCCGTGCTGGTTGTCGGCTGCCCGTGTGCATTGGTGATTTCTACTCCCGTGGCCATTGTCACAGCGATTGGAAATGCCGCGAAAAATGGCATACTTATCAAAGGTGGAGTATATCTGGAAGAATTAGGCCGTTTGAAGGCGATTGCCTTTGATAAAACAGGCACTCTTACAAAAGGTGAGCCTGAGGTTACGGATATGATTCCCTTAGGGAATGTTGAAGAAGATCAATTATGGAAATGGATGTCCGCTCTTGAATTTCATTCACAACATCCCCTCGCCCACGCGTTCATTAAAAAAGCGGAAGAACGGAACATAGACTATAGAAGTTATGAAGTGTTTGAGTTTCAATCCCATACGGGTAAAGGAATCAGTGGTCTCATTGAGGGTGAAAGATATTTTCTTGGTTCCGAGAGTCTCTTTGACGGGACACCTACTGAAATTGAAAACCTTCAAAAGGAAGGAAAAACCGTCATGCTGTTCGGAACAGCTGATACCCCTTTAGCACTTATAGCCGTTGCGGATGAAGTGAGGGAAACGAGTAAGGAAGTGATTCGTCTTCTTCACGAGATGGGGATTGAGCATACCGTGATGCTGACAGGGGATCATGAAAGAACGGCAAGTTCGATTGGAAATCGGGTAGGGGTCAAGGAGATAAAAGCCGGTCTTCTTCCTGAAGAAAAACTGAGTTTCGTTAAGGGATATATGAACACCTATGGTAAAGTCGCCATGATTGGAGATGGAATCAATGATGCTCCAGCACTTGCCGCTTCAAACGTCGGCATTGCCATGGGCGGGGCAGGAACAGATACAGCATTAGAAACTGCAGACATTGCATTAATGAATGATGACTTGAAAAAGTTGCCCTACATCATTCGTTTAAGCAGGAGAACGCTTACTGTCATTAAACAAAATATTTCCTTCGCTATCGGAATTAAGCTTCTTGCTTTATTGCTTGTCATCCCTGGAATGCTTACATTATGGATTGCCATCTTTGCTGATATGGGAGCGACACTGCTTGTAACATTGAATGGTCTCAGATTACTCAAAATAAAAGATAGAAAGTGAGGGATATACCATGGGTCACGATCACAGTCATGGCCACACCCAAAATAAAAAAGCATTATTAATCAGTTTTCTATTCATATTTACCTTTATGATCGTCGAAGTGATCGGGGGAATAGTGACTAATAGTCTGGCACTTCTTTCCGATGCAGGACATATGCTCAGCGATGCTGCGGCACTTGGCTTGAGCCTCGCTGCTTTTTATATAGGAGAGAAGGCGTCCAACAAAGGGAAGACATACGGCTACAGGCGTTTTGAAATCGTAGCTGCCTTTCTGAATGGGATCACCCTGATTCTCGTATCCCTTTATATCTTCTGGGAAGCTTACCGCCGCTTCATCGATACTCCTCATGTTTCAGCTAACATGATGATCATCGCTGTAATTGGATTAGTGGTGAATATCCTGGTAGCCTGGATCCTTATGAGGGGAGATACAGAACATAACTTGAATGTCCGGAGTGCTTTCCTTCATGTTCTTGGGGATATGCTGGGCTCAGTCGGAGCCATCATTGCCGGTCTTCTGATCTATTTCTTCGGTTGGAACCTGGCCGATCCGATTGCTTCTGTCATCGTGGCAATTCTCATCATCATCTCCGGCTGGAGAGTGACGAAGGAGTCCATTCACATCCTAATGGAAGGCTCCCCGAGGAACGTGGATACAGATCAAGTGAAAAAAGGCATGTCGGCCGTACATGGAGTGATAGAAGTGCATGATCTTCATGTGTGGTGCATCACTTCGGAGTTTACGGCTCTAAGTTGCCATGTGGTCGTGGAGGATGGTATGGACAGAGATGAAGTCATCCGGCACCTTTCCGAGTTCCTCGAAGAAGAATATGGCATCCATCACGCCACTCTTCAAGTGGAAGGGAAACACATATTGGAAGGACATCATCACACCTGTACATGATCAATCGCGGTCCTCACCATGAAGTGTTTCGGCTGGATTAACCCTTAGAATAGCTTTATTAAAGGAAATCGACTACAACATTAACGGAGTTATGGTGATTTCAGGAAATCATCACCAGGATGTTTAACTCCCTCACCAATTGGGGTATATCCTCAACTGGAGGGATGAACATGCTACATCAAGAAACGAAATTACAATCCAAAAAAACACCCGAATTTAAAAAGGACTTTTATATACAGCAATTATTGAGGATTGGCGTCTATAAATCCTTCGACAAGCAGCTTTATGAACTGTCGATGAATGAATTACAGGATGTTTATCTTGAGTATTATGTTGGTGGAGATCTACTACGTTAAAAAAGACGACCCTTTAGAAAAAGGATCGTCTTTCTTTATGTGTGAAGGTATTATGGCACATCATGCCCCATAGATGTTTGAAGGATCTCAAACCACTGATCATGATTCAATGTAATGGATAGGGAATCAATCGCGTTTTGAATCCGCTGTTTTTTCCCTGAACCAACGATTGGCATGATGTTAGCCGGATGATTGAGAAGCCATGCGTATAGAACTTCGTCAATTCCTTTTGCACCCGTTTCCTTTTGGATTTTCTTTAATGTGTGTTGTAGTCGGAGAGCTTTCTCATCTTCACCTTTAAAGATTGCCCCTCCTGCGAGTGGTGACCATGCCATGGGTGCCACGCGCTTTTCCTGACAAAGATTTAAAGTACCATCTTCAAAGTTTTCTAAATGATAAGCCGACAGCTCAATTTGGTTTGTAATCAATGGAAAAGGTAAATACGATTGAAGCATATTCCATTGATGATCTTTGAAGTTTGAAACACCGAAATGGCGTACTTTTCCCTCTTCCCTTAACTGAGTGAACGCTTCGGCCACTTCCTCACCATTCATGAATGGATCTGGTCGGTGAATTAATAATAAATCGATATAGTCCGTTTTTAAATTTTGTAGGGAGTTCTCGACTGAGGTGAGAATGTGCTTCTTACTCGTGTTGTAATGGTGTGTTTTATGTTCAGGTCGATGGTCCGAAGGCAGAACGATACCGCATTTCGTCACAATTTCCATCTTTTTCCGCAAGGAAGGTTCAAGGGAAAGGGCTTCACCGAATAAAGCTTCACATGTGTATGAGCCATAGATGTCAGCATGGTCAAAGGTTGTGATGCCGTTTTCAATATTATGTTGGATAAGAGAAAGTGTATCTTCCTTCGATTGCTTCCAATCCGCAAGCCTCCACAAACCATGAACGATCCTGGAGAACGATAAATCTTCAGTCATTTGGATTCTTTGCATAGTTGTAACCTCTCTTCATTTGGTATGTAGACATTCTTTCAAAGTCATACTAGTAAGTATATTACTACGATTTGAAAGGAAAAAGAAATGATTGGACCCCTTTTGGAAATATTACGCCAGTGGAATGTCGATCCAACTGACATGAAGACACTTCGACTTTATCCAAATGTCATGAAAGTGAAGGATGAAATGAGAACCTTTTATTTAAAGAGGAGAGCGGATGCATCTATTGAGAGTTGCATGGAAGAGTACCATTTGACCTCATATCTACTGAATAACCGCTTCCATGTCGAATCCCCGGTATTAACTTCTTCAGAGCGGCCATTTGTGAAAAAGGGAGATCAAATCTATTCACTCTATGAAGAACTTGAAGGAACGCCATTGACCCATTGTTCTATCACCTCATTTGGAAGTGCGGGGGCAAACCTCTCGACCCTTCACCTTCTCCTGAAAGAATATCGCAGCCATTATGAAATACAAGCTTGGGATATTGCACGTCACGTGAAGGAATGGGTAAAAGAGTTTGCATCAACTCAGATCGGGAAGCGAGGGAAGGATTTACTATCAAGAATGGAAGGGTGGGAGTCGTACTATGACAGGTTGCCGGTTCAGCTTGTTCATAGTGATTACCATCGAGGGAACATATTGATGAGGGGGAAAGATGTCAGTGGGATCATTGATTTTGCCCGGATCAGAACCGCCCCGTGCGTTACAGACATCGCTTACTTTCTGGCAAGTTCTCTTAAAGATATGGAAAAGGTGGATAGGGAGAATTATTTCAGATTTAAACAATCGTTCGTAGGTGGATATGAGGTTGAAAGACATTTGACCAGCTTGGAGCAAAGGATACTGCCTATAGTGATCATTCTCTTCCTCTTGCAATATGCCTTTTTATATGATCAAAAGGGATATGCTGAAAAAGGACTTTCCTGTATTTTCCATAGCAATAAGCTCATTGACGGGTTTCAAATTTAAGGATTCTATCGAATTGAAAAGTAAATACTTGAATAACGATCCGTTCTATGGCACAGTAGGAAAGAAGATAACGTTTAATTTCATATTCCATGTGTAGGGGGACCGGAATGGCCGGTTGAGATTGCATCCTGTAGATGCTGACCCTTTGAACCTGAACTGGCTGATACCAGCGTAGGAAACATTCTCTTAAACGATACATAACCAAGTTTAATGATGCGTCCAAGGCTTTCAGCCAGGGCGCTTTTTTTGTTTTACATTCATTTACTCTCTAAAGCGAAGAATAATGGAATAAACGTTGGTACTCTGATGTTATAAGGGGGAAACACGATGAAAAAATGGATGTTCATTATCTGCTCAGTATTTTTATTAACGGCCTGCGGTGCGGGGGAAGACACAGCCGATGAGAAGAAAGAGAATCTCAAAAAGGTTTCGGTTGTACTCGATTGGACCCCGAATACCAATCATACAGGCTTATACGTAGCGAAAGAACAAGGCTACTTCAAAGATCAGGGACTTGATGTTGATATCATCCTACCAGGAGAAGCGGGTGCCGATCAGCTCGTTGCTTCAGGGAAGGCCGAATTCGGAGTAGGATACCAGGAAAGTGTCACACAAGCGAGAGTCCAGGATGTTCCACTCGTATCCATCGCTGCTGTTATTCAGCATAATACATCCGGGTTTGCTTCACCGAAGAGTAAGGGTATAGAAAAACCAAAGGATTTCGAAGGGAAAAGCTATGGAGGATGGGGATCACCTGTTGAAAAAGCCGTTATGGATTCCATCATGAAACAAGAGAATGCCCATGTGGAGAAAGTGAATTTCATCAACATGGGAGATACCGATTTCTTTACTGCCGTAAAGCGGGATGTTGATTTCGCCTGGATTTACTATGGTTGGACGGGAATCGAGGCTGAGCTTCGCGGTGAAGATCTGAACATGATGTATGTGAAGGACTATTCGGATAAATTGGATTATTACACACCCGTCCTCACCACGAATGAAAGCATGATCAAATCAGATCCTGTTACGGTCAAAGCGTTCTTGGCAGCCACATCCAAAGGGTATCAATATGCCATCGATAACCCGAAAGAAGCTGGTAACATTCTTCTGGAAGCAGCACCCGATCTTGATAAAGAACTTGTCATGAAGAGTCAGGAATGGTTAGCACCAAAGTACAAGGATGATGCTCAAAGATGGGGAGAGCAGAAGCTTGAAGTGTGGGAGAACTATGCATCATGGATGTATGATAATGAGTTATTAGATAAGAAACTGGAGAGCAAGAAAGCATTCACGAACGAATTCTTACCGAAATAAGAGGTGAATAAAATGGGGAACGCACTTGTTAGTATACAAATCATTCCGAAGACAAAGAACGGGGAAGATGTCATTCCATATGTTGATGAGGCAATTGCCATCATTGAACAATCGGGTGTCAAATATGAAGTTCATCCCTTAGAAACGACGATGGAAGGAAATCTATCAGAGTTATTTAAGGTGATTGAACAAATGAATGAACGGATGGTTGAAATAGGAAGCAAGAACGTTATTTCACAAATCAAAGTATTGTATCAGCCTGGGGGTATTGAAATGAACCAACTAACGGAGAAGTATAGAGGATGAAAACTTGGATTTCAAAAGGATGGAGACCCTTCTTGGTCCTCATCCTTTTATTCATCATCTGGGAGGTATCCATCAGAGTATTCCACGTGCCCGCGTGGCTGATGCCTTCTCCTTCAGACATCTGGGCAGAAGGTGTTGTTTCGTGGCCTGTATTCAAGGGACATCTTGCTTCGACGACGATTCTTACGATTGCAGGGTTTGTAATTGGCTGTACGATTGGAATTGGGACAGCTGTCGGACTTCATCTCCTTCCAAAGGTCAAGGAAGCAATCTATCCACTGATGATTCTGTCTCAGAACATACCCATTATTGTACTGGCACCGCTTCTTGTCATTTGGTTCGGGTTTGGACTGTTACCGAAAATCATCGTCATTACGTTGATCTGCTTCTTTCCGGTAGCGGTTTCTGCCCTGGATGGTTTCAGACAGACGAATGCAGAATACATCCTCTATATGAAAATGTCGGGAGCATCAAAAGGGCAGATCTTCAGGAAAGTGGAGTGGCCACATGCACTGCCGTCCATCTTCTCGGGGTTAAAAATATCAGCTACTTACAGCGTGATGGGGGCGGTCATCTCTGAATGGTTGGGTGCCCAAAATGGTATTGGTGTTTATATGACACTCGCATCGTCTTCATTCAGGACCGACCGGGTTTTTGTGGCGATCTTCATGATTATGCTCCTCAGTCTGGTGTTTTTCGGTATCATCCTTCTACTGGAGAAATTCATGGTGAAGTGGAATCGAAAGGGGGACAAATAATATGACGACCTTAACAATTGAAAAGATGTCCAAATCCTTTGATGGAGAGCTGATTCTTGATGATCTGTCCATTTCGGTCGGAGAAGGTGAGTTTGTTTCAATTCTTGGTCCTTCAGGGAGTGGGAAGAGTACATTGTTTCATGTGATAGGTGGATTATTCACCCCTGACAAAGGGGATATCCGGCTGGATGGTCAGTCCATTAGTGGCCGGAGGGGATCCATCAGCTATATGCCCCAAAGTCCGTCCCTTCTGCCGTGGCGCACTGTTATGGAGAATGTGATGCTTGGTCAGGAGCTGCGCGGTAAGAGAGACAGGGACATGGCGATCAGAATGATTCACCGGGCAGGATTGAAGGGATATGAGAACGCCTATCCTGATGATCTTTCTGGAGGGATGAAGCAGCGGGTGGCATTTATTCGGGCCCTTGTGAGCCCTCAATCCTTTTTATGTTTGGATGAACCCTTTTCAGCCCTGGATGAATTTACACGACTGGATATGCAGAAATGGCTCCTTTCCATTTGGGAAGAGGATTTAAGTTCTGTTCTTTTTGTCACTCATAATATCGACGAGGCCCTTTTCTTGTCTGACCGCATCATTGTACTATCGACAAGGCCTGCCAGGGTACAGAAGGAATTCAAGGTACCGTTTCCACGTCCCCGTGACAAAGGGATTTTGTTGACGGAGGAATTCCTTAAGTGGAAAACGGATATCTTTGAGGAGTTATCCCAATATGTCTAAAACCTCACTCATTGATTCCCACATTCACCTGGATTTATATAAGCAGGCAGAACGAGAAAAAATCCTGAGGGAGCTTGAGCTTTATTCTGTGAAAGCTGTAATATCTGTATCATTCCATATCGAATCATCTCAGTTCAATATAGAGGTCGCGAGGGAGGACCCACGGGTGAAACCTGCAGCTGGCTATCATCCAGAACAAGATCTTCCTGGAGAGATAGATGTCCAACAACTCTTGGATTTCATCGGGGCACATCATCAAGAGATTGTGGCAATCGGGGAAGTAGGGTTACCTTATTACAAAATGAAAGAAGAACCTTCACTCCCTCTTGAGCCATATGTAGAATTACTGGAACGCTTTATCATTCAATCGAAACAGCTGGATAAACCCATTATTCTTCATGGGATTTATGAGCATGCCCCGATCATCTGTGATCTATTGGAAAAACATTCAATAGAAAAAGCACACTTTCACTGGTACAAAGGGGATATGGCAACCACAGAACGAATGATTAATAATGGGTATATGATTTCCGTTACACCAGATGTCCTGTATGAAGAGGAAATTCAAGAACTTGTAAAGATGTATCCTTTGGATGGACTGATGGTGGAAACGGACGGTCCATGGCGGTTTGGAGGAGTCTTCCTTGAGAGAATGACCCACCCCGGTTTGATGCACCGATCAGTGGAGAAAATCGCCCAAATAAAAGGGTTGTCAGAACTTACGGTATATAATCATTTATTCAGAAATACCAAGGGATTCTATAGGATATAGAAGACAGGCTCCTCCTGCAACGTTTGCATGGGGAGCCGATTTCTTCTGCCTTGAAAATAATTAAACATCTTTTACCATCATATTTCTTCTCCTTTTAACAAAAAATGATAACAATGACATCATGAAAAAAGGTGAGAAAATGGAATTGAATAATCTTTATACACCCTATCAGGCTGGAGATGTTGTGTATGTAATTTACAGAAACCCTCATACACAAAGTGTAGCCAATGTACAGGAAGCTGCTGTAGTACACGATCCTGAAAATCCGGATGGGCTTGCATTATTTCTATATGAGACTTATTATCCTTTAACCCATGAAGTTGCCGTCTACAGTACAGAAGCAGATGCAGAAGAGGCTTACACACAATCATTTGGAGACCTTTAGGAGGGAATTAATATGGTGAAACCGTTCGTGCCTCAATTGGTCTATTTCGAACCGAATGCACTGGATTATCCATTGGGAAAGCAGTTAAAAGAAAAGTTTGAGAAAATGGACGTGGAAATCCGTTATACCACATCCCATAATCAGGTTCGAAATCTTCCAGGGGATAATCATTTTCAGAAATATAGGATCGCTAAATCTACCTTGGTTGTAGGAATCCGTAAGACCCTAAAGTTTGATACATCCAAGCCTTCAGCGGAGTATGCCATCCCGTTTGCCACCGGATGTATGGGGCACTGCCATTATTGCTACCTGCAGACAACGATGGGGAGCAAACCCTATATCCGCACGTATGTCAATGTAGATGAAATATTTGAGGCGGCGGATAAGTATATCGAAGAAAGGGCACCGGAATTCACGCGTTTTGAAGCTGCTTGTACTTCCGATATCGTCGGTGTGGACCATCTCACGCATACCCTTAAACGGGCAATTGAACATTTTGGTGAATCGGAGTATGGCAAGCTGCGGTTTGTTACCAAATTCCATCATGTGGATCATCTGCTGGATGCAAAGCATAATGGGAAGACAAGGTTCCGTTTCAGTATTAATGCAGACTATGTCATTAAGAATTTTGAACCGGGAACTTCCCCATTGGATAAAAGGTTGGAGGCAGCTGGTAAGGTTGCCAGGGCTGGCTACCCGTTGGGATTCATCGTGGCTCCGATCTATATCCATGAAGGATGGCAAGAAGGGTACAAGAAGATGTTTGAACATCTGGAAGCCCATTTGCCCGAAGAAGCAAAAAAGGATCTAACATTCGAATTTATCCAGCATCGTTTTACGAAGCCGGCGAAGAGAGTGATTGAGAAGAATTATCCGATGACGAAGCTAGAATTAAATGAAGAAGAACGCCGCTATAAATGGGGCAAATACGGCATAGGAAAGTACATTTATCAAAAGGATGAAGAGCAGGAAATCAAAGATCATCTATATGCTTATATGGAGAAGCATTTTCCAAAAGCAAAGCTTGAGTATTTCACCTAAAAAAAAAGGACTGATTACAAAGGAGCATTAGTTGTAATCAGTCCATTTAATGTAATTGTGGAAGGATATTTTCTAAATCTTTCACTCGCATTGCAATTTCATCGCAAACTTCCTGGTAATGAACCCATTCTTCAATCAAGCTGGCCGAACGCTTCTGTGGATTCGGTAAGTTCCAATGGATAACCTTTTCTTCTAATTCAGCTGGGAGTTCAATGTTATCATCATAATCTGCATCCCTGATCGCAACGATTACCGAAGCATCACCGAGCTCTTTCATCTCAATGCGTGTAAGAGGAAATGAACTAATATCAATACATAATTCTTTCATTGCTAAAACGCTGAATTCAGCACGGCTTTCAGCAACCCATCCGGCACTTTTAAAGGACCAGTCTGACACATTGAGTTTCTCAGCCCATCCTTCAGCTATCAAGCTGCGCTGTTGACTACTGGAAAGAAAATACACTGTTTTATTCATAAAAGTATGTTCCTTTCTATTTTCATGCTGTTATTACTATTTACCCAATCACGTAGCATTTAATCACTTAATCAAGAAAAGAAATGTCTGGTAGTATCTTTTTAGTAGAATAGATGCAATAAACTGCCTTAAATTATGAAGTTGCAGTATTCCATTATAGGAAAATGGATGCGATTCACCCTAATTCTTCTTTCATTATTAAAAAATCAGTATAATAGTAGAAAGAGAATGCAGCACTCTGATTGGACTAAGCATCCAGGTGAAGATGATTCGCTTGCTGAAAGTTCTAAAAATTTTGGTTTTGTAAAAAAAGTATGGGGGTAAAGACCTTTATATTATTGGAAAATTATAGGGAGGTACATCTATGAAATTTAACTTAACAACGAAGATTATTACTGCTTTAATACTGGGGGCGGTAGTCGGTTTACTACTTAACATTTTTGCAAAAGACTTATTCGATATATTAGATCCATATCTCTTCACTCCACTAGGGAAAATATTCCTTAACCTGATCAGCATGCTTGTGGTACCGATTGTCTTTCTATCCATTGTTCTTGGATCCGCAGGACTTGGGGATCCCAAGAAGCTTGGAAGAATAGGGTTGAAAACCATTGTCTACTTCTTAGTGACAACGTGCATTGCCATCGTAATTGGTTTGACACTTGCTTATATTATTGATCCAGGACTGGTAAAAGGGATCGATACTTCCCAAACAGAAGGCTTTAAAACAGAAGAAGCTCCACCGGTAGGGGAGACATTGACGAACATTATTCCTAAAAATCCACTAACGGCCATGACGGAAGGTAATATGCTTCAGATTATCGCCTTTGCCATCTTCATCGGGTTCGGATTAACGGCTTTGGGAGAAAAGACTAAAGGCATCCTGAAGCTTGTGGAGCAGGGGAATGACCTGATGATGTATCTAGTCACCTTAGTAATGAAATTCGCTCCATACGGAACATTCGGGTTGATTGCTTCTGCAATCGGAAGTCAGGGTTCCAGTGCATTAAAAGCGATGTGGCTTTATTTTGTTGTCGTATTGGCAGCTCTCATCGTTCACGCATTCATTACGTATGGTGGAACGATTCTCTTGCTTGCCAAGAAGAACCCAATTTGGTTCTTTAAGAATTTCAGCCCTGCCATGAGTGTTGGATTCAGTACATCAAGCAGTAATGCGACTCTTCCGATTTCCATGGATGTAGCTCAGCAAAGGCTTGGTGTTTCTAAATCCGTGAGCTCCTTCGTTCAGCCATTAGGAGCGACGATCAACATGGACGGAACGGCCATCATGCAAGGTGTGGCGACAGTATTCATCTCTCAGGTATATAATGTTGATCTTTCCATGGAACAGCTCATTACGGTCGTTCTGACAGCTGTTTTGGCCAGTATTGGAACGGCGGGAGTACCAGGAGTAGGGCTAATCCTTCTTGCCATGGTTCTAAGCAGCGTCAATCTTCCTGTTGAAGGGATCGGCTTGATTTTAGGGATAGACCGCCTGCTTGATATGGCTCGAACATCCATCAATATTTCAGGGGATGCTGCATGTGCCCTATTTGTATCAGAGACAGAAAAAAAGCGCACGATAAAGATACAAAGAGGCGAAGTTTAGCCAAACGATAGACCCCATATTGTCAATCAAACGGGAAGGTGAGATCAAGATGATTTCACCTTCTTTTATTTGAAAAAGAGGAAGTTTACCTGTATTTTGCACGCTGTTATTTGGCAAATTACACATAGCCGGACTTGCTAGGAAATCCGTATGTTATCCTGAACAGAGAGAGTCACACAGTACGAAAGTTCATTTAAGGAGTTGGTATTCTTGAAAGTGCTTATGATTGTTGCTCATCCCCGAACGAACTCCCTTACATTTTCCATCACAAAGCATATTCAGAAAGGACTTCACGAGAAAGAATATAAGTCCTCGATATTGGATTTATACAGGGAGGAATTCCAACCGGTATTAGATGAGAAAGGCGAAGAAGAATGGGATAACCCACTGAAGGGGAAGCCTTCCTATATTGTTGAGAAGGAGAGGAAGAAATTAAAGCGTTATGATGCCCTGATCTTCGTGTTTCCAATATGGTGGTATGGTTTGCCTGCCATTATGAAGGGGTATATTGATCGAGTGTTTACATATCCGGCGTTTACTCAAATCAATCACCAGAAGGTTCTTTGGGTGGGACTTGCTGGAGAAACAAAAGAGGAGTTTATGTCAAATGGCCATGATGAAGCGCTGCGACACCAATTAATATCTGGAATTTCTGAAAGGATGAGGGTCATTGATAAAGAAGTAGAGATCTTTTTTGACACAATGGACAGGGATAAAAAATTTGATTATGAAAAAACTATGAATAAAGCGTACCTGCTTGGTACGTTATTTTAACAGAAGTGTGAAAAAAGTACTGTTTTTTGAATAAATTTAAATAATTTTTTTTGAATAAATATAGAGGAATAACTGGTATAAGACGAAATTATCGAATATTAATGTATTTTTATTCACATTATTATCCCGGTATAAAGCAAATGACTTTAAAAAAATCTGTATTATGGTATGATATATCTTGTGTCTACAACAACCGGGAAAATAGTATTGAAAAAGAAAGTGTATAAAAAATACACTTACATGCATAAGAAGGAGGGAATTGAAATTGGGTGAAGAATTAACAATGGGAACCTGGTTATGGTTATTAATTCCAATGCCAACATTGATTATATTGTCAATCATCACTTTTTTTACAGAACAAACAAAGGAGTAGATTATGGATATTAATATTCAGACGTTAACATCGATTATCATTTATTTAATTGGAATGGGTGTTATTGGTTACATGGCAGCGAAGTTAACCAGTAACTTATCCGACTATGTTTTAGGAGGAAGGAGATTAACTGCCGGTGTAGCTGCCCTCAGTGCGGGATCATCTGACATGAGCGGTTGGTTGATGCTTGGGTTGCCAGGTGCCATTTATGCAAGTGGTATGGGGTCAATATGGTTAGCGATAGGTCTTTCTGCAGGTGCGTACTTGAATTGGCAATTTGTTGCAAAGCCATTCCGTGTGTATACCGAAGTTGCCAATGATTCCATTACAGTACCGGATTTCTTTGAGAACCGTTTCCACGATTCAAGCAAAATTCTTCGAGTGTTCTCTGCTATCATCATCCTGATCTTCTTTACGTTCTATACTTCATCAAGTTTAGTGGGTGGAGCAATCTTACTTGAAGAATCATTTAATATGGATTACCGATTAGCTTTATGGGTTGGAGCAGGAGTTATCCTCTCTTATACATTCTTTGGTGGATTCCTTGCAGCCAGCTGGACGGATTTCATTCAGGGTATCCTGATGTTCTTGGCCTTAATTATCATTCCAATTGTAGCCATTTCTGAAATTGGCGGTTGGGATGCGACGGTAAGTGCTGTATCAAGCATTGATCCATCTTACTTGAATGTATACACAGGAGCGACGTTTGTATCAGTCGTATCGCTTCTGGCATGGGGCTTGGGTTATTTCGGACAACCTCATATTATTGTTCGATTTATGGGAATCAAATCAACAAAAGAAATTCCAAAAGCACGTCTGATCGGTATGGTATGGATGATTGTTTCCTTGTTTGGAGCCATCTTCATCGGATTCTCTGGTATTGCATACTTCGCCGATTCGCCGTTAGAAAATTCAGAAACGGTGTTCATCATGTTCTCCCAAGTATTATTTAATCCTTGGGTAGCCGGTTTCTTACTGGCAGCCATTCTGTCAGCGATCATGAGTACAGTGGACTCCCAGCTTCTTGTTTCATCCAGTGCCCTTGCTCAGGATTTCTATAAAGCAATATTCAGGAAAGAAGCAAGTCAGAAGGAAGAAGTATTGGTTGGCCGAATTTCTGTAGTGGTCATCGCAATTCTTGCTATCTTCCTTGGATATGATCGCGATAGTAAGGTACTGGAGCTTGTCAGTTATGCTTGGGCAGGATTTGGTTCAGCCTTTGGACCAGTTGTCATCCTAAGCTTATTCTGGAAGCGTATGACTCGTAACGGTGCCCTTGCAGGTATGATTACAGGTGCAGTAACAGTGATTGTATGGAAGCAACTGTCTGGAGGACTATTCGATGTGTATGAACTTCTTCCAGGATTCATCCTTGCTACCATTGCAATTTTCATCTTCAGCTTAGTTGGTAACCCGCCATCAAAAGAAGTGCAGGAAGAATTCGATACTGTTAAATTACGCCTGAAAGAATAAGGCTACAATGAAAGGACCCAATCATCATGATTGGGTCCTTTTATTTTACCTTCATCTTTTATTTTATTTCTTCGTAACGGTCCAAAGCCCTTTGACGCGCTGCTTTGTGATCGACGATCGGATAAGGATAATCTTTTCCCATGGTGATATGGGACTGTTCCAATATATCGGGGGGAGCGTCTGAAGGCTTGTGGATATATCGGTTGGAAAGGTTCTTTAGTTCAGGAACCCACATTCGGATATAGGTGCCGTCTTCATCAAATTTTTCACTTTGCAGTGTGGGATTGAAGATGCGGAAGTAGGGGGCTGAATCGAAACCTGAACCTGCCACCCACTGCCATCCCATCGAGTTATTGGCAAGGTCGGCATCAATTAAGGTATCCAGGAACCATTCCGCGCCCCTTTGCCATGGAATGAGCAGATGCTTCGTGAGGAAGGAAGCGACGACCATCCGCACCCGATTGTGCATGAACCCGGTTGCCCACAATTCCCTCATCCCTGCATCCACAATTGGATAGCCGGTTTGCCCACTTGTCCATTTCTCCCATTCATCTTCGTTTGTTTGCCACTTGAAGTCATGGAACTTTCCATTAAGTGAACGAGTGGTGGATTCGGGAAAATGGAGGAGAACTGTATATGAAAATTCTCTCCATATAAGTTGTTTAATAAAAGATTCCACCGGTTTGTTTTGGATTTCAATCAGTGTATGGAAAATCTTCCGGACAGATATCACCCCAAGGGTTAGGTAAGGAGACAGGGTGGAATGATGGCCAGCGCCCGGAAAATCTCTTCCTTCTGAATAGTCATGCAAGCTATTCTCCAGAAATGAATTTAATCTTTTGAATGCTGCTTCTTCACCGGGTTCCCATATGCTTTCCATAATGTGATGCCAGGGAATAGAAGGCAACAGATCTAAATCCTCAAGGCATATTCCTTCCTCCTTGAATTTTGGTACGTCCAGGTGGTCGGGAGTAGGAAATGGCTCTGGGATTCGTTCTTTCCTGATAGACTTGTAGAAAGCCGAGTATACTTTATAAGGACTGTCGTCATCCTTTTTTATTTTCCACGGTGGCAGAAGGAGGGATCCTTCGTGCGTTTTTACCTCTACTCCTTGAGAGGACAATGAATGAGCCAACTTCAGGTACTCCTCATATACTTTGGGGTCATACACGCGATTCCAATATACAGCTTGAGCCTTTGTTTTCTCTACCCATTGCGGAAGAACCTCTTCGATCTTTCCTGCATCCAGAAAGAGTCTGCCGCCAATCGAACGGATGCGTTTCTGGAAAGAATCGATATTGCGATGCAGCCACCATTTCTTTGCCTCGCCGTAAGTGGAAGGGGAGGTTTCCTCATCCCAGATATAAAGAGGGACCACATTGCCTTCCTGGCAAGCTGAATAAAGGGCAGGGTTATCGTGGATCCTTAAATCTTCCCTGAACAAAACAATGATTGATTTATCCATATTGATTCCTCCTCATATGAAATATGATTAAAGATTAAAAACCCTTTATGTTTAAGGAAGGATGTTTTCGTAACATAGTTGCTATTGGATGTGACGAGTGATGGTTGATTTCAGCTTCAGGTGCTCTTTCCGCGGGGCTTTCGGTAAGCCTCCGCCGCCGAACGTCCGTGGAAAGCGAAGCCGTACCCTTCACCCTCCTGCACCACAACCTAAATGACAGAGCATCGTAAATCTTAGTTTGTATGCAAATAGCAAAGCAATAATCTTTGCGAAAACAGCCTTGTGGAAACAGGATAGGAGCGTTAGTTACCTCCTCAAGCTTATCTAAAAGTATAGTGAATCAATGGGATTGATACAAAAATCAATGCGTTTGACAATAAATGTTATGATAACATTGAAAACAGTGATGCTTTATGTGTAATATTACACTATAAACAATTAAGGTGTGAAACCATGACAAAAGAAGAAATCATATTAATCATCTCTGAAAAATTAAGGCTGATACGAACCGAAGCCGGCTATACACAGGACAAGATGGCGACAGTCATAGGGTTATCGAAAAAGACCCTGGTACAGATCGAGAAAGGCAGAGTCATGGCAAGCTGGACAGCAGCCGTGGCTATCTGTGCATTGTTTAAGGATAGTGAAACCTTAACGGTTAGTCTTGGGGGAGAACCCCTCGAAATCATTGAAATCATTGCCAGGGAAGGGATTGATTATCGAAAAGAAAAAACCCTCGGTGGGAAGATCTGGTGGAAAGATATGAAAAAAACCGATGACTACATCCTGCAACAAAATTTATTCAGCAAGCATTATCGCATACTGGACGCCGAGGATTATCGGATCTACAGCAGCTTCGATGAAGAAAGCAGTCATAAACGATTTGATGAATTAACAGGGGAATAAATAAAATAGAGGGACGGACCTTTTTAAAGGTCCGTCCCTCTATTTTATTTTACAACCAGTACGCTTGATTCGCAGTCATGGGCGACTTTTTCGCTGACGCTTCCGAGTACCCATTTTTTTAAGCCGGATTTTCCGCTGTTGCCGAGGACAACTAAATCTGCCTGTATTTCTTTGGCATATTCGCATATTCGTTTTGCTTCTGAGCCTGCCAGGTGAATGTAATTAGCTTCTACTCCATGGGGAGAGAGCTTTTCACGGGCATTGACTAAAAAGGGATGGGTAGATGATGGTGTCTTGATTTCATGATGTTCTTCTTCTGTTGCCCGAACATTATTATCCGGGGAAACGGAGAGATTCCCCATATATTGATGATCGAAGCCGGGTGACGTGTCAGCTATAGCGTGAGTGGGTGTGTAATTGTCACGAGGTTCATTTGCAGTCTTCTCATCTGAAATATGGAGTACGGTTAATTTTGAGTCTATAGAGCTTTTCATTAATTTTGTTACTTCATCTAATGCTTTCTTGCTTCCATCTGTTTCATCGTAAGCTAATAGAATATGTCTATACATGTCAATCACCTCTGTATTGGGATATAGCATGTTTACCCGTTTGGGAAAAAGTTAATCTTTTTCATTCGTTTTTGGAAGGATATTATAGGAAAGAAATGAATTTCCAAGAATAAAAAAGAAAGAGCAGAGTGGGGGAAGATCCACTCTGCTCCTTCGCTTTCAAATTATATAACTCAAAATGATAGCAAGAATAGTGTTTGGTTAATTAAAGCATGCTGATAATCCAGCCAATGACAACAATTGCACCAATGACCATTAAGATTGTACGTACCATGAAAAATCACCTCGACTTATTGTATCCTGAAGAATATTTAATATTACTAACCGGTTAAAGTAAAGATACCCCGTTATCTAATGGTTAAAACATTCTCCTTCTGATTGTTTAACCACTGTATTCCTGCCGGCGAAATTTCCGTTCCTGTCCTTCCTCGTTGGATGATGACGTATCCTAAATCTTTGAGTTCGTTCAATCTTGTTCTGATTTGTTGAACGGATAGAGGTGTCGGGCCATGTTCAAGAGATGAATGGATCTTCTCTCTGCTTGCCCTTGTTCCCTCATCGTAAAAGCTCATTAATACTGATAGGATACTGACATACTCATCGAATTTTGACATGGATATTTCCGGATGAATGAGGGTATTTCTAGTTTCCCCGTTGCTTTGAAAATTATCATCATTTCTCGGTAATTCCTTTATGGTTAATCGGTTGTGTTCCGCGACGGTCATCATGTAAAGAAGAGTATTTTTTAGTTCCCTGACATTTCCGCTCCACCCGGCATTCTGCATGGTTTCCAATACATCACCGTCAATTGTCGTGATCTTACTTTGTTCCGTGCGAAGGAAGTTTTCAATGAGGAGGGGAATATCCCCGCTCCTGTCCCTCAGACTTGGAAGCTGCAGTGATAAGACTTTCAGGCGGTGATATAGATCTTCCCGAAATGTTCCTTCGGTTATTAATAATTGCAGGTCTTTGTTGGTCGCTGCGAGGATCCTCACATCTACCGGGATGTTCTTGTTTCCACCAATCCTCCTGATTTCCATTTCCTGCAGGACCCTTAACAACCTTGCCTGTAGCTTTAGACTGATATCTCCGATTTCATCGAGGAACAGAGTACCGCCGTCGGCTTGTTCGAACAAGCCTTTTTTTCCGCCCTTTTTAGCTCCTGTAAAGGCTCCATCCTCATAACCGAATAATTCGCTTTCTAATAAATCCTCTGGCAGTGCACTGCAGTTAACGGCCAGGTACGGGCTGTTCTTACGGGAAGAACTGTTATGTATGGCACTGGAAAACAATTCTTTCCCTGTGCCTGTCTCACCATAGATCAAAACAGGGAGTTCGCTTTGTGCCAGTTTCCCGGCAATCAATTTGGTCTCGTTGATGAGTTTGCTGGTTCCTAATATGCTATCAAAAGTATATTTGGCGATGTATCCTCTTCGTTGAAGTTCGCGTTTTCGTACTTTCTCCATTTCAATGGTTTCTTCCATATCTTTGAATGTTGCTACAATGACGCCTTCAGCCTCCAAGCGGAAACGGTAGACCATTACATTTTGTTGCCGGAGTGTGAAATACTCTTGATCTTCATCCTGGTGAGAGGTTAAGAAATGATTCAGTTCGATGTTCTTGAACACTCTGTTTAATTTTTTCCCTTTTGCATGGGTGGCCGCAATTCCCACCATTCTCTCCAAGACTTCATTGAACACAGTGATTTCTCCATCCTCCTGAAAGGCAAGGATTCCGTCGTTGACTCCATCGACTACTTTGTTCAGGAATTTATTCAAGGTTTTCGCCCGCCTATTGATGGCTCCCAGTTTTTGACTGAGTTCGATGATCTTCCGTGTGTATCGATCAGTAATATCAACGGTTAATTGTTCGGATAATTGAAAATGATAGATGATTTTCATGATGGTATTTAAATCGATCAATCTCACACCGATATCTATTTTTTGAGGTATGGAAGAAGGGATGCTTGCCATCTCGCCAGGTGAAATGGCAATATCGATTTGTCCTGGATATACTCCTGAAGGGGAGTAAGGAACATAATCAACATGATCAATACCCAGTCGTTTTAAAGTGGCGACTGCTTCTTGGGCAGTCTGGATGAAGTCATTTACATAAAGGATTTTCTTTCCAGGAGGTAATTCAAATATACGGTCAATGTATTCATAGTTAACCGTGCGTCTGGCTTTAATGATGGTACAGGAATCGAAATCGATATATTCCTGTACTTCAGGGGCAATCAATGCAGAAGAGTATACAATCAGCTTATTGGCGAAAATCGTTGGGACTCCCTCATCACAGGCATAACTTGTAATATGGATCAGCTCGCCAAAAACGGACTGTAACTGTTCCTTCAGGGCTCTTTCTGTTTCCTTGGTACCGGCTAATAGAATTAATTCACGTTTCATTTGCTTCCTCCTAATGGTTAATTAAAGTTTTTATGGTTATCTATATTCTAACCTAATTCAACCAATAGTGAAATTGAAGTTTGTATTTTCAGATAATTGAGGTTGGCACAGAACTTGCAAGTAAAGAAATGAAGATTAATAAACTGTCAAACGGGGGGATAAGAAATGGAGAAAGAACAAAAAGCTTGGAAGGTGCCGCATACTTTTATCATTGTGTTTTTCGTTGTACTTGCTGCTGCCATTTTAACCTATGTCATACCTAAGGGGCAATTTGCAACAGAAGAGATCACGTATATGCAGGATGGAGAAGAGCAAACGAAAACAGTCTTGAATCCGGATTCTTTTAGTTATTTAAAAGACGAAGATGGAAATTTGATCAGGGAAGGAACAAGCGTTTTTGAACCTGGTGGTGGGATAGGTTTCCTGAATTATGTATTTGAAGGTCTTGTATCAGGGGATAAATGGGGATCGGCTGTTGGGGTAGTGGCTTTTATCCTCATTATTGGGGGAGCCTTTGGAATCATCATGAAAACAAGAGCGATTGAAGAAGGAATCCTCAAGGTAATCGATCGGACCAAAGGAAAGGAGTCCCTCATCATCCCAATCATGTTCTTCTTATTTTCATTAGGTGGAGCCGTGTTTGGTATGGGGGAGGAGGCCATTGCCTTTGCCATGATCCTCGTTCCAATCATGATTGCCATAGGGTATGATGCCATAACGGGTATCATGATCACGTATGTTGCAACTCAAATCGGGTTTGCCACATCGTGGATGAATCCATTCGGGGTAGCAATCGCCCAAGGGGTGTCCGGTGTTCCAGTACTATCAGGAGCAGGCTTCCGAATTGTAATGTGGATCATCTTCACCCTTGTTGGAATCGTTTACACTTGGAGATATGCCAATGCAATCAAGAAGGATCCTAAACGAAGCCTTTCTTACAAGACGGATGAGTATTTCCGTAAAGAAGGGAAAGTGGGAAATTTACATGCGAAATTCACTTGGGGACACTCACTCGTCATCCTTACAGTAGTAGTAGGGATCGCCTGGATCATTTGGGGAGTAGTGGAACACGCCTACTATATTCCTGAGATCGCAAGCCAATTCTTTACAATAGGTTTAGTTGCAGGGATCATCGGGGTTTTGTTTAAATTAAATGGAATGAGTTGGGATGATGTAGCAAACGGCTTCATCGACGGTGCGAAAGATCTATTGCCTGCCGCATTGGTGGTGGGGATGGCAAAGGGAATCGTCATCATCCTTGGTGGAGATGCACCGGACGCACCATCTGTATTGAACACGGTATTATATGGTGCAGGACAGGTTGTCGGTGATTTCCCGGAAGCCATCTCTGCATGGTGCATGTATTTATTCCAATCTGTCTTCAACTTTTTCGTGGTTTCCGGTTCTGGTCAAGCAGCGCTCACGATGCCATTGATGGCCCCGCTTTCCGATATCGCCGGGGTCACCCGCCAAGTATCGGTACTGGCATTCCAATTGGGTGATGGATTAACCAATATCCTGGTTCCCACTTCTGCGGCCCTTATGGGTACATTGGGAGCAGCACGGGTCGATTGGGGAGTGTGGGCTAGATTCATCTTTAAATTCATGCTTATATTATTCGTTTTATCATCTATCTTTGTGATTACGGCAACGCTTATTGGATTTTAATTAGCCATTCTTCGAGCCGAGTTCACACCCGGCTCGATTATGAATACATAGTGGAAGGAGCAATCATCATGCTAACACTAATACAAAACGGGGAAGTTTATGCTCCAGCATATCTAGGGAAAAAAGATATCCTCCTGGTAGGTGATAAAATAGGATTCATAGAAGATAAGATTGAGCTTCCCGGTCATTTTGTGGATATTAAGGTTGTGGATGCAACCGGGAAGTATGTTGTACCAGGATTCATCGACTCACATGTCCATATTATGGGCGGAGGGGGCGAAGGAAGCTTCCGTACAAGAACCCCTGAAATCCAATTGACTCAGGCCACTCTCTCGGGAATTACCACTCTTGTCGGTGTTATCGGCACAGACGGAACAACGAGGACCATGGCAAGCCTCATAGCCAAAGCGAAGGGGCTTGAGGAAGAAGGGATTACCTGTTATGTGCAAACCGGTTCATACCAGGTCCCTTTGAAAACACTTACCGGAAAGATTGAGGATGATATCATCTTAGTGGATAGAATCATTGGTGTGGGTGAAGTGGCGATTGCCGATCACCGTTCATCTCAGCCAACGGTAAACGAGTTGGCGAAAATTACTTCCGCCGCCAGGATTGGAGGGATGTTGTCGGGGAAAGCAGGAATTGTCAATGTGCACGTCGGGGATAGTTATGATCACCTAAACTTGTTGGAAGAGATTGTCGATACAACGGATATTCCGATCAAGCAGTTCTATCCGACACATATCAACCGGAATGCACATCTCTTTGAAGCAGGGATTCAATATGCCCTTAAAGGTGGATATGTAGACTTTACGACAAGTACCATCCCTCAGTTTCTTGAAGACGGGGAAGTGAAATGCAGTCAGGCGCTTAAACGCATGCTCGATGCAGGCGTACCGGTGGAACAAATCACCTATACTTCCGATGGGCAAGCAAGTCTGCCGAATTTTGATGCTGATGGAGAGCTGATTGGACTGCAGATCGGTCAGGTGTCAAGCCTCTACAATGAAGTGAAGGACGCCATGCTGGTGGAAAATGTCCCATTGGAAACAGCGATCAGGGTCATCACCTCGAATCCTGCAAAAATCCTGAAATTAAAGCAAAAAGGTCACGTGGAAGTAGAAAAGGACGCAGATTTAGTCCTATTGGATCAGGAAACACTTGACGTGAATACGGTTTTCGCCAGGGGGAAATTGATGGTGGAGAACGGGGAAGCGATCGTGAAGGGGACGTTTGAAAAGTGATTGAAAGAGGGACAGCCCGGAGCATTGGTGCTCCGGGCTGTTCATATTGAATAGGAATGATCTCATTTTATCAGCGAATTGGCCATTAATGCTCTTTCTGAAAGAGGCGCCTAGCCCTCATCCGACCCGAGACGGAGGAAAATACCACCAGTAGACCCTGCTTTCCCAAAGGTCAATTCAATATGATAAAGATAGTTATTTATTGAAGGGGGACGGATGTTATGAAAAAAATGATTGAAATCTTTAAGAATCCAATATTTTTAAAATTGTTCTTCGCGAATTTCACTTCGCATATGGGAAGTGTGATTGGCCTGACAGCGTTCATGTTTTATTTGCTGGATCGTTTTTCTGAGCAGCCTGTGTATGCATCGGTTACGGAGATGATGTATTCACTTCCGACGCTAGTCGTGTTTTTCCTTGTAGGAGTGTTCGCTGACAGAATGGATCGCCAGAAAATTGCCTACCACTGTGATACGATCAGTGCTTTTCTCACATTATTATTATTCGGCGCCATCTTCATAGGCACTCTTCCTCTTATCTTTACAGTTCTCTTCCTGAGGAGCGGTGTCCAGAAATTTTTCTTCCCTGCAGAACAAGGGATTCTGCAGGGAGTACTCTCAAAGGATGATTATTCTACTGCTGCCGGACTCAATCAAATGGTGATGAGCTTGTTTATGTTGCTCGGGAATGCGGTTGCGATCTTTGTCTATTGGACGACAGGAATTTATGGAGCCATTGCGGTTGATTTCGTTACCTTTGTGATTTCTGCCATCTTGATAAAAAAATGTGTCATTCCTGAAGAAGTCAGGCTCCCGAATGGTAAGCATTCCTGGAGAGATTTGAACATTCAGTCTGTCAGTAAAGACTTTACAGAAGGCATGAACTATATTCTGAATCATAAGCTGCTCCTATCATTGATTGGAGGGTTTGTCGTATTTGGGATTGTGAACGGGGGATTTGCCGTCATCCCCATCTTCATATTGAAATACAAATTGGCTCCTGGTTCCTATGAAGAATATTCGATTCTATTAGGAGTCGCCTTCGGTGCAGGGGTGCTGATCGGAAGTATCTTCTCTTCCATGCTCACCCAAAAATTCAAGTTTCATGTATTGATTGTGGCAGGTCTCATCATCTCGGGGACATTTATCATAGCAGCATCGTTTGCTCCGACTACTTGGCTTTTCTTAATGATCATTTTCGTAGCGGCACTGGGATTACCACTTGTGAACATAGCAATCGGGGGCTGGATGCCAAGCATTATTGATCCAAAAATGATGGGCAGGGTTCAGGGGTGGATCAATCCCCTTATGATGCTCTCTCAATCCATCACCCTGGGAGTCATCGCCATGACATTCCCATCTATAATCACAGTTGAAATGCTCTACTGGCTTGTCGGGGGCTGCCTCATCATCGTAGCCGTATTCTACACCATCATTCTCCCTAAATACGTAAAAGAAGAAGAAACACATTCTGCCGTTTTAAATAGTTAACGGAATATCCTTCCTGAATTGGGCAAGATGATTCAGGAGGGGTATTTTCAAAAAATGGATCTCTTTCTTCATTTGAAAATGATGTGGTTTGGAGGAAGGGATTGATTTTATCCTTTAGTTAGAGGTTAAATATCGCTTTGATAGTTGATTGGAGCGGAAGGTGCTCGACTCCTGCGGGAATAGCTGGACAGGTGAGACCCCGCAGGGCGAAGCCTGAGGAGGCTAACCGCCAGCCCCGCGGAAAGCGAGCACCTGGAGCGGAAATCAACTACCACTCGCTACTTAAAAGTAACATATTTCATAATAGATATTAAAAAAGAATGAAAAAAATATATAAAAGTATAATCATTTTATGAACGTTTTTTCCTCATATACGTCTTATCAATGAACTCACCTGCCGGGGGGATAGAAAGGACAGTAAAGAATGGAAGAGAAGAAATGGATTAAGCAAGCAAAAAAAGGGAATCATGAAGCCTTTGCTCTTCTATTTAGAGAACATTATCCCTTTTTAGTGAAATATTTGATCAAAGTAACCATGAACCGTGATCAGGCAGAAGAGCTTGCTCAAGACACAATGGCTAAATGTGTGGAGAAAATCCACCAATACAACGGGAAATCCAAGTTTTCCTCCTGGCTGATTACGATCGCCACCAATCGGTATATCGATCTTCAGCGCAAAAGTAAAAGAGAAAAAGATTGGCAAAGGGAAGAAATGAATGGCAGGAAGCTTAAGTGGGAAATGGAATCCAGAAATGAAGAGTGGAATGATGTATTATCTGCGCTTGGACGACTTTCGGTAGAGGTGAGGCTTCCTATTATTTTGAAACACTATTACGGATACTCATATGAGGAAATCGGACAAATGACAGAACTGCCGCCTGGAACCGTTAAATCAAGGGTCCATCACGGAATTACCAAGATGAGAAAGGAGTTGAAAATAGATGAACAACAAACATGAACAGGATGAACTAAAGGAATTGATAGATGAAGGCTTTCGTGCCATTGATCGTGGAGTAGATGAAAGTACTCCGTCTTTGCAATGGTTTGAGCAATTGGTCGTAGATCAGCAGGACCAGTTAAAAGCAAGGTTTAAACGAGAAATGATACTCTTTCTTATTCTCGCTTGCTGCCTACTGACTGTATTCTCTCTTACCTTATTTCAAATGCCGATTCTATTTCTTCTCTTTCAGGGTCTCATTTTCGCAGGAGCTTTGCTATTCATCGGTGTAACGTATATAAAAAAGGTGAAAAGGATATGACGAGAGAAGAGCTTTATATCTTGCCTATCGTCATTCCCATTCTCCTGGTTCAAAGCATATATTTATTCATCGATGCGCGTAAGAACGGGCATCACTATTGGTTCTGGGGAATCTGGGGACTGATTCAGTGCCCGATGCCCATCATTTTTTATTTCATATTCGCTAAGAAAGCTTTTAGGAGAAAAGGGGCGGGGAATTCATGATTATTGTCACGACAGATCAAGTACCAGGAAAGGAAATCAAGGAGTTAAAGGGATTCGTCAGGGGAAGCACGGTACAGGCAAAGCATATCGGAAAGGACATCATTGCAGGTCTAAAGACCATCATCGGCGGCGAAATCAGTGAATACAGCGAACTGATGGAGGATGCTAGAAAGCAGGCGATTGACAGAATGAAAATAGAAGCCTCTCAATTAGGTGCGAACGCAGTGGTGGCAGTTCGACTCGAGACGTCTTCCGTGATGCAGAATGCTTCTGAAATCATTGCCTATGGTACGGCAGTCACGGTGGAATGATGATGCGTATGAGAAATGGGGAAAGTGGTTCGCGAAGATAGAAGTAAATCATATAGTATATAGAAAATTATCAATAAAAATAATATTGACACAATTAAGGTGTTGTAGTATGGTTATTAATGGAATATTAAACGTAAACGAATGGAGGGTTTGTGATGATGAAAGTGTATCGATCTGAAGGAAAGTCAGCGACTTTTCAAATCAATTTCATATCATCACATGACCGGTAACTCCTTAACGGTTTCATATGAATCCACGAGCACAGGTTATGTTTATAATCTGTGCTTTTTTATGCCGATTCATGAAGACGGACGTCTATAAGGCACAAGAGATTCAAGTACCCTGCCCTGGGATAAGAATCTGACTGCCCTGTGACGTCCGTCTTTTGTATTTTAACGCTTAACGGTGGACCCAAGGGGATCCTTGATTACACATAGATTATCCATTTATGAAGGAGGAAAACATGATGTTAATGGTTCAAATGAAGAAGATGATGTCTGCTGTGGAGACAGAAGGCGGATAGAAAAGAAAACCAACATGGGGAGGTAGACTGGAATGTTTAGTATTTTTAAGAAGTTATCCTGGTTTTTTATTGAGAATTGGAAAAGGTATACAGTGGCGATCGTTTTATTGACGATTGTCGGGATCCTGGATGTGCTGCCCCCTAAACTTGTGGGAAATGCCATCGATGACATACACATGGGTGACATGACCTGGAGTGTGGTGGGCAGGTATCTCTGGATGATAGGAGGTATCGCCCTAATATCTTATGGAATGACGTATGTATGGATGTACCAGCTATTTGGCGGCGCTTTTCTCGTCGAGCGGAAGCTGCGCAGCAAGTTCATGGGCCATCTGTTGAAAATGACGCCTACATTCTTCGAGAAGAATCGTACAGGTGATTTAATGGCCAGGGCGACCAATGATCTGAAAGCCATCTCGGTGACGGCGGGCTTTGGGGTTCTGACCCTGATCGATTCAAGTGTATTTATGTTAACGATCCTTTTTACAATGGGGTTTCTTATCAGTTGGAAACTTACGATAGCTGCCATTTTACCATTGCCGATCATGGCGTTGTTAATGAAGGTATATGGGGCAAGAATCCACAAACGGTTCACTGAGGCCCAGGATTCATTCGGGGACTTGAATGACAAAGTCCTCGAGTCGATTGCAGGTGTCCGGGTGATCCGTGCGTACGTACAGGAAAGAGCGGATGAACAGCGGTTCGCCGATATGACGGAAGATGTGTACAACAAAAATATCGGTGTGGCCAGGATCGATTCGCTTTTTGAACCGACCATCAAGGTGCTGGTGGGATTGAGTTACTTAATCGGACTCGGCTATGGGGCATACCTTGTGTTCCATCAGACAATCACCTTGGGAGAACTGGTCTCTTTTAATGTATATCTCGGGATGCTGATCTGGCCGATGTTTGCGATTGGTGAACTGATCAATGTCATGCAGCGGGGAAATGCTTCTCTTGACCGGGTTCAAGAGACCCTTGATTATGTGCAGGATGTACGGGATCCGGAAGATCCTAAATGGATGGACTCGCCTGAACAGATCGGATTTAAAGAAGTGGACTTTCAGTACCCTTCCTCACAGGTTCTGAATCTGACCCATATCAATGTTACTATCGACAAAGGTGGTACCCTTGGAATAGTCGGAAAGACCGGAAGCGGGAAGACGACTTTCATTAAGCAGCTTCTAAGAGAATATCCGGCGGGGAAAGGAACCCTCTCCATCGGGGGTGTGCCAATCCATGAGTTGAGTATTCAGCAGGTACGGGACTGGATAGGGTACGTCCCGCAGGATCATGTTCTTTTTTCCAGAACCGTAAGAGAAAATATTCTGTTCGGACGACATGATGCAACGGAGAGCGATCTCGAAAGAGCCATAGAGCTCGCTGACTTTAAGAAAGACCTTGAAATGCTCCCAGATGGATTAAAGACACTAGTCGGAGAAAAAGGTGTAGCCCTTTCAGGTGGCCAGAAACAGCGGATAGCCATTGCGAGGGCACTCATCAAGAACCCGGAAATCCTGATTCTGGATGACTCGTTATCAGCTGTCGATGCAAAGACAGAAGCCAAGATCATAGACAATATTCGAACAGAACGTGAAGGGAAAACAACGATCATTACCACTCACCGTCTTTCGGCTGTACAGCATGCCGATTGGATCATCGTATTCGAAGACGGGAAAGTAGTAGAAGAAGGAGTTCATGAACGACTCCTTGAGAATGGCGGCTGGTATAAAGAACAATTCGACCGTCAACAAGTTGAAGATTCCTCACTTGAGGAGGTGGGCGCATGAAAGTCGGGAAAAAATTAACCGAGTATGCCCTTATATATAAAAAAATTATCATCGCTGCCCTATTGATGCTCACTGTATCAGTTGCTGCAGAGCTCGCAGGGCCGTTCATTGCGAAAAAATTGATTGACAACCATATCCTCGGCATTGAATCTATCTGGTATGAGACTGTAGAGGGGAAAGATGCAGTCTCCTACGATGGGAAATGGTATAAACGTGAACAATACTTCATGGAAAGAGAGGCAAAAGGAGATGACGTACGTATCCTTCAGGTGGGCAGGTCATTTTATTTCGTTCCTGCCACCATATCCTTTGATGGTGAACGAACGGTCAATTCAGAAAAGATGAAGGTGACGAAAGGCGATAAGACCGCCACTTATCCTGCCGAAAAACTGACAGGAGATGAGCTATTAAAATTTTTTAATCCTGAAATCCCAAAAATGATTAAATTGATCGCCTTTTATTTCGGGTTGCTTGTGGTCTCGTCCTTTTTCCAATATGGTCAGCGATTCTATTTACAGAAAGCGGCTAACCGGGTCATTCAAAAAATGCGCAATGATGTATTTCAACACATTCAGAAGCTGCCGATCCGCTATTTTGACAATCTGCCTGCAGGGAAGGTCGTCGCCAGGATCACCAATGACACTGAGGCAATCAGGGAATTGTATGTGACAGTACTGTCGACTTTCTTTTCCAGTACAATTTACATTATCGGGATATACATTGCTCTATTTATCCTTGATGTTAAATTAGCGGCCATATGTTTAGTACTGATTCCAATCCTGGTAGTGTGGACGTATCTTTATCGCATTTATGCGTCTAAATACAATCACATCATCCGCTCGAAAGTGAGCGATATCAATGCCATGATCAATGAATCGATCCAGGGCATGAACATCATACAGGCTTTCAGCAGGGAAAAGAAAACAAACGCAGAATTTGAAGAGATGAATGAAACACACTTCAAATATCAAAATAAACTATTAAGCTTAAATTCAATGACCTCTCACAATCTTGTGGGGGTATTAAGGAATCTCACCTTCGTGGCATTTATATGGTATTTCGGAGGATCATCGATCGGAGTGGGGTCGGTGGTTACACTTGGCGTACTATATGCCTTTGTCGATTACATCAACCGTTTGTTCCAGCCCGTAACAGGTATCGTGAATCAGCTTGCGAACCTCGAGCAGGCGCTGGTGGCGGGGGAACGGGTTTTCAAACTGTTGGAAGAGACGGGAACGCCGGTGGAAGATGAAAAAATGAGCAGGTATGAAGGAAATGTCAGCTTCCAGCATGTATTCTTCGGGTACAAAGAAAATGAATATGTGCTGAAAGATATTACGTTCAAAGCAAACAGAGGGGAAACCGTTGCCCTGGTAGGACACACTGGTTCAGGGAAAAGCTCGATCATGAATCTTTTATTCCGCTTCTATGATAGTAATGAAGGGAAAATACTCATCGATGGAAATGACATTGTCAACATTCCCTATCAGACGATTCGTGAGCATATGGGAATTGTCCTTCAGGATCCTTACTTGTTCACGGGGACGATCGCCTCGAATGTCAGTCTTGATGATCCAAGGATTTCGAGGGAGCAGGTCGAGGCGGCACTCAATGCCGTAGGAGCTGAAAAAGTTTTCAAGAATCTGGAGAACGGGTATGATGAGCCGGTGATTGAGAAGGGGAGCACCCTTTCATCCGGTCAACGCCAGCTGATATCTTTCGCCCGGGCACTTGCCTTCAATCCGGCTATTCTGATCCTGGATGAAGCGACTTCGAGCATCGATACGGAGACCGAAGCGATCATTCAGGAAGCGATGAAAGTATTGAAAAAAGGAAGAACGACTTTCATCATTGCTCACAGGCTCTCAACGATTAAAGACGCCGATCAGATATTGGTACTGGATCGTGGTGAAATTGTAGAGCAGGGGAGTCACGACGAATTGATGAAGCGGATGGGACGCTATTACCAAATGTATCAACTCCAGCAGGGGGCGAATGGGGAAATAGCCGGGTAAAAGAGAAGGCATCTGACGATTGGAGTCGGATGCTTTTCTCTTTGGTCATAAAAACAGACGTATTGCTGTAGAATGACTTCTTCCATTAGATCATCCATACAATTTCCTGTTAAGAAAACAGGACTTTTGTGGTATTTTGTCGTTTTAAATCGAAATTTTACCGTTATCAATGTATAATTTAATTGATAAAAAAGTTTCATAAAGGGAGGATCCTATGATGGGATGGGCAATTGCCATTTTATTTGGGTCAGCAGTTGTGCTGCTCATTTTATCGTTTATTAAAACGACACAAACCAACTCAAAGCTTGAGCAACAGATAGAGCATGTATCGATTTCTGTTTTGAATGAGGTGCATGGACTGGAAATGCAACTAAGGAATATTCAACTGGACGCGGAAATCACTGCTCAACAGGCAGGGGCTGTACCTGCCGAATCAGAAGAACGTGAGATGCTTCGTGAGATGCTTGACTTGTATAAAAGAGGTTATTCGATTGAAAGCATAGCAGGTAAAACGAAGCGTAATCCTAATGAAGTGGAGCAGATGCTCTTGCCTTTTACGGTTCAAAAAGGTGAAAGGGGCTTAGTGGCACAATGACAGTGACATCGAATACGTTGCGTAGTTTTGCTGCAGGGATCTTGATATCAACATCTTTGATCGGGGCCGTTTATCTGTTCGGACCTTCTGAAGCAAAAAGTACTGGCAAAGTTGAATCTGCCAAAGTAGAAAAGCTGTCCGAGGACGACATGGTAAAGAATTTGACTTCAAAAGGCTATGTCATACATACAGAAGAACAGTGGAAGAAGCAGCTTCAAGCCATGAACGATAAACAGAATGACAAGGCAACAGAGAAGAAAGAAGAAAACACCGACGGTAAGGTAATATATAAAACGATGCTTACCGTATCTACCGGTATGACAAGCATCGACGTCGGTAATGCCCTCGAGAAGGCGAACATCATCAAGAGCGGTTTGGATTTTTATAAAGAAGTCGAGAACCGGGGTGTGGAAAATGACCTGCGTCCAGGTACCTTCGAAGTCGAAAGTGGGATGACCACGGACGAGATCATTTCTACCATATTTAAATAATGGAGTAACGGGACTGATTTTCAGTCCCGTTTTTTAGTATTAATAACATATCCCTACCCGGCTCCTGATATAGGAGTCGTCCTCAATTTGTTTAAAGATGAAATCCCCTGTATCGTACATGGAAATGCTCTTGCCTCCTTCAGGGAGAACATCCTTTTCCGCCCTGTAATTCCCCAGTCGCTCCCCATCGGGTAAATAGGTGGGACAAACGACCGTCCAATCCATCTCTGATGCCTGCAGCATTAAAAATGCTCTCAGGTGGTCCTCTGCGGCAACTGTGCTCCGCCTTTTTGATTCATCTGATTGAAAGCGGTAGAGGACCGAATCCTCCCGAGCCTGGAGGATACCTGCTGTACCACAGGTGATGATCCGCTTCAATCCGTGATACCTCATGGCTTTTAATAATATCGGCATACTTTTTGACAGGACATCATTTTTATCTGTATTCAGGCAGCTGATCATCACATCAGTTCCTTCGACGGTCCTCATCACGTTTTCTTCGTTCAGTACATCCCCTACAATTTCCTTGCCCCTACCGCCGTGTTGGACACTGTTTCTCCGAACTAATCGATTTACCTCATACCCTGCTAATGCTTGTTGAAGGACTACAGAACCAACCCGGCCCGTACTCCCGAATAAAGCAATTTTCATCATCATGACCTCCCGTTTCCTTATAGAAGATAGTGTATCTCATATTGAGAAATTTTACATGATAGTGGATTCAGAGTTACATACTAGAAAAAACAAGATGAAAAAATCTCGAAATGAAACTTTTATATTGACTTATTTCCTGTAACGATTTATGATGACAATCGTAACAAATTTAAATCCGATAAGAATAGTGGGGGTTTTGCAATGAAAAAATGGAAATTATCCATCCTTATGCTGATTGCCTTATCCATGGTATTAGCAGCGTGTGGACAATCTAAAGATAAAGAAGAGTCGAATGGAGACTCTGAAAAAACATCCCTTTACGATAAAGTGAAGGAAGATGGCGAATTACTCGTCGGGACGGAAGGTACATATCCACCATTCACATTCCATGACGAAGCTGGTAAGCTGACAGGTTTTGACGTGGAAATTGCTCGTGAGGTAGCGAAGCGCCTTGGAGTAGAAGCGAAATTCCAGGAAACACAATGGGATGCGATGTTTGAAGGTTTGAACTCCAAACGCTTTGATATGATCGCAAACCAGGTAGGAATCAGAGAAGACCGTGAGAAGAAATATGATTTCTCAAAACCATATATTGAATCAAGTGCAGTAGTCGTCGTATCGAAAGACAATAAAGATGTTTCATCATTTGAAGACATTAAGGGGTTAACTTCTGCCCAATCATTGACTAGTAACTATCGCGATATCGCTGAGAAAAATGGTGCCAAAATCCAGGGTGTGGAGGGATTGTCCCAGGCCATCCAACTTCTTGAGCAAGGAAGAGTGGATGTAACAGTGAACGATAAGATATCCATCCTTGATTACCTGAAGAAACAGCCCAATGCCAATGTGAAAATTGTCGCAGAAGCTGAAGATGCAGGTCAAAGTGGTCTGATGTTCCGTAAAGGCAATGATAAGCTGGTAGAAGAAGTGAATAAAGCGTTAGAGGAAATGATGGAAGACGGTACGTACAAAGAAATCTCTGATAAGTGGTTCGGAGAAGATGTATCTCCTAAGTAGCATTTACCAGGATCCTCAAGCAATGATTGATATTTTACAAAGCTCCCTGCTTCCGTTGTTAGAGGGGGCTTTGTATTATTCTATCCCTCTAACGCTCATTTCATTTGCTTTAGGTATGATTCTGGCTGTTCTGACTGCTCTTGCCCGTTTGTCAAATGTGTCGATTTTACGGGGGATTGCAAGGTTTTATGTATCTGCCATAAGAGGAACACCTTTACTCGTTCAGTTATTTATCATATTCTATGGGTTACCCACCCTGGGAATCAAGTTCGATCCATTCCCTTCTGCCATCATCGCTTTCACATTAAATAAAGGTGCCTATTCGTCTGAAATCGTCCGTGCCGCGATTCAATCGATCCCTAAAGGTCAATGGGAAGCTGGCTATTCCATCGGTATGACGTATTCTCAAGCCTTAAAGAGAATTATCCTGCCGCAGGCAACTCGGGTATCCATACCACCTTTATCAAATTCTTTCATCAGTCTGGTGAAAGATACGTCACTTGCGTCCTTGATTCTTGTGACGGAAATGTTCAGGAAGGCACAGGAAATAGCGGCGACCAACTATGAGTTTTTACTTATGTACATGGAAGCGGCACTGCTTTACTGGGTCATCTGCTTTATTTTATCCATCATACAAGGTCGTGTAGAGAACCGACTGGACCGGTACATTGCCAAGTAATATAAAAGGAGATTGAACATGATTTCCATTAAAGGATTTACAAAACGATTTGATCAGTTAGAAGTATTAAAAGGAATGAATGTAGAGGTCGAAAAAGGACAGGTCATCGTCCTGATCGGTCCTTCAGGTTCCGGAAAGACAACGTTTCTCCGTTGCTTGAATGCCCTAGAAATCCCTAATGACGGTACCGTTTCGATAGGCGGTGCCACCGCTGATTTTAATCAGAAGGTGTCCAAGCAGGAGCTTATCAATTTAAGAAGAAAAACAGGGATGGTATTCCAGAACTATAATTTGTTCCCTCACATGACTGCACTCGAAAACGTTATGGAAGGACCGACTGTAGTTCAGAAACGGAAAAAATCCGAGATGCGCGAAAAGGCCGTCAAGCTGCTTGAAAAAGTAGGTCTTGGTGACAAAATCGATTATTATCCATTCCAACTTTCCGGTGGTCAACAGCAAAGGGTAGGGATTGCAAGAGCCCTTGCCATCGAGCCGGAAGTAATGCTCTTCGACGAGCCGACTTCTGCACTGGATCCAGAACTTGTGGGAGAGGTTCTCAAAGTAATGAAAGATCTTGCCGAAGAAGGTATGACCATGGTGGTTGTCACTCACGAAATGAGATTCGCGAAAGAAGCTGCCGATAAAGTGATCTTCATGGATGGCGGATACATTGTGGAAGAAGGTTCTCCTGAACAGGTATTCGAGAACCCGAAGAATGAACGTACGAAACAATTTTTAAACTTAATACAATAGTGATGTAAGAGATGGATGGGGCTTGTACCCATTCATCTTTTTTTTGAATAAATCGAGAAGTCCCTAATAAACTTTTCAGAAAAAGGTTAGATGAAACGATTTAGTGGAAATATGGAAGTAGATGAAATTTTTTAGGGAGGAATGAGCGTGGAATATCGTATAGAGCGTGACACAATAGGAGAAATGAAAGTGCCAAAGGAAAAATATTGGGGTGCACAGACTCAGCGGAGTAAGGAAAACTTCCAAATTGGTACAGAGAAGATGCCCATCGAGGTTACATATGCCTTTGCAGAGCTGAAGAAAGCGGCTGCAGTCGTCAATCATTCACTCGGAAAGCTGTCACAAGACAAAATGAAGGCAATTGGTCAAGCTTGTGATGAAATTCTTGAAGGGAAGTGGGACGCACATTTCCCACTGGTTGTTTGGCAAACGGGGAGTGGTACTCAATCCAATATGAACGTCAATGAAGTGGTTGCCTATCGTGCAAACGAAATACTTGCTGATAATGGAGCAGTTGGGAAAGTCCACCCTAATGATGATGTAAATATGTCCCAAAGCTCCAATGATACGTTTCCGACTGCCATGCACATTGCGGCATTTCAGGAAATCGAGTCAAAGCTGTTCCCTGTACTTCAGGAATTCATCGCAACATTGAAAGATAAAGAACATCAATTTAAGGACATTATAAAGATCGGACGTACGCATCTCCAGGATGCCACTCCATTGACACTGGGTCAGGAAATCAGCGGATGGCGCTCCATGATGGAAAAATCCTATAGTATGACTAGAGAAGGTGTACAGCGTTTAGTCAACTTGGCCATCGGGGGGACAGCTGTAGGAACAGGTATCAATGCAGACCCTACATTCGGTGATAAGGTTGCAAAACAATTGGAAGTACAGACGGGGATTAAGTTCGTTTCCTCTGATAATAAGTTTCACGCTCTGACATCTCATGATGAAATCGTGTACGTGCATGGTGCAGTGAAGGCGTTGGCGGCTGATTTGATGAAAGTGGCCAACGATGTCAGGTGGCTTTCAAGTGGTCCCCGGAGCGGTATTGGAGAACTCTCGATCCCCGCTAATGAACCGGGAAGTTCCATCATGCCTGGAAAAGTGAATCCTACACAGAGTGAGGCCGTGACGATGGTCGCTACGCAAGTCTTCGGTAATGATGCTGCGATTGGATTTGCTGCCAGCCAAGGAAACTTTGAACTGAATGTCTTTAAACCGGTCATCATCTATAATATGCTTCAATCGGTGCGCCTTCTCACCGATGGCATAAAATCCTTTCATGATAAATGTGTGAAGGGGTTGGAGGCTAATACCGAGGTGATTGAAGACTTTGTACAACGATCATTGATGCTTGTGACGGCCTTAAATCCACACATCGGATATGAGAAGGCGGCCGAGATTGCAAAAAAGGCCCACTTAAATGGGTCCACTTTAAAAGAAGCAGCCATTGAATCAGGTTACCTCACGGAAGAACAATATGATAAATGGATCAATCCTGCTGACATGGTCAATAATAAGTGACTGTATGAACTGATCCATAGTAGAGGCGGTTCATTGCCAGACAACATGAAAGCCCCCGGAAAGATGACCGGGGGCTTAATCCATTCATATGAAATTGCTAATTATTTTTGGTACCCGCCACCGATTTGTTGTTCAGCCATTTGAACTAGGCGTTTTGTGATTTCTCCACCTACAGAACCGTTAGCGCGAGCTGTTGCATCTGGTCCTAATTGTACGCCAAATTCAGAAGCGATTTCGTACTTCATTTGGTCGATTGCTTGTTGAGCTCCTGGAGCTACTAATTGGTTAGATGAATTGCTGCGAGATTGTTGCTGTTGCATAATCTGTCATCTCCTTAAAATGTGTAAGATTTTTTTTGGTTGGGTCAGCTGGAGTTGCACCAGCCCGCTATTCCATGAGCGACCATCTATATATGGCGTAACCCAGTGAGGTTTAGAGAAGGCTTGTTACTGCCTTGTTACTAGGTATTATGGTTTTTCCTAAGAATTATATGCAGGGTAGCGAAAGGGAATTTATTCCTGTTAAATCCCTGCAAGTTTTCTACATAAAACATTGTGAATGTAAAAAGGATAACACTATACAATGAATTAGATTGAAAGTATGGTGACACAGCATGAAAGCTTGCGCATTATGTAACGGGATCGTTGAATATAGAGGGCTTTGCAAGAAGTGTGGGGACTCTACAATGGATCAGGGAAGATATTATGATTTTTATGATGAGTACAGTGCGTATATGGATATACAGCATGTACAGTTAGCCGATGGCATACCGAATAGCAGCTGTTCTGATACCTGTCTTCATCTCTTTACATGCATCAGGTGTGGGGAAGAAGAGGGGAAAAGTATAGATCTAACGGAGTTTTAATAAAAATGGCGCATCCCTTACTTAGGGGTGCGCCATTTCTTATCTATTTATCGGATTCTTGACTCAGATTCTGAATCAAAGAAATGAGCTTTGTTCATATCGAAGGCAAGATCAATCGTTTGACCTGCAACAATATCCGTACGAGAGTCAACACGTGCGACAAATTCTTGTCCTTCAAGCTGAGAGTAAAGCATCGTTTCAGCACCTGTTAATTCAGATACTTCGATTTTAGCAGTGATTTTCGCCCCTTCAGCCGTATCCAGGAAAAGCGGTTCATCATGAATATCTTCAGGTCGTACTCCTAGAATGATGCTCTTGCCTACATGTCCTTGTTCGCGAAGCACTTTCATTTTCCCTTCCGGTACAGAGACTTTCGTCTTACCGACAGCGAACTTCCCATCTTCAAGTGAACCGTGGAAGAAGTTCATGGCAGGGGAACCGATGAAACCGCCAACGAAAACGTTCTCCGGTTTATCATATACTTCTTTAGGAGATCCGACTTGCTGGATGACTCCATCTTTCATGACAACAATTCGTGTAGCCATTGTCATCGCTTCTGTCTGGTCATGTGTTACGTAAATCGTCGTTGTTTGAAGGCGTTGGTGAAGCTTCGCAATTTCCGCACGCATCTGTACACGAAGCTTTGCGTCAAGATTGGATAAAGGCTCATCCATCAAGAAAACTTTCGCATCACGTACAATCGCACGGCCAAGGGCCACACGCTGACGCTGACCCCCTGATAATGCTTTCGGTTTACGGTCCAGTAACGCTTCAAGACCGAGGATTTTAGCTGCTTCCTGTACTCGGCGATCAATTTCCTGTTTATCGAACTTACGTAATTTAAGACCGAACGCCATATTGTCATATACGCTCATATGTGGGTAGAGGGCATAGTTCTGGAAAACCATGGCGATATCGCGATCTTTTGGTGCCACGTCATTTACGCGTTTACCATCGATGGAGAAATCCCCTTTTGAAATTTCTTCAAGTCCTGCAATCATACGAAGGGTAGTAGATTTCCCACAGCCTGATGGCCCTACAAATACGATAAACTCTTTATCTTGAATGTGCAGATTGAAATCATTTACAGCTGTTACCTTACTATCATAAATTTTGTGGATATGTTCAAGTTTTAATTCAGCCATTTTATATTCTCCTCCCTGGTTTGCAATCGTTTTCATCTATGTGTTCATTGTAGAGAAAGAGGATACAAAAGGGTATAGTCAACCTGCACAAAGTTGTCTAAACATTATTGGGCAGGTTGTCAGATTGGAAGCTTAAACAGGCAAAGTAGGCAAGAATCCCTCCTTGAAAGCTTTTAATATCTATAGTTGTTTTTTCAATGAATTTATCGATCCGGTATTGGACGCTATTTCGATGCATGAACAATTTCTTGGCCGTCTGGCTGATATTGGATTGATTTTCAAGGAAAACCTTCACGGTATGGATCAATTCGGGGTCCTCCCTAAAGGTGTCAAAGACTTTTTTAAACAGATGATCTTCCCATTCCTGTGGAAGGTGATGGAGGACGAATTCAGGCAGGACCGTCACAGATGTTTGAATGCATTCCTGTTTTTGAATGGTTTTGGAAAATGAAAACAGCTCCCGCTCATGGGCGAAGAAAGAAGGGAATTCAGCATTCATTTCATGAAATTGACCAATATAAAAAGAAGGGCTGACGAAGAAGTCTGCTTCAATGACATGGGATATCGACAGCACCTGCTCCTCGTCCAATATCCAATCGCTCTTCTCTTCAATGATCAGTCCCATTCGATCGGCATGAAAAACAAGGATGGTCCCGTGAGGTAATAAATGCTGAAACGCTTCTTTCAGCTCGAATTGATTCTGTCTTTCCTTCATTCTGAATTGAATAACGCGATATTCATCGCCTTTAATGGAAGGCATCGATCCATTTTCCAGCAGATAGCTATACCACTCCATGGAATCAGAAGAATCATTCACACTGACAGCCGGGACTTTGACCTCTTGGAACAGACAATATAATAAATCCAGTTCCCCCTGTGAAATGTCTGATTTATCTATACCTGCATATTCATCTTTTCGTTCGTTCGTAAACCAAATCTTATTGGAATCGAGGTTATTAGGATAATGGTGTTGGATAATGATACCGGGGTATTTTTTACGTAAATGAGTAAACATGTGATCCCTCTTTGTTCATTATTATAGTAAAAAAGGTTATAATGACATTGTACTGAAATACTTCTTGTATTCAAAGAGTGGAACATTGCAAAAACATACTTAATTTAATACTATTGTAGAATGAATAAATTCTTATGGGGTGTCCTGAATGGAATATACGAAAGAAGTTACGAATCGAATGAAACGTCTTGAAGGTCAAGTACGGGGTGTATTGAAAATGATGGAGGATGAAAAGCATTGTAAAGATGTTGTGACTCAATTATCCGCTGTTCGCACAGCCGTTGACCGTACAATCGGGCTTATTGTTGCGAAAAACCTGGAAGCCTGCATTCGTGAATCTGAAGAAGAGGGTATCAAAGCGGAAGATGCCATTCAAGAAGCTGTCAATATGCTGGTCAGAAGCCGATAAAGGTAAAAAGCTGCTTTAAGGGATGAGTTCCCGATGGGCAGCTTTTTTTAGAAAGTTCCAGGGGCTTAAAGGCTCGAGGTCATAAGCCAAGCCAACCAAAAAGGCAAAGAGCGCCTTTCCGGTTGGCTCGTCTTATGCTTGTCGTGCCTGCCCAAGCCGCCTCCGCTTTTCTATTTGTCCAGCTCCAGGGGCTTGAGGCTCGAGGTCATAAGTCAAACTAACCAAAAAGGCAAAAAGCGCCTTTCCGGTTAGTTCGCCTTATGCTTGTCGCCTCAGGGCGAGCCCCTTCCGCTTTTCTACTTCGGTGGTTCTTCGTAGTCTGTGATTTCGATGGCTTCTTCGATATTGGTGGTGTTTTCCCTCATATGGACGGAACCTCCGGACATGCCTTCGTTGATGAAGCGGTCAACATCGAGGAATGCTTTTTCTTTTCCTTCATAATTCGTATCAGGAAGGAATTGATTGTCCTTATTGTCTTTTTTCATGATCATCAGCCTCCTTTCTTTAGTTTTAGAAAGGAGGCTGAAGTTATACATTTGAAGAGATGAAAATCTATGTAGACTTATTACTCATATACATGGAAAAGCATCAGTTCATGGAGCTGCTTCTTAAGTGTATCTTCATGTTCACCTGGAGGAATGTGTCCTGTCCATTCGATTCTTCCGTCCTTATGGTAAGCCCCTGTGTATTTCGTCCCGCTAAAGTAAAAAGAAAATGTCCAGCCGGGAAGCTGCTTATTCTCGAACATGTTCTGATACTGAAAATGTTGGATCATCGTTCTTCACCTCCATTCCTATTGTAAACGTTTTATTGATTGCTGTGTAGGATACACCGTGAAATGTATCATAATTCGATGGCTCCTCTAATAGAATTTATTGAAGAGACAGGGGAGGGACGAAGAATGAATTCGTTTATTCGTGATTTGCAGAAGGCGATAAGTGATGAATGGACAGGTTATTATTTCTATAAAGAGTTAAAAGCGCGTACGAATAACCCATTATATGTTGAATTTATTGAACATGCACAAAGAGATGAAAAAGAGCATTATGAAATGTTTCAATACCTCCATTATTTATTAACAGGGGAGTATTATGAACATAAGAAAGAAAAGGTGGGATTTACCACCTTTAAAGAAGGTGTGCTCCGTGCACTGAAGGATGAACTCGAAGGGGCAGGGTTTTACCGGGATATGCTCCTTGAGATTCCGAATCAGCAGGCATATAAGCCTCTCTTTATTGCTATGACCGATGAACAGGAACATGCCACCAGATTTTCAACCATCTATAACTCATTACGGTAAAAAAAAAGGTTGAACCTAGTGTTCTCCACGATGATTCAACCTTCCATGTTTTTCGCGCTGAGCGTGAAGAACGTCCGGACAAGCTGCTTCCTCCTGTTGGTTTCGATCTCTTTTTCATCAAAACTCATGGGCTTTGAATTGATTTCAAATAAAACGAAACCTCCCTGTTCCCTTGGAGCCAAGTCGATGGAAAATTCCCCGACAAAGCCGAATGTTTTGGCGAGCTCCTCTCCGCAAGTATGAACGAGTCGGGAAATTTCTTTTTTTGTTTCTGCATCTGCCACATCTTTCAATGAAATGATCTTTCCCCCGGCAGGCACATGAGTAGTGACTTCCTGACGTTGTGACATGCGGACACCGATGCCGATCAACCTGAAAGCTTCTCCAGTATGGAGGACTAATATGCGGAAATCAAAACGATGATCATGGTGCGTTTTACAAGGAATGGCTTCCTGCATGATCCAAAGAGTATCTTTAAACCATTCCCGATATGTTTGATACAGGCGTGAAAGAGATGCAAATCTCTCCATTTTCTTTACACTTTTACAAAGAACCCTTCCCTCTTGATCGATTTCAATAAGTCTGATCCCTTTTCCTTGTGAAGCAAGGGAGTGTTTCACATACACTTTTTTGTGGGTAGTCAAAAAGTGCGAAAAAGCTTCTTCGTCCTTGACTAGTTTGGTTTCGGGCAGATACGATTTTAGCCCTTCATTTTTGGAGAGAAGCTCATATATTTCCCATTTATTAAAGAAGTGGGGGTTGAAGAAAGGAATGTCATGCTTTTTGATGAAATAGAGAAGCTTTTCATAAGACTGGTTTTGTTCTGTATGCCGTGACGGGACTCTGTTATAAATGACGTTCGGAACCGGAAACAGGCATCTAACCCATTTATTCAGAGAGTGATGATAAACAATCCCCCATATGGTATCCCCGAAGACATCCTGCGGTGAAAAGACAAAACAGATCCCACCGGATTTTTCCACATCTTGTTGAATGGATCTGAATAATTCAAAGTTCCCCCTGTATTTACTTCTGCCTTCTTTACTCGAGACAATACCGATTAAGGGAACTGTCTGAGTATTTTTGCCGATTGAGACTTCAAATGTATAGCATTGATTAGAATCTTTAGAAGACAGCAGAAAGGAATTTTTTGCAAAGCCATAAGTCGTAATGGCTTCCTCCTCGTGAAAAAAAGTCCTCTTTGATCGATCATAAAGGATATTCATTGAATCATTTCCTCAGGATGATGGAGCGTTTGCTGAGTAAGAAAGATCCCAAATGATAAGGCAAGCTTTCTTGTTAATAAGTCATGACGCTTTAATTCAGGATGTGAAAATATCCATCTGCCAGGCTTTGAATTTGCTTCGAACATCCATATATGATGGTTGTCATCAACGCCGAAATCGAATCCGATTTCTCCGATATATCCTTCCAGATTTTCCTCGATTGCATGTGACAACAATAAAGCTGCTTCTTTTAATCCATCTTCAATGATCTGCCTTTCTCTTTCATCAGGGAAAAGCTCTGAAAGGACTTTCACTATGCCACCATTATTGGCATGCGTCGTTACACTTCCTGATCCTGCAACCTTCCCGGCCATTGCGCTGACCTGCCAGTTGCCTTCTTCGTCTTTATTCGTATGAACCCTGAAATCAATCGGCCTGCCATTCTCTTTCAGTAAAGAAATCCCCTGTTGCACGATAAAGGTATCAAGGTTCCTTTTTTTGAAAACTGTATTGGACAGCCGCTCCAGGCTATCAAACTTAAGTAATCGGTTTTTGTGATCCTGATCCCTGAAACGACAATAATATTCCTCGGAAGAGGGGCTGTACGTAATTTTATGAATTCCGTTGCCGAGACTTCCATTCTTCGGTTTAAGATAGATATGATGATAGGCACTTAGCATCCGCTCTATGTCTTCAAGTGTTTGGAATGACCGGGTTTCCGGAAGATAGTATTGAACATTCTCGTCATTTTCCAATCTCTCGAAAAGGTCCAGCTTATTGAAAAATCCAGGATTATACCAAGGGATCCCGTACTCTCTCTGCAACCTCTCCTTCAGACTCTGATAGGTTTTCCTTTTTTCACTTCTCCTGTTAGGAAGTCTGTCATAGATCACATTGGGAAACGGAATTTTTTCAATTTGCCATCCTTCTCCAAAATGGAAAAAACCTTTTATAAGTCCATTTTCCCAGTCAATATGTTTTTCTCCAAACACAAAAGGGATGACACCTAAAGAAGATTGAACGGATAGAAGCTTTTGGAAGAACTGTGAGCGTTGACCGATGGGACTTAACCGAAAGCTGGTGAATCCAGCCGTGAATATTCCTATCAGGACCCCGGCATACACACATCCGTCCTTACAGAACAGGGAGAGCGAATCCACCTTTGATGGAAGGTGTATGTTATCTGCCAAAGCTGTGCTGATCCCGACTACATGACGACCATTCGGATGACGTTTGCATTTGATGGATTCCCTTTTTGTCCCAAGTATCACGGTATGAGGCAAGTTATCTTCGTCGATCCTGAAGCCTGAAGGGAGGTAGAGGATGCATTCCTCATCTTGAAATTGCTGGACTTTGAACGTATGAAGCATTAGAAATCACCTCGTCTTAAGGATGTAAGAGATTGTGAAGATAGAAATGCACAATATTCCAAAGGTGCCTTGTATAAATTTGAAAGCTTATCAGGTTGAAGACTGCTCACTACTTTATGACCCGGTTTAGAATTCATATCCAGGATCCATAAGGACTGATCCTGCGCGATAATCAAATCCACACCAATTTCAAACAAAGGAGAGAAATGTTTTTCAAGATGAATGGGAATATGCTCTAAAATGGATATGAGCTCCTGTTCGATAAAGTCCCATGAATCAGAATCATGGGTAGACTTCCAATCACTACAGGAAAGGTAAGAAGCACCTCGGCTGATATTGGTCAAAATTCCATTCGCTTCACCAACTCGTACCGCCCGTTGAAATTCCCTCCATTCTCCGTTTCCATCCTTACTCAGGAGGACACGCATATCAAATGGTGATCCTTCCTTTGTCTGGTTTAAAAGTCTGGTTTGACAAATGAAGGTGTGCTGTTTAAGTATATGTTCAGCCCAGTTTAGAAAAAGTTCTTCGCTCGCAAAAGAGTGTTCAATCAATCCTTGTTTCTTAGTCGTTCGGACTTTGATTTCCCCTGAACCAGCTGAAAGATGGTAAACAGCGAATCCGTGAGCACCGTCTACAGGTTTAATAATAATATCTTTACGTTCTGACAGGAGATTAAATAACTGCGGGCCATCGCTTACTAAAAAGGTTTCAGGAATATAAGGCGCGAGGGAGGTTTGACTTAGCTTTTCATACAAATGCCATTTATTCGGCAATCCATAACCAAGGAACCGGATATGCTTTTGATTCTTCATCCATTGAACGACGGCTCTCGCCTGGCGGGACCTTAAATCATGCTGATAGTACGTCCGGTCATAGATAAACTCGGGAATATCAAAGACGTCCTTTTCCCATTTTCCCTTCACCCTGTCGAAATGATGGCCTTCCACCGTCTCGGTTAAAGGAGATATTCCCTGTGGGGATAACAGATAAAGGTCAATGGGATAGGAGAATGAATGGTTGGCGATCTCAAGAAAATATTCGTTTGTTACCTGTGGTACAAGGGTCATGATGCCCAGTGAGTGATTCATCTTAAGGATCCTCCTTCTTCAGTCCATTTGGCGAAACTATATTCATATAGAGCTTTAACAGATGGACGGACTCGACCATTCTCTAAGTATGTTCGCTTGGAAGGCTTTGAATTGATTTCAATCAACCATGGCTTTCCGCTTTCATCTATGCCCACATCGATTCCGAATTCTCCGAAATACCCTTCGACGCTATCTGAAAGAAGCCTTGAGGAAACGATACATAATTCCTTCATCTCCGTCAGGATCTCCCTGCTTTTTTGAGACGAAAAAAAGCGTTGCAAGGCTAAGTGCGGCTTCTCAATGCGGCCTCCCTGATCGACATTTGCCACGAATTGTTCACGTGCGGCAATCCGTGCTACAGAAGAAATCAAATCCCATTTGCCGTTTCCATTCTGGTGACATAGAAATCTGAAGTCTAACGGCTGTTCATCGACTGTTAGAAAGGGAATCGTTTCCTGAACCAAGTACGCACTTCTGCACCAGGAGTGGAGTTGTTTGTGAAGAGAAGAGTAATTTGGGAAGGTGAGCTTCATTTCAGGTGAAAAAGAATTTTGCCTCATGTGAAAGCCAGAGTCTTTTTTCCGGATACGCATAATGTAACGTCCCTTACTCCCATGGATTCCTTTCACGAATACATCTTGGTACTTTGTAAGCATTTCCTCCAGTGAATTCAAGCCCCGTTCGGTATTAGGTAAGTGAGGAGATAGGACAGGGCTGTTCTTCAACACATTGTAGACTTCATCTTTTGCCAGAAAGCGGGAATTGAACAACTGAATGTCCTGGTCAAGAGAGCGTGTAAGAGCACTTTGAAAGGAGGGGGACCTCTCTATTTTCCTGGAATGACATCGATTGTAAATCACATGGGGAAGAGGGACCTTTGAAGTTTCCCATTCATTCCCGCTTTGAATATAACCTTCTGCACCCTTTCCTACGAATGAGGAAAGGGGGAGCAGGTAGAAAAATCCACCTTTTCGTTGAAACCAGCTCTGACACTCTGTAAAATATTCTTTTAAAGAGTGTGATTGAATGGATTGATTGATTAAGAGGGCGACAACGGGTCCCATGTGAATGCAGGCTTTCCTTGCATCAATGACTATCCAGATATTTTCAATCATAGGTAAGGCTGCGAATAATGAATCGGCGGTATCCAACATAATTTGTAAAGAATCGGTTTTCGTTTCCAAACATGTTACTTCAAGCATGGAATTTCCGCATTTCAACGTCATGTGGCGATTAAGTGATAAGCGATCCATCATTTTTTCAGGTACATATAAATGATGATAACCATTATTATTCAGACGCGAAATAAATGAACATTTTATTTTCATCAGAGCATTCCCCGTTTGCATAACCCATAAGATTGATTCTATAATGATTTATTGGGCTACTGTTGATATAGCATACTATGTAAACATGGGCAAAATGTTCAAACGAGAGAAGTAGAAAAGGAAGGTGCACTCATGCTGGATGCTTTCATCCTCATACTGTTCATGGTCATTGTCGGTGCCCTCATTGGAGGAGTCACCAATTCATTAGCAATAAAAATGTTATTCAGGCCGTATCGGGCATACTATATCGGAAAATTTAAAGTTCCATTCACACCTGGGCTGATCCCGAAGCGCCGTGGGGAATTGGCGGAGCAGCTTGGGAAGATGGTGGTGGACCATTTAATCACACCTGAAAGTCTTCAGAAAAAAGTAATGAATGAAGAATTTCAAAAGGATGTCACACAATGGCTATCCGACGAATTGCAACCCGTATTCACGTCGGATAAGACGGTAAATGAATGGCTGGAAATCCTTCAAATCCCTGTGTCCGGAGACCGGTTGAATGTTTGGCTTGAGGACTGGATTGCTGCAAAGATGAAGAATGCAAAAGAATCCTATACATCTCAGACGCTGGAAGAGGCCCTTCCTGAAAAATGGCAGGGAAAAGTGGCAGATCGTATTCCGATGCTCGTTGACTTCATCGCAGACCGGGCGGAAACCTATTTCACTAGCCCGGAAGGAAAGATGAAGGTGAAAATCATGATTGATGATTTCCTTAAGGAACGGGGGATGCTGGGAAATATGCTTGGAATGTTCCTCGGCAATACGTCGGTTGCGGATAAGGTACAGCCTGAAATCGTAAAGTTCATCAAGCATGAAGGAACACAGGAGATCCTGTTTAACCTCTTGACGAAAGAGTGGGCGAAGCTGAAACAGATGAAACTGGAAGAGTTCATCGACCGATTGCCGGAAGAAGACTTGATTCGAACGGCCCAAACCTCCCTTGTCAAAATCGTCAACATCGAAGAACATCTGTCCAAGCCGCTCAGCCACTGGCTCGAACCGCACAAGCACGACTTCTTCCATACCCAGCTCCCCAAATGGGTGGATAGAGGGACGGACCTCTTATCCAATAAGATTCCGAACTTGATGGAGAAGATGCATCTCCAGCATATCGTGCAGGAGCAGGTAGAATCCTTCTCCGTAGGAAGGTTGGAAGAACTTGTACTTGGGATCTCACGAAGAGAGTTCAAGATGATCACGTATCTCGGGGCATTGCTCGGGGGAGCGATCGGGATCGTACAGGGGATCATCGCCCTATTGATATCCTGATTTACCCTGTTTAAGGGTCCTTCCTAGAAATCCGCACTATTGTTTGTTATAGTGAAGGTAAGTGAAATTATAGGAGGTACGTATTTTGGCTATTAACTTATACGATCAAGCAAACGAATTAGAAAGTGCATTGCGTCAAAGCGATGAATTTCTACAACTGAAAAAAATGTATGATGAAGTAAACAGTGACGAATCGGCTAACAAGATGTTTGAAAACTTCAGAAACATTCAAATGACTCTTCAACAAAAACAAATGAGTGGTGAAGAAATTTCTCAGGAAGAAGTGGAGCAGGCTCAAAAAACAGCTCAACTTGTCCAACAGCACGAGAAAATCGCTAAGCTTATGGAAGCTGAGCAACGCATGAGCATGGTCATCAATGACTTAAACAAAGTCATCATGAAGCCGCTTGAAGAACTTTACGGTTCAATGCAAAAATAATAGTGTGAATAGGGACCGACTTCCTGATGGGGAGTCGGTTTTTTTTATTGGTTGTGCTGTTTGTTGATTTATTCCATTTATTGTTAAATGACGCAATTATGGCTGAAAATGACGCAATTGAGTCCGAAAATGACGCAATAAATAAAAAAACGACGCAAATAAGACCGAAAATGACGCAATACATGAATAATGACAGATTGCTTTTCGAAAAACCCCCTTATATTCTCTCAAAGCGTCTCATTGAAACGGATATCGTATGGATTTTTCAAAAAAAATACCTTTCTAAGCTGGAATGAACTCCATTTCACCGTTCTAAAATCCCAAGCCATAAATTCCACTCCCCCACCTTGTCATATTTGTCTATCCTACTTCATAAAAGTAAAGAAAGGGAGTAGACAACATATAGGGGGGACACCAATGATGATCTATCGAATGATGGCTTTGAATATTGATGGCACCATCGTGAATGAAAACGGAAAAATTGCGAAGGAAACGAAGGAAGCAATTGAGTACGTTCAAGATAAAGGGGTTCCGGTCACATTGGTGACAAGCAGGAGCTTTGCTTCCGCAAAAAAAGTTGCCAAGGCCCTAAAGCTCGATGGTCCCGTCGTGACTCATAGTGGAGCTTATATCGCGGGCGAACTTGAGAAGCCGATGTACGTAAAAAAGATTGCCGAGGATATTACGTATGAGATCGTTCAATTTCTGGAAGGTTTTTCAAGCCAGATACACCTTTCCCATGAAAGGCGGTCCATCGTAGGCAAAGCCAATACTCAGGCAAGGGAGATGGCGAAGGTTTCATGGCAGCGGGAATCCAAACTACTTTACAGTAAACAGTTTGTGGAGCGGGTAAGCGATCATCTACTGGAAAATCCGATGTCTGTACCGAAAATATCTGTCGTCATGGAACACAGGGAGGATATACGGGATGTGGTTGCTTCTTTAAAAGGAATGTATGAAGAAGTGGATGCCATCCCGACATCTGATTATAAATTGGATATCGTGCCGAAGGGTGTATCCAAGCTGCGTGGGTTAATGTATCTCTCTGAAAGGCTTGGAGTAAAGAAGGATCAAATCGTCATGGTCGGTTCAGGAATAGATGATATCGATTGCATGATGTGCTCCGGACTCGGTGTCGCTATGGGAGACTCACCGCCTCAAGTGAGGGCTGCGGCCAACTGGATCACACGGAGCCAGGTTGAAAAAGGGATTCCTTACTTTGTGACGGAGCTGTTTCGAAAACAGCATCCCATCCCGTTTCTGAAAAAAATGAATATCATAAAATCATAATGAAGGCCCCCGCATTTCGATGAGGAAAGCGGGGGTTGTTTTATTGATGCCAAAGTTCCGACCATTGACCATTCCCACCCCTTTCTGTACACTTATAAAAGCTTATTAGTTTTGTGAAAGGTGATTACAACGTGAATGTTTTGATAAAAGGAATCGAGGATGAGCGTTTCGAACGCCCCCTGCGTTTGATAGCCAATTTATTCTTTGAAGAGTCTCAGATTCACTTCGGTTCATGTGACAATGCAGATCTTCAAGTCCATATAGAACTTTCAACAGCTGAAAAAATAGAAGCAGCAGCCGTATTAACGGAACCCTCAAAAGAACAATCGTACAGCGCCAATTATGAACATGACTGGGCTCCGTATGAAAATGAGAAAGAGCGCTTCAAACAGCTTAAAACAGCCGTTTCCCATGTGTATTTAAATGTACTTCAGGATCTGACGGGAATCAGGCAGAAGTGGGGGATCTTAACGGGTATCCGGCCAACGAAGCTCATGCATAAGCAGACGCAGCTCGGTGTCCCAAAAGAAGAGATCCATGCAAAATTGAAAAAGGAATACCTGATTACAGATGAAAAAATTGACCTGATGCAAAATATCGTCGATCGTCAACTCTCTGTTGTGCCGGACCTTTATGATCTGCAGCATGAAGTGAGCATCTATATTGGTATCCCATTCTGTCCGACCAAGTGTGCTTATTGTACCTTCCCTGCATACGCGATATTGGGTAAACAAGGTCGTGTCGATTCGTTCCTTGCCGGACTTCACTACGAAATTCAGGAAATGGGACGCTGGATGAAGGAAAAGAATATTAAAATCACAACCATCTATTACGGTGGCGGTACCCCTACCTCCATCACGGCAGAAGAAATGGATGCCCTGTATGAAGAGATGTACCGTTCCTTCCCTGATGTGGATAAAGTTAGGGAGGTGACAGTCGAGGCAGGAAGACCGGATACGATTTCCGGGGATAAATTAGAGGTGCTCAACAAGTGGAATATCGACCGGATTTCCATTAACCCTCAATCGTACACCCAGGAAACGTTAAAAGCAATCGGCCGTCATCACACAGTAGAAGAAACCATTGATAAGTTTCATTTATCCCGCGGTATGGGAATGAACAACATCAATATGGATTTGATCATCGGACTTCCAGGTGAAGAGCTTCCTGAACTTCAGCATTCATTAGATGAAACCGAAAAGCTCATGCCTGAATCGTTGACAGTTCATACTTTGTCCTTTAAAAGAGCGTCTGAAATGACGAAGAACAAAGACAAGTACAAAGTAGCTGACCGGCTTGAAATCGGGGAGATGATGAACCTTGCTGAGGAGTGGACAAAGGAACACGGCTATGAACCTTACTATTTATACCGTCAGAAAAATATCCTGGGTAACTTAGAGAACGTAGGTTATGCCCTTCCCGGACAGGATAGCATCTATAACATCATGATCATGGAAGAAGTCCAAACCATCATCGGGATCGGCTGCGGGGCGGCAAGTAAATTCATTGATCCGAAGACTGGAAAGATCACGCATTTCGCCAATCCGAAAGAACCCAATGCCTATAATCTTGGATTTAAGGAATATACTGAAAAGAAAATTAAGATACTAAACGAACTATTCTCATAACAAAAAAAGGGTGCCCCGAAGGCTTATGCTTAAGGGTCGCCCTTTTTTTGTTGCAGCCTTCTTGCTATTCACCTGAATTTTTCAACAATACCAAAAGGAATAATCGCAGGAAAAGGAGAATTAGTAAGATAGACATAGAAAATCAAACACATATTGAAAACGCTTACTATATTGAGGGGAGAGATTGAATATGATGCAAACACCTCTGCTTTTGACACAGATGATTGAACGGGCTGAAAAGTATTTTTCTAAGAAAGAAATCGTTTCCCGAACAGAGTCCGGTATCACCCGCTTCACATACAAACAGTGGGCTGAACGGACGAGAAGGCTCGCAAGTTCCTTGCAGAGACTCGGAATTGAGGAAGGGGATAAAGTAGGGACACTTGCCTGGAATCATCACCGTCACCTGGAAGCGTACTTTGCCATTCCGTGCAGCGGTGCAGTCCTACATACGATCAATATCCGCTTGGCGCCACAGCACATCACATACATCATCAATCATGCCAGGGATCAAGTACTGCTCATCGATTCAGAAATCGTTCCGCTCATTGAAAAGATCAAAGACCAGATCCCGACAGTCAAAGCGTTCATTGTAATGACGGATGGAGACTTGCCTGAAACGACTCTGGAGCCCGTTTATCATTATGAAAGATTATTGGAAGAAGGGGACCCGACTTTCCCTTTCCGTACAGATATGGATGAGAATGCCCCTGCAGGAATGTGTTACACTTCTGCGACCACCGGTAATCCTAAAGGAGTCATTTATTCTCATAGAGGCATCGTGTTGCATGCAATGGCCCTTGGGCTCGCTGATACGACGGGAGTGAGTGAAAGGGATGTTGCTCTGCCTGTGGTACCGATGTTCCATGTAAATGCATGGGGTCTGCCTTTCGCATCGGTCTGGTTCGGGACGAAGCAGGTTCTGCCTGGACCATATTTCACACCTGGCCTTCTTGCACAGCTCATGCAGGATGAAAAAGTGACCATCTCAGCAGGCGTTCCTACGATTTGGCTTGGCCTTCATAATGAGTTGGAAAAAAATGAATATGATCTTTCCAGTCTTCGCTCGATTTTATGCGGAGGATCAGCTGCGCCTAAAGGCATGATTCGCTCATTTGAAGAGAAGTTCGGCATTCCATTTATGCATGCCTATGGTATGACCGAGACAAGCCCGCTTGCTGTCATTGCTTCCTCCAAAAGCTATCATGATGATCTGGCTCCTGAAGAAAAGCTCGAACTGAAAGCAAAGCAGGGAATCCTTGTACCGGGCTTGGACATGAAAATCGTCGGTAAAGACGGTGAAGTGGCATGGGACGGTGTCGAAATGGGGGAACTGGCATTAAGAGGGCCGTGGATTGCCTCTGAGTATTATGAGGATGAAAGGACCAAGGATGCATTCAGGGATGGCTGGTTGTATACGGGGGATGTCGTCACCATAGATGAAGAGGGTTATATTAAAATCGTGGATCGCACAAAGGACCTCATCAAGTCCGGTGGGGAATGGATCTCTTCAGTGGATCTGGAGAATGCCCTCATGGCTCATGAACATATTTTCGAAGCTGCTGTCGTCGCGGTGCCGCATGAAGAATGGCAGGAAAGACCGATTGCCTGTGTCGTCCTAAAGGAATCCGGAAAAGGAAATGTGACAAAAGAAGACGTATTGGATTTTCTGAAACCTCAGTTTGCGAAATGGTGGCTGCCGGATGAAATACTGTTCCTTGAAGAAATACCCAAGACGTCTGTAGGGAAATTTTTAAAGAGAGCTCTCCGGGATCAGGTTCAGGGTCAAATAAAACAAATTTGAGTATTCGGTGGGGGATCGGCTGGATGCCGGTCTCTTTTTTGAATTATTGTATTTTTCTAAAAAAACATTCCTGTAACGAGAGACATGCGCTATGATAATAACAGGGGAGGGATTATTTTGACAGTGTCAAATCAATATGAAACAGTAAAATTACATAAAGAGGGGAAAGTGGCTAGGCTTATGTTGAATCGGCCTCAGTCCCTGAATGCATTGGATGCACGTTTGATGGAAGAGCTGCTGGCAGCGCTTAAAGAAGTGAAAAATGATCCGTCGATTTCTTTGTTGATTCTGACCGGGGAGGGAAAGGGATTTTCTTCCGGGGGAGATATTAAGTCCATGCTGCAATTAAGTGGAGAGGAGCAATTCTCACAGATCATGGATACGATCAGTGAGCTGGTAATGACCCTATATTCTATGCCGAAAGTGGTTCTGACAGGTATCCATGGGGCAGCTGCTGGCCTTGGATTGAGTCTTGCACTTGCTTCGGATTATATTCTGTGTGAAGAAGACAGCAAGCTTGCCATGAACTTTATCGGAATCGCTTTGATCCCGGATGGGGGCAGCCATTTCCTTCTGCAGGAGCGCCTGGGAACGCATAAAGCGAAACGGTTGATCTGGAACGGCAAAGTATTTGAAGGGCAGGAAGCCATGATGAAAGGCCTTGTCGATGAAGCCATTCCTTCAGGTAAATTGGAGGAAGGGATAGGGCGATATACGAAACAGGTATTGAGTGCGCCGACGAAAGCCATGTTGAAAACGAAAGAAGTGTTTGTAGCACTGAATAAAGAAAGATTGCAGCATGCACTGGATCTGGAGAAGGAAGGACAGTGGCTCATGCGCCAAACATCCGATCATAAAGAAGGCATTCAAGCATTCGTGGAAAAGAGAAGGCCCCAATTCAAGGGTGAATGAATTTTCAAGGGAACCAGCCTTAGGGTTGGTTCTTTTTTACCGTACATAACCAATGAAAAATGCATTACAGACAATATAGCCTGTAATGCAAGAGAAATCTTACACATGAAACAATAACAGTTTCCCAAGAGGGGAGGTGCAGCGATGTGTGTACTCGGCGTATCCTTTTTCCTCGAGCATCGATTCGCCCATTTTCTTCGCATCGCTGTCAGATGAAGCTTCGAATGATTCATCCAGGATTTTTTTGCCGTCACTCTCAAACACTGTCAATTTGTATACTTTCATTGTTAATACCCCTTTGTATTAAAATTATGTACCCCTTTATTTTTTCATACTATCTTTTTTTTGGGAAGTCTAAATTGTTTGAAAATGAAAAAGGATGGAAAATGAAACCTTTTATGGATAGAATCGTAGAGTATTAGAGAAACGGATGACATAATGCTCAGATGCAGGAGGGAGAAGCGTATAACATGAGTTTAAAATTACAGCATGTAAGCAAAAGGTTTGGGAATTTTACAGCGGTAGATGAGCTGTCACTTGAAATCCCACCGAGTGAGATGTTTGGATTCCTAGGAGCGAATGGAGCCGGGAAAACGACGACTTTTCGCATGGTGTTGGGATTGTTGGATGTAACAGAAGGCAGGATTACGTGGAACGGGAAAGGGATTGATTATTCCACTAGTCCTGAAATCGGATACTTACCCGAAGAAAGAGGACTCTACCCTAAGATGAAAGTGAGTGATCAAATCGTCTATCTGGCACGTCTTCGGGGAATGGAGAAAAGGGAGATCCTGAAGGAATTAACCATTTGGCTGGAGAGGTTCAATGTTCCTCAGTACCTTAACAAAAAAGTCGAAGAGCTGTCTAAAGGAAATCAGCAGAAAATTCAATTCATCGCCTCGGTCATCCATAAGCCGAAACTCTTAATACTGGATGAACCATTCAGCGGTCTTGATCCGGTGAATGTTGAGTTATTGAAGGACGCTGTCAGGGAGATCAAGAAAAGCGGAACAACGATCGTATTCTCGAGTCATCGGATGGAGCATGTGGAGGAACTTTGTGAGAGCTTGTGTATCATGCATAAAGGACGCCCTGTTGTGCAAGGGGGTCTCAAGGAAATCAAACGTTCCTTTGGAAAGAAAAACGTGGTGATTCATGCAGATTTTGACCTTTCGTATCTGAAGGACCTCCAAGGAGTGACAAAGCTTAAAGAAACAACGGAAGGAGTCCTGCTGCAGGTGGAATCGGAGAAAGCTGCACAAGGGGTGTTCCACGATGTCGTACAAAAAGGTTTCCTGCGTAAATTCGAATTGGAGGAACCGTCCTTGAATGATATTTTTATAGAAAAGGTGGGAACCTCTTATGAATAATTTCTTCTTGATCCTGGGTCACTCGTATATGTCAAAACTTAAGGCCAAGTCCTTTATCATCTCAACGGTCATCATTGCGGCGGCTCTTGTACTGCTGGCCAATTTCGATAGTGTGATCTCAAGCTTCACGGATGATGAAGGGAGCAAGATTGCGGTTCAGGACGAAACGGGCAAGCTATATGACCCACTCGTCCAGCAGTTGGAAATTCTGAATAGTGAGATACAATTAGTGCCTTCCTCTCAATCAACAGAAGAAATGGAGAAAAAGATAGAGTCAGAAGAGCTGAAAGGTTTGTTGATTTTAAGCGAAAACGGGGACGGCCTGCCGAAAGCACTGTACAAATCGAATTCCTTATCGGAGTCTACCGTAACGGGAGAATTGCAGATCGCCCTTCAAAATATCAAGTCCGCACAAGCCGCGAGTAAACTGGAGCTTTCCGGGGAAGAGCTCTCACAGTTAAGCGGTTCTGTAGAATTCGAAAAAGAAGCCCTCGTTGAAGGAGCAAAATCGGAGGAAGAACTGAGCCAGGCAAGGGGCATTGTATATGTTCTATTGTTCTTTATTTATTTCTCTGTCATTGCCTATGCTAATATGACGGCTATGGAAGTCGCGACGGAGAAAAGCTCAAGGGTCATGGAAATCCTCATTTCAAGTGTGTCACCAGTGAAACAAATGTTTGCGAAGATCATTGGAATCGGTTTGGCGGGCTTGACTCAATTGGCGGTTATCCTTGGTGTAGGCTACTTTACCCTCATTCGCAAGAAGGATGAACTGGTGGGGGGATTCTTTGATGGATTTGGATTTGAATCCTTATCAGTAAGTGTTATCATTTATGCCATTATTTTCTTTTTGCTGGGGTACTTCCTGTATGCGACCCTTGCTGCCTTATTGGGCTCCCTTGTAAGCAGAATCGAAGATGTTCAGCAGATGATCATGCCGATGACCTTCCTGATCATGATCGGATTCTTCATTTCGATGTTTGGCCTCGGGAATCCGGAATCGGGCTTTGTCACGATTACGTCTTACATCCCCTTTTTCACTCCGATGGTCATGTTCCTTCGGGTCGGGATGTTGAACCTGCCGTTGTATGAACCGATTATCGGAATTGCCCTCCTTCTCGTGACCATCGTCCTGTTGGGTGTTTTCGGTGCACGGGTTTATCGGGGTGGGGTCCTTCTATACGGTAAATCCAATTCATATAAAGATATTAAGAAAGCGATGGATCTTACATCGAAGAAATAAGATAAAGGCCGACTCCATGAGGAGCGGCCTTTTTTTAAAAAGCGCAAATTTATGAATACATGCTGAAATCTTCCACGGGTTTAGGATATAATGAAGTAATATAAGAACGTATATTCGTAGTGCAGGGAGGGAACTTCATGGGGAAGATCCGATTTTTTCATGTAGCAGACTTACATTTAGACAGTCCGTTTATAGGGCTGAAGCATTTACCCAAAGACGTATTTGAACGAATATATAATAGCACCTTTGCTTCTTTTGAAAAAGTGGTGAAAGAAGCTATTGAAAGACAAATCGACTTTATGATCATCAGCGGGGATCTGTTTGACGAAGAAGACAGGAGCATTAGGGCTCAAGCGAGATTACTAAAGCAATTTCAGCTTTTGGATACTAATGATATCCCTGTATATGTCGTCCATGGGAATCATGATCACCTGGGCAGCCATCGCTTAGAGCTTGATATGCCTGGGAATATACATATATTTAACGAAAAAACGGAGGTTAAGCAGCTCATCACCAAAACCGGTGAAATGGTGGATATCGTGGGTTTCAGCTATGGATCAAGACATATCAGAGAAAGAAGGATTGGGGAATACCCAAAAGGGGTATCGGGGCGTTACACTATCGGGGTCCTGCATGGAAGTGAAGGGAGCCTTGATTCGTCTCATGAGCCTTACGCGCCGTTTACAATAGCTGAACTGGTGGAGAAGAACTACCATTACTGGGCACTCGGGCATATTCATGAACGGCGGATCTTGCATGAAGAACCTTTTATCGTTTATCCCGGTAACATTCAGGGAAGGCACCGCAGGGAAAAGGGTGAGAAAGGCTGTTATGAAGTCGTATTGGATGGATATCATACAGAGCTGTCGTTTATAGCCACCCACGATTTATTATGGGAAAGATGCGCCGTATCCCTTCAAGGTACCAAGCGGTTTGGAGAGGTATTTCAGCGGATTCAAAAGGCAATGGAATCCCTTACTGGTGAAAGTTTAATTGAAATCGTTCTGATAGATGAAGAATCACTTTCCTTTGAGATGAGGGACAGGATCGAAAGTGGCGAGCTTCTCGAGGCGCTTCAGTCCGATTATGAAAGCCACGGGATAGTGAAATGGGTTCACTCCATTCGCCTGTCTCCTCCAACAGCCGGTTTCGGGGAACATGATCCGTTTAAACAGGAAGTGATCTTAACCCTTGAAAGCATGGGAGGGGAAGAATGGAAGGAAGCCATGGCAGAACTGTATGAGCATCCGTCCATCTATCGTTTTCTGTCTCCATTGGAAGAAGATGAAAAGAACTCCTTAATACAAGAAGCGAAGCATTTACTGAGTGGTGGTGATAGAAATTGAAATTGATTGAACTTCATATTTACGGATATGGAAAAATAGTAAACAAGCATTATACACTAAGCGATCTTCAATTATTCTATGGAGAAAACGAAGCAGGAAAATCGACGATCATGTCATTTATTCACAGTATTCTATTCGGTTTTCCAACGAAGCAGCAATCCTTATTGAGATACGTTCCCAGATCATCGGCGGAGTATGGCGGGAAACTCTTATGTCAAATCGAGGATCAGGGAATGGTTAGCATCGAGCGTATCAAAGGGAAGGCTGCAGGGGATGTTACCGTCCAATTCGAAGACGGAAGAATGGAGGGAGAAGAAGCCCTCCAACATTTGCTCGGTAAAATGGACCGGGCCACCTATCAAAATATATTCTCCTTCAACTTGGATGGCCTACAAGACATCCAGCGCCTTAAAAAGGATGAACTGAACCGATATCTCTTCACGGCAGGTTCATCAGGGACGGACCACCTATTGAAGCTTGCTCAGGATTGGCAAAAAGAAAGAGAGCAGCTGTTTAAGAAATCGGGGAGGAAACCAAAGATCAATGAGGCATTATCCGAATTAAAAGCGCTTGATAAGCAGGTAAGGGAAGAAAAGGAGAAAAATGATCAGTACATGCCCCTCATAGCAAGACGCCGATCATTGGAGTCGGACATTTCCTCCATGGAAAAGGAAAAGGAGGTCCTCTCTGAAAAAAGGGGGAATCTGCTTTCCGTTAGTGAAAATTGGGATACCCTTATTCAGTTCAGAGAAGTGGAAGAGCGCCTTTCGCAGTTAAAAGGCATTGAATTCCCTACTAAAGGTTTAGAGAGACTGAACAAGCTGAAGTTAGATGAAAGACAAACGACCGCTTACCTTGAAACCCTGATAACCAAACAAGCAAAACTTCAACAGAGATTAGAAGAGGAAGATCTCGATTTGAGCTTAAGAGAAGATACCCCTTTTATAGAAAAAATATTGTCAGAGCAAACCTTTTACCTTAAATGGAGAGAAGAAATCAGTGAGCGGGGCAGAGAACTGAAAATGGTTCAAAGTCAAATCAAGGACACGATCAGGGAATTAGGACTCAAGATCGGGATGGAAGATATCCCTACCCTGAATACAAGCCTTATGATGTCTGACAACATCCAACAAGCAATGGAACGGCAGTCAAAACTCCTTCATGAACGTGAGAGCTTGTATAAACTTCAAGATGATGAAACGGAAGAGCTTCAAGCGATCGAAAATAAATGCGAACGTCTGGAAGACCAGTTGATGGAAGAAGATGAATTTCAAGAGTTACAACGGAAGATCAAAGCAAACTCTGCCAAGCAATCTACACAGGAACAGATGAAGTGGATGAACATGCAAGTCAAAGAGTCAGAAGAAAATTATAGTAGGAAAAAAGCTTCTTTCTCTTCACAGATGCTAATAAGCGGTGGGTTATTTCTGGTTTTAATAGGATTGGCTGGGTGGGGAACCTTCTCGGGTAATTGGATCGTGTCAGGGGTGAGCTTACTGTTTCTGATTGCAGTAGGTTCAACCGTCATACAGTCACGGAAGAATCTCCATAATGAATCCCTCACCCTTCAAAGACTCAAGGCTGGGGCAAAAGAGCTTCAACCCGGAGTGGAAATGGAGTATTCACCTCATGACTTGACCGAACAAAGCTTCAAAGACCAAATGGAATACCGAAACGAATGGAAACAGCGCATCCTCTCATTAGAAGAGCAGGAAAGGAAAATCCGGAAACTGCGTGAAAGGAAGGAAGAGAATGAGAAGTCAATCGCCCATGGAGAAGAAAGGCTGGCTTATCTGAAGAAAGAGTTATGCCTGCCTGCGGATTTCCACTGGAAGTGGCTCCGAGATGCCTTTGCGAAAATGAAAGAATTAGTCTCTAACTATGAAACGTTTATCCATTTATCCGAAGAAGAAGCTTATACTGCAAGGAAATTGGATGAATACATAGAAGAGTGCGAGAAATGGTTCCACCGCCGCTCCCTTCCGTTCACGACAATGGATGAAGCCTTGATTCAAATGAAAAGAATCATACAGGATTTAGAGAAACGTCAGCTCATTACGGAGAATATTACGGCGGAATTAGAACCTTTGTCCCTGGAAGTCCAAAAGCTTTCTATTGAAGTCAGAAAGATTCAAGATGATATTCAGGCTCTTATCAAGGCAGCCGGCTGTACCGGTGAAGTGGAATTTCGGGAGATGGCTCTCCAGGCAGAGGAACTCACCGTCCTCTCTTCTCAATATAAGGGGCTGAAAACAAGACTGCCCAAGAGAACCCTCGACACGTTCCTGGAGTTTGAATCACTGGAAGAAAGCAGAAAGGAATTAAACAGTATCGCACAATCCATCGACCGTCTCTCGATCAACCTGTCCGCTTGCCAAAAAGAACTTGCCTCCATTTCATATGAAATAAAAACGTTAGAGGAAGGAAAGAGCTTTTCTGCTATCCTTCAGGAATTTCAAAGCAAAAAAGCCGAGCTTCAGGAACTTGCCCTTGAATGGTCCAAATATAGATTAGCTGGAGTATCTTTAAAGAAAACCATGGACCTCTATCAGAAAACCAAGATGCCGAAAGTCATGCAGCTTGCAGAAGAAAACTTCAAAGAAATGACGGAGGGGCACTATTACCGTATATTTTTATTGGAAGATGAAATGGTCAAGGTTGAGAGGAAGGATGGGATGGTCTTTCATGCCGTCGAACTCAGTCAGGGGACGAAAGAGCAGCTCTTCATTTCGATTCGTTTCGCTCTCATTCAATCAATGAGAGACAAATATTCTTTGCCTGTTCTGATTGATGATGGAGTAGTCAACTTTGACCTGAACAGAACACAGGCATTTCTTAAACTCCTGAGAAAAGTGGCAAGGGACCACCAGGTGTTATTTTTCACATGCCACCATCATATTAAACAGTCGTTTACCGAGGATGAGCAAATCATTTTAGAGGGTAACGAATCCATGAGCACTTCATGAACCAGACCGATTACCATTAGCATTAGTCTCCTATATTGGTTACAATATACAAGGAGTTTGTTTTGGACATCCAAACCGGTATAAACATATAGCTGCGATTGAGAGAAATGAGTGCCAGAAAGAAGGAACACATCATATGACAAAATCAAAAGGTTGGAAACGGAATCGAGGTCCACTTGCGTTACTTAGCTTTAACCTATTCATCGTTATGGTTGGAATCGGACTGGTCATCCCGATCCTGCCATTCTATGTAGAAAAATTCAATGCCAATGCCCAGACCCTCGGAGCTTTGGTGGCTGTATTTGCTTTTATGCAGTTCCTATTTGCTCCCGTTTGGGGACGTTTATCAGACCGGATCGGACGTAAACCTTTAATCACCATCGGTCTGATCGGATTTGCCATCGCTGAATTTATTTTCGCTTTTGCAGTGGGATTATGGATGCTCTTTCTATCAAGGATCCTGGCCGGTGTCTTTGGTTCAGCATTAATGCCGACTGCCATGGCCTACGTGTCCGATGTCACGGATGAGGACAATCGGGGCCGGGGGATGGGGATCCTTGGAGCCGCCATGGGGCTCGGTATTGTGATTGGCCCTGGAATTGGGGGATGGCTGGCAGAGATCAATCTCTCTTATCCATTCATCTTTGCAGGAGTGGCGGCATCGATAGCAGCCATCGTTTCGGTCATCATTTTACCGGAATCCTATCCGAAGGAAAAAAGGACATATGATCCGGATGAGAAACGAGAAAATCGTTTTGTTGTCATGAAGAATGCCGTGATGAGTCCGGTTGGCTTCTTATTGATCCTCGTGTTCATCATGAGCTTCGGACTTGCCAACTTCCAATCGATCTTCAGCTATTATGCACTGGAACGGTACGGCTATGGACCACAGCAGGTCGGGATCATCATTCTCATAATCGGTATCATAGGTACCCTCGTACAGGGGATCGGCGTGGGAAGAGCGACAAAACGGTTCGGAGAAGAAAAAGTGGTGACTGGATCATTACTTTTGAGTGCAGTAGGATTTATTATCATGAACTTTGCCACTGATTTCACCGGAGTTCTATTAACAACGGCGGTTTTCTTTATCGGAAACTCAATGCTCCGGCCCTCTTTGAATTCCCTGATTTCAAAGTTGGCTGGTAAAAGGCAGGGGACCGTGATGGGGCTGAATAACTCGTTTCTCAGTCTTGGGAACGTAGCGGGCCCATTGCTTGCAGGTACATTATTTGAATGGGATATCCATATCCCCTACTACTTTGGTGCATTCGTCATGCTGGTTGGCCTTCTAGCCACCAAAGTCTGGATTCGTAAAAACAAAAAAGAGAAGTAGCAAGCTAACCTAAAGCCGTCTCATCAGTTGAGGCGGCTTTAGTGTGATCATGAGAGGGACGGACCTTTGATGGAGGAGTCCTTTCAATGATCACAGGAGGTTACCTCTTCACCAAAATGGGAGACAACCAATTTTGACATCACCACCAGCCCTTTCCACCCAACTTACACATTAAAATATGATATACTGAAACTATTATTATAGTTGGACGGAGGAGAAGAGATGACAGGAATTACACAATTTAGTGTCGGTGAAACCATCGATTTACCACTTTTAATCAAGCAGATGACCAAAGGCACGACAAATACTGGAAAGCCGTTCTTAACGCTGATCCTGCAAGATAAGAGCGGGGACATGGAAGCAAAGCTTTGGGACGCTTCCGATCAGGATGAGAAGGCATACCAGCCTGAAACGATCGTAAAAGTCGTGGGAGATATACATAGTTACCGTGGGAAGAACCAGCTTAAAATCAAGCAGATCCGACCGGCTTCACCAGCGGATGGATATGCCATTTCAGACTTCCTTGAAACCGCTCCTGTGAGCATAGATGAAATGACGAGTAAGATCACACAGTATATCTTCGAAATGAGAAACCCGAATATTCAGCGTATCACGAGACACCTGATCAAAAAATATCAGAAGCCTTTCCTCGAATATCCGGCAGCTACAAAGAACCATCATGAATTCGTTTCAGGTCTTGCGTATCACGTTATATCCATGCTTGATCTATCCAAGGCCATTGCAGGACTGTATCCTTCCCTCGATTCCGACCTTCTGTATGCAGGGGTGATCCTGCATGATCTAGGGAAAGTCATCGAACTGTCAGGACCAACTTCCACAACTTACACAATTGAAGGGAATTTGATCGGACACATCTCCATCATGGTGAATGAAATAGGAAAAGCGGCAGATGAACTGGGCATTGAAGGAGAAGAGGTCATGATCCTTCAACATCTCGTCCTTAGTCATCATGGAAAGGCCGAGTGGGGAAGTCCAAAGCCGCCACTTATCCGTGAAGCGGAGATTCTTCATTATATCGATAATGTTGATGCGAAGATGAATATGCTGGATCGTGCACTCCAACGGGTGAAGCCTGGAGAGTACACGGAAAGAGTATTTGCCCTGGATAATCGTTCGTTTTATAAACCCACGTTTCATAAATAAAGATTCTGAGAACCCGTTCCGATGATCGGGTTTTTTTCAATTATGCGGTCATGTTTTCTCCTTTGCTTTCATATCATGTTTATAAAAGAGGACAAACCTATAAGGAGATGATGCAAATGACATTGCCTATTTGGATGTATTTGGTTGTAGCAGGAATTTTCGGTAGTGCCTTTATGACGATAAAATCAGCCAAAGAAGAAAAGACGATGGAAGATGAGTGGATTGAAAAAGAGGGGGAAGTTTATATACATCGGATGGAAGAGGAAAAAGAAAAAAGGCGTCAACTAACATCTTAATGTCGCCATTAAAAAGGACTGAGGGCTAAGATAGCCTTCAGTCCTTTTTATTATTCAGCTTTGTCCGGTGCAGGAGCTTCCCCTTCAGGTGCAGGAGCTCCTCCTTCAGGTGCAGGTGTTTCGCCGCCTTCAGGTGCTGCTGGAGGATTCAGTACCTGGTCGAATGACTTTTTCAGATCTTTATCCTTAATGTTCAGATCAGCTTTTTCAATCTCTGCTTTCATTGCTTCCTGGATTTTTTGAGGATCCACTTTGGAAAGCTTCAGTTCTTTCTCGATTTCCTTTTTCATTTTGTCAAAGGATTTCTTTTCTTTTTTGTCTGTCACTTCAATGATATGGTAGCCATATTCTGTCTTGATCGGCTCGCTCACTTTACCTTTTTCAAGAGTGTCCAAAGCTTTTGAGAATTCAGGAACGAAATTTTGGCGTCCAGCGTAGTCTACCCATCCCAAACTTCCGCCATTTTCAGCAGAACCTGGATCCGTAGAGTATTCTTTGGCAAGATCTTCGAACTTTGCACCATCAGCCAATTTTTGTTTGACCTCTTTGGCTGTTTTCTCATCTTCTACAAGGATATGGCGAACTTTAATATCCGGCTTCCATTTCTCGTAGTATTCCTTCACTTCTTTATCCGTTACTTTCACATCGGAAATAGCGGCTTTTTCTTGAAGAAGTTGAAGTTTTAAGTATTGCTTGAACGACTTCTCGTCCAAGTTATATTGTTGTAAGAACATATCAAATTGAGGTCCCAATTGATCTTTCGCTTCGTTCAGCTTTTGATCAACTTCCTCTTTTGACACATCATACTTCTCTTCAAGGACTTTTGTATACACCAGTTCCTGAAGGGCCTGTTCCATTTGTGGAGTGAATTTTTGCTTCATTGATTTGTAAAGTTCATCTTTTGTTACGTCTCCGGCTTTTGTTGTTGCAACAACATCACTGTTTCCATCAGCACCGTCACCGCTGCATCCAGCGAGTCCGACGACACCGGCAGCCAGTGATACTGAAATGATCCATTTTTTCATGGTGATCAACTCCTACAATATATTCGTTTGATGGCTTGTCAAATTTCTACAAAACATACTATAACATACTTTTTCCATGAAAAAAAATATTTTCCAAACTAATCTACAGAAAAATGGGCATTTTACACACCCATTTCCTAGGTTCCTTCATATGATAAGAGCGAAGAGAGAAAAGGAGGTAATAAATATGAGCTGTGGATACAATTCCGGATTCGCGTTAATCGTAGTGCTGTTCATCTTATTAATCATCGTTGGTGCCGCATATATTTGCTAAAAAATTAAGATTTATGACATTGGCCTAAAACAAAAGGCAGCTAACTTGAATAAGATAAATTAGCGCTTCAAAGGAGGTGGAAAGTTATGGGTCACGCATACGGCGGAGGTTTCGCGTTAATCGTAGTACTGTTCATCCTGTTAATCATTGTGGGTGCAGCTTGGCTATAATTTAGCCTCAGGGTTTATATGTAACGGATAAAGACTGTAAGAGGGGGCAGGCAATACTTTAAGGAAGGCTGACCCCTTTTGCTCATATTCATCTGTTTATGCTTTTCATACATGAAAGGAGGAAGCGCATATGTCAGGTGCTTGCGGCGGGTACGGCGGAGGTTTCGCGTTAATCGTAGTATTATTCATTTTGTTAATCATCATTGGTGCAGCATACGTTTGTTAATATGAATAGATAGGAAAAGCAGGTCCGAATTATTTCGGATCTGCTTTTACATTTTCGGGGCTAAACGAGCCGCCTCCGCTTTTCATTGTCCAGCTCCGCCGGCTAGCCCCTCGAGGTCATAACTGAAAAATCCCCAAAGGCAAAGAGCGCCTTCAGGGATTTCCCAGTTATGCTTGTCGGGGCTAAACGAGCCGCCTCCGCTTTTCTTCTTCTATGTAAACAGAATTTCTATATATGAAGAGACCAGTAGTATGGTGATTAGGATATTGATGGTTCTAAACACCTTAGGTTGGCGCTCTTCAGGTATTTCTTTTTGTAAACATAATGCGTTTGTCATTTTATTTATATAAAATAAGATGAAAACTGCAAGCACTAAAAACATGGAGATCATCCAAACCCCTCCCCGTTATCTCCTATAGACTATACATTACCAAATTATTTCCCTAAATGGTAGCAAGAGTGTTGCCTGGTTCATGTAAATGAAGCTTTTTTCGCATAAACAAGGAACCGGACAAATGTGTATGCGTCTTAAAAAATGAGAAGGATGACTTCTTCCATCGAGAGCGTCCCTCAATGGCCATCCATCATCCTTACTGATAAATCAATATTTCATATCCGTCTTCATTTTCTTCAATCAATGCATTCTTTGGTGAGTTCATCAGCTGCCTTACATAAATAAAGTCAATGGCACAGATGCCTGAATGAAAGGCAAGCAGCATCGTAAAGTAATGCGAGTAATGTGGAAAATGAAAGCACCCATATAATAATATACTGTTTAAGACAAAGAACGGGGCTACCAGGGCGACCAGGTAACGGTATTTTGATATCGGCTGATCTACTCTTAACGACAGAATCGGCAAGAAATACATTTTACGGTTGCATTTGCACTTTATTTTCTTCACAAAGGGAAGAATAGGCACGATGTGAAAAAATTTATGCAATGGATAGATGCTCATCAATCCAAGAAAGAACCCAAGGAAATGATTATCATAGAATGAACTCGGAAATAGTAAATTGATAGGTACGTATATTAATGAGAATACCATCATCATGATGATGGAAGAAAGTAAAAAGACTCGGTAAAATCCAAATTGTTTTTCCAAATTGATTGTTTTCCAGCAATGCATAAAAAAATCGCCTCCATTAGACGAATAGTGGTTAATTAAGTGCTTTACATACTTTATTACGATTGCAGGAAAAAATCAATACATTTTGGAAGGTTTTTTTCTTATTTTTTTGGGGGGTATTTAGGGAGACAGGTATGTTATAGTTTTGTACAATGAGAGTATGAGAATTTTAGCGGGTGATGAATATGGACGAACTAATGAAACGAATAGAGAAACTCGAGTATCATCAAAGGTTGATGGCTGAAATGATGCCCGAACATGGATACCCTTTTCACCGGTTAATTATCCGTAGTGGATTGTCGGAGAAGGAAGTGGGGGAGTTCTTTATTAATTGTGATAGATTGAGCATGAAGCTTAAAAAACAAAAAGCGGAAGGATTCGTCTACAATACTCCGCTTTTTAATGAATTTGAAGAAGGGCTTCATGCAGAGCTCGATGTGCATGAAGTTGTCCATAGCTGCCTTGTTCAAAACATTTACCCAACTTTAATGAAACAATTGCAGAAGAGCTTATAATTTAAGCCAGTTCTTCCTCATCTTCAAATAGTTCACCGAGCTTTCCATTATCATCAGAAAAATCATTTTCTATATTGTGAAAGGATTTTTCGAATATTTCCATAAAGTCATTTCCGTAAATATTTCGGACGACGGTCATCATTTCAATCATCTCAGGAAACTTTCCGTATAACTCCCGTAGTGGTGACACACCCTGGAAGATGGAGTGACTTTCAGGCTGATAGTTCTTCATTGAATCGAGAAGAACTTTTTCTCCTTTATCTGTCAGTTGAATATACGTATTCCGCTTATCATTCTCCCGCTTCGAGAACTCCAGAAGTTCCCGTTCTTCTAATTTCTTTGAGAAGTTAAAAGCTGTTGAAACATGCATAACACCGAATTTGGCCACATCTGAGATGGAAGCCCCCTTTAAATGATACGCAATCCAGAGAATATGATGTTCGTTGATATTCAGGTCATATGGCTTGATCCACTGCTGCCAGTCCTTTTCAATGGCTTTCCATAAAGCTTTACTAAGCTGGGCCATTCTTTGACTGAAGAGCATAGCCTCTTTCAAAGTAAATTCTCTTTCCTTCATCTCATTCACCCACTTTGCTTGAAAATCTTTTTTTAATATAAGCTGTTCTGAATTTGTTCCGTGGTAAGCAGTTGTAAAGGATTCACTAAACCAACGATTATCAAAAAAGAAAGCGCTTATATTTTATTATGCCAATAAAGTAATAATTAATAAAGGCTAAATTGACAAAATTTTTCGAAGTATATAATTTCTGGTGGGTGTATCCACTGGAAATCAGAAAAAGAAAGAGGATGTAATGCTGTAAGGACGGGATTTTTAGAGGGAATCACTATATTGAAAGAAATCATGGAAGAAATAAAATTTAATGATGATAAAAGCGAATCCCCGCAAGTCTTTCATCCAAAATGGACTAAGACTAAGCGGGGAATCAGGTTATTGATTGGCAGTATTGGTTGAGTTGATGGACTTTTCTAGCTCTTCTATGGTTCTCTGGATACTTTGTATTTCTTCCTGAAGGCGCTGGTTATTGGGTTCAGTTGAAGCCTGCCACTGCTTGAAGGATGCTTGAAGGTCTTTGGAAAGCTGAAGGACGGTTTCTTTTCCTTCCTGGGACAGTGTCCCGATGGATTCCTTCAATTCACTGATATGGACTTTCATTTCCTCGATGACGCCCGTCCAATCGTCTTTCTTGTCTTTGATTTGTGCACGGATCTCTTTTCCGGATGAAGGAGATGTAAGAAGAGAAGCGACTCCTCCGACTACCCCGCCGATCAATAATCCGTAAGCCAAGGATTTTTTGTTCATTATGTTTTCACCTCGTTCTTTTATTTCTATAATACTATATTTCTACAATCAGTATGTATTCTCCTTTTCCCTTTTGAGGCAGATTGAAACAAGTCGGTTCATAACCTTCCAATGGACAGCATAAAAATAAAGGTAAGGAGTGGTGGAGAGGGGGAGGTTCTAAAAGAATGGACGGAATAATCTTTGGTTTCTTTGCTCTCAGTGTCGTTTTATTCTTAAGCATGGTGTATAACTTCGTCAGTATTCAAAGACCTGGTATGTATCCTCCTAAGAATATATTGAAAAGGCGCGCTACCATTATGGGCTCCGGTGGTTTGATCACCTTTCTCATAGGAATCCTGTTCTGGTTTGCGGCAGGTTAATAGAAAAAAGCCCCCGGTCAGTGTCGATGCACAATGCCGGAGGGCTTTTCTATTTCAATGATCAGGATAGTTGTTCGGTTGTGACAGCTTCCTGAATGGATGAACGCTTTAAGATACCGTTGATGATCGGATACACTACGAACATCGCTCCGGCGTTCACAAGTGTTGCCGGAAGTACGACAGCTGCAAAGAGAGCGAAGAAAGCTCCAGGCAGACCAACGATGACATATGCAGAAAGTAAAAACACGCTTCCTGATACGAGCGTACCGATAGCGGTTAAAACAGAAGCGCCTACTAATGAACGGGTAATTTTCTTTGTAGCTAGGAATAATCCGTAAAAGACGAATGCGGTGACCGGCTTGTCAATCAGGTTTGGTAAGAATCCTCCAGGAAACTGTGTCGTCAGTCCCGAAATGACTCCTGTTAATAAGCCTAATAGCAATACGTTTTTCTTTGCCGGGAACAGGATAATGCCTAAGAACATCATCGTCAGCATCATGTCCGGTTTCATTCCTAAGAAAATTCCGGGGATCACTGTGTGCAGAACCGCTCCGATCCCTACTAATAATGATAGGGATACAAGTGTTTTTGTATTCATTTCTCATCTCTCCTCAACTAAGCTGTACTTTGTATTCTGCTTCTCCCAATGTGCACTGTTGCCATTAGCGAAAAGATAGGTACATTATAACATATAGTGGATTGGTGTCAAAGATTTAATTTTCTGAAAAACCCAATCTCCTTTACATGCAAGGGGACGGGTCGACGATCCTACGATAGGTGCTGAGCGATAGAATCTGCCATCTCTTTCAAATCTTCTTGACTATAATCATCATTGTGGGTTTTCCAGACGGCCCCGAATCCATCACCATTGCCATAGCGTGGAATGAAGTGCATGTGGAAATGGAAGACGGATTGTCCCGCTTCTTCACCTGCATTGCTTAACAGGTTCATTCCCACCGGATTGAATTCAGCCTTGATGCTGTTTGCGATCTTCGGTGCAACAGTGAAGAGGTGACTCGCGATATCCGGTGTGAGCTCATATACATTTTCTTTATGTACTTTAGGAATAAGGAGAGTATGACCTTTCGTCACCTGGCTGATGTCAAGAAAAGCAAGGACGTGATCATCTTCGTAGACTTTCATGGCCGGGATTTCTCCATTGATGATTTTACAAAAAATACAATCACTCATAATCATTTCCACCTTTCAGTAATGGTGTATGTATTTTATCATTAATAGGACAATAAATGAAGAAGAGACAGGAACGGATTTCCTGCCTCTCTTCTTAGAAGGGGTAATACTGTAAAGGTTTATATGTCAGGCTTCATTCTCTTTGATAAACACCTCATTCGTTAGTAGCTTCGAAAAGTGTACCATTCCGGGTTAGAATGAAAATTGTTCAATGCGACCATCCCCTTATCTTTTCGCTATTTAAGCAATTAAGACAATAGAATCTGTATGCCGTCTTGGACAAACACCTCATTTGCTATAAGGATGATATGTGTAAATCGCTGGTAACATGAATGACTTTGTGCAAACTGACCATCCCCTTATCTAATAAGCTAAGGTAAGCTACTAAAGTAAGTTGATTCAGTCAAAATGTGCTTTAACAAACACCTCATTTATCAATTTTTTGATCAAATGAATTTGGTGAGTGTGTCATTCACTATAGAAGACGACGAATCCTTCAAGTCGCAAACAATAGTGAAATCGGTTAGCTGGTCTTTAACAACCATCCCCTTTTTCTTATTGCTGGCCCCTTCTGATATTATGTTGTGCAGAAGGCTGGATGGTTATGAGTTCTAAAATATGGAAAGTTGTTTTCAGGCTCTGTCATCTAGTAAGTGCTGGATGGTGAGGGGAACTGCTCCGCTTTCCGCGGACGAACGGCCGAGCCTCCTCAGCTTCGCTTCCGGGGTCTCCGCACGCCCGTTTTTCCGAGGGAGTCTACGCAGTTCCCCACACCATCCAAACAGGTTGGTGTGACACAGCTAATTAGTGCAAATATCAATTGAAAGAACAGAATCTTTATTACAGAAACAATATCGACCGTTTATAAAAAGGGGAATTAAGGATGATAAAATGTATAGATATTTATATTAGTCATTTTAAGAAACCTATGCTTCGAAAGTTGATTGGAACGGAAGGTGCTCGACTCCCTGCAAGAATAGCGGGAAAGTACGAAAAGCGCAGGCGGCTTGACCAGCCCCGACAAGCATAAGATGAATGGGCTAAGAAGGCGTTTTTTTGCCTTCTTGGACCATTTAGCTTATGACCTCGAGGGGCTAGCCGGCGGAGCTAGGCAGTTGAGACCCCACAGGGCAAAGCCCGAGGAGGCTCAACTCACGCCCCGCGGAAAGCGAGCACCTGAAGTGGAAATCATCCAGCACTTTCCTTATAAACAACAAAGTTTACGAAAACAACTTTTTCAAATATGCCTACACCCAGAAATTTTGGTAAAATAGATATAATACGTTGAAGAGAAAGGACGTTGCTGCTCGTGTCATTATTAGAAATCAAGAATCTTGTCGGCGGTTATACAAGAAAGCCGGTATTAAAGGATATCTCCTTTTCCATACAATCGAATGAAATTGTCGGGTTGATCGGATTGAATGGAGCGGGGAAGAGTACGACGATCAAACATATCATCGGACTGATGGAGGCAAAGCAAGGTGAGGTCTCCATCAATGGACATACTTTGAAACGGGATGCCGATCAATACCGCAAGCAATTCTCATACATACCCGAAACACCGATTTTATATGATGAATTAACGCTTGAGGAACACTTGAAGCTTGCGGCCATGGCATATGGGCTTTCAGAGTCCGAATATAAGGGAAGAATAGATAAACTCTTGAAGGCGTTTCGAATGGAGAAGAAAATGAGCTGGTTTCCTGCCCATTTTTCAAAAGGTATGAAACAAAAGGTGATGATCATGTGCGCTTTTCTTATCGAGCCTAGCCTCTACATCATTGACGAACCGTTTGTAGGATTGGATCCACTGGGGATACAGTCTTTGCTTGATTGGATGCAGGAAATGAAACAGAACGGTGCAGGCATCCTGATGTCGACCCATATACTCGCTACGGCAGAAAGATATTGCGATTCGTTCATCATCCTTCATGAAGGGGGAATCCGGGCAAAAGGCACGCTTCATGAGCTTCAGAAGGAGTTCTCCATGCCTGATGCAACATTAGATGATATTTATATCCAGCTGACAAAGGAAGAATCCCATGATGAATAATGTGGAAAGTATTTGGAAGAAGCGGGTTGTAGAGTATAACCAGGAGCTTCAGAAGTATTTGAAATACATGTTCAATGACCATTTGTTATTCGTCCTGATCTTTGCATTGGGTGGGGCGGCATTTACATATAATCAATGGGTGAAGACACTTGATCCGACTTTTCCCGCACCATTGATCATGGCTCTCGTACTTGGTCTCTTATTGGCCTGGAGTCCCGTATACACATTTCTACGGGAAGCGGATGCTGTGTTTCTTTTACCTTTGGAAGAACGATTAACAAGCTACTTTAAGAAATGCATCTGGATCAGCTTCATGTTTCAATCCTATATACAACTCCTTGTTTTGGCAGCTCTCATGCCTATGTATGTAGCGGTTTCCGGCAGTAGCTTCTCAAGCTTCTTTCCGTTACTTGCCCTAATCCTGGCTATTAAGGTATGGAACCTATATATTCGCTGGTTCATGTTGAAATTTCAAGAAAAGGAAGCCCATTGGACGGATAGTCTGGTCCGCTTTTTGTTAAGCGGTGCACTCGTTTTCCTTGTTTTATCCGGAGCTGTCCCATGGATGACCATCGTTGTGGCCCTATTAATGGTTGTATATGCCCTTTATTTTTATCAATCGACGAAGGAGAAAAACCTTAAATGGGATTTATTGATCAATCTTGAAGAACAGCGAATGCTGATCTTTTATCGGATTGCCAATATGTTTACGGATGTGCCGAAACTGAAAGGGAAGGTCCACAGAAGAAAGTGGCTTGATTGGCTTGTGAAGGCTCCTTTTTCACAAGCTTCAACGTATCGCTACTTATATCTTCGGGCGCTAGTGAGAACAAGTGAATACTCAGGTCTCTATATTCGGTTGACCCTTATCGGAGCATTGCTGATTTACTCCAATGCATCATTCATATTCAGTATTATTACGGCCCTGGTGTTTCTATATTTGACGGCATTTCAGATGATCCCTTTGTTCAAACGGTTTGATTATAAGATATGGGTGCTCATTTACCCTGTATCAAGGGAATTGAAAAAATCTTCCTTCCAGAAAATCATGAGTCAGTCGATGATGATCCAGGCCATTGTATTTTCCCTGCCACTCTTTATTAGAGGGGCATGGCTTCCGGGGATGATCACGTTGCTTGCAGGTCTGACATTTTCCATTTTCTTCAGCCAGTTCTACGTAGTGCAGCGGTTAAAGAAAATGGAGGAAACCCTGTTTTAGTGAAACGGCACCAGTAAGTTGAACGTATAATAAGTGAAGGCAAATAAAAAAGGATGGTGGTTCTAAAGTGAACCATGAAAGAGAAGAACTCGAGTCCTGGAAACGTAGATTCACAAAGAAATCGTCCGTTTTTCAAAGGGTTTCAAAGCAGGCGCAAACGAAAGTGAATCAATGGATACCCGAAAAAGCACATGAAGTGGTGACCGAAAGCATCAGGAAAATGGTGCAGGTAACGTTAAAAGGGAGCGAATGGATTTCCCTCTACACGATTTCGTGTATGCCCAGTCTCAAGGAACGGGAAGCTGTGATGAAAGAGCGAATGGAATTTTACCGGAAGGCTGCAATGATTGAAGGGGCAGGTACAGGTGCCGGCGGGATTTTTCTTGGGTTGGCTGACTTTCCTTTGCTTTTATCCATTAAGATGAAGTTTTTAAGCGAATGCTCACTGATTCATGGATATGATCCAAAACAATATGAGGAACGCTTATTTCTGCTTTATGTCTTTCAACTTGCATTTTCCAGTGATTCTCACAAAAGGGAAGTTCTTCGCATCATTGAAAACTGGGAGGAAGAAAAAGAAAAGCTGAAGGAACTTGATTGGAAAACCTTTCAGCAGGAATACCGGGATTACATCGATTTTGTGAAAATGCTTCAACTCATCCCGGGCGTCGGAGCAGTTGTGGGAGCTTATGCGAATTATCAGCTTCTTGATCAACTTGGTGAGGTGGCAAAATTCGCCTATCGGATTCGATTTTTTAATGAATTAGAATAGTATCGGAAAGAGGGTCGGCCTTCATGGTCGCTCTTTTTTTGTGAAGGTTCATACCGATTGCATATGCGTTTTTTTATTTTCGGCATGACTTCGTGTATAGTGAAAAAGTAGAATTACATTGTGAGGTGAGTAATAGATGAATAAAAGGAAGAGAGCATTGAAGATCGCTGGACTCATTTTATTTTCCATCTTTTTCTTTATAGCAGGCGTATTTCATTTTATCGAAGCCAGAGGATTTGCGGAAATAATCCCAGCGTTCATCCCTTTAAGAGAAGAGCTCGTTTACATTACGGGGATCATTGAATTTATCCTGGCTGTATTACTATTAATTCCTAAAACCCGTGAAAAAACCGGAATTGTCACAGCAATATACCTAGTCCTTGTCTTTCCTGCAAATATATACGCGGCGATTAAAGGTATTCCTGCACCTGGACAGGAAGAAGCGAATCAACTGTTGCTTTGGATCAGATTATTGTTCCAGCCGCTCTTCATCTGGTGGGTATTGGTAGTTAGTAAAATGGAACAGAACCATCGTTTTTATTAAGAAAGGAACGGGCGCAATGATGTGCCCCGTTCCTTTTTTCCTTATTTCTGAACCGTTTCTGCTGGGGCATGTTTCTCTTGATAGAGAAGTGTAGCACTAGCAAGTGACTTTGCAGCAATCAATAGCGCTTTTTCATTGATATCGAATTTAGGATGGTGATGAGGGAAAGCAATATCCACATGATCCGGCCTGGCTCCTGTAAAGAAGAAGGCTCCTTTCACATGTTCCAGGTAAAAGGCGAAATCTTCACCGCCCATTTGCATCTCGATTTCTTCCACCGTATGGACTTCATTTACGGAATCGGAACTTTGGATGAACAGTTCCGTCTCCCCGGAATGATTGACAACTGCCGGGTACCCCCGGTCATACACATACTCATATTCACAGCGGCCTGATATGCACGCTCCCTTCAGGATCTGCCCGATTTCTTCTTCAATAAAGTCCCTTACTTCAGGATTGAAGGTGCGGACGGTCCCGATTAACTTCGCTGAATCAGCTATAACGTTGAACGCATTATCAGCCATAAAGGAACCGATGGTCACAACGGCGGGATCGATCGGATTCACCCTTCTGCTGACGATCTGCTGGAGCTCTGAAACGATTTGAGAACCGATCACGATGGAATCCTTCGTTTTATGAGGCTGAGCCCCGTGTCCCCCTGATCCCTTAATCACAATTTCAAAACGGTCGGCGGCAGCCATGATCGGACCTGACCGGTACAGTACCTTTCCAAGCGGTTCTGTAGACCATAAATGGGTTCCGAAAATGACATCCACTCCTTCAAGGCAGCCCGCCTCAATCATAGGCTTTGCCCCGCCCGGCGCATATTCTTCCGCGTGCTGATGAATGAGAACCACTGTCCCAGGGAGGGTGTCACGCATTTCATAAAGGGATTTCCCTAATACCAGCAGTGTCGCGGTATGTCCGTCATGACCACAGGCATGCATGACACCGGGTACGGTAGAGCGATATTCTACATCCTTCTCATCCTGTATGGGAAGGGCGTCAAAGTCTGCACGCAGAGCTACGATCTTGCCAGGAAGAGCCCCTTCAATCCGGGCTACGACACCGTTTCCGCCGACTTGTTCCTTAACGGGGATACCAATCCCTTTGTAGTAGTCTGCAATATATTTGGCCGTGTTTGTTTCCTGAAAGGATAATTCAGGATGCTGATGAAGATATCTTCTGATTTTAACCATTTCTATCCAACATTCTTCTAATTTTTGATATAATTCATTCAGCAAGTGCAGAACCTCCTAATGTTTAGTGAATATTACGAATATTATAACACTAATTTTGTAGTGAGAAGTGATTAATCATATAGAAATAAAAAGGGGGATTTGATGAAGAAAATACATTACATAACAGCTATTATCTCGTTTGTATTGTTTATGACCATCGCTCATTTCGTTTATCACGAAATGGACATAATCGGAGAAGAGTATTTACTGACGAATATGAACAATCTACATTTTCTGAAACAGTTTTCAGTGATTGGAACTGAAGTGATGATAGGAATTGGATCCATTGCAATCATTTTATATCTTTGGTGGGTCAAGAAAGACTTTGTCGGAATCATCACCGTTGTGGTATTGGTAGCGGGAAGTAACGTACTGAATAAACTGATCAAAGGATTGATGGAGCGCGAACGGCCTCCACTATCTCATGGAGAAGAGGGATTCAGCTTTCCGAGCGGTCATGCCATGGTTGGACTTGTTTTTCTGCTGGTCATCGCTTATTTCATCAGTAAAGAGCTTTCTTCAGCGGGAATGAAGATCACGCTCTTCACCATTGCCGTGATCCTTTCTCTGTTGGCAGGCTTCAGCCGAGTAGTGGAACAGGCCCACTATCCGTCGGATGTTGCCGCCGGTTTCCTGCTTGGATACTCCCTTTTTGTACTATGTATCTTCCTATACGAGAAGAGACCAGGAAAGTAGGAGTGACGGACCTTTACATCCAAGGTCCGTCACTACGTGCTATATTAAAAACATGGCCACGATTGTAGTGGCAATTAAACCAATGACAACGGGAAGCAGGTTTCGTCTGGCGAGTTCGAATGGGTCGACTCCGCAGATAGCGGCTGCAGGTATGAGTGCCCATGGGACAAGGGTTCCACCACCGACCCAGATAGCTGCCACCTGACCGAGGGCAGTGAGAGTGGCAATACCGGACCCGATGCTTTCTGCGAATAGATTGGCTACGGAACCAGCAAGGGATATTCCAGAGAATCCTGATCCATCAAGTCCTGTTATAGCACCGACTGCCGTAAGGGTAATGGCCCCCACTGCTTTTGAGAGAGGAACAGCGGCAGCAAGGGATGCCCCGAGATCATTGACGATCCCGTGTGACGTGGATGGAAGGAAATCGCCAATAATTGTCTGGAATCCCGAATCCCCTAAATAGAAGAAAGCAGCGATCGGGATCACTGGACCGAATACTTTGAAGCCGAATTGAAATCCGTCTATCATGAAGCTGGTGGTTTTCTCCAGTCCTTTTCCTTTGTACGCAGCCAATGAAATCAAGAGGAGAATGACGATAGACGTTCCGCCGATGAGGGCAGTTGCATCCCCGCCTTGAAGATCAAAGAGGACCATGGCTGTAATATCAAGGGCGAACAAAACCGGAATAAGAATCGCAATGGCTTTTTTCCATCCTGTTGATAACAGGTCAAGTGCAGAATCCTGCCCTTGTTCCATTGTCGTCAGGGAGCTGGAATCGACCGTTAGTATCCCTCTTTTCATATCCCGTTTAAGGAAAATGAATGCCGTAACAGTGGTGACCACTCCCATGACGATAATAAGGGGAATACTTGCGGAGATAACCTCAGAAACAGGAATACCTGCAGCATCTGCAGTCAGCTTAGGTGCAGCCTGTATGACAAAGTCCCCTGAAAGGGCGATTCCGTGACCGAATAAGTTCATCGCCATGGCAATCCCGAGTGCAGGTAATCCTACCCTCAAGGCGACCGGTACCAACACAGCCCCTAAGAGAGCGACAGCCGGAGATGGCCAGAAGAACCAGGAGATGAACATCATGACAAGTCCAATCGTCCAATAGGCGAGGGCGGGGGTGCGAATGAACTTAGTGAATGGACGTATCATCATATCGTTTATCCCTGTTGATGTCAGTCCTTTACTCATGGCAACGATGATGGAAATGACGAGAATAGTAGAAAGCAATTCAGTGATGGCAAAAATGAAACTATTAAATATGCTGCTGATCGATCCACTTAACGAACCTGTTGCCACTAAGGCAATACTGAAAATCCCCAGAATACATACGATCGTAGTGTCTTTACGGAAAACCATAAAAAGTATGATCAATCCTATGAAAATCAAATAAATCCAATGAAGAGCTGTCAGATCAATCCCCATCAGAAAAAAACCTCCTCTAAATATCCTTCCTCAAACCTTAGGCATTTGCCCTGATCTGTACTATAGAATATGAAAAGGGAGGGAAGGTGTGATTCAGTAAAAAAACATTTTTCGGTCTGTGGACTGAGATGAAATCATGCCCGTGCTCCTCAAAGGACCGAGGAAATGATTTTATAATGGAAGGAATAACAGGAATAAGAAAGGACAATAGCGAATCTAACAAGTGACATGAAGGTGGTGCTCGTATGAGGTATAAAGGAAGAAAACAATGGTTTTTCTCATTTATGTTGATGGTGATAGGGTTGTTCTTATTACTATTGAATATAGGTGTCATTTCCTTGGAAATAACGCAGATATTTGTCAATATTATTCCTATTTTGTTAATACTCATGGGTTTGAAGTGGTCAGTGGACAGCTTTTTGAAAAAAAGCTTCGGTAAACTATTATTCGGGTTGTTTAGTCTGGTGCTGGGGGCATTAATCATCCTGAACGGCTATGATTTGGTCCATTTCGATTATGAAAATTGGTGGAAACTTTGGCCGGTTTTTATCATCGCCATCGCCATTCACAGGGTAGTAAGGAATAAACCGATCAAAGTGAGTATAAGCAGTGATTATCCCTTTGATGAAATCCCGGAAATAGACGATGAACATCAACCTTTGGGAGAGAAGATCCTACAGAAGAAAAATAAAATCAACAGAGGATTTATCGTCGGTGACATACGGTTTTCCGAACCGAACTGGCCCCTGGAAAATATGAGACTTTACAACGCCATAGGAGATTACTATTTCGATTTCAGTAAGGCTTTCATCCCGGATGGGGAGACACCAATTGCCATCAAAGGGTGGATAGGTGATGTAAAGATGATCATACCGGAAAATGTACCGGTGGAAATCACCCTGAAGGTCCAGGTAGGGGATGTAAAGTTGTTTGATCAGAAGTCTGCCGATATACGTTCTGAATTGTATTACCGTTCACCGGAATATGAAGAGGCAAGTAAAAAAATAAAGCTGTCTGTGGATGTGAAAATCGGTTCAATCCGGATTACCCGTATCTAAACATATTGAATTCGGAATAAGGAGGGAAGAGCTTGGAAAAATCCTCAAATATTCGAAATTGGATCTTCAAAAGTTTTTTAATGATGTCCGTCATGGCCATTCTGCTGTGCTTTATATCACTGCAAATCTATCTGTACTTTGCAGAGGAACCGGGTATATCCCTCGAACTATCGATTTATATGACCATATGGATGGGAATCATTCTACTGCTGTTAAGCATTTATTTCGGGTTCCGTACAGGTTATACGTTCAAAGGCAGGGTCGATGATATATCTACCTTCGTCACGCTACTCCGAAGTGGGAAATTCTCCGCAAGGGTGGATCGGTTTGAACATGATGAGCTTGGGATTTTATCGGATGAGTTGAACCAGCTGGCCGTATTCATTCAGGAACAGGTGAAATCACTTCAGAGGCTTGCCGATGAAAAATCAGAACTTGCTGATCAGGCTCATCAGGCTGCCGTCATGGAAGAACGTCAAAGGCTTGCAAGGGATCTGCATGATTCCGTCAGTCAGCAATTATTTGCGTTAAATATGCTTTCTTCCGCGGCCAAAAAAAGTATCGGGAAAGATTCTGAAAAGGCGGCGATCATCGTGAAGCAAGTAGCTGACATTGCAGGGAAAGCACAAGGTGAGATGAGGGCACTTCTTCTTCATCTGCGTCCCATTGATTTAAGAGGTGAAAGCCTTGCTGAAGCGTTATCCATCTTAATAAAGGAATTGAAGGAAAAAACGCAGATCGAAATCGACGCCACCCTCGAGGGTATAGAAGACCTGTCGAAAGGGACAGAAACGCATATGTTCAGGATTATCCAGGAGAGCCTTTCAAATATCCTTCGTCACTCTGAGGCGACAAAGGTGAGGATTGCTACGGAGAAAAAGGGAGGATATATTACATTGTACATAAGTGACAACGGGAAAGGGTTTGATTTGAAAGAAAGCAAGATGACTTCCTACGGTCTTCAGACGATGAGAGAACGGGCTGAGGAAATAGGAGGATTATTTCAGATTCGATCTAAAGAAAAAGAGGGAACGTATATCGATCTGCGGATTCCGGTTTGATTTAAAGGGGGGAGAGCAATTGGATAAGATAGGAGTTATGATTGTAGATGATCACGAGATGGTGCGCTTGGGTATGAAAACCTATTTGTTGACTGAAGAACGAATTGATTTTCTAGGGGAAGCGAAGAGTGGAAATGAAGCTGCCCAGCTTGCTAAGCTTTATATGCCTGATGTAGTACTAATGGATTTATTGATGGAGAATGGGAATGGAATTGAAGCTACAAAGAAGATTCTATCCTTTCATCCATCCTGCAAGATTATTATCCTGACAAGCTATTATGATGATGAAAAAGTGTTTCCCGCCATTGAAGCGGGTGCCCATAGTTATTTATTGAAAACTGCGAGTGCGGAAGAAGTAACGGCAGCGGTTTATAAAGCGGTGAAAGGTGAATCCGTTATTGCGTCAAAAGTAGCCGATAAAATGATGAATCGTTTTCGTCCTCAGGAAAAGATGCCTCATGAAGATCTAACCTCAAGGGAAATGGATGTTCTAAAATGCTTGGGGGAAGGGATGACGAATCAGGAAATTTCTCAGGAATTATTTATCGGGATCAAGACCGTCAAGACCCATGTAAGTAATATTTTGAGCAAGCTTGGAGTAGCAGATCGAACCCAGGCAGCCATTTATGCAAATCGAAACGGTATATTGTATAAGTCGGAAACGAAAGAGTAGGCAGTATTGGTTGATGAATCATTACGTAATGCAGAAGGGGCTTAGTCAAGGGAAATGATATCATTCCCCTTGACTAAGCCCCTTCTTTCAAGAACAGATTCGAAAATTAAAAAATAACCGGCTTGCTCAATTTCAATCGCGATGAAAGCAGGGATTCAGTGGAAGAGATGGTGGCAAATTCATGGTGAAGATTTGCCAGGGTCAAGCCGTGAACGATTTCAGCGGAAAATAGGGAACCGTCAAACGAGTATGTTTCAAAGCATGCAGTGGCATTATAAGGAACTGTGACACCATACCCAAGGTCATTAGCCATTCGAACGGTACTGGATATACCGTGATTGGTGGTGAACCCCATCACAACAAGAGATCCAAACTTTTCACGCTTTAAATATAAATCCAGATCTGTATCGATAAAAGCGCTGGTGAAATGCTTGATAATATGTTTTTCATTCCTGGAAGGATGGAAATTTTCTATAAAATCGAACCCTGCTGAACTTGAATGCCATGGTGATTCCATATCGAAAGAAGAATGCTGCACGTGGACAACTGGCCAGCCTTTTTCTCTCCAACCTTGAAGCAATTGATATGCGTTTCTTTCCATATCCGGATTGTTTCGTTTTCCTAATGAAGAGTCTCTAAAAGCTTTTTGAAAGTCAAGCAAAAGCAGACATGTTTGATTCATTGGAACTTCCCTCCTTTCATTACAGGATGTCTGTGACCAATACGATAAAGTATACTGTTAATTATTTGTAATTATGTATGTACACCTTCACTGCAATTGTAAAGATTGAAAAAGGCTGTTTTCGCAAAAATTGTTGCTATTCGCATACAAACTAAGATTTACAATGCTCTGTCTTTTAAGTTGTGGTGCAGGAGGGTGAAGGGAACAGTCCCGCTTTCCACGGACGTTCGGCCGATCCTCCTCAGCAAAAACCGCTTCCGGGGTCTCAGCAAGCCCGTTTTCCGTAGGAGTCTACGCAGTTCCCTTCACCCTCTAACGTAGTAAGTAGGTGACTAGCAAAATGGTTTGTGACCATCAGTTTAAAAAGAGTATTGGAATATTAAATAAAATCAGTCACTGCAACGAATGAAAAAGCAGTGGCATACGCAATCTCCACTTTTTCTTTGTGATAGTCAAACTTTTCGTCAGTTGATTCTCGCTGCAGGTGCTCGACTCCTGCGGGAAACGCTGGACAGTACGAAAAGCGGAGGCGGCTTGATTAGCCCCGACAAGCATAAGATGAATGGGCTAAGAAGGCGTTCTTTTGCCTTCTTGGACCATTTAGCTTATGACCTCGAGGGGCTAGCCGCCGTAGCTGGACAGGTGAGACCCCGCAGCTGAGGAGGCTCACCGCCAGCCCCGCGGAAAGCGAGCACCTGTAGCGGAAATCAACCACAACTCGCTACATCCAAAAGCAACAATATTTACGAAAACAGCCTTGAAAAATGAAAAAGCTGCCCGATAACAGGCAGCTTTCTCTTCAGGATTGACCGGAAACGTAATATTTACTTACATAGGAAGCACGAGGAAAGATGTCCTTTTGATTATCAATTCCTTCTTCTGTACCGCGCTTAGCATGTGCATTCTCGTATTGCTTGGATTCCTGCCACCCAAGGAAACTTCTTTCATCATCCCACAGGGTCATGATTATATATGTATCACTGTCTAAAGGGCGAAGAACACGAATCGCTGTAAAGCCTTCTGCTTCTTCAATTAATCCTGCACGGTTTTTAAAGCGATATTCAAAAAGCGGTCTGCCTTCGTCTGATACAGGAATATTGTTAAATACAACATACCCTTTGCTTTCCAATGCGCCGGATTGATCGACAATCTCATAGCTTCGAGGAGATTCAAATACGCTTTCTCCGCTTGTTTCATGTAAAAGCAGTGCATCTTCCCCCTGCATCAACATCATTGTTTCATCAGGATGCTGATCCATTATTTTTTGAAGAAAATCATGTGTACCCGTTGTCATATATAATTTCATCCAAATCACCTCAATAAATTAGTCACTTCTATTATACTCTTCCCTTTTCTGTATCTCATGTAACATCATTCATGGATATTTTTTCTTCCTTCCTCGAAAATCGGCAAATTTATGACATTTTCCCATGATAGCTATACAATTCTCCCTAAAACGTCTATAGTTTAAAAGGGTTACAATTCGGACGGTCAATCTAATAAGATATTTTCGTATGGGTTTGTCCATTATTGAAATGTATTTTTACGTTGAAAAGCTTAAACACCGAAAGTCGATTGAAGTGGAAGGGTGCTCGACTCCTGCAGGAATAGCGGGACAGTTCGATCCCGAGGGGCTAGATGCCGCAGCTGGATCTTGAGACCCCGCACGCGACCGGGGAGGCTCACCGCCCGCCCCGCGGAAAGCGAGCACCTCTCGCTATACTCAACTATCACTCGCTTCTTCTGTAGCTACAATATTTACGAAAACAGCCTATTAGAATAAGACAATTTTAGAATCAACTCATATTAGTTTACAATGGGAATAATGAGTTACATAGAAAGGTGGACGAACAAAGGTATGAAACTGATGAATGATACTTTTTTACGAGCGGCAAGGGGAGAAAACACGGACTATACTCCGGTTTGGTATATGAGACAAGCGGGACGTTCACAACCTGAATACCGTAAAATCAAGGAGAAATATTCTCTGTTCGAAATTACGCATCAACCTGAACTTTGTGCATATGTCACAAGACTGCCCGTCGAGCAATATGACGTCGATGCAGCAATTCTTTATAAGGATATCATGTCACCCCTTCCTTCAATTGGGGTGGATGTAGAAATCAAATCAGGTATCGGACCTGTCATAGACAACCCGATTCGAACAACAGCAGATGTTGAAAAACTGGGAGAAATCAATCCTGAACAGGATGTTCCTTATGTATTGGACACGATTAAATTACTCACTCAAGAACAGTTATCCGTTCCGTTAATCGGTTTTGCCGGTGCGCCTTTTACTATGGCAAGCTATATGATTGAAGGCGGCCCTTCCAAGAATTATAATAAAACAAAAGCATTCATGTATGCAGAACCTCAAGCTTGGTTTGCTTTAATGCATAAGCTGGCGGCCATGACCGTTACGTACGCGAAAGCTCAAATCAATGCGGGGGCATCTGCTTTCCAAATATTTGATTCTTGGGTCGGTGCGTTGAATGTGCAGGATTATCGCACGTTCATCAAGCCAGTCATGGAAAGAATTTTTAATGAATTGAAGGTAGAGAACGTACCTTTGATTATGTTTGGGGTAGGCGCGAGTCACTTGGCAAATGAATGGCACGATCTTCCGATTGATGTTGTCGGTCTGGATTGGAGATTGCCTGTTGCAGAAGCAAGAGACAGAGGCATCTCTAAAACGGTTATGGGGAACCTTGATCCTGCCATACTGCTGGCTCCGTGGAACGTGATTGAAGAAAAAGCCAAAGAAATCCTGGATCAGGGCATGGATTTTCCAAGTCATATCTTTAACTTGGGGCATGGGGTATTCCCGCAAGTTAATCCTGATACATTAAAGCGCTTGGCAGCCTTCGTACATGAATATAGTGCCAGGTAGAGCACATTCAGGAGTGCCCGTACATGGATTCTATCAGAAGAACATGGCACAATAATGGAATGTATGATACTGATAATGAGGTGAATTGGGATGTCAAAGAAAAAAATGGGCCTTTTGGTGATGGCTTATGGAACGCCATATAAAGAAGAAGATCTGGAACGCTACTATACACATATCCGCCACGGAAGAGCCCCTTCAAATGAACTACTGGAAGACTTACGTGGGCGCTACGCAGCAATCGGGGGAATATCACCACTGGCGAAAATCACGCTCGATCAAGGGAAGAGCCTGGAAGAACATCTGAACACGGTTCAAGATGACATCGAATTTAAAATGTACTTAGGATTAAAGCATATCGAGCCTTTCGTAGAAGACGCCGTGGAACAAATGCATAAAGACGGTATTGATGAAGCCGTCTCCATCGTACTCGCCCCACATTTCTCAACATTCAGCGTTAAATCCTACAATGGACGCGCGAAAGAAACCGCTGAAAAATTGGGTGGTCCGAACATTACTTCTGTTGAAAGCTGGTACGATGAGCCAAAATTCATTCAATATTGGGTTGATCGTGTAAAAGAAACCTATGCGGGAATGGCTGATGAGGAGCGCAATAAAGCAGTCCTGATCGTTTCTGCTCATAGCTTGCCTGAACGCATCCTGCAATCAGGTGATCCTTATCCGATGCAATTAGAGGAAACAGCAAAAATGATTGCAGAGGGAGCAGGTGTGACTGAATACGCAGTTGGCTGGCAAAGTGAAGGAAATACTCCGGATCCATGGATCGGACCAGACGTGCAGGATCTAACAAGGGACCTTCATAAGGAGAAAGGGTATACGACCTTTGTATACACTCCTGTAGGATTCGTTGCTGATCATCTTGAAGTTCTTTATGACAATGATTATGAATGTAAAGTCGTGACAGATGAAATCGGTGCTTCCTATTATCGTCCTGAAATGCCAAATGCCAAACCGGAATTCATTGATGCCATGGCAGAAGTCGTGTTGAAACATCTTACTAAATAATTTTCGTTTTTTTGCTACACAGGAAGGACTGAAGCAATTGAGTGCACGCTCACAGCTTTAGTCCTTCTCTATTAGTGGGATTAAAGATCATTTGTTAAAGAAGGCGATGAACGTGTTGGAACAACAAACCAAAAAGGTCGTAGTCATAGGTGGGGGAATCACCGGATTAACCACGGCTTATTATTTGCAACAGGAAATTAAAGAAAGAAATCTTCCTATTGAAGTGAAGCTTGTTGAAGCCACTCATCGACTGGGGGGGAAGGTCCAGACCCTCAAGAAGGACGGCTATGTTATAGAAAAGGGACCGGACTCTTGTTTATCAAGTAAACCGGAAGTCTCACGCCTGGCGGAAAAACTAGGAATAGAGAATACCCTGGTTCGAAATCGCAAGGGCACGTCCTATGTAATAGCCGGTGGTGAACTGTATCCCATACCAGGTGGATCAATCGTAGGAATTCCAACTCAAATCGCCCCTTTCATCACAACAAGTTTATTTTCACTATCAGGAAAAATGAGGGCTGCGGCTGATTTCATTCTTCCCCGTTCACAAGAAAGTGAAGATCAGTCCCTGGGAAGATTCTTCAGAAGGAGAATGGGAGATGAGGTTGTCGACCATTTAATTGAACCTCTCTTAACAGGTATTTTCGCAGGGGATATCGATCAATTGAGCTTAATGTCCACATTCCCGCAACTATATGAACTAGAACAGAAACATCGCAGCTTAATCGCCGGAATTAAAAAAAGCGGACAAGGTTCAACTTCCAATGAAGAAGGGAACTTTTTAACCTTTACTGGAGGGCTCGAATCCCTCATTGATGCCATGGAGGAAGGGTTGGAACCGAATACAGTATTCAAAAGCATGAAAGTAACCAGTATAGACAAAGAAGTCCAAAATGATTATACGATAACCTTTACAAACGGGGAGCAGATGGAAGCAGACAGCGTTATCGTCACCACCCCGCATCATGTATTACAAACCATGTTTTCATCCTATCCATTCTTATCTTTCTTAAAAAGCATGCCGGCTACATCTGTTGCTACAGTTGCAATGGGCTTCTCTCAAGAGGCCATTAAAAAAGATATCGCCGGTACAGAATTTCTCGTCTCAAGAAATAGCGATTACTCTTTGACTGCAGGGACGTGGACGCATAAAAAGTGGCCGCATACGGCTCCGGATGGGAAAGCATTATTGCGTGGCTACCTGGGTAAATCCGGTGACGAAACCATCGTGGATTTATCTGATGATCACATCGAGCAGATCGTGATGGATGATTTGAGTAAGATAATGGATATTGAGGGGCAACCGGATTTCACGATCGTCTCCAGATACAAAAACTCCATGCCGCAATATACGGTTGGCCACCGGGAGCGGATTCGGGAAATGATTGATGAAGCAGAAGAGAGTCTCCCGGGGGTATTTATCGCCGGAAGTTCTTATGACGGGTTAAGCATCCCCGATTGTATCGGTCAGGGGGAAAAGACCGTATGTAAAGTGCTGGATTATTTAAAATGAATGAGACCACCGGGGAACTGGTGGTCTTTTGGGTATGAAGGTCCTATTTAAAGAATGCTGGATCCTACTTTCTAACCTGGTATCTTGAATGCTGAAGCAGCCAATTCTGTGGGAAAGCTGAACCAAGAACCCAGTAGCTAAGACCTCTTAATCCATAATCGTCAAGTACTCTTTGCTTTGCCAGCATGCTTCTTCCATCTTCAAACCAAACTTCGTGTTGCTGACCACTTTCATCCCAGTAATTGAAAAAGGGAGATTGATATTGGTCATTATATTGAATGCGTACCCCATATTTGCTCGCCAAATCCAGGGCACCCTGGGGAGAGACGGTTTTAGCGAAGGTTCCATCAACCCATGGAACTTTCCAGTCACGTCCATACAAGGGAGTCCCCATGAGGATTTTTTTGCGGGGGATGACGCTCACGGCATAGTCCAGTACTTTTTTGACTTCATTGATGGGAGCGATCGCCCACGGTTTACCCCCAGCCCACCCCCATTCGTAAGTCATGAGGACAACAAAGTCGACGATTGCCCCGTGAGCCTTATAATCATGGGCTTCGTATAACAATCCCTTTTGGTCGCCCTTCATTTTAGGTGCAAGGGCGGTTGAAACAGAATAGCCCTTAGGCTTTAATACTTTCACGGTCCTTCTTAAAAAGGAATTGTAATTTTCCCTGTCTTCTGGATAAACGTATTCGAAATCAATGTTCAGGCCTTTATAACCTTTCGTTTCTATTTCCTTCACGATGGACGAAATTAATGTGTTCTGCAGAGATTCATTCCTCAATATTTTTGCGACAAGATTAGAGTCGAATTTTCCATCCACATAATTTGTCAACACCAATAGGGGTTCAACGGTTTGACTATTGGCTGCTGAAATAAGACCGTCATCATTCAATTTTGTAATGTTGCCTTCACCCGTGATGGAGTGGGTAAATGGGGCCAGGTAAGTGAAATAGCTCCCCAATCCATTCACTTCAGCGATCCCTTCCCCATCCGTCCTGGTCGTATAGGCATTTACTTCAATCATCTGTTTCGTATTTGGAATTTTAATCTCCTGGTCGGGATAAATAAGAGATGGATTAGAAATGGCATTTGCATTTAATATCTGCTGCATGGGAACTTTATAATTATAAGAAATGGTATACATTGTGTCACCGGGTCTGACTTTATGAATGAATGCCGGCATCACGATCAATTGACCGACAAAGAGTGTCGACGGGTCAGAGATTTGATTGAATGCTTCTAATTCTCCCATGTCCATTTGATATTTTTGACTGATTTTATATAACGTGTCGCCAGGCTGTACAATATACTCCTTTAAAGGTTCAGGGATGAGAAGACTTTGTCCGATAATAAGTAGATTCGGATTTTTCAACTGATTCCCATAAGCAATCTGGTTTACTTCCACACCATATTTTGACGCGATCGACCAGAGTGAATCGCCGCTTTTCACTACGTAAATATTCATATTGCACCTCCTTACAAACCTTATACCTATAGCCTATTCAAGAGGGCTCATTCGATATGAAGAATCCTTGGCTTTAGAAACTGAAAAATATCTCTTGTGTAATGATCGAAGATGTGATAAATTTATCAATGTTAACAAAATGACTAAATAACAAATTTGGTCAAACGGTCAAAAAAGGAGTGAGGTCATGGCGATTGATCGTAAGAAACAAATACTCGAGGCTGCTACCAATTCATTTTCTTTGTTTGGTTATAAAGCCACGACGATGGATCAAGTAGCTAAACTGGCAAACGTTGGAAAGGGCACGATATATACATTCTTCAGAAACAAGGAAGAGTTATTCGATGAGATTGTCTCATCACTCATTAAAGAAATGACCCATGAAGCAGAAGAAGTCATTAATCCAGATTCAACATTCTCAGAAAATGTTCATGCGGCACTATTTCGTTTACTTGAATTTCGAAAAGAGCATAAGCTGACCATCAAATTATACCAGGAAGCCCGCGAAATGGGGACGCCTGCAGTATCTGAAGTGATTGACCGCATGGAGAAAGTAGTGATCAAATTCCTTAGTCATCGGATAGAAAAGGCCATTGCCTCAGAAGCAATCAAACCATGCAATCCCGAAATGACTGCATTTGTTCTGTTAAAGCTATATGTTTCCTTGATTTTTGATTGGGAACGTACTCATGGTCCACTGGATAAAGATGAAATTGCCGACTTGTTTGAACTATATATCATTAAGGGGTTATCGAATTAGATAGTCCTTCATTTTTGATAAAAATTGACTATTTGAATAATATAGTCAATTATTCCCACTCCATAATGACCGTTTGAACTTATTGGTCAATAGTTCCATTTTTAAAATTAGCAGGAGGTAAACATGAAAAAATCATTTGTTGGTTCAGAATTCAAAGCGATTTTTCGCAACAAGAAGCTGCTCATTCCAATTCTAGCCGTGCTCTTTATACCTGTACTATACAGCGGCATGTTCTTATGGGCATTCTGGGATCCATACGAGCAGCTTTCCGACCTTCCCGTAGCCGTTGTCAACAGCGATCAGGGCGCGGAGTTTGACGGAAAGGAATTGCATATCGGATCGGATCTGGTTGATGAATTAAAAGACAGCAACGAATTCGATTTTCACTTTGTCGATAAAGAGGAAGGTTATAAGAATCTGGAGAAACAGGACTATTACATGCTTGTGGAAATTCCAGAGGACTTCTCTAAAAATGGTACAACATTGTTAGAAGATGAACCTCAGAAGCTTTCTTTAAAATATGTACCGAATGAAAGTTTCAACTTCTTATCAGCTCAAATCGGGGATACGGCGATGAAAGAGATCAAAGCAAGCCTCTCTAAATCGGTATCTGAAACCTATGCTGAAACAATGTTTGATACAATTCAGGATATGGGAGATGGTTTCCAGACTGCCAGTGATACAGCAGGTGAAATCAACAATGGAGCCATCGATCTCTCACAAGGAGCCAAAGAGCTAAAAGACAATCTAGCAGTTCTTGCTGAAAAGAACGTCGAGATGACAGACGGTGTGGCAAAGACCCGTGCAGGTGCCGAGAAACTGGCAAAAGGTTCTCAGGAACTATCTGACGGTGTCGGTGTCATGACGGATAAATCACAACAATTATATAAAGGAACGCAGGATATCCAATCAGGGATGAATTCCCTTGCTGCCGGAATCGATAAAAGCAAGGCCGGTTTGGAACAGGTGGATGCTGGGCTTGACAGTGCAGTAGACAATACAGCCAAACTGCAAGCAGGATCTCAAACACTGGCTGAAAAGATCGGTGCCCTAAAAGGTGGAGCTGACAGTGCACAAGCTGGGGCTCAAGCTATCGGAGCAGGTGCCACTAAGCTTGAGAATGAATTGGCTCCTTATATGGGAAGCCTGCCTGAAGAAAAGCAGGCTGAATTAAAGGCTGCCATTAATCAAATCAAGCAGGGAGCATCTGGACTTCAAACAGGTACTGGAGCTTTAAGCAATGGTGCCACTGAGCTTCAAAAAGGAGCGAATTCTCTTGCAGGGGGAATTGGTGCATTAAATGATGGCCAGAAAAAATTACAAGGCGGCGTCGATCAGCTTGTAGCCGGATCAACTCAGCTGGATGAAGGTTCTAATCAGCTTGTAGCCGGTCAAAATCAAGTGGTGGAAAACTACGGTTTATTAAATGAGAAACTTGGAGACGTATACCAGGGAACGGTTGGCCTTGCTTCAGGAGCGAATGAACTGAGCTCAGGTCTTAACCAGGTATATGACGGATCCACTAAGCTTGCCGACGGTTCCAGAAAGCTTGCCGATGGTTCAACTGAGCTTGCGGATGGAACAACGAAACTATCAGACGGTACAACGGAATACGAAGCGAAATTAAAAGACGCAGCAAAAGAAGCCAACAGTGTCAAAGCCGATGATGATACGTACGACATGATGGCAGGTCCGGTTGACGTGAAAAATGAGAAAATCAATCATGTTCCAAACTACGGAACTGGATTTGCTCCTTATTTCTTGTCCCTTGGACTATTTGTAGGAGCACTATTAATCTCAATTGTGTATCCGCTCAGAGAACCATCCAATCGCCCATCAAGCGGAATGAGCTGGTTCATGGGTAAATTTACTGTCCTTACGACAGTAGGGATCATTCAATCATTGATTGCAGCAGCCATTATACTCTTTGGATTGGGTCTTGAAGTGGAAAGTGTACCATTATTCTTACTTTCTACTATTATTACGAGTCTCACATTCCTGGCATTGATTCAAATGCTGGTTACAATCCTTGGTGATCCGGGACGATTCGTCGCCATCATCATCTTGATTCTGCAATTAACAACGAGTGCCGGTACATTCCCACTCGAACTAATTCCGACTGCACTGCAACCAATCAGTGCACTGTTACCGATGACATACTCGGTATCAGCCTTCAAAGCGGTCATCTCGAGCGGGGACTTTGCTTTCATGTGGCAAAACCTCTTCATCCTGCTTGGATACTTCATTGTGTTTGTCGCATTGACTGCCGTGTTCTTTGTAGGGTTATTCAAGAAACAATATACAAAAACAGTAGAAGCTTAAGGAAAAAAACGGTAGATGTCACACACATCTACCGTTTTTTCTTCATAAAATGGACAAACCCTTCGTAAACATGAACGTGTATACTAATTGGGGAGAGGTACATAATGGTGATACACTGAAAGATATTAGGAGGACCAATCATGAAAAAATTAAGTTTGTTTATGCTGGTAGGGTTTCTTGCATTGTTTATCGCTGCATGCGGTAATTCAAATGAAGATAACGGAGCAAAAGACGATGAGAAATTAGAAGCAATCGAGGCAAAGTTAGACGTACCTGAAAAAGGGGAAAAGGGTCAAACCGTTTCCCTTTCAACGAAAGTCACACAAGGTGATGAGAACGTTGAAGATGCCGGTGAAGTCAAATATGAGATCTGGAAAAATGATCATAAAGAAGAAAGTGAAATGATTGAAGCGAAGCATGACAAGGACGGGGTATACAAGGCAGATAAGACGTTTGAAGAAGACGGCATGTATACCGTACAGGTTCATGTGACCGCCCGCGATATGCATACGATGCCAAAGACAGAGATTGTGATTGGTAATGCAGAAGCAGGGGAACATGACGAAGCGGGAGAGGATCACCATCATGGCGACCATGAAAGTACCGTATCTATTCATCTGATGAAGCCTGACAGTATTACAGCCGGTGAAGAAGCTGACATGATGGTCCATGTTGAGAACGAAGAAGCTCCACTGGAAGATGCCAGGGTTCGTTTTGAAATATATCAGGATGGACAGGAGAAGCACGAATGGGTGGATCTGACACCGGATGAAGCCGGCAAGTATAGCGGTTCCTACACATTCCCGGAAAAAGGTTCTTATAATGTACAGGTGCATGTTACCAAAGGGGAAGAAATACACGAACACACAATGGAAACAGTAGAAGTACAATAAATATAAAAAGGATGCTCTTCATGGAGAGCATCCTTTTTATTACCCCTTCATTTCCTAATTCTTAATATTCGTAGTCAGTCGTACATTTCTCGCAATAAATACCGTAGCATTCATGCTGTTCCTCAATTGTATCCCCACATTGTGCACAAGACTTAGGCGGCAAATTCCGAAAGAACTCAACAATATTTTTTACCATGTTCATCACCCTCCGTAAATTTGTATTCACCCATCAATTGTTCGTGTTATATAACTGATGTGTTAATTTATTTTATTGTATTATAACAGTATGAGTTTCGTCAACCATTAATTCAAAAATGGGCGAAAAAAATGAAAAAATAGGCAGAATGAAGTATAGTATGGGTACATACTAATGTGAAAAGCGAGGTTCAAACATGAAGCTAACCATAATTGGGCAATGGGGCGGTTACCCGAAGGCAGGAGAAGCAAGTTCCGGGTATTTACTTGAATCTAATGGCTTTAACCTGCTTATAGACTGTGGCAGTGGTGTACTGTCCCACCTGCAACATCACGTAGAGGCAACAGATCTGGATGCGGTCCTCTTATCCCACTATCATCCGGATCATGTGGCAGATATCGGTGTACTACAACACGCTTTGTTGATTCAATATTTTCTTGGGAAAAATAAAGGTACATTACCGGTATATACCCATAGGGAAGATCAGCAGGGGTTTGAAACCATTACATATAAGGATTTAATGAAAGCCCACGAATATAACGCAGATAAGTCTTTATCAATTGGTCCCTTCACCGTAACATTTGTGAAGACCAAGCATCCTGTTCCATGCTACGGAATGAGAATTGAAGCAGACGGTAAAGCCCTGTTTTATACAGCAGATTCTGCTTTTAGGGAAGAATTCGTTTCATTTGGACAGGACGCTGACTTACTTCTATGTGAATGTAACTTTTATGGAGGGATGGATGCCTCGAACGCTGGTCACATGACGAGTCTTGATGCAGGTAATCTTGCCCAAAAGTCCAATGCACGAAAGCTGATACTGACCCATTTACCCCATTTCGGAGAACTGGAGCAGCTGGTAACGGAAGCGAGAACCCTTTATAAGGGCGAGGTACTGTTAGCTGAAAAAGATATGGAAGTAGATATTTAGGAGGAAGAAAGATGTTATTTATCGATAATAAAGGGATCACGGATCCAAGAATCAATCTTGCTATTGAAGAATATGCACTGAAGAACTTAGATATTAATGAGAGTTATTTATTATTTTATATCAATGAACCTTCCATCATCATTGGGAAAAATCAAAATACAATAGAGGAAATCAATACAGATTATGTGGAGAAACAAGGTCTCCATGTCGTTCGCCGTCTTTCCGGCGGGGGAGCCGTTTATCATGACTTAGGGAATCTGAACTTCAGCTTTATCACGAAGGATGATGGAGAGAGCTTCCACAACTTTAAAAAATTCACTGAGCCTGTTGTAACGGCGCTTCATAAGCTCGGAGTGAAGGCGGAGCTTAGCGGTCGTAACGATATTATCGCAGAAGGCAGGAAGATTTCCGGTAACGCCCAGTTCTCCACGAAAGGTCGCATGTTCAGCCATGGAACACTCCTGTTCGACTCTGAAATGGAAAACGTTGTTTCAGCTCTTCGGGTGAAAAAGGACAAGATTGAATCAAAAGGGATTAAATCGATTCGCAGCCGAGTGGCCAATATCTCGGAATTCCTTTCAGAGAAACTGACCATTGAAGAGTTCCGCTCAACCCTTCTGGATTATATCTTTGACGGAAGCGACGTGGAAGAATATATCCTGACGGAAGAAGATTGGAAGAACATCCATGCACTTTCAAAAGAGCGCTATCAGAACTGGGATTGGAATTATGGTAAATCGCCGAAATTTAATCTTCAGCACTCTCACAGATTCCCTGTCGGATCCATTGATGTACGTCTTGAAGTGAACAAGGGTAAAATTGAAAACTGTAAAATCTATGGCGATTTCTTCGGGGTCGGTAATGTTGATGATATCGAAGAAAAGCTGATCGGCACCCGCTATGAACGAAAAGACATTGCGGCTGCATTGGAGGGTGTTGATATTCAACACTATTTCGGAAATGTGACGAAGGATGAGTTTGTGGATTTGGTGTATTAATATTGATGGAAAAACCGCCCAATTTGGGCGGTTTTTTTATCCATAATACTTGTATTAATACTTTTCTTTATATAGAATATATTTTGAATACTTTTAATAATTAGATGAATGACCATTCATTCAGTTAACGAAAAGGGGGAGGGATACAATTGAATATTGCAACAGTGTTAGATCAAATTGCTCAGGAGAAAGCAGATAAAACGGCTTATCATTTTTTAAATACCTCAAGTACATACGGGGAATTGAATGGTGCTGTCTCAAAATTTGCAAGTGGCCTTGAGCAGCTGGGTCTGAAAAAAGGGGATCACATCGCACTTGTATTAGGGAATTCACCTCATTTTGTCATCGGCCTATATGGCGCCTTGCGCCTCGGGTTGAAGGTCATTCCAATCAATCCGATTTATACACCGGATGAGATTGGCTACATCCTGAAAAACGGGGATGTGAAGGCCATCGTCACACTTGATTTATTGGTACCATTGATTGAAAAGATGCAGCATCTGTTGACTGATGTGGAGCACTTCATTCTTTGTGAATCAGGGGACGAAAGGGCAAGGGGGATTGATTTAGATCAGATTTCTCTTGCGTATCCTAAAATGAAATCGTTTACAGATGTACTTGGGAAGGGGAACCCTGTTTTCAAGGGTGAGTCAGTCGATGAAAATGAAGTGGCCATCATCCTTTACACATCAGGAACGACAGGGAAACCGAAAGGCGCCATGTTGACTCACAAAAATATTTATTCCAACGCAACGGATGTAGGAAGCTATTTGAAAATGAATGAAGACGACACCGTGATTACGGCTCTTCCGATGTTCCATGTCTTCTGTTTGACTGTGGTATTGAATGCACCGTTGTTGAGGGGAGCCACTTTGCTCATTGTTCCCCGTTTCAGCCCGAAAGCCATTTTTGAATTGTCGAAGAAGCATCAGCCGACCGTATTCGCAGGAGTACCTACTATGTACAACTTCCTGTTTCAGTATCCAGAAGGAAATCCAGAAGATCTATCCTCTCTCCGTCTCTGTATTTCAGGCGGTGCATCCTTACCTGTCGCCTTACTTAAGAACTTTGAAAAGAAATTCAACGTCATGATTTCTGAAGGGTACGGTTTATCCGAAGCCTCACCGGTCACCTGCTTTAATCCACTGGATCGCCCAAGAAAGCCGGGATCTATCGGTACATCCATCATGAACCTGGAAAACAAGGTCGTGGATGAAATGGGAGAGGAAGTTCCAGTAGGACAAGTCGGTGAACTAATCGTCAAAGGGCCTAATGTCATGAAGGGCTATTACAAGATGGAAGAAGAGACATCTGCCACGATCCGTGACGGCTGGTTATATACTGGTGACCTTGCCCGTATGGATGAGGATGGTTACTTCTATATTGTCGATCGCAAGAAAGAGCTAATTATAGTGGGAGGATACAATGTATATCCACGGGAGGTCGAAGAAGTTCTGTACAATCATCCGGGTATCGTGGAAGCAGCCGTCATCGGTGTCCCGCATCCCGAACAAGGTGAAGCCGTCATCAGCTATGTTGTGAAAAACGATCCATCCTTAACCGAAAATGAGGTGTTGGATTATTGTAAGGAACACCTTGCTAAGTATAAACTTCCGTCCTCCATCGAGTTTCTGGATGAACTTCCGAAGAATACAACCGGTAAAATCTTAAGAAGAGCCCTGAAAGAACAGGTGCTGCAATCATAATACAAGAAGATGCTCAAGTCTTGGACTTGAGCATCTTCTTATTTCATTTCATGGCTTTACTGGCCTGCAACAGCTTGGATTCACCTTTTTCCCATGTCTCTACCTGCTCGATTGCCTGTTCAGGAGTGAATCCTTGCCCGACCAGTACACCTGATAAGATGAATTCCTGGAAAAGGTGAGTCAGATTAATGCCTTCTTCTACTTCTGATAAGGCACGGGTCACAAGTGGCTGGATGTAGTCAACCCATTGATCTGGAAGGCTCTTCGTTTCACGATAGTACTGATTGACGTTTTGGCTCGTCTGTTGATGTTGGGAGTACGGATTTTGATTATATGGATGATACATATTATCTTACAACTCCTTTATGGGTGGATGTCACGAATAGTCTATGCATTCACCCTAGAAGTGTTCAGACCTTTTAAATAATGAAAGGGTTTTCGCGGTTCGTGTCGAATCATACATAAGGAGGAAACACTTATACAAAGGGGAGAACAAACATGGAATCCATTTTACTAGAACAAAAGGGGAACGTTGCAACGGTCACCATCAATCGCCCGGATGCAATGAATGCCTTTAATTACGATACACTGAATGAGCTTCAGCAGGTAGTCGAAGCACTCCGCATCAACCCTGACGTCCGGGTCGTTATCTTTACAGGAAGCGGGGAAAAAGCTTTTTCAGTCGGAGCGGATCTTAAGGAACGAAAAACCTTGACTGAACAACAGGTCATTCGGAACGTTTACAAGATTGGTGAAGTCTTTCAATCTGTCGCCACCCTTCCACAACCAACCATCGCTGCCATGAACGGTTATGCATTCGGTGGGGGGATGGAATTGGCTCTGGCGTGTGACTTCAGAATCGTTGTAGCAGGCACGACAATGGGACTAACAGAAACGAGCCTGGCCATCATCCCGGGAGCAGGAGGGACACAGAGACTTCCACGGTTGGTTGGGGAATCCAAGGCATTGGAATTGATCCTGACGGCTAAACGACTAACCTCCGAAGAAGCGCTCGAAATCGGGCTGGTTACAAGAGTAGTAGAAAAAGAGAATTTCCTAAATGAGGTTCATGCATTCGTAGAACCGATGCTGGCAAACGGACCGGTAGCCCTCCAGCAGGCAAAATTTTCCGTAAAGAATGGGATGAATGTAGATCTGCAGACAGGATTACAGATTGAACGAAAAGCATACGAAATCACAATCCCAACCGAAGATCGGGTGGAAGCGTTATTGGCATTCAGTGAGAAGCGGAAGCCGGAGTTCAAAGGAAAATAATAAGAAATATTGCTTTGCAGCTATTGCAATGAGGTATTGATGTTTTTTGCAAGTTAAAGATCTGCTGGTGGAGTTGTTTGGCTCTGGTGGCGGGTCTTTTTTATGAGGGAAGCTGGAGGAAAATCATTTTTGAAAATATATTTTTAGTTTTGAAAATAAAAGTGGTGCTTTTTGAAAATATAATTCTATTTTTGAAAATAAAAGTAGTAGTTTTGAAAATAAAACTCTCAACCACATATTACTATTAAGGGATTATAGTTTTGAGAAGCTTTTTTATTGTAATTATTCCTTACTTATCTAGCCTTTTTTATAGAACTTATTACTTTTGAAAGACGATTTGATACATATTCACATAAAAATGAATGCGAATGAAAGGAAATACGACATGATAGAAACCTCACTGCAATTAAAAGCCAAAAAGACACTACAATGGACAACCAAAACCATACCGCCGTTAAAAGAAGATGAAATTCTTATTAAAACCTTGGCAGGAGCCATCAGCATCGGGGCTGAATTACCTCAATATAATGAAACGGATCACACTGATCACGTGCCGTCCTATCCGAAAGAAACCGGTTATGAAAGCTATGGGGAAGTGATAGCAACGGGGGAAACAGTCAAGGGGTTCAATATCGGTGACCGGGCTGTGGCGTTTTTCGGACATAAGGATTACGGAATCGTGAAAGAAAGCAAAGCCATCTTCGTTCCAAAAGGTATCCAGCATCAAGACGCGTTGCTCGTGATATTATCATGTGATGCAGCAAAAGGTGTCCTCAAGTTGAACCCGGACGAGAACGATCGAGTGTTGGTGACAGGTTCCGGAACGGTTGGGCTATTATCGGTCTACTATCTGAAAGAGTATATGAACGTTCGTCACATTGATATGGTAGAACCCCACAGTTCCAGAGGCGGATTAGCAAGAAAGCTGGGTGCGAAAACCGTCTATAAAAATCAAAGTGGCTGCCCAAGAGATTTCTATGATTATGGATTAGAGTGCTCGGGTTTCAACCATGCATTCAAGGCACTGCAAAAGGCGCTGAAGCATGAAGGGGAATTATGCATATTATCCGATGGGAATAAGGAAACGTTTCATTTGCAATCTGACTTCTACCGCAAAGAGCTTAAGATCGTGGGTTCAAGTGATGGCTGGGATTACCACAGGCATGCCCAATGGTATTTTAATCAGATAAAGAAAAGGGATTCGGATTTGAGCAGGCTGTTTGAAAAGACGATTAAGTTCCAAGAGTTACCAAAGTGTTTTGGAGAGTTGGATACAGGAAACATTTCACCCATAAAGGTTCTAGTAGAGTACTTTTAGCGCAACTCAAAAGAGGTTCCTCAGAGGGCCTCTTTTTGTTAAGGCCCTTTTTAAACACCAGAAAACGTGTAAAATTAGGAATGATAAATAATTACTCTGGAGTGACTCCCTTGAAAAAGAATAAGCTTAACCTCAGTACCATCATCATACTCTTTGTCTGTGTTGTGGTCCTTGTTTCCCTGGTCATAACAGACCTGCTCATTTCAAGAACAATCAATGATAGCATTGAAACAAACATCGAAGAAAAAGCGAAGATCGTTTCCAGGACGGTTGCGCACTCGACGATTGTGAAAAGTGGTCTTGAAAATAAAGAAAATGAAGATCGTATACAAGAATACGCCATGGATATTCAGGAATCGGCAGAGGTTTTATTCGTTGTGGTGATGGATATGGAAGGAATAAGGAAGTCTCATCCAGAGCCGGAACGAATAGGCAGGCACTTCGTCGGCGGGGATGAAAAAGATGTTCTGAAAGGAAAAGAAAGTTTGTCCATCTCAAAAGGGACTCTGGGCAAGTCGGTCAGAGCTTTTTCCCCGGTGTATAATGAAGAAAACGAACAGATAGGAGCAGTGGCTGTGGGGATTTCCCTGAATAGCGTAGAGGAAGCTCTGAAACAAAGTCACTCTAATATATTGCTGGGATCCGCCATTGGAATATTCGTAGGGATCATTGGGGCTGTTATCATTGCCAGATACATAAAGAAAATATTATTTGGACTTGAACCCATCGCCATTTCAAAGATCTTGGAAGAGCGGAATACGATGCTTCAGTCGGTCCATGAAGGGGTGGTGGCTGTGAATAAGGATACCACCATTTCCCTGGTGAATAAATCAGCCCTGAAAATTTTCAATAAAGCGGGACTGAGCTCTGATCCGATAGGAATTCCGATTAAGGAATATATGACGCACTCAAGGTTAGAGCGAGTCATGGGGACGGGAAAACCCGAGCTTGACGAAGAGCAGACAATCAATGGGATTTCTATACTCGTGAACCGGGTTCCATTAATCGTCAATGATGAGGTAGTCGGAGCCATTTCTACCTTTCGGGATAAGACAGAAGTGAATCAATTAGCAGAACAACTAACGGGTGTACAAACATACGCGGAAGCGCTCCGTGCCCAGTCCCATGAGTTTATGAATAAACTACATGTGATCATGGGGTTGATTAAGATGAAAGATTACCGCCATTTAGACCGTTATGTGAAAGAACTGGTTTCCTTACGTGTCGATGAAGTGAGTATGGTGACGTCGAAAGTGAAAGACCCTGCCCTTGCCGGTTTTATCATGGGAAAATTAAGCTATGCCAGGGAAAAGAACGTATCGTTAACCATCGAGTGTCATGACTTCATTCCAGAACCAGAGGACTCTGACGTGACCCATGAGCTGATTACCGTGATTGGAAACCTCTTGGATAATAGTATTGAAGCAACCTTGGATCGTTATGAAAAGGAAGTACTCATGGAGTTATTTTACGAAGAAGGGCAGTTTGAAATGATCGTGACCGATACTGGATTAGGAATACCTGATGATAGAGTCGCGGACCTTTTCACCAAAGGATTTTCTTCAAAGGGGGAAGGACGAGGGTACGGTCTTTTCTTAGTGAAAGAGAGCCTCGGTAAATTGAATGGGAACCTTCATGTTGAATCGAAGGTAGGTTCAGGGACGACGATGATTGTCCAGGCTCCATATAAGGAGAGGAAGAAGAATGATTAATGTATTGATCGTGGAGGATGATCCGATGGTGGCCAGATTTAATCAAAGGTATCTGGAAGAAATCGAAGGTTTTCACTTAATCGGAATCTCGAATTCAATTGAAGATGCACTGGTGGAATTAAAACAGTGTAAAATTGACTTGATTTTATTGGATGTATATATGCCTGGGAAGCGAACAGGGATGGACTTGCTGGAGAAAATACGTATGGAGCAGCGGGAGACCGACGTCATCCTCATCACAGCTGCATCAGAAGTCAATCATATTCAAAATGCCCTCCGGATGGGGGTGGTGGATTATTTAATCAAGCCTTTTGAATTTGAACGGTTTAAAAAAGCATTGACCTCTTATCGGGAGAGTAATCATATGTTTCAAAAGCATTCTACCATCGGACAGGGAGAACTGGATCTACTTTTACTAAAGGCTGTACGAGATACCGGGGATAAGGTGCCCCTTCCTAAAGGGTTGACGAGAAGTACATTAGCATCTATCTACGATGAGATTGTGAGTTTCGAAGAAGAGTCGTTTTCAACAGATGATTTGGCAGACGTAACGTCCATCTCACGGGTATCAATCAGAAAGTACCTCAGGTTTCTGAAGGATATCTGCGTCGTGGATGAAACCTTGATCTATGGAGTCGGAAGGCCGGTCTATCAGTATACATTGAATAAAAAGAATATCGAGAGAATGGAACGTTATGTATAAGCAGCTGACACGGCTGCTTTTTTTAATTTCAAAAAACAAATAATAGTTTCATAATCTTTGATTTGGTAAAACGGTTTCATAAAATGAGGATATAGTGTAAGCGGTTACTCAAGTGGCGATTCCATGGGGGAGTAAGCGCTGGGGCACAGTTAACAGTTCGGTTCGCACTATTATTACGATAAAGGGGATGAGAAAGATGGGACAAGCTGCGTCAACACTTGCATATAAGAATGAGGAAACGATAGAGAACGTGACTTTGGGGAAAGAACGCTCCCTACAGATTTTTAATATCCCGATTCTTTGGTTCCTGGTCTTTACGGGAATAACACTTGCCAGTTTGTATACGGGAAACCTTCCTGGCGGGATGATCGGGAGTCTTCTCGTCATGATGATTTTGGGTGAATTATTTGGATGGGTAGGGGACCGAACGCCGCTTGTGAAAACCTTCCTCGGAGGTGGAGCGATCATTGCTATATTCGGATCTGCCTTTATGGTCTATTCCGGTTTGCTTCCTGAAGCAGCGGTCACGTCCATGACAGACTTTATGAAATCAGTCGGATTTTTGAATTTCTATATTGCGGCTTTAATCACCGGCAGTATTTTAGGAATGAATTCAAAGGTTCTGGTTAAAGTGGGACTGCGCTATTTTTTGCCGATTTTTGGAGCGGTAGCTGGGGCCGTGATTATAGCAGGAGTATTCGGTTCTCTTGTAGGTTTTACCCTTAAAGAAGCCATCCTTGTCATTACGATGCCGATCATGGGAGGGGGCATGGGAGCCGGAGCCGTTCCTATGAGTCAAATCTATTCAGAAATGATGGGGAATGATCCGAGCTATTATATTTCCATGCTTGTACCTGCCCTGGCATTAGGGAACGTGTTTGCCATTATTTTAGCATCCGTTCTTGATATTATCGGGAAAAAGGTACCTTCATTAAGTGGAAACGGTCAGCTGATGAAAGGTTTTACTTATGAGAAAACAAAGCAGAAGTATAACATTGAGAAGATGGGGGTAGGATTACTCGCTGCTCTTACATTCTTTACAGTGGGTACGTTGCTTGGTTCCGTTCTTCCTCTTCATCCTTACGCCATCATGATCATTCTCGTGGCAGTTGCGAAGATTTCAAATCTCATTCCTCAAAATGTAGTAGAGGGAGCAAGTCAGTGGTATCAGTTTGTGGCCAATAACTGGACCTTTGCCTTGTTATTCGGGATAGGGGTCGCTTACACGGATTTAAATACGGTCCTTGAAGCGCTGACCCTCCAATATATCCTTACTGTGTTTGGGGTGGTATTAGGGGCAATCATCGGTGCGGCCATCCTTGGAAAACTGGTTGGTTTCTATCCTATAGAAGCAGCGATTACCGCGGGACTGTGCATGGCGAATATGGGAGGAACAGGGGATGTGGCCGTTTTGTCCGCATCCAAACGAATGGAGCTTATGCCATTTGCCCAGATTTCTTCCCGGCTTGGGGGTGCATTGATCCTGCTTCTGGCCGGATTGATTATTCCATTATTGTAAATATGATACACTGAGGTTTGACTATACCAGTCAAACCTCCTCTCATTTTAATAGATTGTGGTGACATACATGGACGTGATTCTGATTGTTCTACCTGCATTATTAGTCTTTCTCGTCGGATTTATCGGTCAAAAGAAGCTGGGATTCGAAATCAATTCGATATCCAAGATGGCCATCTATTTGATGTATCCGTTTCTTGCCTTCAAGACCTTTTATGAGAATGAACTGAATATGGATTATCTGTATATTTTTCTTTTTTGTATCGCCCTTTGTGTGATATTGATCGTTTTTATTAAGATAGTTGCCCGGGTCAGAAGCTATTCAAAGCAGAAGGTATCAGCCATGATTCTTTCAGGGGTATTTATGAATTCAGGTAATTATGGGGTGCCGATCATTCTGTTCGGGTTTGGTGAGCTCGGCTTTCGCTACGCGGTCATCATGATGGTGATTCAGTCGTTCCTCATGAATACGATCGGGTTATATTATGCCATCAGTGGAAGTGACAAGGCGAGGGATTCAAAAGAAATCTGGATGAAGATCGTCAAAATGCCGATCCTGCATGGAGCGGTCATTGGACTTGCCTTTCAGGTTCTTCCTCTTAAGGTCCCTTTGTTCTTAAATCAAACGATCGATTTGATTTCACAAGCCACGATCCCTACGATCATGGTGGTTCTCGGGATGCAGTTGGCGACTCTTGGGGGCAGGAAGGTGGAGCGGAGTGCGCTATCGTTCATCGTGATCCTGCGAATGGTGGCGTCACCCATCCTGGCGTTAGCCATCGTATCCCTGCTGCCGATCTCCCCGACATTGAGTTCAATCCTTATCATCTTGGCCAGTATGCCAACTGCTGCGAACACGACGATGTTTTCCCTTCAGTTCAATACAGAACCTGATTTAGTGTCTGCAAGCACCTTGGTCACGACCGTTTTGAGTATCGTGACGATCCCTATCATGCTGGCACTTGTATCATAGAAGAAAAACCGCCTTCACAAGCGGTTTTTTTTGATAAAAGCTCAAGTTTTGACAGAAGCCATTGAATCCCTTAGTATTGTAAAATAAATTCAAACCAAACCGATGAGATTAAGGAGGATTTGTTATGGCTGACTATGTTCAACCGATTAATGAACAAAAAGGTCCAGAGAAAGCGAGTGCTGAATTGAATCCGCCCCAGACTAGATTGGTGGCTTTCGGTATGATCGTCACAGCGGTTCTTGGTCTTTATCTGCTCTTTACACAAGACGCGTCCCAAACCGTGCTACTCGTTCTTGGCCTTCTGTTAGGATATACATTATTTCATGCGAGATTTGGATTCACCTCTGCCTTCCGCAGGGTGATGTCTGTAGGGAACGGACAGGCTATGCGGTCCCATATGCTGATGCTGGCCGTTGCCGTTACCTTGTTTGCACCGATCCTCGCAACAGGCTACACGTTTTTCGGCGGTGAAGCGACAGGCTATGTATCACCAGTCGGTGTCAGCTTGATTGTAGGTGCCTTTTTGTTCGGGATCGGCATGCAACTCGGGGGAGGATGTGCTTCCGGTACCCTTTACGCGATTGGCGGGGGACGTTCCGTCATGTTCATCACACTATTATTTTTTATCGTGGGTGCTACTGTGGGTGCAGCTCATCTTCCATTTTGGACAGAGGAGCTCCCTTCCTTTCAACCGATCTCACTGGCGACTTCCACAGGACTGGGTTATTTCGGGGCGTGGGTCGTTTCTATGTTGTTTTTTGGCCTGGTTGCCTGGGTCACCCTTCAGATCGAAAAGAAGAAGAATTCACCGCGCATGGCAAAGCTTTCATCAGCAAATGGATGGAAGCGGATCTTCCGTGGTTCATGGCCGCTATTCGCCGCTGCCATCGTGCTCGCGATATTGAATGCCCTTACGCTCATGACGAGGGGGAATCCGTGGGGAATCACTTCTGCCTTTGCCCTTTGGGGTTCAAAGGTTGCCGGAGTGTTCGGGGTAGATGTTGCAAGCTGGGGCTATTGGTCTGGTGCCAATGCAGAAGCTCTTCAAGCATCAATCTTTGCTGATTCTACAACCGTATTGAATTTTGGTGTCATCCTTGGTGCATTTCTTGCCTCTGCTGCAGGCGGACTATTCCGTTTTAATAAGATCACCGGAAAGAATGCCGCAGCATCTGTCATTGGCGGACTGTTGATGGGGTACGGTGCCCGATTGGCATTCGGATGTAACATTGGTGCTTACTTCGGGGGAATCGCGTCCTTCAGTCTGCACGGTTACATCTGGGGAATCCTGGCTCTTCTTGGCACATTCCTTGCTCTTTATCTTCGTCCTCTGTTTGGCTTGTCTGTTCCAAAACCGAAAGATACCTTCTGTTAATTTACTGCGTGGGAGCTTCCCACGCAGTGTTTTTGTTAGAGTTTCTTTAATTCCCTTTTCAGAAAAGCCCCACGATCTTCAATGAACTGAAAGATGAAGGCAGGCTCTCTGTCATATGAATCGATCTCGCTTTGAAGGTGAGGATCCATCAGGATATACGGCCGCAGGGAAGAATGGGAATCCATCACCTTGTCTTCAAAGTAATCCACATTAAATTTCGTCTCAAGAATCTCTTCCAATATATCCTTATAACGTTTTCTGTATCGAGTTCGCTCCATCAGCTGCGCCGTAAGTTTGTTTTTCGCTTTTCCCGTGATGGGCACATAATCATACTCCATCTCGTCCCCATTCACTTTTCGTCCGAACGTGGCATCATAATCCCACGGAATGATGGAAAAAAGGTGGTCATCCCGGTTTAGATACAACGCGTAGTTATGGGTGAATCCATCATTATTCATCGTGCAAACCGCTCCAGCCAGCCATCTGAGATAGTTTTCAATGTTTAAAAATTCCGGTATCTCATAAGGAGATGCATTGATACTCCTAATGAAATGAATAAGATGCTGATCATCCTGCATTTTCCCAAGTTTCCGTTGATACCCTGAGGTAAGACCTCTTTTTTTCTTCAATGAAAAATCCGCCTGGTCATTGAAGGCATAATAAATCGTTCCTGGTGGAAGCCTCCTCTTACGTAAATATTTTTCGTCCACCGATTCGAGCTGAAGATATAAACCAAGGGGTTCTCCTCCATGGGTGAGAAATACATGTTGACTGTTTGGAGTGTGAATCCCCAAATCCCTTATGAAATCCAGGGACAGTTTGTTTCTGAAGTGGGAGGGGTCGAATAATTCAGCATTGAGATGGACTTCTGAAGATCCGGCCCATTCCCCCGGACTTCTGAATTCTATATGATAGGACTTTTTTTTCAATTCCCGTGTATAGGAACCCCTATAGCGGATATCGATGTCATACGTAGTGTCTTCTATGTTTAATCGGGCCGGAACAGGTGAGTCACTCCATACATCCCGCTCCAATTCCAACAGATCCGTACGTTGGAATTGGAGGTCAAATGAAGGTAAGGAAGGAGTCATGGTCGTTTTCTCCTCTCCATTTTATTAATGATGTAATAGTATATGGTCACGTTGCGCAATGTGCCACGAAATGAACAGAGAAAAAGCTGCCACGGAGTGGAACCCCACACCGTGACAGCTTTAATGATTCTCCATTAATCTTCTCCATAATATACGACCATCTGGCATACGGCCTCTTGACCCGCCTCATTGGTATATTCATGACCAGAGTCGGCTGCGAAGCGTATCGAGCTTCCTGCCGGCAATTCATATTTTTTTTCGGCTAATTTCAAAACGATGCTTCCGGATAGGACTGTGATGTATTCTTCTACCCCTTTCGTATGTCCTTCATTCCGATAGGCACATCCAGGCTTCATCTCCACCCGGTAGCTTTCCCATTTTTTTAATGGGTCGAAAGGGAAGATGGGGTATACGATATAGTTGCCGTCATCTTCAAGTACAGGCTGTACGTCTTCATAGTGAATAATGGATACTTGATTGCTCGGCTTTTCAATCAGGGAAGAGAAGGATACCTTCAGGCCGTTGGCAATTTTCCATAGTATCGCAACAGTGGGATTGGAGTCGCCTCGTTCAATTTGGCCGATCATGGCCTTGCTTACCCCGGTTCGTTCAGCCATCTGTTCAAGGCTGAATCCCCTCTCTCTTCTTATTTTCCTAATGTTTTCTCCAATTTGAATCGGGAAATGTTCCATGCTCAAAACTCCTCTTGTATACTATAACGTCTATATGTATAATATAATAAATTATCAAAAAATTAAAATAGCAATGACTTCTATTATAAAGGATGTGAGAGGATGGAGGCACTTCTTTCTACAAAAAAAGTGAGTGATTTCCGCCTTGGCCTGCAGGGTGGCCTTAGTATAGCCATTGGATATATGCCAGTGGCCCTTACGTTTGGTTTGTTGGCACGTACAACCGGACTGACCGTGACGGAGACGGTCCTGATGAGCATGCTTGTGTTTGCAGGGGCCGCTCAATACATATCACTGAGTTTGATTGCGGTCGGCACCGGAATCATCGAGATCATTCTGACCACGTTCATCGTAAACATCCGTCACTTTCTCATGTCTGCATCGTTAAACGAGAAGATTGAGGAAGACCGTTTGTTTAAAAAGCTTTTCTATGCGTTTGGCATCACGGACGAAACCTTTACAGTCATCAGTGTCAAGGAGGGAAAGGTACGGTCGGGATTTGCCGTAGGAGTCATGCTCATTTCCTACGGGAGCTGGGTGGTGAACTCGGGGGTAGGATATTACATCGGAGAGGTCCTCCCGGAATTCCTTCAGGCCAGCATGACGATCGCTCTGTACGCCATGTTTGTCGGCCTCCTCGTTCCTTCTATGAAAAAAAGCGTCAAAGTCACGTTTTTGGCGGTGGTGGCAGGTGCTCTGAATAGTATTCTTCTGTTTACCACGAACCTTTCAAACGGCTGGTCGATAGTGACCGCTACGATCGTTTCGGCTGTTATCGTCGAAGCAGTGGTCATGATAAAGGGAGGAGGAAGTGAGGATGAATAGTGCGATCGTGTGGATGATCTTCGGGATGGCCATTGTCACCTATATCCCGAGAATGCTTCCTTTCCTCGTGTTTAAAGGAAAAGAACTCCCTCCATTTCTTCAAGGAGTTTTGCGAAATGTTCCATTTGCCGTATTGGGTGCGCTGATCTTTCCAAGCATCTTGTTAATTCAGGAAGGGAATCTAATGTTTGGAATGGTAGGGACGCTTGCTGCCTTTGGGGTCGCTTTTTTGGGTGCCAACGTCATCCTTGTGGTAATTGGAGCGATATCCGTTTTGTCTCTGTATTCAGTCTTCTTAATGTAGAAGACTATTGGTCACGATTTGAATCGTGGCTTTTTTTATTGAGTTGGCCGTCGTATTTTGTAGAACCGCAGATGAATGATAAAAATGGCCGATAAAATTTTATTCTGGAAGAAATAATGAAGATAGGGCATAAGTTGAACATGTGGCACGTAACCTCCAGAAAGGCAGATAAATGATTTTCTTTGCACGAACGGCACCATTTCTCTCACCGTCCGTGTTTAGGTTCTAAAACTTTGGACAGGGTATTACATATAGTAATGAAGACAAGAAGGGAGGAAGTATATTGGCTAGAAAATGGGCGCTGAGGTCGATACTGGCATATTTGCTGTTAGGCTTATTTTTATATGTATATTTATTTTTCCTGGCGGATTCCACTTTACCCGAACTGTATAAGGGAAGCAGTGCGGATCCAGCCACTTTCATGAATAATAAAGAAATCATGTTGAGTGAGGACTTTTCAAAAATCAAGAATCTTTTGTTCTTCCTTTCGACTCCATATGAATGGCTATTTTATTTCTTGATACTGATACTTGGTGTATCACGGGTGTTTGAGAAATGGGCGAGGGGAACGGTGAAGAATGGGCTCCTCCAAACGGCCATTTACTTGTTCTGGTTATCGATCGCCTCTTTTGTTGCGATTTTTCCTTTGCAGTATATTTCGTATAAGATCTCAAAGAGCTACAACATATCCACTCAGACGTTCTCAATGTGGATGAAAGATGAAATAACCGATTTCTGGGTGAATTATCTGCTCATGTTTATCATTGTATCGGTCCTGTATGCCCTGATGAAGAGGTTTAAAGAGCGCTGGTGGCTCGCTGCCTGGGCTTTATCCGTACCGTTCACTATTTTCATGATGTTCGTTCAGCCTGTCCTGATCGATCCCCTGTACAATGACTTTTATCCATTGAAGGATAAAGCATTGGAAGAACAGATCCTTACACTTGCAGACAGGGCCCAAATCCCTGCAGACCACGTGTTTGAAGTCGATATGTCTGAAAAGACCAATTCACTTAACGCCTACGTCACCGGAGTAGGCGCCAATTCAAGGATTGTCCTTTGGGATACGACCCTTGAGAAATTGACAGACAAGGAAATCCTCTTCGTCATGGCTCATGAAATGGCTCATTACGTGGAAAAGCACATCTATATAGGAATCGGGATCTATCTCGTTCTGTCCTTCTTTGGATTGTTCTTGACGTCCAAGCTGATGAGGGGAATCGTGGCAAACCATAAAGATAATCTCAAAGTATCAAAGGTCTCAAACCTCAGCTCTTTACCATTATTCTTAATGATTACATCTATGCTGTTGTTCACAATCAGCCCTGTTAGCAACTGGATTTCACGTTACCAGGAAACGAGGGCAGATCGATATGCCATCGAAATGACCGGAGACAAGGAATCAGCCATTTCGTCTTTCCAGAAGTTATCAAAGGTCGGATTATCCCAAGTGAACCCGCCGCTTCTGGTGAAGATCTTCCGATACGGACATCCGACCATGCTTGAGCGCCTTTCCATGCTTGAGGAATATGAGGCGGAAAAGAAAGAAGAGTAAAGAAGAGAAAAGGCCAAGTCACTTTTGAGTGTCTAGGCCTTTTCTCTTTTGCTGATGACGAGATTTTTTGCTTTTTCCGTCATATAGGCGAAAATGACATCTTTATGGTGGAGATTTGAGTTGGTTAGTTGAGTTTCCAACCATTCTTTCGATTTTCCCAGTAGCCTCAGGTTCCTTATTTGAATCTTCCCATCCACAATGACGGAAATCGGCAGCCCCTCGTCGTCGATCGTTAAATTAAGATGCTCGACGGTAACCGGGGTATTCTCCACCTTAGGAATGATGCTCACTTCTCCGATGGGTTCGAGCATCGCATAATCCACGTCGGATATTTTCGGGTACCCCTGGGACCTAAGGATGGACGTTAATTGAATGAGTGAGATTTTGGATTTCTCCAGATTATCTTCTAATATTTCCCCGTTTTTTATCAGTAAAGTCGGTTCTCCTAGGAAGAAGCGGTTCCCCCATTGACTTAACGTCATAAACGAGAAAAGGACGTGAAGCCCTACAAGAAAGACGAGGGCTGCAATGGTTGGCCAGAACTTTGTGGAGATCAAGGGCTCAGAGGCAATCGTCCCTACAATGATGATGGCTACGAGGTCATAAGGGGTCATCTGTACGATTGTTGATTTACCCATCAGCCTCATGGCAGCAATGGTAATCAAATAAAGGACCAGAACTTTTATTAGTAAGATCAAGGTGATTCGCTCCATCGTATTCAAGTTAACCATTAGGATTAACCAATCGAGAAGAAGTCATGCATAGAGAGGTATTAAGGGCCCGTCCATTAAAATGGGAATGGCTGACTCGATAGTGGAGTCAGCCATTTATGATTATCCGCAGCTTATGTTCAATTCATATAATTCTTTAGTCAATTTCATGAACAGTACTTTATCTTTAGTATCAAGGGCGGCATCAATGTCGGTTAGGAGTTTGGATTTCTGTGTCATAAGGATGCTTTCATGCAGCACCATATCGATATAAATTTCCATTACGCTTCTTTCAGCGGATTTCTTCCGGTTAATGGCGGCGGCGGCTTTCATCATTTCTGTATAGGACTTTTTGCTTTCCATATACCTCACCCCTGAATTCTTTTTATTAGTATATGGTGTAAGTATTAAAAATTCAACTAAAAAATTAAATATTCAGATAATTTTTTATTCATATAACGGTGCCCGTTATCTAATTTCAGAATTTTTAAAAATATGGGAGACAACCCTCGAAATTTGTGGTATTATTTTGGAGAAAAATGTAAATGGAGGCGATGTTATGAGAGAAAAATCTCGAATTATAGAAGAATATGAAGTAAATCCCCATACGATGATCCTTCAGCCTATGGAGTACGGTGCCAGGACATTTACAAAAATAATAGAGGTAGATGACGTATTGATCTCTCCGTTCAAACCTTTTGATATCCTGAAAAAAAGCTGCGAATTCTTTGGCTGCTCTTATGAAGGCAGAAAAGAAGGAACGAAAAAACTTACGGGTATCATTTATAAAGCCCCCATCATGGTTAATCCTGATATGTTCATTTATCTATTCCCGACATCATCTCCAGTGAAGCAGGAATGTGCCTGGATCTCCCACTCCCATGTCCGGGGATATGAACGATTGACAAATGGATCAACACGGATCTTCCTTCAAAACAATGAATCCTGCACGGTTCCCATTTCATACAGTTCCTTTGAAAATCAAATGCTCCGCACCTCGGATTTACGGATTGCCTACACACAGAGAATCGCTGAAATGGAAAGTAAATATAACACGAAGGTCCAGACAGAAACGAATCATGTAAAGACATTTTATATGAATCGACATATCCACAAAACCGACGCGTGAGGAGAGTATCACGCTTCTTTTGTTGTATCAGTCTTTGATTCTGTGAATCGGCGGTACAAATAGTGTCTCATCAAATCCTCGACCCGGTTACGAAGGCGTGGATTGAAATAGTTATGGTGTTCTTCATATCCCTTATACAAAAACATATACATCGTGAATGCATCATCCGTTTGCATACGTTCAACCTTCATCTTATTCGTCCTCATATATTTCTTAACATGGGCCAGTTCTCCTTGAATGACCTTCATCGTCTCCTCGATCATCTCTAAATACGGCCGTTTTAATTTAAAGGGACTGCTGTCGACGATTTGCAGGTCACGATTCAAAATCGTCAGTACCATGGGCAGATAAATTGCCTGTTCCAAAATATTCCGATCGTTCTCCGGGATTCTTGTCATATGAAAAGACTCCTTTTTATTTTATTATAGAACGTATGTTCGTAGTTTTATTTTACGTGGATTTCAATTTACTTTCAATAGGGAAAGTTGTAGAATTTGAATTTGTTTCTATTATGAAGGGAAATGCAGGTTTTTATCCGTGAAGGGAATAGGTCGTCAGTGTCGAATTTATAAAAGGTACAGATAGAAAGGAAGGTGCAAAATCTTGAAGACAGGCATTACAATAAAAGATCTTTACGAATTAAAGGCCGTATCGGATCCAAGACTTTCTCCAAGCGGGGAAGAGGCTGTCTTTATCCAAACCATCCTGAATGAAGAAAAAAATGACTATTTTTCAACCTTACATAGTATCAGTCTGAAAGACCAGTCCACACGTCAATGGACATTCGGTGAACAAAAAATTTCATCGCCGAGATGGTCACCTGATGGAAGGAGTATCGCTTTCATTTCCAATCGTTCCGGAGTCAATCAGCTTTATCTCCTCAGTCGGAATGGCGGGGAAGCGGAGGCGGTCACAAACTGTCCGAATGGAGTCTCGAATCCCGTCTGGTCTCCATGCGGTGGGAAAATTGCCTTTTCCATTCGATTGGAGAAAGGGGAGGCATTCGATCAAAAGGAAGTTGAAGAGGAAAAGCTAAAACCTTTCGCTACAACCAGTATGAAATACAAAAGTGATGATCGCGGTTTTGAGGATGACCGTTATGCTCAGGTAGCGGTTGTGGACCTGGGGACGAAAGAAGTGAGAAGAGTCACGGATGATGAAAACGATTATACCCTTCACTCATGGTCCCCGGATGGAAACTATCTTGCCTTCGCAACCGACAAGAATGAAGACAGGGATTTCTCCTTTCAGTCCGATTTATATATTTTTCACCTTGAAACAAGAGAGTGTAAGCAGATCAATGGGGAGCAGGGGTACTACGGAGAAGCAAGCTGGTCCCCGGACTGCAGGCATCTGGCCTATATAGGTCATAAGCGTGAATATGAGAATGCAACGCATAATAAGATTTGGATTCATGAGGTTTCGTCAGGACACTCCGTTTGCCTGACAGAAGGGATGGATGTTGCCATAGGGGATTATCTGAATAGCGATAGCATCCAGGGCTCGTCCCAAACGGGCATCAAGTGGTCAAAGGACAATGAAAGCTTCTATTTCCTGGCATCCGATGCGGGAAATACGGTCCTCTACTATGCACACATCGAAGGCGCAATCTATCCGGCACTCTTACAGGAAGAGCAGCACGTCTATGGGTTCGACCTGGATTCGGGTCGCCAAATCATCCTGGTTTCAATGAGCAAACCGGCAGAGCCTGGTGAATTGTATACTCTCCACGTACCGACAGGGGAACTGACTAAAGTCACGGATGTGAACAGAGATTGGCTCGCAGATCGTAACGTGTCTTCTCCGGAATCTTTTATGTTCCAGGGGGCGAAAGGTTGGCCGGTTCAAGGCTGGATGATGAAGCCTGCCGGATACGAAGAAGGAAAGAAATATCCGCTGGTCGTTGAAATACATGGCGGCCCGCACACGATGTATGGGAATACGTTCTTTCATGAATTCCAGGTACTCTCAAGCAGTGGCTATGTTGTTTTGTACGTTAATCCACGAGGAAGTCATGGCTATGGCCAGGAGTTCGTCGATGCCGTTAGGGGTGACTACGGCGGTGGAGATTATGAAGACATCATGCGTGCAGTGGATTATGCACTGGGGGAATATCCTTTTATTGATGAAAATCGCCTGGGGGTAACCGGTGGAAGCTACGGTGGCTTCATGACCAACTGGATCATCGGTCACAGCGACAGATTCAAAGCGGCTGTAACCCAGCGTTCCATCAGCAACTGGATCAGCTTTTACGGAGTCAGTGATATCGGTTACTATTTCTCTGAATGGCAGATCCAAAGTGATCTTGGTGACATTGAAACCTTGTGGAAGCACTCACCACTCGCTTACGTGAAAAATATGAACACACCTCTTTTGATTCTTCACAGTGAAAAGGACTATCGCTGCCCGATCGAGCAGGGCGAACAGCTTTTCATTGCATTAAAACGGGAGAAAAAAGAGGCGAGATTCGTCCGTTTCCCGGAATCCAATCATCATCTGTCCCGGACCGGAAAGCCATCCTTGCGGGAAGCCAGGTTGCAGGAGATCGTGGATTGGTTTGGGGAATATTTATAAACTAAGGGAGAACTGTCATTTCCGTATGGGGTTGGCAGTTTTTTTTGGTGCTGAATGGAGGAGAAGAGGGAAGCTATAATTTTGGGAGAAGTCGATAATAAAGGATGGGTGGACGTGGCAATCGGAAACCAGACGAAGATTTATCTTCCGCTCTTATAGACAATTGCTAGATTTCACATGTCTGAACCGATCATCTTCAGAAAATATCCTCCAGCAAAAGGTTTACAACAAACAACTTTAGGCAACCTTGTATTAATAAAAACGACGCAGGAGATTACGATATGGAAATCCTGTTCTGGTATGATATGATGAAATGAGTAAGTAGTGATGACGAGATGAGTATATCTGTTCATGGTCGTTTAAGGGGAAACATATAATATGAATATCAATACGATAAAAGATTGGTTTACACTTGAGAATATGATGGATTTGATTCAGCAATATCGTTCATTTGGTCCGATTCCGGGAATCCTGCTGCCGTTGTTGGAGGCGTTTCTCCCGTTCCTTCCGCTGGTCGTGTTTGTGACGGCCAACGCGAATGCGTTCGGCCTGTGGTGGGGCTTTCTGTTTTCGTGGATCGGTGCGACCCTTGGTGCCTTGATCGTATTCCTATTGGTCAGAAGGTACGGGGAGGCCCGGGTCTTTCGCTTCTTAAGGAAGAGCCGTCAAGTGAACAGGTTGACGAAATGGGTAGACAAGCATGGATTTGGCCCGCAGTTCATTTTGCTATGTTTCCCGTTCACACCGTCAGCAGTAGTCAATGTCGTGGCAGGTTTGTCTTCCATCAGCATTGCTCAGTATATGCTTGCGGTGGTGACAGGGAAAATGGTGATGATATTCACCATAAGCTTTATCGGATATGATATTATATCATTAGTTAAACAACCTATTCGTACAGTAATCGTTGTAGCCATTATTTTCGTTTTGTGGTTTGTAGGAAAACGAATTGAGATACATCTGAATAAGAAAATGGAATTAGACCAACGAATTGAACGGAAAAAGCAGGAGGAATCAAATTGAGAGAAGAGGTAAAAAGAGAAGGACTGGAATGGATCAAAGCCCTGGGAATTGGATTAATCATTTTCATCATCATACGGACCTTTCTCTTCTCCAACTATGTGGTGGAAGGCGAATCCATGATGCCGACACTGCAGGATGGAAATAAACTGGTTGTCAACAAGATCGGCTATCATATCGGGGAATTGGACCGCTTTGATGTAGTGGTATTTCATGCAAACGAAAAAGAAGATTATGTGAAGCGAATCATCGGCCTGCCGGGTGATAAAATTGTTTATAAAGATGACAAGTTATACGTGAATGGAGAATATTATCCAGAACCTTACCTGGAGAAGTTTAAACAGGAGTATATTGGAAGTAAGCTGACGGGTGACTTTACCCTGCAGGAAATCACTGGTGAAAAAACAGTTCCAAAAGGGAAAATATTTGTTCTGGGGGATAACCGTCGGGGAAGCATGGACAGCCGTTATTTCGGTTTTGTAGACCGGGAACAGATTGTCGGAAAAGTGGACCTTCGCTATTGGCCCATCAATGAATGGGATGTGCAATTCAGAAAATGACATCATGGGAAGATGACTTAACGATCAGTCGTCTTCTTTTTTTTGTGAATTCTGTACTTTAACCTTTGCATGGAAACTTCCCGATGGTTATCATCTTGTGGACCAATCCTTTCCGATCAATCAATCGAGGAGAAGATCATTGAGTATTTACCCGGTGATATACAATTCTATCTACATGTACCAAACCCTAATAGGTCTTATTTATACAATGGAGAGAGTATGGAGCGAGAATGTTAATGAAAAAGGATCAGATTGGTTAACGGTCTGATCCTTTTACTTTGAGAGAGGATTATCATGAGTATGTGTGCTTTATAGAATCGGACTCAGCCGTCATTCCTTTTAGGAAAGCATCGACGAATTGCTCGTCCCACTGACTTCCTCTCCCTTCTTCCAGAATGGAGAAGGCCTTTTCAAAAGGCATACCCTTTCGGTAAGGGCGATCAGAGGTCATGGCGTCAAAGGCATCGGCTACTGCAATCAATCGTCCGAATAGGGGGATTTCCATTCCTTTTAATCGGTCAGGGTACCCTAAACCATCCATCCGCTCATGATGGTGCTTGATGCCGGGTAAGATGGGAAGGAGCTCTTCTGTGAGTTGAACCCCTTTGACAATTTCTTCACCAATGACGGGATGGCGTTTAATCTGGTCAAACTCTTCATCTGTTAATTTTCCTTCTTTTAAAAGTACATCATCACGAATCCCGATTTTTCCAATGTCGTGAAGGAGAGCGGATTTATTTAGTAAATCAATGTCCTTCACCGGCCATTTGCACTGCTTGGCAATCAATATGGAATAATCCGCTACCCGCTTGCTATGACCTGCTGTATAAGGATCGCGAGCATCCAATGTGCCGGCCACCACTGCGAAAAACTGGTCAAGGAGCTGCTGATTCTTACGGTCCCTGAGATTGATGGCATCTACCATATGATTAAATCCTGAGAAAAGATGAGAAAACTCATCCGTATACGTATTTGTAACGGTTGCAACATGCCCCCCCTCCACTTTTTTGAAATGGGAGACAAGCTCCTTCACAGGTTCTTCAATACTCTTAAAGATAAGGACCGCACCGTAAAAGGCAAGGAGCGTAATGATGAAGATCAGGGTCCCTGCCCATTTCCAGTAGTCGACTAAAAGGGTGGAGTCCTCGATGGATAAGCGAATCTGTGAAGCAAGTGAAAACAGCAGTATCGGGAACAGCGCAAGAAACAATGACGCTGCCAGAATCTTTCGTTTCAAACTGATAAATATTGTTGATTGATTTGCAGGATCCATTCCATATGTTTCAACCGTTTTTCGTATAAGATCTTCCTGGAGCCTGTGACATGCCTTAAAGGTTAAAAAAAATTCGATTAACGCATGGAGGATCGCCACTAAGAAAGCACCACACCAGGCATATAGTATATAAGAGTATGGAAGCGAAAGTGAATCAGTATGAATGAAGAGGACCGTCAATAAAGTTGAAGGCAGAGCAAGCCCAAGGAAATGAGGGAGCATAATTCGTTTAACAGTTAAAAGCGGGAACCTTTCTGCTTGTTGATAAGCCGTTAACAGGAGGTTCAATTCGATCGTCCCACCCTGCTTTTGATAAACAAGTTTAATAGGACGAATATGCCTCTGGTACACAAGGAATTCAAAGCCGAACATCGTAAGGATCGAGAGGAAAATGATGCTCCCCATGGCAAAGAACTCGCTTTCCTTTAGGGAAAGGGTTTGAAATATAAACACAGAACCGACACCAAACACAGCAATGATACTTCCAAAAAGATAATTGTTAATGATTGTACGTTGAAATTGATGAAATATATTCAAGGATGAATCCTCCAAATTCCCTAACATTTAGTAGGTTCATTATAAAGGAAAATGAGAGTGGGGAACATGGGTGTTTGATAGATTTGTGTAAAGAGGGTGTGACTTTGAGGGAATTTATTTAAAAAAGTGACGCAATTCCCTTCTTTCATTCATGGCTGTGGATTATATACAGTTAGGACACTGGAAGGAAGCTTTTTTCCATATGGAAAAAGATGTGAAAATAGACTCATTTTCTCTTATTTACACAAAATTTACCCTATTATGAAAATGATTATTGTACGCTAAATGTGTAATGCATTTAAAGGAGGCGAAGCAGTTTGAAGTTTGCACACAAAAAAGTCATTGGTATTTTTGCTATCGTATTTCTTTTTACGATAGCGTGCAGCCAGGTATCACCCACTCAAATGAGTGCAGCGGGAAGCGGTTCTTGGAGCTCCCCTTATACAGCAGATCAAGCGATTACAAATCAGAATGGTTCCACGAAATCTATCGAAGGGTATGTGGTCGGACAGCCAACCTCTGCGTCGTCGGTTATCACAAATGATTTTCCGAACGATTATGCATTGGCCTTAGCGGCAACACCATCAGAAGCCAATGCAAATCAGATGGTGTATGTTCAAATTCCATCTGATTATCGTTCAAGCTTTGGCCCGCAAAGTAACCCGGGTTTAATGGGGGAAAAGATCAAAGTGACGGGAAGCTTGTCAGCCTATTTTTCCCATCCTGGAGTGAAATCGACATCAGCTTTTGAATTAATGGAAGAAGGAGGAACAGATCCGACAGATCCTCCATCAGAACCTACCGATCCTCCGGCTTATGAAGACTACTACAACGCAGCGGAAGGCAAAACGGGTGAGGTCTTGAAAACGGCACTACATAACATCATTGACGATCATCATACCCTATCCTATGATGCTGTATGGGGAGCATTGCGAAAAACGGACGAAGACCCAAACAACCCCAATAATGTCATACTCCTCTACTCTGGCCGTTCACAATCCAAAACAACAAACGGTGGTGGAGTGAACGACTGGAACCGGGAACATGTGTGGGCGAAATCCCATGGAGATTTCGGAACGGCACAGGGCCCAGGGACGGACCTCCATCATTTGAGACCGACGGATGTTACGGTCAACTCGACAAGAGGAAATCTTGACTTTGACAATGGTGGAACCGAGCAGACGGAAGCACCAGGCAACTACTACGACAGCGATTCATGGGAGCCCCGTGATGAAGTAAAAGGCGATGTTGCCCGGATGATCTTCTACATGGATGTCCGTTATGAAGGAGATAAGGGGGAAGTGGATTTAGAGCTGAATAATAACGTCAACAATGGAAGCGCTCCTTACATGGGGAAAATGTCTGTGCTTCTGGAGTGGAACGAACAAGATCCGGTGGATGCAAGAGAAATCCGCAGGAACAATATCATCTTTGAACAATATCAGGGTAACCGCAACCCATTCATCGACCATCCTGAATGGGTAGAAATGATCTGGTAGCAAGCTTTTTGAGCAAAAGGAAAACCGAACGATCACTCGAGATTCTCTCATGAACATCGAATTCGTTCGGTTTTTTACTGTCTTTTTAAAAACCCTATTATTGGATAAAAGAATACCGGCACTTCGTAATGAAACCGCAGTCTGTAAACAGGTAATAACAAGCTTTTTCAAAATCAATAGAGGAAATGGTATGGAATGCCTCGAAATACATAAGTCGAGGTGAAAAGGATGAAGCGGTTATTGACCGGAAATAGAATGGATCTAACAGGCTTTCAAGAAGAAGATATTTCGTCCATAAAGAAATGGAATCAAAATGAAGAAGTGCAGAGACTATTGGACGCCCTCCCGCCTAAGCCGAAAACAGAAGAAGAGATTAAGAAATGGATGGTGCCGGAAGAAAATTCCTTTCGATTTGCGATACGGCTGAAGGACGATGGGAGAATCATAGGATTTGTAGAGCTGGATGGCATTCTATGGACCCATCGCGTGGGGTGGATATCCATTTCAATCGGTGACGAAACAGCTTGGGGGAGTGGATATGGCAGGGAAGCTATGGAATGTCTTTTGGCCTACGGCTTTCATGAGTTGAATCTTCACCGTCTTCAATTAACGGTGTTTTCGTATAATGAGAGAGCGATCAGGTTGTATGAATCGCTCGGGTTCAGGAAAGAAGGAAGCTATCGTCAATTCCTGCAAAGAGACGGAAAGCGGTATGATATGTTTTTATTTGGATTATTAGCAGGTGAATGGGAAGAAGGATTGTGAAGTCCTTCTTTTTTTGGAGTAGGTCGTGGCGGGGGAGGGGATTGAGCGCTCAGTCAATTCCCTTAATTTGTTAAACGACGCAATTAGCACTAATAATGACGCAATAAAATTTATAATGGCGCAAATATGAAAAAAATGACGCAATCATAATGAAAAATGACGCAATCCCGCTGAAAGCGATGTTGTAAAGTTCCTATGAACCAGTCACATGGACTTAACCCCCGGCAGTAGACGTTCCTTCATGCTGCCTTTCAAATAGAATCGTCAATCAAACATTCAAAATGAGTGAAAGGGTGAGAGTAAGTGAACATTTCAGGCTTTAATCATCTGACCATCAGCACGTGTAAACTAGAAGACTCCCTTTCATTTTATCTGGATATCCTGCGCACCACCCTAGTACATAAGGGGAGAAAAGATGCGTACCTCGAATGGGGGCCGATTTGGATTTGTCTTCAGGAAAGAGAGTGTTCCGGTAATCAAAGTGGTTATGGAATCCATCACATGGCATTCACCATCGATGAAAAAGGATTCCATGATGCTGTTCAACTTCTGAAAGAAAAAAAGGTGCCAATTGTAAGTGGACCTTTAAAGAGGGGGAAAGGATGGAGTATTAATTTCATGGCCCCTGATAATGTCCAATTCGAATTACACACCTCGAATCTACAGGAAAGAATGAAAGTGTGGGATTAATTGCCCACCTCCCATTTCCTCCGACCCCTGAACAATAAGCCACCCATCAAAGCCTGGAAGAAACAGCAGCCGAGAAGCAGGAAGATAGATTCAAGGTATGAAAGATCCATGACGATAAGCGGTGCCAGGCTCGTTCCACATAATAAGATAAAAGAATAAAGGCTGAGAGCCTGGCTTCGTCCCTTTCCGCCCATATTTCCGATCAGTGTAATGACGGTCGGTAACAATAATGAGATGGCTGAGACAAATAGAATGGAAGAAATAATGATGAAGGGTATGTGCCCAATTGCATAAAACAAAGCAGCGACCAGGCTTACGATAGATAATGCTACTCCAATAAATAGGGTTTTATATATTCCGACAACTTCCATAAGTCGCCCGGTAAAGAGTGATAAACCCGCTCCGATCAGTCCCACCGACCTGGTGAGAAAAAGGAGGTCTTCTTCGCCTGACAAGTGACGGGTCAAACTGTCATAATAGGCAATGAAAGAAGCGAGAAGTGTGAATACGATCCCATAGCAGTATAGAAGTTCCTTTCTCCTGAGCAGTCTGATGATAGTGGCCAGTTGGGATGAAGGGGATACAGATTCAACCTTGGCTTGAGGCAGAGCTTTGTGGCCTATGATAAAAAGAGAGGCGTATACCACTGCGAAAAAATAGAATACCATTGACCATTCAGATAAGTTTGTGATGCCCCCGCTGAGTAATTGTCCTATGATGCCTGCAAAGAGGAAACCGGTATTGACGAAGGCAAGGAGAAGGGTCCTCTGCTTTCCGGAAAACAAATCATACGTATAGGCAAAAGCGACAGGGGCAAAGCTCCCCAGGCATAATCCTTGGAATCCCCTGGTGAAAAATAAACTCCAAAAATCTGCAGAAAGACCAACGAGTCCCGATGCAAAGGCAGAAGCAAGCATTCCCCAGACGAGGATCCGCTTTTTACCAAAGTAATCCGCAGCGTTAGCAAAAGTCAATAATCCGCATGCGTAAAAAAAGATGAACGAAGTGCCAGCCATGACCACTTCGCTTTCCTTGATCACTAGGGAGGAGCCGATCTCTCCATATATGGGGATGAATGTGTAAATATTACATGCCACCATTACGGCCATCGCAACAAGCACAACTGAAATTCTGTTAAAATCATGATTCCTCATGAAATCACCTACCTCTCTTTACTGTATGCGGAAGTTCCAATTATTTTCAGTTGAGATTGGGGCAGGAAAGAATCCTGGTAGTGTACTATAATGAACCTATGCAAAAAATCATAAAGCCTTTGGGATAGAATAGATAGAGTATTAGAAAAGGAGTGATAGGATGTCTGTACGCTTTATTCTCGGACGCTCCGGTACGGGGAAAACACATCATATACTGGATGAGATGAAACAGAACTTATTGGAAGCACCGAACGGGGACCCTATCATTTATATCGTACCGGATCAAATGTCCTTTATATCGGAATACGAGCTTGTGAACACACCGGGATTGAACGGCATGATCCGTGGACAAGTGTTCAGCTTCACACGACTTGCGTGGAAGATTCTTCAGGAAACGGGAGGAATGAGCCGTTATCATTTATCGGATGTAGGGTTGAATATGATGATCCGGAAGATTATAGATGAAAACAAGGAACATCTCCATATTTTCAACAAGGCCTCTGAGAAGCCGGGTTTTATTCATCATGTAGAAGCGATCGTTAAGGAGTTCAAACGTTACTGTATTTCTCCTTCAGACTTGCAAGAATTTGAAGGGGACAGTGAACGGTACAAGGTATTGAAGGACAAACTTCATGACCTCGAACTGATTTATGAGAAATTTGAGGAAAAGCTTTTCGGTAAATACATCGATTCAGAAGATTATTTTCAATTGCTTTCCGATAATGTGAGAAATTCCGAGCTGCTGAAGAAGGCAGAAATCTATATAGACGGATTCCATAGTTTCACTCCTCAGGAGTATCTCATCATCGATGAGCTCATTCACCATACAAAAAGAGTGACGGTTGCCCTTACAACCGATCCTGAAGAGCCTATGGGGGCGATGAACGAGTTAAGTCTGTATCGAATGACAAATGAAACGTATCATACACTTCAGGATCTATGCAGTATGGCAGATGAATCGGCAGTAGAAGAGGTGATGAGCAAACCCATTCGCTACCAAAGTGAAGCCTTGCTTCACTTAGAACGTCATTTCGATGAAAGGCCGACCATACCTTTTGATGAAGGAAATGGAACCATTGAATTCCTGGAAGCGTCAAACCGTCGGGCTGAGATTGAAGGTGTGGCCAGGGAAATCAGGAAGCTTGCCAGGGAAGAAGGGTACCGCTACAAGGATATCGCTGTATTGGTACGAAACAGCCAGGATTATCGTGATAAAGTCGAAACGATATTTCAAGATTATTCGATTCCCTTTTTCCTTGATCAAAAGCGAACGATGCTGAATCACCCTCTCATTGAACTGATTCGTTCAACGCTTGAGATCATGAACACGAATTGGAGGTATGAACCTGTCTTCAGGGCAGTGAAAACAGATCTTCTGTTCCCTTACCATAAGAACCCCACCGATTTGCGTGAAAAAATGGACCGTCTTGAAAACTATGTGTTGGCCTATGGGATAAAGGGTGACCGATGGACGAAGAAAGATCGGTGGAAATACCGGCGTTTCAGGGGTCTTGAGCATGTGGATGCACCACAGACCGACGCTGAGAGGGAAATTGAGCACGAGATTAATGAGCTGCGGTTATTTATATCCGCACCGATCATACGTCTTGGAAAACGTTTAAAGAAGCGGTCAACAGGTCGGGAATACTGTGAGGCTCTTTATGTGTATCTGGAAGAGCTGAATATACCCGAAAAGCTGGAGCGGATGCGCATGGAAGCTGAAGAAAAAGGGAATCTGGTTGCAGCAAGGGAACATGATCAGGCGTGGTCAGCGGCAATGGACTTGCTTGATCAATATGTAGAAATGCTTGGTGATGAAGAAACGACCATGAAGAGATTCTCATCGATTCTGGATGCTGGTATAGAGACGATGGAATTTTCCCTGGTTCCACCGGCCATTGATCAGGTCATTATTGCCGACCTGGAGAAATCGAGGCTAGGTGATATTAAAGCCGCGTTCATCATTGGCGTGAATGATGGTGTTCTACCGGCAAAAATGAGTGAAGACGGAGTCCTGTCCGATGAGGACCGTGAGTCATTGATCAAGAGGGGATATAAGATCGCTCCGAGTAACCGGACGAAGCTCCTGGATGAGGAGTTTGTGGCATATAAAGCCTTTACGACTCCAAGTGAACGGATCTTCATCAGCTACCCGATCGCCAATGAAGAAGGAAAGGCACTACTGCCTTCTTCGTTTATCAAGAGGTTAAATGAAATGTTCCCTGGTGCACCAACAAAGCTTCTCATTAATGAACCATCTGAATTACCTGAAGAGGATCAGCTTCATTACGTCTGTCATCCGAATGTGACGATATCTCATCTCACGTCCCAGCTGCAATTAAAGAAACGGGATTACCCTATTTATGATTTCTGGTGGGATGTTTATAACTTCTATACAACGTCCAATGATTGGAAATGGCATTCCGGACATATCTTATCGAGTCTTTTTTATGAGAATACCGGACAACAACTGTCTGAGGAGACAAGCAAAGAATTGTACGGCGACCATATCCTGGCCAGTGTTTCCCGGATGGAGTTGTTTCACAGCTGTCCATTTTCTCATTTTGCTAGCCACGGATTGAAGCTCAGGGAACGGGATTTCTTCAAATTAGAAGCGCCTGACATCGGTGAAATGTTCCATTCAGCTTTAAAATGGATATCAGAAGAAGTGGAACGTCATGGTCTGACATGGGCTGCTCTTTCGAAATCCCAGTGCTTGAGGCTAGCGAAAGAAGCCGTCCTGATGCTGGCACCAAAGCTTCAACATCAGATTCTACTAAGCTCGAACAGGCATTATTATATCGCACAGAAACTGGAACAAATCATTGGCCGGGCAAGCCTCATCCTTAGTGAGCATGCGAAGGCGAGCGGGTTTGTCCCGGTCGGGGTTGAGCTTGGTTTCGGACCTCACGCGACACTTCCACCGTTCGAGTTTCAGCTCAGAAACGGGACGAAGATGGAACTTCAGGGAAGGATCGACCGGGTGGACAAAGCGGAGGATGCCAATGGGGTATATCTCCGAATCGTCGATTACAAATCGAGTCCAAGGGATCTCGATATGACGGAAGTGTATTACGGTTTAGCCCTTCAAATGCTCACGTACTTGGATATAGTGTTAACGAATTCGAAACAATTTGTCGGAAAAGAAGCGAAGCCTGCAGGCGTCCTTTATTTCCATGTTCACAATCCGATGATCAATAGTAAGAAAATCTTGACCATGGACCAAATCGAACAGGAAATTTTCAAGAGTTTTAAAATGAAAGGTCTAGTCCTTGGGAATACAGATATCGTCAGGTTGATGGATCAGTCGTTGGAGACGGGGAATTCAGATATGATCTCAGCCGGTATCAAAAAAGATGGATCATTGTCATCCAGGTCAAAAGCGGCCAGCCAGGAAGACTTTCACTATATGCGAAAGCATGTCAGAAAACTTTATGAAGCTTCAGGAAATCGGATCATCTCGGGGGAGACCGACATTTCTCCTTATAAACTGAAGGACCGGACTCCGTGTCAGTTCTGTTCATTCCGTTCCGTCTGTCAATTTGATCAGTCGTTGGAGGAAAACGAATACAGAGAGTTGCCTACGGCGAAACCTGAAGATTTATTGCGGAAAGTGAGAGAGGAGGTAGAATCCAATGAGTAATGGTAAGATTCCAGCCAAGCCGCATGACGTCACGTGGACCGACGACCAGTGGAAGGCCATTTGGGCGAAGGGGCAGGATATCCTGGTCGCTGCAGCAGCGGGATCAGGGAAGACCGCTGTACTGGTCGAAAGGATCATACAGAAGATTCTTTCAGAAGAAGACCGGATGGACGTGGATGAATTATTGGTTGTTACCTTTACCAACGCTTCTGCTGCGGAAATGAGACATCGGATCGGACAGGCGTTGGGGAAGGCGATTGATGAGGATCCCCATTCACTTCATTTAAGAAAACAGCTGAGCTTATTAAACCGGGCATCCATTTCTACGCTACATTCGTTCTGCCTTGAAGTGATCCGTAAATATTATTACCTCATCGATATCGATCCAGGGTTCAGGATTGCGGACGAAACAGAAGGAGACCTGCTTCGGGACGAGGTCCTTGACGATCTATTTGAAGAAGAATATGGCAAAGAAGATAACCATGACTTCTTTAAACTTGTTGATACGTTTACAAATGACCGAAGTGATGGGGCATTGCAGGATATGATCAGGAAACTGTATGACTTTTCCAGGTCACATCCGAATCCCGATGAATGGCTTTTGAGCTTGGAAGAGATGTATGAGCTGGAAGAAGGCAGAGAAATAGACGATCTTTCCTTCATTCAACCCTTGCTGACAGATATCCAATTACAGCTTCATGGAGCAAAAGGCCTGTTTCAGCGGGCGCTGGACCTCACCCGTGTACCAGGGGGACCAGCCCCAAGAGCTGAGAATTTCTTAAGCGATATCGAAATAGTCGATAGCCTGGAGGCAAGTCTGTCCAATTCATGGAATGCTTTATACGAAACGATCCAAACCTTACCCTTCACTAAGCTTAAAGCATGTAGGGGGGAAGAGTACGATAAGGAATTAGTGGATGATGCGAAGAAACTCCGTGATCAGGGAAAGAAAACATTGGAAAAGATTCAGGAGGATTTCTTTTCAAGAAGGCCCGGTTCATTCCTTGAAGATATGAAGAAGATAAAGAATGTGATTCATACACTTGCAGAAGTGGTGATCGAATTCGGGAAGCGATTCAGACAAGTGAAAGAAGAAAAGGGCCTCGTTGACTTTGCCGATCTGGAGCATTTCTGTCTGGACATATTTAGAGACCACACTTCTCATGCTTTAGTACCTTCGGAAGCTGCCATGGAATATAAAAATAAGTTCAGGGAAGTATTGGTAGACGAATATCAGGATACGAATATGGTTCAGGAATCCATCCTGCGTCTCATCACCGAAGAACGTGAAGCAGTCGGGAACCGATTTATGGTAGGGGATGTGAAGCAATCCATATACCGCTTCCGGCTGGCTGAACCCAACCTGTTTTTAGGAAAGTACACCCGATTCCTTCCAAGCAGCGGGGAAGCAGGATTGAAAATTGATCTTTCCCAAAACTTCCGGAGCCGGAAGGAAGTATTGGAAGGGACGAACTTTTTATTTAAACAAATCATGGGCACATCTGTCGGTGAGATGGAATATAACAGGGAAGCCGAGCTTGTAAAGGGTGCACCATATCCCGAAGAAAATGAATTTCCCATCGAAGTGGCGATCATCGATCAGGAAACCGAAGAGCCTGCCAATGGCGGTGGCGAAGAAGAGCTCTCCATCTTTGATGAAGGGGATATAGAAAAATCCGTCCTGGAAGCCCGTTACATGGCAAACAAGGTAAAACAAATGATCGAGGGACGGACACCGATCTATGATGCCAAGACGAAAACAGAACGTCCGATACAGTATCGTGATGTTGTCATTCTACTTCGCTCCATGCCCTGGGCTGCGGAAATCTTGGAGGAATTCAAGAGGCAGGGCATACCGATTTACGCGAATTTATCCACTGGATATTTTGAAGCGACTGAAATTGCCATTATGCTATCATTGTTGAAAGTGATCGATAATCCGTATCAGGATATTCCTCTTGCTTCGGTTCTCAGGTCCCCGATTGTAGGGCTCGATGAGCAGGGTCTGGCAAGTGTCCGGGTTCATTCACGTGCAGGGACGTATTACGAAGCCGTGAAAAAATTTGCTGGTAAGAAGCCGGATCATCCCAGGGATGAAGAAACATTTGAGAAGGTGAAAGTGTTTCTGTACCAACTTGAAAATTGGCGGACAAAAGCGCGTCAGGGATCAGTGACAGAATTGATATGGCAATTGTACAGGGATACCCGTTTTTACGACTATGTAGGTGGGATGGCCGGTGGAAAGCAAAGGCAGGCAAATCTCAGGGCCTTGTATGACCGTGCCCGCCAATATGAAGAAACATCCTTCAGGGGGTTATTCCGATTCCTGCGATTCATTGACAGGATGAGAGAACGGGGGGATGACCTTGGGGTGGCGAGAGCACTGAGCGAACAAGAAGATGTGGTTCGTCTAATGACCATCCACTCAAGTAAGGGTCTCGAATTCCCGGTTGTGTTTGTGGCGGGGACGTCTAAGCAATTTAACCTCATGGACTTGAATGCAGCTTACTTATTAGATAAAGATCTTGGATTGGCTGTGAAATATACCGATCCAGACAAACGGATCAGTTACCCGTCACTCCCGCAATTGGCATTTAAGAGGAAGAAGCGGATGGAGGCGATCTCCGAGGAGATGCGGGTACTCTATGTGGCATTGACCCGTGCGAAGGAGAAATTATTCCTCGTGGGTACTGTGAAAGGCCTGGAGAAATCACTTAAGAAGTGGCGCGGGTCATTAAGCCAGAAAGAATGGTTATTATCCGATCATGACAGGGCAGGTGCAAATTCCTATCTTGACTGGATAGGTCCGTCCCTCATGCGCCATCCTCATTGCAAAGAGCTTGGGGGAGAAGTGCCGGGGGGAAGCGGAATTAATGAGGAGATTCTGAAACATCCTTCCCGCTTCCAAATCACCTCGATTCATAAGTCTGAATTGACTGAAGAAGCTGGTGAGTCATTGAGTGAAGATGATAATTGGAAGGAACAGGTGAAAAAAGGGAAAGAAGTGGAAATACAGTCTCTGCATAAAGATGAGGTATTGAAGCGATTATCGTGGAAATATCCACATCTTCAGGCTACAAACCTCCGTTCGAAGCAATCCGTCTCAGAGCTCAAGAGGATGGTTGAAATAAGAGACGAAGCGTCAAGTATTGATATCCTGAGACGCCACCACAAGCCTGTATATAACCGTCCACAATTCATGCAATCGAAAGAATTGTCACCAGCTGAAAAGGGTACAGCCATGCATACTGTCATGCAGCATATTTCATTTGAAGATGGGGTGCCGACAGAGGATATGGTTGAAGATCTATTATCTAACCTTGTCCGTAAAGAAATTCTGACCAAGGAACAGAAACTGGCAATCTCAGTCGATAATATTGTGGGGTTCTTCGAAAGTGAACTTGGAAAGCGGATGGCAGGCGCATGGAATATCCAACGGGAAATTCCCTTCAGCATGAGCGTCCCTCTAAGTGAAATCTCTGAAACAGGTGAAGAAGCCCCTGAAGAAACAATCCTTGTTCAAGGGGTCATCGACTGTGTATTTCGGGATGAATCAGGAATCGTCCTGTTGGATTACAAAACAGACGGCATTCATGATCGCTATGAAGGAGGTTTTCCCGAGGCAAAGCCTGTCCTTCTCGAGAGGTACAAAGTACAGATTGAATTATATACCAGGGCATTAGAATCCATCTGGAAAGAACCGGTATCAGAAAAATACCTATACTTCTTTGATGGAGGACATGTGTTGGAATTATAGATAAAAAACACCTCGAAGCTTTCCTTCGAGGTGTTTTTTTAATGGCAGCTAGGGAATACCTATATTAATCACACACTGGGGGATGGTGAAAATGGGTAAAAAAACAATTGGAATATGTGAATTATGTGCACGTGGGAACGTGGAAACAACGGTTCATCACCTCACACCTAAAGAGGTGGGCGGTACATTCCTTCCCACGGCACAGCTTTGCATTCCCTGTCATAAGCAGATTCATTCCCTTTACACCAACGAAGAGCTGGGGGCGAGATTAAACACCATTGAAGATCTAAGAAACGATGAAAAGATTTACGCATTCATCAAATGGATACGTAAGCAGCCTCCCACCAAATTAATAAAAACAAAGAAAAGTCTGGAACGCAGAAGAAAGCGATAGGTCCTATAAATAACAAAAAGCCTTTGAATGGGCTTTTTGTTATCTTAGTTATTTCCGGTGATCGGCTGGTCTACGACGTTACAATCAAAGGTGGTACTTACGCTGAAGACATTGTAGCTTAACTGAAATGGACCCGTATTGAAGGAACCGGATCCACCAAATGTCTTAGACGCTGACTTTGGTGAAATAATGGCAGTGTCACCGAACTGAACATTTCCCCCACCTACGTTTAGAATAGCGACAGGACCTACTAAAGCGGGCATAATCAACATCCTCTTTTGATTTGTCTATACTAGTAGCCTATGTGAACTTGACTGGAACGTTCATGTGAAAAACTGATCCCGTTGAAAGAGAAGTATTCTAATTAGGTTCTTCTATGTTTTCAAAGTTTTGTTGTTCCTTACCTTTTTCGAGCTGACGAATATTCTTAACCCTGCCTTCCATATACACATTGCATGTGTTCCCGATATGGATGATGGACGAAAATGCTGTAGCGCGTATATACATACTGTTTACTTTAATCGGGCACAGATTTAATCTGCTTACCTTTATATTCGGATTGATGCGGGGGAGGTCAATGGAACTGGTAAACACTTCAGAATCAAAAGTACCTTCGCTTGTTAAAAAAAATTCCTTCTCACGCTGTACGGCATACGCTTTCGACACTGCATTGATATTTTGAGAATCCCCTATCTGATAAAGAGAACTAAAGGCTAAGGTAACACCTTCTAATGAATTCAAAATCGAGTATCTCTTAAGCATAAATCACTTAGGGGTAAGAGGAACGAATGGACCGATGAGCAGTGATTCCGGCGGGGTATCGAATGCCGAGGCAAGCTGAATGATGTCAGCATCCCCGACGAGAACGAGGGAGGAACTGGAAACCCCTGCAATATCAATATTCCCAACGGTTAATTCACGATTGATTACCTGGAGGTTCATTGTTCTTCATTCCTTCCATATGATCTGGGATTTGTGACATAAAGGAGAACAGGGCCGTTTCGATATCTTTTTTAATTTTATTGATGATTTTCCGCTCCCATTCCCCTTCTTGTTGTTTCGATTCAATATAGGGGATATTTTGTAAATAAAAATCAATTCGTTGCGGCATCTGATTCAGAAGATCCTGCTGAATCATTTCGTAATAAGATGGATCTAGAGAACGCTGGAATTGCATTTCGTTATCCTGGATAAGAGAGGGTAATTCTGAATCAATATACGCTTTGATTTCTGATGTGATTCTCTCTTTATAAGGCTCTAGGTTTTTGATCGATTTAACATCAACATTGGGCTCGACGGCTAAGTCTTCAATGGTTTCCTTTAAGTTGCTTGGATTCAGTCCGATATTCAGCGTGCCGTCGAGGGATTCCACTTTAAGCTGGTCAAATTTGTATTCGATTTTCTCCACATTGATTTTGGGGGTATCCCTGAGGGTGGTTAATTCCTGTGACAGCTCATTCACTTTTTTTTCCAACGCGACAATTTTCGAATTTAACATTTCGATATACTGATAGAGTTGTTGGGGGGTCATATAGTAATTATTCATCCTGCCACCTCTTTCTTTTGTCGCGATATCTTATATTTATCCCGGCGATTGCAGCGGAACGAGCGGTGTAATAGAGGAAGGTGAGGCTCCGTTCTTCTGAGCTTCAGGAGCAGGCTCTGTAAAGCCCCCTGTGTTATAAAGAAAGTCATTGGTAGTAATTTGACCGCATGTTCCAATTTGAAGGATGGAAGAATTGGACATTCCCCCGATTTTAATAAATTGAATCTGTATGGATTGTTGAATATAATAATTCGACATTCGGCATCACACTCATACGTTAAAGTTTATTCCTTGATCCATTCCATCGTCATCCACGGTGTAGGTCAAGGAGCTCTCATTATAGACTGAAATTCCCTTTCCCGTGATGAATGAACCTGCCCCGGCAAAGGTTTTGGCTGTGGATATGGGACTGATGTTAAATACGTCCCCGATATGGAAGACGGCGCTTGAACCGACATTGACGACTTGTGCAATTCCTACGATTGCGGGCATTGTGATTCACACCTTTAAGACAAAGTTAATTATTGTTATTCTATGTTAAGAAACTGAATAGGTGATAATCGCCTAATTCCCAGTTTAGGGTTAGAATAGAATCAAGATTATTTTTTCGGAGGAAGATAAATGAACACCATGTCGCCTATTGAACAATCAAAACGCATTCTAAGTCTTGATGTGATCAGAGGATTCTCATTGCTGGGTATCTTTATCATCAATATGATTTCTTTTCATTCACCATTTCTATATATGGATCCGTATACGTGGTGGAAAACACCGGAAGATATTGGGCTGTATCCATGGATCGATGTGCTGGTTCAAGCAAGCTTCTACCCATTATTTGCCATGATGTTCGGGTATGGGTTAGGAATTCAGCAGCAGAGGGCTGTGGATAAAGGAACGTCCTTCTACCGTTTCGGAATCAGGAGGCTTCTTGTATTATTGGGAATCGGATGTATCCATGCCTTCCTGATATGGTCTGGGGATATCCTGATTAATTACGCAGTGTTTGGTTTTATTCTACTTGCATTCATGAGACTTTCCGGAAAGGGATTGATGTGGCTTGGGGGTATCTTATTTCTGTTGCCACAAACTTTTTTCAGTATTTTACTAGTGTTGATGACGTTTGCCGATCCGACGGGGGTAATGCATTATACGAATATTTCCGCTCTCCAGAATTCGGTTGCAGCCTATGCTTCAGGCAGCTTCAGCAGTATCATGGCCCAGCGTTTCGAAGACTGGTATATGGTGAATTCCCCTGATAATCTTTTGTTCTTATTATTATCCATTCTCCCTATGATGATGATCGGGGCAGCAGCAAGTAAGCTGCAGCTACTGGAAAAGGTATCGACCCATAGAAAGATTTGGATGGTGACTGGTGGAAGTACACTTCTCTTGGGAATTGTCATCAAGTCCCTGCCGCTTCTCATAGCATCCAACTTTGCTTATTCATACATACAAGACTTTTTGGGAGGTCCGTTCTTATCAGTATCTTATGCAATAATTCTTTCATTATTATTGTTGAATGAAAAAATCATGAAATGGAGCAGGCCGTTAGTTTCAATGGGGAAGATGTCCCTCACAAACTATCTGATGCAATCGGTCATCGGTACATTGATTTTCTATTCATATGGATTTGGTCTATACGGGGAAGTGACGTTAACGACTGGCACCATGCTCGCAGTAGGCATATATGTCATACAGGTGATCATGTCAGAAATTTGGTTATCCAAGTTCCAGCACGGTCCTGTTGAGAAGCTATGGCGTGTATTAAGTTATGGTAGACGCAATGCGGGGGAAAAAGGAAAGATGTAAAACGGTAGAAAGGGGATATGACGTATGAAATTCGTAAGTTTTAAAGTGGAGGATAAAGAAACCTATGGGGTGGAGATGGATGGCAGGCTCCTTGATTTGGCGGGAGTCCATGATTTACCCCGGGATTTACTGAAGGGGATAGAATACGGGGAAGATTTTCTCCAAGGTGTGACAAATGTCCTTAAGGAGCAGGCCGGGACCATTCGTTCTTTTGCCAAGGATGAAGTGAAATGGCTTTCCCCAATTCCGAAAGCGAAGAGAAATATCATGTGCGTAGGAAAAAATTATCGTGAGCATGCCCTGGAAATGGGTGCTGAACAAGATATCCCCAAGGACGTCATGATGTTTACGAAAGCAACGAATACGGTCATTGGTCACGGAGAAACGGTACTTCATCACGATGATATAACAGAAGAGCTTGATTATGAAGGAGAACTGGCCGTAATCATAGGGAAGAAGGGGAGAGGGATCTCTCGAGAAGATGCCATGAAGTATGTGTTTGGTTATTCCATCCTTAATGATATTACTGCCCGTGATCTTCAGAAAAAACATGGCCAATTCTTCATCGGGAAAAGTCTCGATACAACCTGCCCAATGGGTCCTTACCTTGTGACAAAGGATGAAGTGGGGGATCCTCATAACTTGTCCATAAAGACAAAGGTCAATGGTGAAATCCGACAATCCTCCAATACGGGAGAAATGATCTTCACCATTCCAACCATTATTTCTACCTTATCAAAAGGGATGACACTGGAACCGGGTGACATAATTGCGACAGGTACACCCTCAGGCGTCGGGAAAGGCTTTAAGCCTCCCCGTTTTCTAAAAAAGGGAGATCTGGTGGAGATTGAAATCGAAGCCCTTGGAATTTTGACAAATCGGTTACAGGCCTAGTTAAAATTTCTGTTGTTGTACAGACTGTGGTAATATTATGAACGTAAACTATCTACCTGTAGGAGGTTCAATATGTTTGATAATACACATGCCCATATTACAACGTGGGTCATTGCCATCATTCTTTTCTTTGTAGCGGTCGGCTTGCATAATGCAGGAAAGAAAAAAGGCATGAAAGTTGTACATATGATTTTACGATTATTCTACCTGCTCATCATTTTAACGGGTTCCCTTTTATTCTGGAAGCATCAAGGCATTGATCCTGCCCTTTACGGTATCAAAGGCTTGGTGGGGATCTTGCTCATCGGAATCTTTGAAATGATTCTGGTCCGTATGAATAAAGGAAAGAGTACAAATGTACTCTGGATCGTGATGGTCATCGCTTTAGTCATTGTTATATACTTGGGATTACGTTTACCATTAGGTCTTCATCCGTTTGCATAATGAAAAAAAGTTGGCTCCGTATGAGTGCCAACTTTTTTTATTTTAAGACTGTTTTCGTATACATTGTTGCTTTTGGATATGTTTTTCATTCAGGTATTCAGATATTGAAGCTCTCAATCACAATCCGCCTGCCGGTGCTCAGTGTAAACTCAAATCGATCCCGTTTCTTTTTGTAATAAGTGAAGTGATGCTGAACGGCACACACTTCCACATTGTTGTCGAAGGTGATGAAGTTCACTCCTTCTTTGATTTTTTGGTTTCCGAGGAAAACAAGGTGGTTGTGACAGAAAATACTGTCATAAATCGAATAACCCAAATTGTTCAAGGCCGTTGTAAACTGATGAAAAGCATCATCTGAAATCTCTTCTAATAAATTCTCCAGCGAATATAATATATTCTTCTTTATTTGAATTCGATCGCCATTCTCAATTCTTAGCCGTTCGTAGGGCGTGACAATGATCCCGTCTTCTAAAAGAACACCGGCAAGCCAATCTCCATCTCTATATACTTTCAATTCATGATTGAGGTAAAATTCGAGTTCAGACTCCTCCTCGGCATCAATTTCGAAAAAGAACCACGTATCCTCCTCGAATAAGGCGGTGCCTTCGGAATAGGACCTTTTTTGGGATTTTATAATGTTGGATCGAAATATGTTGCTCAAGTGAATATCCCTCCTTAACTACATTTCTTGTCATAATTATCATATTTCATTCATGTGAAGATTGATTGAGACAATTAACCATTTCTATCGGTAAGCATAGAATAATTTATGTGTCAGTGAGCCCAGTTTGTTTGACTAGAAAGTGAGGATGATCACCATGTGCGGAATTACAGGTTGGATCCATTATAAACAAGATATGTCGAAACAAAAAGTTGTCGTTGAAAAAATGGCGGAAACCCTCTCTAAAAGAGGGCCGGATGAAACGAACGTATGGGTGGACCGAAACGTTGCGTTTGGTCATAAACGATTGATCGTAGTCGATCCTTCAGGTGGAAGACAGCCCATGAGCCTATATCATAACAACAACCTATTCACCATCTGCTATAACGGAGAACTATACAATACAGAAGATTTGCGGAAAGTACTTATAGAAAAAGGATATTCGTTCAAGGGACACTCTGATACGGAAGTACTGCTGACTTCTTATATAGAGTGGAGAGAAGAATGTGTTCATCATTTAAACGGGATATTCGCCTTTGCCGTATGGGACAGTGAAAAGGAACATGTCTTTATTGGGAGGGACAGAATGGGCGTAAAGCCTTTATTTTATTTCGAAAAGGATGAAGGGATCCTGTTCGGTTCTGAAATAAAAGCTTTGCTTGCTCATCCCGATGTTTTGCCCCAAGTGGACCTTCAAGGCTTGGCGGAAGTATTGGGTCTCGGTCCTTCGCGTACGCCGGGAAATGGTGTGTTCAAAGGGGTAAAGGAGCTGCGTCCGGCCCATGCCATGATTTTCTCGAAAGCGGGTTTGAACATTTGGAGGTACTGGAATGTAAAAAGTGAGAAACATACCGATTCCTTTATCGAAACGGTTTCTAAAGTGCGCTTTCTTCTTACCGACGCCATAGAAAGGCAGCTTGTTTCCGATGTACCCTTATGTACATTCTTATCGGGTGGGCTCGATTCCAGCGCCATTACAGCAGTTGCGTCCAATTCATATAAAAAAGAAGGTAAAGGGAAGCTTCATACGTATTCCATTGACTATGAGGAGAATGACCAATACTTTAAGGCGAATGATTTTCAACCGAACTCCGATGCACCTTGGATAGAAAAGATGACCTCGGAATTTGATACGATTCATCACCAATGTGAAATCAGCCAACAAGAGCTTAAAGACCATTTGATTGAAGCAGTCCATGTAAGGGATCTTCCGGGGATGGCCGACGTGGATTCATCTCTCTTATGGTTTTGCCGGGAAATCAAACAGGACTTTACGGTAGGACTATCCGGTGAATGTGCTGATGAAATCTTTGGTGGATACCCGTGGTTCCACCGACCTGAAGATTTTAATCGCAGAGGATTCCCTTGGATGCGGTCTACAGCTGAACGCCAGGGGCTCTTGAAGGAAGAGTGGAGTAAGAAATTAAATCTCGAAGAATATGTGTTGGAGCAATATGACCGAACCGTTGCAGAAACCCCGTTATTAGAAGGGGAAAATGAACTGGAGACCAAGAGGAGGCAATTGTTCTACTTGAATTTACTTTGGTTCATGACCACGTTATTAGATCGAAAGGATCGGATGAGCATGGGAGCGAGCCTTGAGGTACGTGTTCCTTTTGCAGACCATAGACTTGTAGAATATGTATGGAACATTCCGTGGGAGATGAAAATGCATGAAGGAAGAGAAAAAGGCATCCTGAGGAAGGCCCTTGAAGGGGTCCTGCCTCACGAAGTCCTGTATCGAAAGAAAAGCCCGTATCCGAAAACCCATCACCCGGTCTATACGAAACTGGTCGGGGACTGGCTGACCGAAATCCTTGAAGATAAATCGAGTATTCTTTACGAATTATTTGATGAAAAGAAACTGAAGGAAATTGTTGCATCGGGAGGGGCTGCCTTTAAAGTACCGTGGTACGGTCAGCTCATGACCGGACCTCAGCTCCTTGCCCATCTTGCCCAGATACATGTATGGTTCAAGGATTATAAGATTGAGATTGTGGAGTAGGCCGGTATTAAGAATTAAGAGTCCGGTACAAACATAGATTTAAACTAATAATGATTAGCAAAAGGAGGCATAGTAAAGAGGGATCCACTCTCAACTATGCTTTTTCTTATTTAAACCATGAGAAGCCGCTGTGGCTGAATAGCAACATGATGCAATTGAAGAGATCCGTATGCGGTTTTTAAGAGTTTATTATATATAGGACAACCTCATCCATTGTAAAAAAACATGTTTATTTGGAAAAATAGAGTTTATATTTTCTTTCTGGTGGAAAAGAGTTGTATAAGTATTGTATAATAAATGTACAAATAAAAAGCACTGGAGGCTATAACATTGGCCAAAAAAATAATCGTCATCGGCGCAGGTCCCGGAGGCTTGGCCGCGGCAATGCTTCTTGCCAGTAAAGGGTATAAAGTAGACGTATATGAGAAGCAATCATTTGTGGGCGGACGAAATGGTTCTGTCACGATGGATGGTTATACATTCGATATTGGGCCGACATTCTTAAGTATGCCGGAAATTGCAGAAGAATTATTTGAGGCATCAGGGAGAAATCTTCATGACTATATGGATTTACAGGAACTCTCCATGATGTATGAACTCATCTTTAAGGATAGAAAAGTCCGAATGTTTAAAGATCCTAAAAAGCTGTCCGATGAAATCGAGCGCCATTATCCAGGAAATGCAGAAGGGTATACCCGTTTCATGAATGATACACGAAAAAAAATGGAGAGATTAAAACCGATTCTGCAGAGCCCGATGGACCGTTATTATCAATATATCAGTTGGAAGGTTTTGAGAGCACTGCCCCAATTGTCCCTTGGGAAATCCCTTTATAGCGTGTTGAGTGATTATTTTACAGAACATGAACTACGGTTAGCCTTTACGTTTCAATCAAAATATTTAGGGATGTCACCTTGGGAGTGTCCAGGGGCATTTTCCATACTTTCCTTCATGGAGCACGAATATGGCATTTTCCATCCTATCGGAGGCTTGAATCAATTATCAAAATCCATGGCAAAAGTGGTGGGAGAGCATGGAGGTTCGATCCATCTTGGGCAAGGAGTCAAGAAACTATGGATTGAAGACCGTAATGTGGTGAAAGGCATCATGACAGAAGATGGAGAAAAGATTGCCGCTGATGAAGTCATCATCAATGGGGACTTTGCCCACGTCATGAGTAATTTGGTTGATGATGGCGTCTTAAAGAAATACAGTAAAGAAAAACTGAAAAAGAAAAAATATTCCTGTTCGACCTTTATGATTTATTTGGGAATGGATAAACAGTTTGATCTTCCTCATCATAGTATCGTTTTTGCAGAGGATTATAAGAAAAATGTTGAGGAAATAACGGAGACGTATACCCTTCCTGAAGATCCTTCCATTTATATTCAAAATGCTTCGGTTACAGATCCAACACTGGCACCGCCAGGGCATTCCACATTATATATCCTTGCTCCTGTTCCGAACAACGTAAGTGGGATCGATTGGCAAAGGAATGAGCAGACTTTCAAAGAACTCGTATTGGATGCGGTGGAAAGTAAAGCAGGGTTAGAAAATATCCGTGACCATATTCAGGTTGAAAAAATCATTTCTCCGCATCATTGGGAAGTGGACTTCAATATTTATGAAGGGGCCACCTTTAACCTTGGGCATCAATTAACCCAGATGATGGCACTCCGTCCACATAACCGGTTCGAAGAGCTTGAAAACTGCTGGCTGGTTGGAGGAGGAACTCATCCTGGAAGCGGATTGCCTACGATATTGGAATCTGCCCGTATTACAACCAATATGCTGATGAATGAAGACCCTTCCTACTCTTTCAATAAAGAACAACCAATGGAGGAAGCTTTATGAAAACAGCAGTCGTAGGATCGGGAATAGGTGGATTGATATCCGGATTGTTATTGGCAAAAGAGGGTCATGATGTCACCGTCTATGAGAAAGAGTCGGCGATCGGTGGGCGCCTTGCCTTTGTTCAAGAAGGTGAGTACAAAATTGATAAAGGACCGACCATTGTTCTCCTTCCTGAAATGCTTTTATCAATTCTTTCAGAGGCGGGGATAGACACAGCCGAAATTGAATTCATCCGATGTGATCCCCTTTATCATATTCATTTTGCAGATGGTCAAACGTACAGGAAGTATGCTGATATCCAAAAGCAGTATGAAGAAATTAAAGAGCAGTTTCCCGGTGATGAAGAAGGGTTCCTTCGATTTATGAATGACATGGATAGACGATTCGCGATCGGAAAGCCTCAATTTCTTGAATCATCTTTTTTGAAAACAAAGGATTACCTCAACACTCGAACGATAGGTTCATTACTCAAATTAAAAGCCTACCGGAATGTAATGGGGAATTTGGAGCGGTATTTTCAGCACGGAAAGCTTCAGACAGCTTATGGTCTGCAAACATTATACATTGGAGGAAACCCATACAGTACTCCAGCCATTTACAGTTTAGTATCCTACAGTGAGCATAAGCATGGTATCTATTATATTAAAGGGGGCTATGCAGGCTTATTGGACCATGTGGAAAAGGCATGTGAACGAAATGGGGTCACGATCAAGACATCGTCTCCTGTTACCGGAATCAAGACTGCAGGTGATCAAGCCACTCATATTATCCTGGGAAATCACCAGGAAGAAATAGACTCTGTCATCATCAATGGAGACTTCCCCACAGCATCGAAATTATTAAAAAGGAAATCCCCTAAAACCTACGAGCCGTCATCTGGATGTGTGCTTATATATATGGGGGTCGATGGGAAATTTGATGATAAGGAAATGCATCAATTTTATTTAAACGAAAATTTCTCAAGAAATATGGAGGATATTTTCAAGAATAAGAGAATTCCTAAAGAACCTTCTTTTTACGTTTTTAATCCTTCTAAGGTCGATTCATCCCTTGCGCCCGAAGGCAACAGTGTCTTATATGTCCTCATCCCTGTTCCTGCATCCGACGATTTGGACTGGAAGGATGCTTCAGAATTTCTTTCTAATCTCGTATTAGATACAATGGAGGAAAGAGGATTCGATGGGCTAAAGAAACGAATCACGTGGATAAAGGTCAGAACGCCTGAAGAAGCAATGCAGGAGGGGCTGTATTCAGGTGGAAGTTTCGGCATTGCGCCGAGTCTCATGCAGTCTGGTCCCTTCAGACCTCAGGTACAACCGTTTGCGGAGAAAAATATCTTTGCCGTTGGAGCATCCATCCACCCGGGTGGTGGAGTGCCGATTGTCATGCAAGGTGCAAAGCTGGTTGCTGAAGCCTTTAAAGAATATTATAAAACAGAATCGGAAAGGAAGGATGTGTCCTTACATGAACAGGATCTTGGAAGCATACGATCATTGTGAAAATATCATTAAGCTTCATTCCAAAACATTTTACAGAGCGTTCTCTCTTTTACCGAAAGATCAAAAGAAGGCCGTTTGGGCTGTATATGCATTTTGTCGCAAAGTAGATGATATCGTTGATGAGGGCACAAGTCCTTTTGATGAATTGCGACAATTCGAATTGGAGTTTGAATCTTTTTTAACCGGGTTTTACAATCATGATCAGCCAATGTGGATTGCATTGGATGATGTGTTTAAGCGTTTCAATATGGACGTGCAGGCTTTCCGTGATATGATCAGGGGCCAAAGGATGGATCTCAGCGAAAGGGTATATGTGAATATGGAAGATGTGCTGGATTATTCCTATCACGTAGCGAGCACAGTCGGATTAATGCTCCTTCCTATACTTGCTCCAGGGAAAGAACAGCATTTGAGGGAAGATGGAATTTATTTGGGGTATGCCATGCAGCTTACCAATATACTAAGGGATATCGGCGAGGATCTGGAAAGAGGAAGACTATATATTCCGCAGGATTTGTTAGTGAAATATGAATATACCGTTACGGATTTGATGGAATATAGAAACGATGATGCCTTTCAGTCCCTGTGGGAAGAAATGGCCGGTGTAGCGGAAGGCTATTATGAAAAAGCCTTCCGCACGATGAACCTTTATCCTGTTTATTCAAGAACCCCCGTGAAGGGTGCTGCCTTATTATACCGGGCGATCCTGGATGAGGTGAGAAATAATCACTACAATGTTTTTTCCAAGAAACACTTTGTTTCTAAAGATGCAAAAGAGAAAATCATATCGAGTATTTCATAAGTAAGCTCATATGGAGGCTGCAGGAAAGCCTTCCATATGAGCTTATGTTTGTGTGGTTCAAGCTTCGTGAAAAAGTATTAAAATAAAAAAGAGAGCCGCTTATGAGCAGCTCCTGTCCGTATCTATATCGTATTCCTTTGATTCATGTCCCTTACTTTGCCCGTTCCGATTGAGTTCAAGCGATCCACTAAATCAGACCCGAATGGTGAAGCAGAAGAAACGTTTGATTCCAGCACTGTATCTTTTAGTTCGTAGGCATTGGACCCATGTTCTGTAAAGTCCAATCCTGATAGCTCTTCTTCACGTGATACGCGGATACTTGATACTCTCGTTACGATGTAAAGAAACCCTCCGACACTAATGGACGTCCAGGCAATGACTGCTAACACACCAAGTGCTTGAGTGGCTACTAATGAGGCCCCTCCGCCATAAAGTAACCCGTTTTGAATATCAAATAATCCTACAGCAAACGTTCCCCAAATCCCACAGATTCCATGCACTGCAATGGCACCGACAGGATCATCTACTTTCAATTTCGAATCGATGAACGTCACGGCTTCAACAAGGATGACCCCGGCAATAAGACCGATAATGAGAGAACCCACAAGTGACACGTTGGCACAACCGGCAGTGATCCCGACCAGTCCACCAAGGGCACCGTTAAGCGTTAGGGATGGATCGATTCGTTTGAATCGGATCAGCGTATAAAAAGCGGATGAAAGAATGGCAGCAGATGCTGAGAATAAGGTTGTAGTGATGACCTGAGGAACAAGGGCGGGATCAGCTGCCAGACTGCTGCCGCCGTTAAAGCCGAACCATCCAAACCAAAGGATGAATACGCCAAGGGCGCCGATTGGTATATTATGACCAGGAATGACATTCACTTTACCTTTGGTGTATTTGCCTATGCGGGCTCCAAGGAATAAGACAGTAATGAAGGCTCCCACAGCACCTGTTAAATGGACGACGGTAGAGCCGGCGAAATCGACGAATCCAAGCTCCGACAACCATCCGCCTCCCCATACCCAATGGCCAACAATTGGATAGATGATTCCCGTCATGGCAACGGTCAAAAGGATATAGCTCTTTAGTTTCATTCTTTCAGCTACTGCCCCCGATATGATCGTCGCACAGGTAGCGGCGAAAACAGATTGGAATAGGAAGAAGCCAATATCCTCACGTCCTGACAGGAAAAAGCTATCAGATCCAATGATTCCACCCGTTGATCCCCCGAACATAAAGCCGAACCCTACGATGAAATACAGGACGGATGCAATGGCAACGGTCAGGAAATTTTTCATTAATATATTGAGAGAGTTCTTGGCACGGGTGAATCCAGTTTCAACCATTGCGAAACCGGCGTGCATGAAAAACACAAGTATGGCAGCAATCATGACCCAAAGAGAGTCTACGGATGCCTGAACCGATTCCGCAGTAGGTGCAGCTGCGAATGCAGTGGAGCTTACGAACAATGACAGAAATACAAGAGCTGAAATTTTTTTAATCAATGGTATCCCTCCAAAAATGAGTTTAGCCGTGGCTGAAGTAACGAAGGTGATGAGCGGTAGGCTATAAGACTGCTTTTCTTCCACGTTCACCCGTGCGAATTCGAATGACTTCTTCAACTGGATAGATGAAAATCTTTCCGTCTCCTACAGTTTCAGTACTGCAATGCTCCACGATCAGGTCGATGATATCTTCCACTTGCCCGTCATCCACAATCATTTCCACTTTGATCCGGGGAACCAGTTGAAGTTCAAATTTGTTTCCCCTGAATATTCCCTGTTTTCCTTTTTGTTTTCCGCAACCAGCAGCTTCCGATACGGTCAGTCCGCTGAATCCGCGAAGACATAATGCTTCTCGTAATGACAAAAAAGCTTCTGCCCGAATGATCGCTTCTACTTTTTTCATAATTTACTCCTCCTTTTAGAATGGGTTATTCAATATCTCTATTCTTTGATGTTAGTTTTTGTCACATGAATAAGTTATATTATTTATCATATTCAGAAAATAACAAAAGTTCAAGTGTTAATTAGTAATGTAAGCGTTTTTATGTAAAAAAATCTAACATACATCTTTGTGTGCGCTTACATTACAGGATAAAAAAAGTCAGCTCGGTTTACGAGCTGACTCTATTGGGTGGGGCGGAAGGTTCGTCCCTCTAAATGGCGTCTCTGTCACTTTGGGTGAGGCGTTTGTGGATCCAAACTTTGGATCGCCAGCGTTTGAGCATGATGATTCCCCTCAGCCATTCGTCTGCTATGAAAGAGATCCAGATTCCGATCAGTCCGAGGCCGAACCAGATTCCAAGTATATAGGAGAGGGTGACGCTGACTCCCCACATGGACAAAATCCCCATATAAACGGGGAACCGTACATCGCCTGTTGCCCTGAGTGCGTTGATGACCACCAGGTTAAAGCTTCTTCCCGGTTCAAGAATGATCGTCAGGTAAATCAAGGTCTTACCGAGAGAAATGATTTCTTCGTTGCTCGTGAAAATCCGGAGGAGCGGTTCTGCGGCTAAGGAAAATATACCAGCCATGATAAGAGAGATAACAATGGCGATTTTCAAGCTTTTTAAGCAACGATCGTAGGCACTGTCAAAATCCTTCGCTCCAACCATATGTCCGATGATGATCTGTGTTCCCTGGCTGATGGCCACACTGAATAAAAAGATGAACATCATAAGATTCTGGGCATAAACCTTTGTCGTCAGTGCATTGGTTCCGATGCTTGCAATGAAATACGTAATAACCATCTGAGATCCATTGTAGGACAGATGTTCTCCGGCAGAGGGGATCCCGATGCGCAAAAGATTCTTAACATGGAACATAGGAAGGCGGAATAATGCCCCGAGTGGAAGAGCGCTTGGTATTCGCTTCCATATGACGATAAGACTAACAATGAGTCCGATCATTCTTGAGGTAATGGTGGAAATCGCCACCCCTTCTACCCCCAGCACGGGTACGCCTAATGGTCCGAAAATGAATAAATAGTTCCCGATAACATTGATGATATTCATTCCGATTGTGATATACATGGCATCTTTCGTATAGCCGTAGCTTCTCATGATGGCGCCTGCTGTCATGATCAGGGCCTGTATGAAAGCGAACCCTCCTACGATCTTTAAATAGGAAGAGGCCTCACTTATGAGAGGACGTGGAAGATCCATTGATAGAAGGATCGGTTTGCTGAAAAATACTAGGGCTATACTCAGTAATATCCCGAATACCAGATTGACGGCAATGGAAACGATGGAAACTTCCCCGGCCATTCGATTTTCTTCGGCTCCTAAATGCTGGGCGACAAGGATGGCGGTACCCGTTGCAACAAACCCGAACATCACTATGATAAGAGAAAGGATCTGGTTGGACACCCCGACAGCCGCAACTGAGTCGTCCGAGTATTGACTCAGCATTAATGTGTCCGCGTTCCCCATGAGCATGTGAAGGAATATTTCTATGAAAATCGGCCAGGTCAATGCGAATAGGGTCATGTTCTTTTGATTCTTGCTCATACGTGTCCTCCTTTAGTTGGCCTGAAGGGAGGCCAGTCTTCTTAAACAGATAATGGGACTACCCATAGAGGTGTAGTCCCGTAATTAGTGAGTGCATTTTACTGAAATTGGAGGATGGCAAAATCGAATCCTTTAAGCGTTACTTCGATTGACTCTGCTTCAGCAGCAAATTCCTCTCCGCTCCAGACATTCGTGATTTTTTTACCCTTTAGTTGAAACGGCAGTGTGTAGGTGGTTGATTCCTCACTGCCGTTCAATATGACAAGGACCGTTTCCTCCCCGTTTGATTTGGTGAAGGCAAGACAATGCTCGTGCATGTCACCAGGTAAGAAGGAGAGATTTCCTTCATTCCTGAGTAAAGGAAGCTCACGTCTGAGGGAGATATGCTTTTTGATATGCTCGAAAAGTTCTTTATTATGCTGATCTTCCTCCCAGGGGAAGCATTTTCTGCAGCCGGGATCCTGTCCCCCTGTCAATCCAATTTCATCTCCGTAATAGATACATGGCGTTCCGATGAATGTCAGCATGAACGTGTATATTTGTTTAACGCGGCGTATGTCTTCTCCGCATTCTGTCAAAATACGGGGGGTATCATGACTTCCAACAAGATTGAAATTCACCTCATTCACGGTTTTAGGATACATATGAACGACAGACGTCATATTCTCAACGAAATGAGCAGGAGAGATCGTTTGCTTGGCGAACAGATTCAGGATGTTCGTCGTAAGTGGATAGTTCATGACCGCATCAAATTGGTCCCCTCTTAGCCACGGCATGGAGTCATGCCAGATTTCACCCAGAATGTACACGTCAGGTTTGATGCTCTTGACTTCTTTTCTGAATTCACGCCAGAAATGGTGGTCCACTTCATTGGCTACGTCCAAGCGCCATCCGTCAATATCGAATTCATTGATCCAATAACGTCCGACCTCCAATAAATACTTTCGTACTTGTTCGTTTTCAGTATTTAACTTCGGCATAGTGGGTTCGAAAGCAAACGTATCGTAATTGGGTGGCTTGCTCTCGATATCCAGAGGAAAATCATGAACGTGGAACCAATTGTGGTAGCGGGATTCTTCTCCTTTTTCCAAAACATCCTGGAACTGCTCGAAATAGAAACCACTATGATTGAATACAGCATCCAGCATCACTTTGATTCCGTTCTCATGACAAACTCTAATCAATTCCTTCATTGTTTCTTTTGAACCAAACTGCGGATCGATTTCAAAATAATCAATCGTATCATATTTATGGTTGGAATGCGCCTTAAAGATGGGGGTGAAATAGATTCCTGTAATTCCAAGTTCTTTGAGATAGGATATATTCTGAGTCACACCTTCCAGATCCCCGCCGAAGAAATTGGTTGGTGTCGGATCTGTACTGTTCCAAGCAAGGACTCCTTCAGGGTCGTTTTCTGGATTGCCATTCGCGAATCGTTCCGGGAAAATTTGATACCAGACTGTATCCTTCACCCAGGAAGGGGCTTTGAACACATCGATGGAATTCAAGAATGGGAAGCAGAAGAAATCTCCAATATCACTGGAAGGGGATCCGTCGAATCCTTTTTCTCCGTAAAATACTTCCTCTGTTTCATCCTCGAGAAGAAATCCATATCGAAGCCGCCTGTAGGGAGGGGTGATGGGAGCGAACCAATAATCAAATAGATGATCAGAACCGGTAAGTACCATATCTTTACGATCGTACAACCATTTCCCATCTTCCCATTGATAAGGATCACCATGGAGAAGAGTGACATGGCTTATATCACTCTTCTTTGTGCGTAGTCGAATGTGTAATTCTTTATCAGTGCAAGCGTATGCATAATTGTCTTTCGGTCTATGATAAACAGCTTCCAACAGCATCATCGTTCCTCCTCATTTCTATTTCCATTAAAGAGTATTCTAAACAAGCTTCTATGTCAATAATACGATAGTAAAGGAATAAACCGTTTTCTTTTTTCTATTAACTATTAAAAAAAATTCAAAAAAGTATTGTCAAAAGGATTATAGTTTGTATAATAAGAGATAGGTTGTGCAATCGTTTTCACAAAAATATGTAAGCGATATCTTTTGAGTTTTTTTGATAGGGTGTGCAAGCGTTTGTTCAATCTGTAAGTTGAATCGATAGTTTTAACATATTTAGGAGGGGTCGAGATGAAGAAAGCGTTATCATTGTTGATGGTAATCATGCTTGTATTAGGGGCGCTCGCTGCTTGTGGTCCAAACCGTGAGGAAGGATCGGGTGACAGCGGAGAGAAAAAAGCTGACGATGCGAACAAACCTGAAAAGCTGGTTGTCTGGGAAGATAAAGAAAAATCCGGTTGGCTAGATGAAGTAGGTGCCAAGTTCGAGGAAGAAACAGGCATCAAGGTTGACGTGAAAGAAGTCGAAATGGCTTCTAAAATGAAAGAACAACTACGTTTAGACGGTCCTGCAGGAACTGGCCCGGACGTATTGACATTACCACATGACCAAATCGGTGAGCTTGCTCTTGCAGGGCATATCGCTCCTTTAGAAGTGGATGGGGACATTGAAAAACGTTTCACGGAGTCTTCTATGACAGCTGAAAATTATGATGGGAAGTTATATGGTCTTCCAAAATCTTCTGAAACGCCTGTATTTGTTTACAACAAAGCGTTGATGGAAGAAGCACCAAAGACAATGGATGAGGTTTACACTTTCTCTAAAGATTTCACAAAAGACGGAAAATATGGTTTCTTAGCACTTTGGGATAACTTCTATTTCGCACATGCACCGATTGGTGGATTCGGCGGATATGTATTTGCTGAAAAAGACGGAGCACTGGATGCGAAAGATCTTGGCTTAAACAATGAAGGTGCTGTTGAAGGTACTGAATATATTCAAAAATGGTACAAAGAAGGACTATTCCCTAAAGGAATCATCGGGGAAAATGGTGGATCGGCACTTGACGGTCTTTTCGGAGAAGGAAAAGTGGCATCTGTCATGAACGGACCTTGGTCTTTCCAAGGCTATAAAGATGCCGGCATCGACATCGGTATCTCTGCCATGCCTAAGCTTCCAAACGGTGAGCCGATGAAAACGTTCATGGGTGTTAAAGGATGGCATGTGTCAGGCTACTCTGAAAATAAAGAATGGGCTCAAAAATTCATTGAGTTCATCACTCAAGATGAGTATGCAAAGTTACGTTTCGAACAAACTCAGGAAGTTCCAACAAACGAAGGTTTGATCGACGATCCAGCTATTGCTGACAATCCGGGAGCAAAAGCGGTTGCCGAGCAATCTCAATATGCTGTTCCAATGCCGAACATCCCTGAAATGGGTGAAGTATGGGACCCTATGGCTGATTCCCTTCAAACGGTTGTAACAGGTAAGCAAGAACCAAAAGCGGCACTTGATGCAGCAGTGAAGCAAATTGAAGAAAAAATCAAAGCAGGTCATTCCAACTAATCACTTACATAGCGGTACCTTCTCATCTTGAGAGGTACTGCTATCCTTTTAAAGACCATTCCAGGGCTTTTTAAGGGAAAAATGTAGTTCTTTTCTTAAAAAGCTCTTGAAGCTTATCAAAATTGTGAACGTAGAAAGGGGAATATAGGATGGAGCAACAATCCTATCAAACAAACAAAAGAAAAACTGCACTGGCCCTTTCCCTAATCCCTGGATTAGGTCAGATGTATCATAGACAGTTTCTAAAAGGCGGATTTTTCCTCATCATGACAGCTGCTTTTATCCTTGTCTTCCGTGATTTAATCGGCTATGGATTATGGGGGATCACGACCCTTGGGACAGACATTTCATATGGAGACCATTCCATTTTCTTAATGGTATACGGTATTCTCGCCATCATTGTATGTATTTTAGGAATCGGCTTTTACCTTTTCAATCTTCGGGACGCATATAAAAATGGAGAAAAGAGAGACAGGGGTGAGAAGCCCAGCACGATCCGGGAACAGTACAGAAATCTGATTGATAATGGATTTCCGTATCTCATCATGTCACCGGGATTCTTGCTTCTTGTATTCGTCGTTATCTTCCCGATTATCTTTGTCGTCTTATTAGCGTTTACTAACTACGATTTGTATCATTCACCGCCTGCCAAGTTAGTCGACTGGGTAGGGTTTCAAAACTTTGTTGATATTTTTAAGATTGATATGTGGAGAGAAACATTCATTACGGTGCTTGCCTGGACGCTTGTCTGGACGTTCGGTGCGACAACTCTTCAAGTGGCACTTGGTGTATTCCTCGCCATACTCGTTAACCAAAAGGACTTAAAAGGGAAAGCCATCATCCGTACGGTGTTCATACTACCTTGGGCGATCCCGGCTTTCGTTTCGGTTCTTGTTTTCGCCGGTATGTTCAATGAATCATTCGGAACGATCAATCGTGACATCCTGGGGTTCTTCGGCATTGAAGACTTACCTTGGATGACCGAACCGATGTATACACGAATTGCTCTGATTGGAATTCAGGCTTGGCTTGGTTTCCCATTCATCTTTGCCATGACAACGGGGGTTCTTCAATCGATTCCTGATGAGCTTTATGAGGCAGCAACGGTGGACGGGGCATCCGCTTTTCAAAAGTTTAAGAATATTACGCTGCCCCTTGTTCTTTTTGCAACGGCACCCATCATCATTACGCAATATACGTTTAACTTTAATAACTTCAACGTGATTTACTTATTCAACGGCGGTGGACCGGCTTTAACCGGCCAAAATGCAGGTGGGACGGATATCCTGATATCCTGGATCTACAGTCTGACGATGACATCCGCACAGTATTCGAAAGCTGCAGCCATTACAGTATTATTGTCCATCATCGTGATCACTGTAGCAATCTGGCAGTTCAAGAGAACGAAGTCATTCCAAGAAGAGGATATGATGTAATATGAATATGAAGAGACAGAAACTCATACGTTTAACACTTTCATACGCAGCCATCGGAATCATGTTTGCCATCATTCTTTACCCGGTTGCCTGGATCATCGGGTCTTCATTCAACCCGGGGCAAAGCTTATCCGGATCATCGGTTATCCCGAAGAATGCAACACTGGCTCATTATAAAGAGCTTTTTGACCTCGAGAAAAGTAATTACATGATATGGTACTGGAATTCATTGAAGGTCAGCTTGTCTACGATGGCCATTACCGTCTTACTGGTCAGTCTAACCGCGTATTCTTTTTCCCGATACAGATTCGCTGGACGTAAAAATGGGTTGATGACATTCTTGATCTTACAGATGATTCCGAACTTTGCCGCGCTGATTGCGATTTTCGTATTAGCGTTATTAACAAAACTTTTAGATACGCATATCGGTTTGATCCTCGTATACGTAGGTGGTCAAATCCCTATGAACACATGGTTGATGAAAGGATATCTGGATACGATCCCGAAAGAGCTTGATGAATCAGCTAAGATGGACGGAGCAGGACATCTGCGAATCTTCTTCCAGATCGTCATGCCTCTTGCGAAACCAATCATTGCGGTTGTAGCACTGTTTTCATTCATTGCTCCATTCGCGGACTTTATCATTGCAAGTATCCTGTTACGTTCAGAAAAAATGTACACATTACCGGTTGCCCTTTATGATATGGTGGCAAAACAGTTCGGGGCCGAATTTACGACATTTGCTGCCGGATCTGTTTTAATCGCTGTGCCAATTGCTCTATTATTCCTGTTCTTCCAGAAATACTTCGTTTCAGGATTGACGGCAGGGGGTACAAAAGGATAATCTTATAGGCGTTACTAACAATTTTAGGAGGAGCGGAGATGAAAAGAAGAGTATTATCTCTCATTTTAGTCCCGTTTCTTCTTTTTTACGCCCTTCCGGTAGGAGCAGTTGAAAAAGAAGAACGAAAATGGCAGGATGAAACCATTTACTTTTTGATGGTCGATCGCTTTAATAATGGGGATATGAGCAATGATGAAAATGTAAATACAGAGGACCCAAAGGCCTATCAGGGCGGGGATTTCCAAGGAATCATCGATAAACTTGATTATATTAAGGATATGGGATTCACCGCCATTTGGCTGACTCCGATCTTTGATAATCAACCCATGGGCTATCATGGTTACTGGATCACGGATTTCTATAAGACCGAAGAACATTTCGGCTCGATGAAAACATTCAAGAAGCTTGTGGCCGAAGCACATAAGCGGGATATGAAAGTCATGCTGGATTTTGTGGTGAACCATGTCGGACCGGAGCACCCTTGGGTAAATGACCCGGATAAAGAGGATTGGTTCCATGACAAGCAGGCGATGAACTTTACTAATGAAGAAAGTCTGCAGAATGCGTGGTTATATGACCTTCCTGATTTAAATACAGAAAATCCCGAAGTAAAAAACTATCTGTTCGATGCTGCCAAGTGGTGGATCAAAGAAACAGACATCGACGGGTATCGACTAGACACAGTCCGTCATGTCCCTCAAGAATTCTGGGAAGAGTTCAGTGAAGAGGTGAAGTCGGTCAAGGATGACTTTTACCTCCTGGGAGAAGTGTTCGACCGTGATCCTGATAAGATTGCTGCGTATAATGACGTCGGGATCGATGGATTCGTCAATGTGCCTCAGGCAGAAGAAACGCGCACTGTCTTCCAAAAGCCGGATACCTCCATGGAGAGATTATTCAACTTTTGGAAATACAATGAAACCTATTATGATAATCCATACTTGATGGGTACCTTCATTGATAACCATGATATGGAACGCTTTACTAGATTGATTGTAGAAGAGAAGCTATTTCCGGGTACGAGGTGGAAGCTTGCCCTGACCTATATGTATACAACTCCAGGTATTCCGATTATTTATTACGGATCGGAAATCGCCATGGACGGGGGAAACGATCCTGACAATCGCCGTTTTATGAATTTCAGGGCTGATGAAGAACTGATTGATTACATCAGTCGTCTAGGAGAGCTCCGTCAACAATACCCATCATTGACGAGGGGGGATATCGAACCGATATACAACAAAGACGGCATGGGCATCTTTAAACGGACATACGAGGATCAAACAACTGTTATAGCCATCAACAATTCAAGTGAAACACAAAATGTTCAATTGACAAAAGAAGAACTGGCGGATAATCATGAATTAAAGGGGTTAATGGGCGATGACCTTATACGCAGTGATAAAGAAGGGAATTATCATCTCGTCCTTGACCGTGAAGAAGCAGAGATTTACTTGCTTAAAAACAAGAGTGGGCTGAATTATCCTTATCTATTTACACTGGGGATTATGTACGTATTATTTCTTCTGTTCCTCTACTTCGTATGGAAACGGGGAAAAGGAAAGAAGCAGCATTGAGAGTTGTGGGGATCTTGTATAAGATTCCTGCTGCCATCTTCAAAAATGATAAATTGGAAGCGTTTTAATTAAATGGAAAGACCTCCCGCTGCGGGACTGCGTTTTTCTAAAGAGGGGGTGGAATGAATGGCGGTCACCATAAAGGATGTAGCAAAGCTTGCGAACGTGGCACCATCTACGGTATCGCGGGTTATCGCAAATAATCCAAGAATAAGCGAAAAAACAAAACAAAAAGTACGGGAAGCGATGGAGCATCTGGGGTATCACCCTAATTTCATTGCAAGGAGCCTGGCCAATCAGTCCACTCAAGTGTTAGGGCTTGTATTACCGGGTTCGGCCAGTACTTTTTCGCAAAACCCATTCTTTCCGACGGTATTAAGAGGTTTGAGTGAAGGGGCACAGGAAAAACAGTATGCTCTTCAGATGTCCACTGGTCAATCCGAAGAAGAGATCTATGAAGGAGTCGTCCAAATGGTCCAAGGTGGACGGGTGGACGGGATCATCCTGCTTTATTCAAAGGTAGAAGATAAAGTCATGAACTATTTGAAAGATCGGGACTTCCCATTTGTCGTTGTCGGAAAGCCTTATAAATATTGCGAAGAAATCACACATGTGGATAATGATAACTTCCGGGCAACGAAGGAAGTAACGGATTACCTCTTGGAACTCGGGCATGAATGCATCGGCTTTATCGGGGGAGATTTGAATCTCGTCGTGACCGTTGAGCGCTTATTAGGGTATGAAAAGTCCCTCAGGAATGCAGGGATTGATATGAAGGACGAATACATCATCCATGAAGAATTTCTTCGGGAAGGGGGACGTGAGGCGATCAATGAGCTCATGCAGCTGGAAGATCCACCAACGGCTCTCGTCGTGGCAGATGATTTAATGGCTCTTGGTGTCTTGAACACTCTTGATGAGATGGGCATACGTGTGCCTGAAGATATCTCCATTGTCAGCTTCAATAATGTACTCCTTGCCGAGATGTCACGGCCGCCGCTCACATCGGTGGATATCAATATATACAATCTTGGGAATGAGGCAGCGAAAAGCCTGATCCAAAAGATTGAAAACCCGAAAGAGCCAATCAAAAGAATCATTGTCCCGCATCACATTGTGAAGAGATGTTCATGCAGTGAGCGAAAAGTGAAAGAGAAATAAAAAGCGGCTAAAAAGGCATGAGACTCCTCTGGGAGGAACCTCAAAGCTTTTAGCCGCTTTTTTTGTCATCCGTTGATGACGGTGCCGCCATTGATATGAATCATCTGTCCTGACACATAGCTGGAATCTTCACTTGCAAGGTAAACATAGGCAGGCCCTAATTCAAATGGCTGTCCCGCCCTTCCGAGAGGGGTGTTGGCTCCGAATTCTGCCACCTTTTGCGAACTGAAGGTAGATGGAATCAAAGGTGTCCAGATCGGTCCGGGAGCTACCCCGTTCACTCTGATACCCTCGGATGCAATATTCTCCGAAAGCGATCGGGTGAAGCTGACGATGGCACCCTTAGTGGAAGAGTAATCGATGAGAACCTTATTGCCTTTATACGCCGTGATCGAAGCCGTGTTGATGATCGAAGCCCCTTTCTTAAGATGTGGAAGAGCAGCTCGCGTCAAGTAGAACATGGAGAATACATTCGTTTTGAAAGTACGCTCCAGCTGTTCATCGCTTATATCCGTCAGGCCCTCTTGTGGATGTTGTTCAGCTGCGTTATTCACAAGGATATCAAGCTTACCGAACTCGGATATCGTTTTATTCAGGATTTCTTTGCAAAAAGTGGAGCTTCCGACGTCTCCCGGGAAAAGGATACACCTGACTCCTTCTGCTTCTACCAACTCCTTCGTTTTATTAGCATCTTCATGCTCATCCAAGTACGAAATGGCCACATGGGCCCCTTCCCTTGCAAAGTACCAGGCAACCGAACGGCCGATTCCACTGTCGCCACCAGTAATGAGGGCTACCTTTCCGTCTAATTTGCCGCTGCCTTTATAATTTTGATCCGTATGAATAGGTTGAGGGTTCATTTCATCCACCGTACCAGGCTGATGGTTCTGATGCTGAGGTGGAAATGTCTGGTTTTGGTTTTGTTCTTGTTGAGACAATGAAAACACTCCTTTTATAGTTTAGGATATCTTAAGATAGTGTTTACCCGGAAAAAATAATTATTAACGTGATTTTTTGGGAGGGGGTGGTGTAAATACCTTTATTGGGTAGGTGAATCCAGCCGGAATAGAAAGGAATCAGGCCATCTCTATCAAAAATGAAGCCAATTATCTAATCCTACCACCATCAAGACTCTTAACCTGCATGAGCCCATAAAAAAACAGGCCCCTGCCAAGAGAAGCCTGTCTGTCATTTCATTATTCTTAATTCATCATGCCAGAACCTTTATAACCAATCATATTCAACAAGCCTTTTGGTGAAGAAAAGGGAGGGGCGTAGCAGGTTTCGATTTCCTGGAGATCGGTAACCGTCAATCCACCGTAAATGGCAGTGGCCAGGGTGTCGATTTGTTTATCAACACCTTCACCCCCTACCACATTACCACCAAAGATTTTACCCGTTTCAGGACAGAAATGAACTCTTACGTATACGTCCTGAGCGCCGGGGTAGTATCCGGCATGGGATTTTCCTTCATGCATTGCCGTTTTATAGGTATACCCCTTATCTTTTAACTCTTTTTCCCCCAATCCCGTGGAAGCGATGGAAAGATCGAATACTTTCGCAATGGCTGTCCCGAGCATACCCTTGAATGGGACAGGGCTTCCCGATAAATGTCTTGCGATGATATAGGCTTGCCGATGGGCAGGCCAGGCAAGGGGTACTTGTTTCGGCGTACCGTCAATGAAATCGATGGACTCGACAACATCCCCGACAGCATAGATGCAGGGGTCATCCGTTTGCATAAACTCATTGGTCACTACCCCGCCTGATTCACCGATGGATAACCCTGCTTGATTTGCCAATTCGTTTCTGGGTTTTACCCCCACTGATAGGAGGATGAAATCCGATTGGAATGTTTCTCCGCTCTCCAGTTTCAACGTATACTCCGGTAGTACTTCTTTCAGACCATCATTTGTGTACAGTTTAACATCCTGCCCAATGATATGATCCTGCAACTGCTTAGCGGTTTCAGCATCAATGATGCTGATGACATGTTCGGATCGTTCGACGATGTTCACCTTCATCCCGAGATGAGTGAAGTTTTCAGCCATTTCCACCCCGATGAAACCGCCGCCTATAATCGTGCATGTTTCAGGCTTTTCTGTTTCTAAGAATTGCTTGATTCTGTCCATGTCTTCAACAGTTCTGAGATGGAAAGCAGGGATTTGCTGAAGGCCGGCTATGTCGGGGAGAAAGGGAGACGCGCCTGTAGCGATGACCAGGTAATCAAATGATTCCTCATAATCATTGTTACCGTCATGATCCCTAATAAGTAACGATTTATTGTCACGATCAATGTGTAACGCTTCATGATGCATCCTGACATCGATATTCTTCTTCGTATGTAAACGTTCAGGAGTCGCTGCAAACAGACTTTCACGGTCCTTGATCACTTCTCCTAAATAATAGGGCATGCCACATGCACCGTAGGATAGGTAAGATGTTTTCTCAAGAAGGATAATCTCGATTTCGCTGTCAACCTTCCTGATTTGGGATGCCGTTGTCGCACCGCCGCCGACGGCACCTATAATGATGACTTTTTTCTTCATGTTTTTCCTCCTAAATGAAAGAAGTCTAATGGAATTATTGTACCCATTAGACTTCTTTGAAAAACCGTTTTAACGGAAGTTTACGTATTGTACATCAATGGATAAATCGGCTTCGCGGATTGCTGCGATGATCTTTTGAAGATCATCTTTGCTTTTTCCGGTTACCCGCACTTGATCATCCTGTACTTGGCTCTTAACCTTCACGCCGGAATTCTTGATAATGGTGTTGATTTTTTTTGCGTTTTCTTTGTCGATTCCTTGAATGAGCTTCGCGCGCTGACGGACTGTACCTCCAGATGCACCTTCAAGCTTGCTGTAATCCAAGTTCTTCACTGGAACATTACGTTTGATCAGTTTGCTTAGAAGGACGTCTTTCAACTGATTCATTTTGAATTCATCATCTGAGACAAGAACAATTTCCTCACCGTCTAACTTTATGTCACTCTTACTTCCTTTGAAATCATACCGTGTTTGTACTTCTTTCAATGCAATTTGAATCGCATTGCTTACTTCTGACATATCCACTTTGGATACGATATCAAATGAACTTTCCTTTGCCATATGTAACCCCTCCATATTTTTTTCTTCTTTCATTATAGACAAGCTGTGAGGGGACATACAACTTCTTTGTCGGGTGGAAGTGGATTTTTTATAAAGGTTGAGAGGGTAAGTCGAGAATATATGAGAAACGTCTAAACTTTTTCATGGGAGTTGAAATGAGGCTGTTTTCGCAAAGATTGTTGCTATTCGTATCCAAACTAAGATTTTCGATGCTCTGTCATTTAGGTTGTGGTGCAGGAGGGTGAAGGGAACTGCTCCGCTTTCCACGGACGTTCGGCCGAGCCTCCTCAGCAAACCGCTTCCGGGGTCTCGACACGCCCGTTTTCCGTAGGAGTCTACGCAGTTCCCTTCACCCTCTAGAGTAGTAAGTAGTTGACAGAGCAAAATGGTATGTGATCATCAGTTTAATAAGAGTAAAGGACTATGAAATAAAAACAGTCACTGCAACGAATGAAAAAGAACTGGCATACGCAATCTCCTCATTTTCTTTGTGATAGTCAAACTTTTCGTCAGCCGAGGAGGCTCACCGCCAGCCCCGCGGAAAGCGAGCACCACTCGCTGCAATCAACCGCCACTCGCTACATCCGAAAGCAACAATGTTTACGAAAATAGCCTAAAATAAAAAAAGCACGGCCTCATGAAAGAGCCCGTGCCTTCTTCCAGTCCATCCCTTACAGATGGTCCGTCTTCTTAGAGTATTGATTTTTTCCTGCTTTTCGGTTCACTTCTTTGATTTTATTCTTCTCCTGGCGCAGGGCGTTGTTGTCTCTTGCCTTTTTTTCATTATCAGATGTATGTGACATGGTGATACTCCCTTCCATATTAGATCTCCTCTTTAGTATGAGGAGTAGGAGGGGAGTTTATGAGCATCGGTTCAGGAAAAATATGGCTAAGGTTCCTGTTCCTGTATGAGATCCTATCGCACACCCGATAATACTGATATAGACATCTTTCGGTGAGAATTTTTCCTGAATCAGTTGTTTCATTTCCAGAGCGAGTTCTTTGTCATCACCGTGACTGATGGCGATGACCTGATTGGAAAGGTCTTCTCCGCGCTCTTCCATCAATTCAAGAATGCGTTTAAGAAGTTTCTTTTTTCCGCGCATTTTTTCAATCGGGACGAGCTTTCCATCTTCCACATGCAGAAGAGGTTTGATGTTCAACAGCCCTCCGAGAAAGGCAGAAGCTTTTGAAACGCGGCCTCCTTTTGCGAGATATTCTAAATCTTCTACGGTAAACAGGTGTTCCATGTGTTCAGAGTTGAACCTTGAGGCTTGTATGATTTCCTCCTTGGTTCCACCATTCTGGAGAAGTTCAGCAGCTTTCATGACAACCAAACCGTAGCCAAGTGAGGCGCATTTTGAGTCAATGATTGTCAAGTCGATATCCGGGTACTCCTCTTTTACCTGGTCGCGGATCATTACAGCGGTTTGATACGTCCCTGAAAGTTGGGAGGAGAAAGCTACGTATATGCCTGATTGATTTGATTCTGCAAGCTCAGTGAACTTTTTTAAGAAAAGGTCGGGTGATACTTGAGACGTTTTAGGCATATATCCTTTCCTGATTTTGCTGAACACCGTTTCGGGTTCAATAGTGATCAAGTCCTCGTAATCTTGACCATCTATATGTACTTTAAGGGGTAGAAGCTCTATGTTGTGTTCCTTGAAATAGGCAGCTGGAAGATCGCTTGCACTATCGGCAAATAATTTAACTGTCATCCTCATCATCCTTTGACTGGTCTTATAGTTTCAGTCTAGCTACTTTTGATGAAAATAACAATCGATTAAACATGAATTTGAAAGAAAAAGATGATTAGCAGGGGGAGTTTAGTTAAGATATAATGTGGAACATAGAAACTAACAACAAGATATTAGGAGGTATGTGTATGTCCAGAAACCATGTTCAGCTGGAAGCTAAGAAATTTGTCGTAGTGTTGGTCGGATCCCTGTTAGGGGCCATTGCCATGAATTTCTTTCTTATACCAGCAAACGTTTATGCCAGCGGCTTTACTGGACTCGCCCAGTTGCTGTCAAGCCTACTGAAGGAATTTGCACCGTTCAATATTTCAACAGGTATATTACTTTTCATCCTTAATATTCCGGTAACCATTCTGGGATGGCTGAAGGTGGGCCGTTCCTTTACTGTTTATAGCTTTATTTCGGTATTTTTGACCTCCTTTTTCCTAGAAGTGATACCAGTCATTAAATTATCACCGGATATTCTCCTTAATGCGGTATTTGGTGGGGTGATTGCGGCGATTGGTGTAGGGATCACGTTGAAATGGGGGGCATCCACCGGGGGAATGGACATTATCGCCATGATCCTCTCCAGAATGAAAGATAAGCCTGTCGGGTCCTATTTCTTCTTGATGAATACCGTTATCATCACGTCTGCAGGCTTCCTTTACGGATGGGAAAAAGCATTGTATACGTTAGTCACTTTATATGCCTCTACACGAGTGATTGATGCCATCCATACCCGCCACGAGAAGCTAACGGCCATGATCGTCACGAAGAAATCAAATGAATTGAGGGAAGCCATTCATTCCAAGCTGGTGAGGGGAATCACCACTTTACCTGCCAAAGGGGCATTTTCTGGTGAGGATAAAGAAATGTTAATCATCGTCATTTCAAGGTATGAATTATATGAGCTTGAACATACCATAAAGGACGTAGATCCCAATGCATTTACGAATATTGTCCAAACCACCGGGATATTTGGATTCTTTAGAAAAGATTAAATTCTCATGTTTAACAAATACTAAAGGTGATCCTAGATAGAAAGGGGCATCACCTTGAAAGCCATACTGTATATACTTATCTGCTCCATCCTGTTTATGTCTTCCTCCCTGACCGTCGGTGCCGGGAGAGTACCTTTGATTTTTTCAGTAGATGCACTTCCTGGAGAAGAAGGAGTCGAGATACAACTGCTTCTTTACAACAATAGCGAACGAGACATGAACATCACATTCCCCACGAGTCAAATGTTTGAATTTACAATTAAAAATGAGAAGGGAAAAGTGGTTTACCGATACAGTGAAGGGAAATCATTTTTACAGGCTTTACAGACCACCGAGTTGAAACGGAGAGGCACTAAGATTTTGAAAGAAAGTTGGGATTATGTTCATGGAGGGAACCGCGCGCCTGCGGGTGACTATACAATTGAAGCGGTGCTAATGGGAGAAGATATGAATGGTTTCAATCATCCCTTACGTGCTACGGCTTCTTTTCAAATACCTGAAGAAAATCCCTCTTTCAGAAATGTGAAGATTCGAGAGATTAAAGGGGTCTATACCGTGAGCGGACAAGCCCGTGTATCAAATGGAAGTTTCTATTATTCCGTTGAAGATGGACATAGAGTACTAATACCAGAAACGTTTCAAAAGGTGAATAAAGAAGCACCTAATTGGTCAGACTTTACCATTATTCTTAACCAGGTGAAAGGGAAAAACGATAATCTGATCGTGAGCTTGTATGAGCGGGATGCGGGAGATGGGAAGATTGTTCATCCCTTTGTGATTGCCATTCCATAAAAACAGGGTTGTCCAAAGAGGGCAACCCTGTCTTGACCTTCATTATGATAGGCGGTTTAACTCATCTTGAAGAGCATGAAGTTGGTGTTGTTCTTCAACATTCGAGTTTGCGTAAGCAGAAGACAAAGCATTCTTTGCTTTATCAATGGACATGTGAGCATCTTCTCCTGAACTGCAAGCCTTCTTAGCAGAAGAGACAGCCGTACGAGCTTGTTGAAATAATGGATTGCTCATTATTCAAGCCCTCCTGATTCGTTGGAAGCAAGCTTCTTCGCCTCGGCTTCAGCATATGTGAGATGATACGGGATTCGCTCATCATGTTTTGATACAGCAATTTTACCTTGTTGTACAAATCGTTTTGATTTATTTCTACCCATTACTACCACCCCTTTTGCAAGTTGGAACGCAGCGTTGCGTTCTTTACTAGTATGGCTTTTGAGAAGGAATCATACAGTAAGAAGATATACCCACCGCTTCCAATTGTTTAGAGGTCGAAGCGTTTTTGTAAATAGCGTCCGATGCCATCGTCTTCATTTGAAAGAGTCACTTCATTTGCGATATCTTTCAGGGGATCAATGGCATTCCCCATGGCAACGCCAGTCCCGGCGTATTCAAGCATTTCAAGATCATTGTCTTCATCCCCGAATGCGATGATTCTTTCTTTTGGGATGTTTAAAGAGGAAGCTACACGGTCAATGCCCACCGCTTTATTCAAACCTGTTTTAACGATTTCTATGATATGCCATGGCGCAGCCCAGCGGCGATGGTCGATTAATTCAGCATGGACATCATCTAAATGTGCACGAATCTCTGCAACGTCTTCTTCCTCAGCATGGATGAGCATGGAGGTGGGGTGATCTGACAGTACATTGCGAATATCGCCTGTAGAAATGGATGGATTCCCCATCATAAAGACATCAATGATCTTTTCATCATGATAGTGGAGATAAACATCATCCATCACTTCTGCAACAATGTTGCGAAACTTAAACTCTTCACAGGCATCGATAATCTGTTTCGCCACTTTTAAATCCATCGGTTCATGGTATAGTCCCCACGATGGATCGGATGGGTGATGCACAAAAGCACCGTTGAAGTTAACGATGGGGGTTTCAAGCTGCAATTGTTGATAGTACAATTCACTCGCGCGAAAAGGCCTTCCCGTTGCAATCATCACTTCGTGTCCTTTAAGGCGTGCTTTTTTCAGTATATCGTGGGTTTTGGATGAGATTATCTTCTCATCGGTTAATAATGTTCCGTCGAGATCCAGAACAATCAGATGTTTTTCTTGTGAGTTCATCAATTCAAATCCCCAATCTTATTGGTTTAAGGCTACTCTAGTGTATCGTGACAGCTTGAACGTTGTCTATATCCTGCTTATTGGCTTTAACGAATGTTTACAAACGCTTACGATTTAAATATTATACATACTACCAAATCTAGGATATCATAGTAAAGTGAAATGCAGTCAGGAGGGGGAGGACAAACATGATTCTAGTCGATAGTTCAAATTTTCAGAACATCCCATTTCTTCATCTTGTAAAGGAAGAGAATATAGATAAACCGCTACCCACATGCTTCTTCATTCATGGCTTCACGAGTGCGAAAGAGCATAATCTTCACTACGCCTATCTTCTTGCGGAGAGAGGATTCAGGGTGATCCTTCCCGATTGCTTAGAGCATGGAGAACGGTCAACTGGGAAATCCGAATATCAATTAGGAGAAGACTTTTGGAAGATTGTCTTAAATACGATTCATGAATTATCGATCTTAAAAGGATACTTTGAAGAAAAAGCCCTCATCCTTCCGAATGGAATCGGAGTCGCCGGTACATCCATGGGAGGGATCGTGACATTAGGTGCCATGACACAATATCATTGGATATCCACTGCCGTTTCATTGATGGGTAATCCTACATATGTAAAGTTTGCACAGGCACAGCTGTCTCAAGTAGAATCTTCAGGATATGAAATACCTTTCAGCGAAGAGGAAATTGATCAGATGATGAAAGAACTTGCACGCTACGATTTAAGCCTTCAACCTGAAAAGCTTGCCGGCAGACCACTCATGTTCTGGCATGGGAAACGGGACAAAGTTGTACCGTTCCATCTGACCCGGGAATTCTATGAAAGGATTTTACCTTATTATGAAAAGAATGAAGACCATTTGCTCTTTATAGAAGATGAGAGAGCTGATCATAAGGTGTCGCGGGACGGAGTGTTACGACTCGTCGAGTGGTTTAGTAAGCATCTATCAGCTTAACCTTTTGTTTTATACCTGTTTATTTGTTAAGATGAGTAGTGAAAATGGATAAAAGACAAGCATAAAGGAGTGATTAGCATGGATCAGGACCTTAAAGATAATATGATGGGTGCATTGGAACAGGTTGTCGACCCTGAATTAGGAATAGACATTGTTAATTTAGGTTTAGTATATGATGTTGATCTGGATGAAGAAGGGAAGGCAACGGTCACCATGACATTGACGTCAATGGGGTGCCCGCTTGCAGGAACCATCGTCGATCAAGTGAAAACGGCACTTAGGGATATTCCCGAAGTCAAAGAAACTGAAGTAGACATCGTTTGGAATCCACCATGGAGCAAAGACAATATGTCAAGATATGCGAAGATTGCATTAGGCATTCGTTAATTGCAAATATTTATAAAATCCCCATGGGGCAATTCAATTATTGCTCCATGGGGATTTTACTTAGCTCTTCTAATTGATACGGCAGATGGAAACGGGACAATTTTCACAGTCGATTTCATCTTTCAGATGATTCAGATCCAACACAATGATATATCCCTTATCCACAACAAGCACGCCTTCTTTCTTCAAGTCACTAAGCAGTCTGTTCACGACTTCCCTGGATGAACCACAAAAGTTGGCCAATTCCTGATTCGTCAATGGTAAATCAATCAGGACACCATTTTCCAAGGATTTACCATAACTGTTGGTCAAACGGATCAGGGTAGAGTATAGGGCACCTTTTTTGCCATGTAGAATCAGGTCGCGGAATTTGGTCTGATTCTGTCGGTTTTGGTGTTGAATCCATTTCAACCATGTAATCGTCAGATCACCGTTCCCTGAAAGCTTCTCTTCGAAGATTTCCTTCCCTAATACAAAAATCTCCGAATTCTCAAGCACCTTCGCACTGAGCATGTAGGTGGCTTCCTTGCAAAATAACGTTAACTCCCCGATGACATCATCATTTGTACAGATGCGGAGGGATAACTCGCGTCCATCAGGAATGACTTTACTGATTTGAACGCGGCCTCGTTTGATTAAATATAGCTCGTGAGCCGATTTTCCTTCCTGAAACAGGAAACGTCCTTTTTTCACGATTCTCACGTTGTTTTTCTCAATAAATAATTGCTTTATCCCACTAGGAATTTCAAGATTTTCATTCATGAAATCACATCATTTCCATCGTAATGTCTTATAACATATTTTATCAAAGGCACCGGATGGATAGAAGAGGCTTAAGCAAAAAGAAGGACGGCTGCTCCGACAACAGCACAATAAATGGCAAAGTATTTCAAGTTCCCTTTAGCCATGATATTCATGAACCACTTAAGGGAGAAGTAGGAAGCAATCAATGATGCTATGAATGCGACAATGTAGGGAACCGCCATGGTTGCTAAATTCGGATCATTCATCAGATCACTGATTCCGAATACCATGACCCCTACACTTACAGGAATGTAAAGAAGGAATGAGAAACGTAAAGCTGTTTCTGCTTTCATTCCACTAGCCATGGCAGCAACGATGGTTGCGCCTGAACGACTGATTCCTGGGATGAGGGCTACCGCCTGTGCAAGACCGATGACAATGGCATCTTTTACATTTAAGTCCCCATCATTCTTTCTCCCTCTAAGGTTACGGATTAACCAAAGGGCGATCCCTGTTATGATCAGAGTAATTCCTACAGTATAAATACCTGTTAAATGCTTCTCGATAACATCACCGAATAATACACCAATTACCCCTGCAGGGATTGTCCCGATCAGTAAGTAGACAATGAAATGAAAATCACGCTTCGTTTCAGGTGTTTTATGTTTGAAATAGCCCAATCCATTTACGATCAAACGCATGATATCTTCACGGTAAATAATGAGTACAGCAAGCAATGAAGCAGTATTGACAAGCATTTCGAACGTCAGGGTAGCATCTTTGATGTCAAGAAAATGTTGAGCGAGCAGCAGATGTCCACTCGATGAAATCGGAATAGGTTCAGTAAAACCTTGAAAAATCCCTAAAAATAAGTATTTCATGATCAGATAAAAATCCATTGTATATCCTCCAAGCTTTTATTCTCCACATTTTTTAATTTAACACCATAAAGTGAAAGACTGTAAAGCCCTTTTTCCCAATGTTAACCGAACCGTAACGTGTTTATCATATTTATCCTTCATCTGGCATGCATGAAAGAACCGGCTTGTAGAAAAATAGGATAGAAGCATCGCTTCGAAAAAGGAGGGGTAATAATGGGACAGTCACGACAATTCAGGGCCGGGGAAAAAGCACCGAATAATGGTGAGTATATAGAAATCGGTGAAACCGGAAGCATGGTAAAAAATCCGCAAAAACTGCGTTTGAAAGCAGGGGACAGGTTTCCTGAGAACTCCAATCATAATCGTCTTTGGTCGTATATGAGAAAACCATAACAGTCAGGAACAAGGATGCTCCTTAATCAGTGAGGCTTCCTTGTTCCTTTTTCTTTCCTTTTTTCCGCAGGAACCGATATAATGTCTTTAAGGTCAATAAAGGTCAAAAGAGGTGGAGAACGATGAACTTTGATAATATGACTCACAGTATTCAAGAAGGGTTGGTTTCGGCGGGGCAATCGGCCAAAGAAAAACTACATACTGATGTCGGCATCCTTCATTTGTGGAAGTCCATGTTAATGTCGGAAGACAGCTTACTCGGTAATATATATGACCGGGCTGGGCTAAGCGTTCGGGGCATGGTGGAGTGGATCGATGAGAAATTGAGCGATATTCCTTCTGTAGAAGGTGAGGGTATACAGTATGGTCAGTTTTTCTCCAGGGATATTCATCAACTGTTGCAGGACAGTGAGCATCTGAAGAAAAAGTGGGGAGATGACTATATCTCTATCGAACATCTTGTCCTGTCCTTATGGAAACAGAAGAATCATCCCATTACAACGTACTTGATAAAACATGAAATACTTGAAAAAGAATTAATCGAAATCATTGAAGAAATTAGAGGGGGGAGCAGGGTGACGACACAAAATCCCGAAGTGAAGTACGAAGCTTTAAAGAAATACGGAAGAGATCTTGTGGCAGAGGTCCGTTCAGGAAGGATCGATCCGGTGATCGGAAGGGATAGTGAAATTCGTCATGTCATACGTATCCTTTCGCGGAAAACCAAGAATAATCCTGTCCTCATCGGTGAGCCTGGTGTTGGAAAGACGGCCATCGTAGAAGGTCTTGCACAAAGAATTGTCAGAAAGGACGTTCCGGAAGGGTTGAAAGATAAGACCATTTTCGAATTGGATATGAGCTCATTAGTGGCGGGAGCCAAGTTCAGGGGTGAATTTGAGGAGCGTTTGAAGGCAGTACTGCAAGAGGTCAAAAAGAGTGAAGGACGCATCCTTCTTTTCATTGATGAGCTTCATACCATTGTCGGAGCAGGAAAAACGGAAGGAGCCATGGATGCAGGGAACATCCTGAAACCGATGCTTGCAAGGGGAGAACTCCATTGTATAGGGGCAACCACCCTCAATGAATACAGGAAATATATCGAAAAGGATCCCGCCTTGGAAAGGCGCTTTCAACAAGTCCTTGTTCAGGAGCCGGATGTAGAAGATACGATTTCTATCTTGAGGGGCTTAAAGGAGAGGTTTGAAATCCATCATGGGGTCAATATTCATGACCGTGCCATCGTGGCTGCGTCCAGACTCTCCGACCGCTATATATCTGACCGTTTCCTACCGGACAAAGCGATCGACTTGATCGATGAGGCATGTGCGATGATCCGGACCGAAATAGACTCGATGCCTTCAGAGCTGGATGAGGTGACTCGTAGAGTGATGCAGCTCGAAATTGAGGAAGCAGCATTGAATAAAGAGAAGGATGCTGCAAGTCTTGAACGTCTTGACCGCATCCGGGAAGACCTAAGCAATTTAAAGGAAAAAGCGAATAGCATGACATTAAAATGGCAACAGGAAAAAGAAAGTATCGCAGTCGTTCAGGAGAAGCGGGAAGAACTTGAAAAACTTCGTCGCCTGTTAGAAGAAGCCGAAAGTGATTATGATTTGAATAAAGCCGCCGAGCTCAGGCACGGGCGGATTCCGGCAATGGAAAAAGAACTCCAAAGAGTAGAACAGGAAACGATGAAAGAACAGGAAGGGCGTCTCTTGCGGGAAGAGGTGACAGAAGAGGAAGTGGCCAACATTGTGGCCAGATGGACCGGTATCCCTGTGACGAAGCTTGTAGAAGGGGAAAGGGAGAAGTTGTTGAAGCTAGATAGCATCCTTCATGAGCGGGTGATCGGACAGGATGAGGCAGTCCAACTGGTCAGCGACGCGGTCATCCGGGCAAGGGCAGGGATCAAGGATCCGAACAGACCGATTGGTTCATTTATTTTCTTAGGTCCAACAGGGGTAGGGAAGACGGAGCTTGCTAAGACCCTTGCTCAAACGTTGTTTGATAGTGAGGAGCAGATGATCCGTATTGATATGTCTGAATACATGGAGAAACATGCGGTTTCCCGGTTGATCGGTGCACCTCCGGGTTATGTAGGCTATGAAGAAGGAGGTCAGCTGACAGAAGCAATCAGGCGTAAGCCTTATTCTGTCATTTTGCTGGATGAAATCGAAAAAGCACATCCGGAAGTATTCAATATTCTTCTGCAGATGCTCGATGACGGTCGTATCACTGATTCACAAGGCAGAACGATTGACTGCAAAAATACCGTGATCATCATGACATCCAATATAGGCTCTAATCATCTCTTGGAGCGTAACATGGGGGAAGAAGAGATTAATTCTGAAACGAAGGACCTGGTGATGGGGCAGCTCCGAACTTCATTCCGGCCTGAATTCCTCAACCGGGTGGATGACATCATCCTGTTCAAGCCGTTGAGTATTGAAAATATTAAAGGGATCATCGATAAGCTGATAGAAAATCTTCAACATCGGGTAGAGGATCAGAATATCACCATTTCCCTGACAGAAAAGGCAAAAGAATTTATCGCCCAATCGGCCTATGACCCTGTTTATGGGGCACGTCCTTTAAAACGATACCTGCAAAGGGAAATCGAGACGAAACTCGCACGGGAACTGATTGCCGGAAACATACGATCAGGAGAGAGCATCAAGATTGATGCAGGGAAAGACGGATTATTGATTCATTAAGACTTTTCCCACAAATGATCGTATTCATCTTCATTCTATAAAATCAACCAGCATTTGCTACTTTAACCGACCTATTATGAAACCATTTAAAAAAAGCAGCCGAATATGGCTGCTTTTCTTAATGGTTTTCAACAGGCTCGTTTGGTATAACAAGCGTGATCAGGAATACCAACACCGAGAAACAAACGGTAAGAATCAATCCTGTTTGAAAATGGAATTCAATTCCATTCATAGAGCTCACAACGTAAGTCAACATTTCAGACAATGCAAAAGCCCAGAAGAACATCCAGAAAAATCTCACGTCAAGTCACCTCATTCCTATGTAATCAACTAAAGTCTTTGTATGTTGTAACCCATTTCAATCTTTTATATCTTACCATAGCTGAATCAATTAATAAATGGCGAATCTGTGAAATGTAACCCCTGTCATCAGAACGGATTTATAAATAATAGGTTATCAATGGGCTATCTCCCTTACCTTTACGCGTTGCTTACATAAACTATAAAGACTTACTATGTAAAAGGAGAAATTTGAATGTTGTATCAGCGATTGTTTCAATTAGAGCAAGAGTGGTGCATGATTCATTATCCTGAACGCCCGAACGGATTCGCTGTAATGATCATAGGGGATTCTCATCACTACGTAGATGGGAAAAGTAGCTTTTGGGTTCAGCATGAGGCACGGTATAAGTGGATTCAAGAACTGACTTCCAAAGGGTATATTGTGTATTATAGTAATCTTTATGGAGCGAACTGGGGTAGCGATCAAGCCGTCCAACTGGCCAGGCGTCTTTATCAACATGTGAAGCGAAATGAAATCATCAACGGAAAAATTCACATTCTGGCTGAAGGGATGGGAGCATTAGTTTTAAAGAGATTGTATTCGAAATTGGAAAACGACATTAGAAGTGCTATCATGCTCTCACCCTGTGTATCATTATTCGATCATCTGGAACAAGAAAAAGAACAGAAATTCTTTTATAAAAAAGTGATAAATGAGCTATCCCAGGTATTGAAGGTAAGGGAGGAGGAGTGTGAAGCCTTCATCCTACAACAATCCCGGGACTACGAATTATTCAAGGCAATGTCCATCCCACTTTATATCGTTCAGTCAATGACTCTTAACCGTTATAAAAATCAATTCTCTCTCATAAAAGATATATATACGGAGCGGTTACAAACACGAACCCCTACAGACCTGTTCATTGTACTTCCTGAAAAGCGGGAAACACTTGGAAGGAAATTCGCCACTTACTTCTCCTTACATGAGGGTGAGCTATAACTAAAATATTGGAGTGATTGACTTGGATCATGCATTCGTCTTTGCTGCTCAACAATTTCTGGCCTTTGAGCTCTGTCATGCTCTGCTGGAAAAAGGATATACTGTTACCGCTGTCGATGAGAAGACAGTGTTAATGGATAAATGGATGGAGATTGGAAGGAATGCAAACCTTGAGTACGTACCCTATAGTGATTGGGATAAGAACGTCCAATCCGGGTGCTATGTTTTCCTTCCTTATTACGATGGAGTTAGAGGGAGGAAACTAGAGTTCCTGACAGAAGTGGATGGACTACTGATAAAAATGGACCACCCCCCCCATATGGTCCGGATTTATTCGAATGAGTTTGAGGTAAGGGACGTTGGGTCAGATGGAGCCACCTTTCACCTTCCTACATTATATGGAATCCACCAACCCGAGCATTTTCTATTTGCACAGCTTTTAACAGGGAGAAAAGAGATCTCGGACTATGTGGATGATCCTTCAGGTGCAATATTTGTGAAAGATGCAGCCAAAACGATCGTCAAACTATCAACCAAGAAAGAACGATTCACATTAAAATCATTATCAGATCAAAGTTGGTCTGAAGCTCTTTCATATGTAACCGAGAAGACCTTTTCACCCGCATCCCCGCGTGCGGGATCAAGGGGCAAAGAGATTATTGTCAGACCGTCTAAGTCCCATAAAAGCATCATTGAGCAGCAGCGGAAGGAATTGAAAATGAATGAAATCCGGGAATGAGAAAAAATTTTTCTTTTCATGTGGATGAGAGTGAGGGTAAAATAAAGATGATGTAATAATTTTCTATTGTGCTTTTTATAGATGCTGCACGGGCTTTAAAGGAGTTGCTGCATATGAGGAAGAAATTTTTCGCGTTTTTCTTGATTGTTCTGATTGGACTTAGTGGTTGTTCACGAGGAAACAACGTAGAAATAGAAAAAGTTGGTCTACTGGTTCCAGAGGCAGTGAACGATGGTGTATGGGGAACAAAAGGATACAAAGGTCTACTAAAAATACAATCCGATTATAATGCAGATGTCTTCTATAAAGAGGGTATGAAGAATGATACATCAATCCAGCAAGCAGTAGGGGAGTATGACGAAAAAGGGGTTACTTTAGTGTTTGGTCACGGAAGTGAGTATGCTGAAGTTTTTAACAACTTGTCCGGGGATCATCCCGACATTCATTTTGTCAGCTTTAACGGCAATGCCACTGAAAGAAATACGACAAGTCTCCAATTCAAGGGATACGCAATGGGGTTCTTTGGAGGTATGACAGCAGCCTTTCACTCACAGACGAATAAGATCGGTGTGATTGCCGCCTTTGATTGGCAGCCGGAGGTTCAGGGCTTTATAGATGGAGCGAAATACCAAAATAGAGATACAGAACTACATGTAAAGTATATCAATCACTGGGATGATCAAGCTGCAGCTCTCGAGGAGTTGGACCGTTTAATAAAAGAGGATGTCGATGTTGTGTATCCTGCCGGTGACGGATATAATGTAGCTGTAATCGAAAAGCTGAAGGAAAAGGGGCTTTATGCCATCGGATATGTATCCGATCAATCGGATCTCGGGGAATCCACGGTACTGACAAGCACTGTTCAGCATGCTGATAAGTTGTATGAAATCGTTGCAGAAAGGTATGCAGGGGACAAGCTTGAATCAGGTAACCTGGAATTTGATTTCGAAGACGGTGTCATCTCCATGGGTAAATTCAGTCCCGTCATCCCTAAAGATTTTCAAGCTGAAATGAAGCAGCACATAAAGAACTATATCGAAACTGGCAAATTGCCAAATGGAAAGGAATCGAAGCAATGAACCAAGACAAGACAATGGAATTTATGCAGATTGCCATGAAATACTTCCCACAAGCCAAAGAACAGCTGGATCAAGCGGGGGTTGAGTTCTCACCTGAGATGTTACAGCCATTCATGACGTTATTCACTCAGGTTATGAGTGAGGCTTATGAATTAGGGAAACAGGACGCCTTACATAAGGAATAGATTTACAAGGACGGGTCACCCGAATATTCGGGTGACCCGTCCTTTTTATACTGCTCTTCTAAAGCTGCAAACAGCTAGGTTTATTTACTATTCCATTGATTTAGAAAGGGGATGATTTTCTTGTAAAGCGGCCTTAATTCATCAAGGGAATTCATAATGGAATGAACCCCGTCAAGTAATGATTCACCTTCACCCGTCGAATTTTGTTCTTCCCGAGAAGGAGAATCTTCTATCTTTTTCCCCCCTCTTCCATACATCATCCGATCAAACGGGTGTTGCTTTCTTTCTTCAGACACATTCTCACCCCCCCTCGGCCTATGGAACATCCTATGTTAGGGAAGGTTGTATGAGTATGGTCAAACGTGTAGAAAAGAAGAAGAAGTAAAAAATAATTGCAGAATGTAGAAATCTTCGATAAAATTAGTACCAAGTCATAATAATTGATAATAAACTTATTGTATAGGAAAAAATACTAAACGAAAGTAGGGAATACCAGTATGAATACAGGTATTATTGGAATTGGACGTTATCTTCCTGAAAAGATTTTGACAAACGCCGACCTTGAGAAAATGGTGGATACCTCTGATGAATGGATCCGGACAAGAACAGGCATAGAAGAAAGAAGAATAGCAAATGATGAGACAAATACCTCCGATATGGCATATGAAGCCGCAAAAAAAGCCATTAATGATGCCGGAATCACTCCTGAAGATATCGATTTAATCATGGTGGCCACGGTAACACCTGATTATCCGTTCCCTTCAGTTGCCTGCCTCCTTCAAGAGCGCCTTGGTGCAAAGAAGGCTGCGGCCATGGATATCAGTGCTGCGTGTGCGGGATTTATGTATGGTATGATTACGGCAAAGCAGTTTATTGATAATGGTGCTTACAAGCATGTACTTGTCGTTGGCGTAGAGAAATTATCCAAGATCACAGACTGGGAAGACCGCAATACGGCCGTTTTATTCGGTGACGCTGCAGGTGCCGCGGTACTTGGACGGGTTCCGGACGGTAAAGGAATCCTTGCCTTTGAATTGGGGTCTGATGGATCAGGCGCGAAACATTTGTATCAAGAAGATAAGTTAATCATGAATGGCCGGGAAGTATTTAAGTTCGCTGTACGTCAAATGGGTGAATCAAGCATCAATGTCATTGAAAAAGCCGGGTTGAAAAAAGAAGACGTTGATTTCCTTATTCCTCACCAGGCGAATATCCGGATCATGGAAGCAGCAAGACAGCGACTGGAATTACCGGTAGAAAAGATGTCCAAAACCGTAAACAAATACGGAAATACATCAGCCGCTTCCATACCAGTTTCATTAATTGAAGATCTGGAAGCGGGAAGAGTGAAGGATAACGATGTCGTCGTCATGGTAGGTTTCGGTGGCGGTTTAACATGGGGCGCAATTATCATGCGCTGGGGTAAATAATAGGAAATAATGCTAGCTACAACTTGCAGATAAAGGAGATGTTCTTTCAATGAATAAGAAACGTGTAGTCGTGACGGGCTTGGGAAGCGTCACGCCATTAGGTAATGATGTTGAATCAACGTGGTCAAATATTTTAGCCGGAAAAACGGGTGTCGGGCCTTTAACCCGCTTAAATGCAGATGAGTATCCTGCGAAAGTGGCAGCGGAATTAAAGGACTTCAACATAGAAGATTTCGGGGTGGAAAGAAAAGAAGCAAGAAAGATGGACCGCTTTACTCACTATGCCATTGCCGCTTCGCAAATGGCCGTTAAAGACTCGAAACTTTCCATCACAGATGAAAATGCTCACCGGGTGGGAGTATGGATCGGTTCAGGAATCGGCGGCATGGAAACATTCGAACAACAATACGAAACATTCCAAAAACGTGGATACCGCAGGGTAAGCCCATTCTTCGTACCGATGATCATTCCTGATATGGCTGCAGGACAAGTGTCCATTATGCTGGGAGCGAAAGGGTTCAACTCTTGTACCGTAACAGCATGTGCAACAGGTACAAATTCCATTGGAGATGCATTTAAAGTCATTCAGCGCGGTGACGCCGACGTAATGGTTTCAGGTGGAGCCGAGGCACCAATCACGAAAATGTCGGTTGCTGGATTCTGTGCAAACACAGCTCTTTCTACAAACGAAGATCCTGAAAAAGCTTCAAGACCATTCGATGCAAACCGTGATGGGTTCGTAATGGGGGAAGGAGCGGGCATCGTCGTCCTGGAAGAGCTCGAGCATGCCATAAAACGCGGTGCGCCGATCTATGCTGAAATCGTCGGGTACGGATGTACCGGAGATGCCTATCATATCACTGCCCCGGCACCTGCTGGAGAAGGCGGAGCCAGAGCAATGAAAATGGCACTTGAAGATGGTGGAATCCTTCCTGAACAAATGGATTACATCAATGCTCACGGAACAAGTACTCCTTATAATGACAAATACGAAACGATGGCTGTGAAGGAAGTATTCGGTGAGCATGCGTATAAACTCGCCATGAGCTCGACGAAATCCATGACTGGTCACCTTCTTGGCGCTGCGGGAGGGGTGGAAGCGATCTTCACAGTCCTTGCCATGAAAGACAGTGTATTGCCTCCTACAATCAACATTGAAACACCAGATCCTGATTGTGACCTTGACTATGTGGCCAACGAAGCAAGAAAACAAGAAGTAAATGTAGCCATGAGTAACTCACTTGGCTTCGGTGGTCACAATGCGACCATCGTATTCAAAAAATATCAAAGGTAATAAAGAGAGGAAGAGCCTGCTACGTGTAACAGGCTCTTTTTGTTGTGAATCCTTCTTTTCTTACATATACATGTTAAAAAGCAAAGAAAGAGGGATGAAAGTGGCCGTTGTTCCTACAGATGATTGGCTGGCTGAATGGATCGATAACCCTTTGGATCTTCTAAAGAAAACAAAAAATGGCAGGGAAGATCAACAATCGTTCTATCAGTACCTTATGAAGCACGGGATGTATCGCTCTCCTCGTCTCGCATCAGATACTTATGAAAAGATGAAAGAAAAGAAGCTATGGGAACGTTTTGCTCTCTTTGAAAAAAAATATAAGCGGAAATGGAATGGTCCGAGCGTGCCTATCTATCTATTCCCCGTACAGGAAAAGAGAGGGATGTTCCAATCATCAATGAAAAAATCAGGTGTGTGTTTTAAGGATGAAATATTCTTTTTTGTCACAGACCAAGAGGATCCGAAAGAATACGAAGCCCTATTTGTACATGAGTACCATCATTGTGTAAGGATGAAGCGATTAAATAAAAAAGATGAAGAGTACACACTCCTTGACTCCATAATCTTTGAAGGGCTGGCTGAAAATGCAGTTAAAGAATACTGTGGAGAAAAGTATGTAGCACCATGGACAAAAGTATATGAACAAAAAGAACTCTCCAAGTACTATGAAAAATGGATTCAGCCAAATCTGGATATAAAACGGAGCAATCCACTTCATGATCAGCTGCTTCTTGGACAGAAAGCTTATCCTAAAATGCTCGGGTATGCGTCCGGTTATAAATTGGTTGATCAATATGGAAAGAAACGGGTTTCCTCTACCAACACCCTTATGGGGGTTCCCTCCTCCACATTTATTCCTTAAGATCTGATCATCGGCAGTTAAAGGACTGATCAGAAAACAGATCTTTCATTTCGTCATATCTTATCTGCCCTTTCATAAACTATAGTAAGCATGGACAAGTTCCATGATCTAATGGCGAGGGATAGAGGCGGAAAGTATGGTGGTACAATTGTTTGGGCTCTTTATTGGATTTGGACTGGCCGTTTCAGGTGGGGTTAGCCTGATTATGTATTTGAATCTGCTCACTACGGGAATGACTTTTATTGACTATATATTTTTCGTATCCACCCGAATCGAATGTTATTTTTTCCTATTAGGAATCCTCATCATTACGCTCTCGATTTATATACCCCGAAGAAAAAATAATGACTATCTATAAAAGCCCTGTTCAATAGGAATAAATTTACACGGATTAGCCTATACTGATTGACAAATAAGATTGAAGCAAAGCGAGGGGTCAATCATGTTATATCTTCATGATGTATGGGTAAATTGGTTCGAAGGCGAAGAAAATGGCTACAATGTCTGTCATTTTCATGAGTGGAGAAAAGAGGACGTTATCGAATTATTAGATCAGGTTCCTCTGATTAAAGTGGACAAGGCACTGTTTCATTACATCGAGAATGATTTATCAGAGTTACCTCAACAGCTGCTCAGCAATGTCTATCAGAAAGCATACTTACGTAAAAACCACGAACGGATACAATTGGATTATTGCTTTATCGTGACAGACGGTACGGGGATACTTGCCGTGGACACTATCGGATATACTGTCCCGATAAGGAAAAGCAGGCTAATACCGAGACAGGAACAATTGGTTTATGAAATGGTGGAAAGTCATGAAACGGTGCAGTACACCATTCAACCGGAATCTAATAGGGAAGATGCCTATCATATCCTGTCCCCAAGTCCGTATATGATGAGTGGATTGACGAGAAAAGAGAGGCAGTTAAAGCAACTGCTATTCATGGCACTCGATCAGCTTCACAGTTCAAACAACACTGCAGAAATCCGCTATTGGTACACTGAATGGGCGCCACAGCGTTATCGCACCATCCAGGAGTTGGACTTTGAAGAAATCTGGCAAATGCTCTATGAAGAAACCCAATATGGCTGGTCGGACAAGCATCTTACCCTTTGTGAGAATTTGATAAAGGGACAGCCATTCTTTGAGAAACTTTGGGAAGTGGAGAATCGTCCAAAGGTAAATTGATCTTTTGGGAACCTTGAGCCCATATAGGGCTTGAGGTTTTTGTATGTGAAAAATATAAAGACCAGTGACGAAGTTGGAGTCACTGGTCTTTATCATCATTTTCTTTTTCTTTCTTTACGACCCAATCCCATGGCCTTCTCCATCTTCTTCAGCATTTTGTTAGCAGCGTAGTTTGCCTTTTCAGCTCCCCGGTCCAGGATGTCATCCAATTCCTCGGAATCGATCAATTCATAGTAGCGGTCCTGTACCGGCTTAATGGCATTGATTACGACTTGTGCCAAGTCTCCTTTGAAATCACCATATCCTTTACCTTCATATTTTTGTTCGAGTTCTTCTATAGAACTGCCTTCAAGAATCGAATAGATGGAGAGGAGGTTTGAGACTCCTGGTTTGTTTTCTTTATCGAATTTCACGATACCATCTGAATCGGTCACAGCACTTTTGATTTTCTTCTCGATTTGCTTAGGATCGTCGAGAAGAGTAATGAAAGCCTTTTGATTTGAATCGGATTTACTCATTTTCTTTAACGGGTCCTGAAGGGACATGACACGTGCGCCGACTTTTGGGATGCGGACCTCAGGCACTGTAAAGATATCGTTATACTTTTTGTTAAAACGCTCAGCAAGGTTTCTTGCCAATTCAAGATGCTGTTTCTGATCCTCGCCGACTGGAACGAGATCTGTTCCGTATAAGAGGATATCGGCCGCCATCAAAGGGGGATACGTCAATAAACCTGCAGATACGGCTTCCTTACCGTTGGATTTATCTTTAAATTGGGTCATTCTTTCAAGCTCACCTATATAAGTTACACATTGTAAAATCCAGCCTGCCTGAGCATGTGCAGGTACTTCCGATTGAATGAATAGAGTTGATTTCTCAGGATCGATCCCACATGCGATATAAAGGGCCGCAAGACTGCGGATATTCTTGCGCAGCTCCATTTTGTCCTGTGCCACCGTGATGGCATGTTGATCCACCACACAAAAATAACAATTGTATTCTTCCTGTAGCTCGGTGAACTGTTTCATTGCACCGATATAATTGCCGAGGGTGATCGTTCCACTCGGCTGAATGCCACTAAAAATCGTCTTCATTTCGTTTCCTCCTAGTATTAGACAAAATAAAAACCCACCCGTCCTATGATAGATAGGGACGAATGGGAACATTTCCGCGGTGCCACCCTAAGTTGCTCGAATGAGCCGGCTTAGTCCATGATGTTCATGGGACCTCTTTAACGTGAGGTCAGCTCGTTATTAGCTACTCTTAGTTCACAAATAAAGCTACGAAGTCCATTCCTCTTCACATGATTACTTGTTCACAGCAGCCACAAGCTCTCTTTAAATCATGTTGAAAAGTACTACTCTTCATCCTTGCCTATTATTCGAATCATATAACTACATTATATGAAAATGGGGTTAAGAATTCAAGTGTATAGAAAATAGGTCAACACAATGGACAGCACAAGAGTCACGGCACCGAGTCCCAATAAAGACTTAGTGATGGAATAGGAGCGTTTGATACTGAATTCTTCATGTACTTCCTTCGTTTCGTCCAGCTCATCGAACTCTGAAGTGTACTTTCCCAGCTTTGTACTCTTTCGGAATCGCTTGATTGCGTACACGATCCCATTGAAAAAACCATTTTCGAATATATATAGGAGGGAACCGAGACACATATAAATAATCCCGATAATAAACAAGCTGTCTATAATAGAAAGAAGCGGATTTTTCTCCTGAAGTGACGCCACCACAACAGCGCTAATGAAAAAAAGTAATGTAATTATATAAAATAGATTGATTCGTTTCATAATACTCCTTTAAGTGTTTTTAACCAAAGTATACATGAAGGATAATAAAGAATTCAATCCTCACTCATATATATTCATTTCTTCTCAAAGTGTATAAGTAGAACCGACATCCATCCACTCGGAGCATACATATTGATGAAAGCTAAAATAAGTATGAATTCTATCATTTATATTTAGTCTATCATTTTAATATTTATAACTAAAATGTAATATGAAGAGGTGGAATGTCAGACATTATGTATAACAGCATTAATACTATCAAATTTACAATTGTAACAATTGTAATGGGGCGAACTCTCTAAAATTATTAGAATAAACGTTGGTATTACAGTATTTTAACAACAATATACCTACTAATCTGATAATTTAGCAAAAAAACTGTTAAATTCATATTGCAATAATTTCTCTATCATGTATAATAAGTAACAAATCTTCTGAAAATTAGAAGATAAATAAATATGAGATTTACGAGGAGGTCAATTTCAAGATGAAGAAAAAGTTTTCATTCTTGCTGGTTCTTCTTCTGGCTCTCAGTACTTTCTTAGCGGCTTGTGGCGGCGACAAAAAGACTGACAGTGAAGAAGGATCAGGTGCGGGCGGTTCTGACGAAAAGAAAGAACAAGTACTTAACCTGCTGGAGGCGTCTGAGATCCCATCAATGGACTCCACTCTGGCAACTGACTCAGTATCATTCAAAATCATGAACAATGTTTATGAAGGTCTTTACCGTTTAGGTGAGGGGGATGAAGCAGTACTAGGTATGGCTGCTGAAGAACCACAAATCAGTGAAGACGGTAAAACATACACGTTCAAGATCCGTGATGCAAAATGGTCTAACGGAGAAGCGGTTACAGCTAACGACTTCGTTTACGCTTGGCAAAAAGCGTTAAACCCTGACACTGGTGCAGAGTATGCGTACATCATGTACGATATCAAAAACGCTGCTAAAGTAAATGCTGGTGAAGTACCAGTTGAAGACTTAGGTGTTAAAGCCAAAGATGACAAAACGTTAGAAGTTCAGCTTGAAACAGCTGTACCATACTTCAAAGCTTTACTATCTTTCGCAACATTCTATCCACAAAACCAAAAATTCGTTGAGTCTCAAGGCGACAAGTTCGGTCTTGAAGCTGACACAGCACTATACAATGGTCCATTCACACTATCTGAGTGGAAACATGAACAAAGCTACAAATTAACGAAAAATGACAGCTACTGGGAAAAAGATGAAGTTAAGCTTGATGAAGTAAACTTTAACGTTGTTAAAGATACTGCTACAGGTGTAAACCTTTATGAAACAAACAAAACTGATGTTGTAACACTTTCAGCTGAGTTTGTAGACAAATACAAATCAGATGAAAATTTCAAGACACTTGCTGAAACTTCTGTATTCTTCCTTCGTTTAAACCAAACGAGCAACGAAGTATTAAAGAATGTTAATGCACGTAAAGCAATTGATGCTGGGTACGACAAGCAAGGTATGGTAGACGTCCTTCTAAACAACGGATCTATCCCTGCGTACTACCTAGTACCGAAAGATTTCGTAAAAGGTCCAGATGGAACTGATTACCGTGAAGCGGTAGGCGATTTCGGTGAATTTGATGCGAAAAAAGCGGCAGACTACTGGGCTAAAGCAAAAGAAGAGTTAGGTAAAGATTCTATTGAATTAGAACTTTTAAACTATGACTCTGACAATTCTAAGAAAATCGGTGAATTCTTAAAAGAACAGCTTGAAACAAACCTTGAAGGTTTAACTGTTAACATTAAAGCTCAACCGTTCAAGCAAAAGCTTGATTTAGAATCTAAAGGTCAATATGACTTCTCATTCGCCGGATGGGGTCCTGACTATCCAGATCCGATGACATTCGTTGACATGTTCGTCACTGAAGGTGCTCATAACCAAATGGGTTACTCTAATAAAGAATATGACAAGTTAATCGAGCAGGCTAAAGGTGAATTATTAGATGATCCGGAAGCTCGCTGGCAAGCAATGGTTGACGCTGAAAAGATCCTTTTTGAAGATCAAGCGATCAGCCCAATCTACCAACGTGGATCTGCTTACTTAGAGCGTCCATATGTTAAAGGTCTGTTACGTCACTCATTTGGTGCAGATGCATCATACAAATGGGCTTACATTGAGTAGTAATTAACTCAAGTCGACAAACCTTAAAAGGGAGAGCGTATGCAAAAGCATATGCTCTCCTTTTCCACTGATTGTCGATAATTATCAAAAAAATAAAAATTAATTGAAAATTTGTCGAAATTAGCTATAATTAAATTGGTAGTAAAAATAGATATATATAAAGGGGGGCTAAAGAATGGTCAAATATTCTATTCAACGTATCGTCTATATGATCATCACTTTGCTTATAATTGCAACCGCCACTTTCTTTCTGATGAAGCTCCTTCCTGGATCTCCACTTCAAAACACAGAAAGGCTGACTCCGGAACAACAACAAATCATCCTGGATAAATACGGTCTCAACGACCCACTGCCAGAACAGTATGTAAACTATATGGTTGGACTGGCGAAAGGTGATTTGGGTTTATCCTTCCAATATGATAACCGCAAAGTTACCAGCATGATAGGAGACCGAATCGGTCCTTCAGCTCTAATAGGATTCCAAGCCATGGTATTAGGAACATTCCTGGGATTGCTCATTGGAATCATCGCTGCAATAAAACACAATTCATGGTTAGACTACGGGTCTACTTCACTTGCAGTAATAGGAATTTCAATTCCATCCTTCGTATTTGCAGGACTTCTTCAATATTATGTCGGGGTTAAATTACAGTGGTTGCCTGTGGCACTATGGGGAGAGTATAAACATACCATCCTTCCGACCCTTGCATTGACGGTTTTGGTCGTTGCGACGATTGCGCGTTTCATGAGGACTGAGATGCTCGAAATTCTTAATTCGGATTATATCCTGCTTGCTAAAGCAAAAGGAATTACCAAAGCAGGAACAATTGTGAAACATGCTGTAAGGAACGCATTGATACCAATCGTTACAATCCTTGGACCAATGACTGTAAACATTATGACCGGGGCTCTGGTAGTAGAGAAGATTTTCGCGGTGCCTGGACTTGGTGAGCAGTTCGTCCGTTCAATTGAACTAAATGATTATACAGTGATTATGGGAATTACATTGTTTTATAGTGCACTATTCATTGGTGTCATTTTCTTAGTCGATATCCTATACGGTATCATCGATCCCCGTATTCGCTTAGCTGGAGGGAAGAAATAATGGAAGCAAACAAAAAGAATTTAAATCAGCTAAGTCCAGAACTCTTCCAACCTCAAAAGGCGAGTGATGATCAAGCTGAAAAAATTTCACGTCCAAGTTTGAACTTCTGGCAGGATTCTTGGATCCGTTTACGAAAGAACAAGGGTGCTATTATCGGAATGATCATAATAGCCATTATTGTGATCATGGCCATTATTGGACCTGGTATGAATGAGTATAAATTTAGTGATCAAAACATTCGCCACGCAAAGCTCCCACCAAAAATTGAAGCGCTTTCAGGTGTTAGTTGGCTACCGTTTGATGGGAAAGACGCTGACGGGTTCGATGTGTATGAAGCAAGACAAATCAAAGAGAACTATTGGTTTGGAACGGATGATCTGGGTCGGGACCTTTGGACACGCACATGGAATGGTACCCGTGTTTCCTTATACATTGGTGTACTTGCAGCGATCATCGACTTTCTGATTGGTATTTCTTATGGTGGGATCTCCGCTTACTACGGTGGCCGAGTGGATAATATTATGCAGAGGATCATTGAGATCCTTGTCGGTATCCCGAACTTAATTGTAGTAATTCTGTTTATTCTGGTTTTTGAGCCAGGTATTTTCTCCATTACAATGGCGATGGTCATTACAGGATGGACCACGATGGCACGTATTGTCCGTGGTCAGGTGCTTCAGTTAAAGAATCAGGAATTTGTACTTGCTTCCCGCACACTGGGGGCTACAAGCAATCGTTTAATCTTTAAACACTTGCTTCCAAATGTAATGGGACCAGTTATCATTACGACGATGTTTACTGTTCCTTCTGCCATTTATACAGAAGCATTCTTAAGCTTTATCGGATTGGGAATTGCACCACCAAGAGCTTCCCTGGGATCTTTGGTTAATGATGGTTATAGATCTATTCAATCATTCCCGCATATGATGTTGGTGCCATCTGTGGTTATATCATTGGTCATCTTAAGTTTCAACTTAATGGCTGATGGACTGCGTGATGCGCTTGATCCGAAAATGCGTAAGTAATGGAAGGGAGATAATAAAATGTCAAAAATCTTAGAAGTAAATAATTTACAAGTCTCCTTCAATACGCATGGAGGAGAAGTACAAGCAGTTCGCGGCGTAGATTTCCATTTAGATAAAGGCGAAACATTAGCGATCGTTGGGGAATCGGGTTCCGGTAAATCGGTTACAACGAAAGCCCTTATGAGATTAATTCCAAATCCACCGGGATTCATAAAAGGTGGGGAAATTCTTTTCGAAGGCAAAGACTTAGCTCAGCTACCTGAAAAGGATATGCAAAAGATCCGCGGGAAAGACATCTCAATGATCTTCCAGGATCCTATGACGTCTTTAAACCCTACCATGACAATTGGGAAACAGATCATGGAACCTCTGGTAAAGCACCAAAATATGAGTAAAAATGATGCGAAGAAACGTGCCATTGAATTGCTTAAATTAGTAGGTCTTCCAAGCCCTGAGACTCGTTTTAAACAGTATCCACACCAATTTTCAGGTGGTCAGCGCCAGCGTGTTGTCATTGCGATTGCACTAGCTTGTAATCCAAAGATCCTCATTGCCGATGAGCCAACAACGGCATTGGATGTTACGATTCAAGCACAAATCCTTGAGCTGATGAAAGACCTTCAAAATAAAATCGAAACATCCATCATTTTCATCACCCATGACCTTGGTGTAGTAGCCAACGTTGCTGATCGTGTAGCGGTCATGTATGGAGGTCAAATTGTTGAAACGGGGACTGTAGATGAGATTTTCTACGATCCACGCCATCCTTACACATGGGGATTGATCGGCTCTATGCCGACAACGGATACAGAAGGCGAGCAGGAGCTTGTTGCGATTCCTGGTACTCCTCCTGACTTACTTAACCCGCCAAAGGGTGACGCATTTGCGATTCGCAGCGACTATGCTCTGAAGGTGGATTTTGAACAGGAACCTCCATACTATCAGGTATCAGATACTCACTTTGTGAAGTCCTGGTTGCTGCATCCGAGTGCTCCACAGGTCGAGCCACCCGAAGCAGTGAAAGTAAGACATAGACAAATGCCGACAAATTATAAAGAGCCGGTACTTGTTGAGGAGGTTCGTTCATAATGGCTGAAAAATTATTAGAAATAAAAAATTTAAAACAATACTTCAATCCTGGAAAACCAAATATGGTCAAAGCGGTTGACGATATCAGCTTTGATATTTATAAAGGTGAAACACTCGGTCTTGTCGGTGAATCAGGTTGTGGGAAATCAACTACGGGCCGTACAATTATCCGTCTATATGATGCTACAGACGGTCAGGTTCTTTTTAATGGTGAAGACGTTCACGGCAAAAAATCACGTTCGCAGTTAAAGAAATTCAATCGTAAGATGCAAATGATCTTCCAGGACCCATATGCTAGTCTTAATCCTCGCATGAAGGTAGTCGATATCATTGCAGAAGGTATTGATATTCATGGGTTAGCTACTTCAAAAGAAGCGCGCTTGAAAAAAGTCCATGAACTTCTTGAAACAGTGGGTTTGAACAAAGAGCATGCAAGCCGCTATCCTCATGAATTCTCAGGCGGTCAGCGTCAGCGTATCGGAATTGCCCGTGCCCTGGCAGTAGATCCTGATTTCATCATTGCCGATGAGCCGATCTCAGCCCTTGACGTTTCAATCCAGGCGCAAGTTGTTAACCTTATGCAAGAGCTTCAAAAAGAGAAGGGTTTAACATATCTGTTCATTGCCCATGACCTTTCCATGGTAAAGTATATCAGTGACCGTATCGGTGTTATGTATTATGGTAAGCTCGTTGAATTGGCAACAAGTGATGCCCTATACAAAAACCCGCTTCACCCTTATACACAATCATTATTATCAGCGATTCCGTTACCGGATCCGGAGTATGAGCGCACTCGCAGAAGAAAAGAATATAATCCAGCTGTGCATAACTACACAGAGGATGATAATCTGGAAATGCGTGAAGTGGCACCAGGACATTTTGTATATTGTTCTGATAAGGAATTTGCCCAATATCAAGCATCATACAAAAATTAATAATATGAACGAAGCTCCCTTCATTGAGGGGAGCTTTTTGCATGGATACAGTCTTATAATAGGAAATTAATCATACTATATTTAGAAGATTCTTCATTTCCTTGGAAATTTCGACAGACTAGGTGGATTACCCCTTTTCTTACAAGTGTTTTCCTTGTTAGAATAGAATAGGAAGATACATAATTTACTAGATAGCTTATTTTATAGAGGAGAGGTTAATGTTGAAATGGAGTAAGGTAGCGACATCCTTATGTTTAGTCACACTATGCGTCACGCCGTTTCAGTCAGCACTTGCTGCTGAAGGAGAACCGGCTAAGAGCCATGAGAAGAGAACGCTTTCGTTGAGTAAGAAGGAAATTACAAGTCCGGTACCTCGATTTGTATATGACTCAGGCTTGAGTTTTGAGTATCCTGACGCGGTTAGGGGAGTTTATGTCACAGCACATTCAGCCGGTGGGGATCGTTTTGATACTCTTACCAAATTAATGGATAGTACTGACCTGAATGCAATGGTCATTGATATTAAAGATGACGTAGGAAATCTGACGTATGAACCAGAACCCTCTTCTCCATACGCTAAAGTGGGTCAGCCATATATCAAGGATCCAAAAGCTATGTTAAAGACGTTAGAGGAAAAGAAAATCTACCCGATTGCAAGGGTCGTGGTTTTCAAGGATACTGTCCTTGCGAATCAAAGACCGGACTTGTCGTTTAAAGATGGTGATAAGGTTTGGTCAAATGGAGGGGGAGATTCCTTCGTCAATCCATTCTTGAAAGAAGTATGGGATTACAACGTGGGTATCGCCATAGAAGCTGCGAAAATGGGATTTCAAGAAATCCAATTTGACTATGTTCGATTTCCTGAAGGGTTCGAGAAGCGTGATAATGAGCTGAAATATAATGGTGGGGAATATGCCAAAGAGGACATTGATAATGTTCAAAAGCGTGTGCATGCCGTTACAGACTTTGTTGAATATGCCCATAAGAAACTGGACCCCTATGGCGTCAAAGTATCCGTGGATATCTTTGGTTATACGGCCACCCTGCCGGAAGCTCCAGGAATTGGTCAGAATTTCTCAAAGATATCTGAGAATGTTGATGTCATCTCATCCATGATCTATCCAAGTCACTGGACACCTTATTTCGGGATAGCAAAACCAGATTTACAACCATATGAACTGGTAACTGAATATACCAAGGTGGAGAAAGGGAAAATAGCTGAACTAAAGAATAAGCCTACTTCCAGACCTTGGCTCCAGGATTTCACTGCATCATGGTTGGGAAGCGGGAATTATAAACCGTATGGAAAAGCTGAAGTAGAGGCGCAGATCAAAGCATTAAATGATCAGGGAATAAACGAATTCCTTCTTTGGGATGCAGGAAATACCTACACTGAAGGCGTAGACTACACGCCATGATAGGAAAGACTGACCTGGAAGTCACAGGTCAGTCTTTTTCATTTGGGTAGATTTACCTTATACAAGGCTTACCATTTGAAAAGTCCCAGAGATATTGTTATCATTAAGATATTGGAAAGATTAACCGCTTTCAACCACATATCCCCCTTCATGGGCGGTCAGCCTGTGATTCCGTATTATTATCCCACGGATAAGACTAACATCTAACATAAACAAATCATTCTTGAGAATCATAATGGTATCCCGTTAGTCAATGGCAGTAAAAAAAATCATTTTGAAGGAGTAGATCCATGCACTGGTATGAAAAATTAAATCAATATTTCCCTGTAGAGGAAATGAAATCCAAAGAACATCTTGAATCACTTTTGAAAGATAGAAGTGACATTTATCATAAAGATGAAGGTCCACATCATGTCCTAATGTATGCGGAACTTGAGGATTTTATTTTTATCGATTATCTCTTTGTGTCAAAGGATGCTCGTGGTCAAGGACTGGGACATAAATTACTTGATCAGTTAAAAGAAAAGAAAAAAGCGATTATTTTGGAAGTCGAGCCGGTGGACTATGATGATTCAGATACTGAAAAGCGCTTAAAGTTTTATAAACGTGAAGGTTTTGAACATGCCGTCAGTATCGGATATGCACGGCGGTCACTTGCCACAAATGAAATAAATGAAATGGAAATCCTTTATTGGGCTCCACATCATGAATCTGAGGATCTTATCTTCGAGTCTATGAAGAAAACGTATGAATTGATCCATACCTACAATGACCAGAAATTCTATGGTGCATCGTACCAACCCGTCGAAGAAGTGTTAAAGAAAGATAATGATCGTGATGGGGATGTACTAAAAAACCTATAGTAAAGAAGAACCTTATTGTCTATTCGCAATAAGGTTTTCTAAATGAAAAAATGAAATGTCAAAATGTATGTTTAGGCTGACGGTGTACCGGGTAAATGAATAGTAGAAATAAATCACATAGCTGTGTTAAACCTATGTATAGGAAATTTGACAAATTAGTTAAAACTATGTTCAATGGTCAGTTATTCATGTATAATACATAATAGAGATTTCTTATTTAAACTAATTTTAAATAACTGTAAACGTTTAAATAAACCTCTATATAAAAAAATCCTTAAGGGAGTGTGAATGATTCGTGGTTACATTATTCACTTCACCTAGTTGTACATCTTGTCGTAAGGCAAAAGCTTGGTTAGAAGAGCATGAGATTCCATATACAGAACGCAACGTATTTTCTGAACCATTAAGTATCGATGAAATTAAAGAAATCCTTCGCATGACTGAGGATGGAACGGATGAAATCATTTCAACCCGTTCAAAAACATTCCAAAAACTTAATGTAGACTTAGAAACTCTGCCACTTCAAGAATTGTTTGAACTCATCCAGAAAAACCCTGGTCTCTTAAGAAGACCAATCATCCTTGATGAAAAACGTCTTCAAGTGGGGTACAATGAAGATGAAATCAGACGATTCCTTCCGAGAAAGGTTCGTACGTTCCAACTTCTCGAAGCACAAAGAATGGTAAATTAGTTTTTACTTAGATTCTAAAAGCTTTCCTTGTATGAGGATATATAAGTAAAAGGGGCTGACCTTTAAGGAACGTTGCGTCTCCTTTCAGGTCGGTCTCTTTTATATTAGATTAAGTATTATCACTTGAATTTTCTGCAAATATTCGCTAAAATGTCAAAAACACCTAATGGGATTTGTGAGGAAAAAATGGGTGTTCGTTTAATTCCATTTTCTATGGTTTTATCATAAAATAGAAGTACAAGGTACAAACTAACCTAAATGTATCTTCTATCTTCACCAGCAAAAGAGCATTGCCTGCTCAGAGGGTGTAGTCCCTTCACTAACATCATGCAAGAAGGGAGAGGTGTTAATTGGAAATCGAACGCATTAACGAAAATACCGTAAAATTTTATATTTCCTATGGAGATATTGAAGATCGCGGCTTTGATCGGGAAGAAATCTGGTATAATCGTGAGAGAAGCGAAGAGCTTTTCTGGGAAATGATGGATGAGGTCCATCAGGAAGAAGACTTCGGAATCGAAGGACCGCTTTGGATTCAGGTTCAGGCGTTGGACAAAGGGCTTGAAGTACTTGTTACAAGGGCTCAGGTTTCGAAGGATGGTCAACGTTTTGAGCTTCCTATTCCTGAGGATAAGCTTAAGGAACTTCCTGTGGATGAGCGTATAGAGGAGCTCTTGGATCAGCATTTCCAAATTAAGCAGGATCAGGACGGGGAAGCTGAAGTAGTGTTGGATTTCACACTGAAATTCAATGATTTTGAAGATGCGATTTCTCTATCCCATCGAATGAAAGAAATGCCTATGGAGCACTTGGAAACAAAGCTGCTTGCATTCGAAGATAGATATTTTATTTATGTTAACTTTTCTGAAGAGCACTTTGCAGAAGAGGATATCGATAATACGTTGAGTATACTGCTTGAATATGCTGATGAGTCACGAATGACCGTTCATCGCCTTGAAGAGTATGGTAAAGTCGTCATTCAGGAGAATGTCTTTGAGACATTGACTGAACACTTTTCGTAAGGAACAATACCGGTTTCATTTAGAAATCGGTATTTTTTTATATTTATTTCTCTGTTAAAAAAGTCAGAGGGTTTCGGTTGGTCCCCTTCATCCTTAACAGAACAACTCATTTTGAGACATTAAGCCGTTGGAAGGTGTTAATACGATGAAAAATACAGTAAGGGTCCTTTTATTTATAGCCGTTCTAATATTAAGTTATATATTCTATTTCGATCAGTATTTATCCGGAATGGTGAAGTATATTAGTATAGTGTTTACATTCTCTGTCATTGTCATCGGGTTCCTTATATTCTTTGAAAATCGTCATCCAACCCAAACATTGACGTGGCTTGTGGTATTGGGAGCTTTTCCGTTTTTGGGCTTCATCTTTTATTTGTTATTCGGGCGGAATTATCGAAAAGAAAAGATGTATAAGAAGAAGTACATACTGGATCAGGAAACATATAATAAATTTGAGCCTGGACCCAAGGAAATAAATGCTGATATGTTTGGCTTATTTCAGGAGAAGCATTTTCAATTGGCCCAGAGAATTGGGAATAGTGCCATTTCTTTTTCAAGTGAAACCAAATTATTGACAAATGGCACTGAGACGTTTGGCGAAATACTGAAGTGGTTAAAGACTGCCAAGCACCATATACATATGGAATATTATATTGTCCGCCATGATGAAATCGGAAATCAGATAAAGGATATCCTGATCGAACGTGCCAACGAGGGGGTTAAAATTCGCTTTCTTTACGACGCGGTTGGAGCTTGGCAACTATCAAAAGGGTATATAAAAGAATTAAAAGATGCAGGAATTGAAGTAGTGGCATTCGGTCCGGTAAAGATCCCTGTACTGAATAACAAATTCAATTTCAGGAATCATCGAAAGATCATTGTCATAGACGGCAGCATCGGGTTTGTGGGAGGACTTAATATCGGGGATGAATATCTGGGTAAGAATCCACATTTCGGGTTCTGGAGAGACACTCATCTCTTTGTGAGGGGAGAAGCGGTGCGGACATTGCAATTGATTTTTCTTCAGGATTGGTATTATATGACGAATGATGACTTTCTTACACCTGGATATCTAAGTCCCGACCCCCTTGAAAATGCCAACGACGGCGGTGTTCAGATGATAGCGGGGGGACCTGATAATGAATTGAGTGTATTAAAGAATATTTTCTTCTCGATGATTACGTCCGCAAGAAAAAGTGTATGGGTAGCTTCCCCGTATTTCGTTCCGGATGAAGATATATTTTCGGCTCTAAAGATAGCCGCTCTAAGCGGGGTGGATGTTAGATTACTGGTTCCCCATAAACCGGATAAACGTATTGTATTTCATGCCTCGCGTTCTTATTTTCCAGATCTACTTGAGGCTGGGGCGAGAATATTTGAATATCAAAAGGGATTCATGCACAGTAAGATTGTGATCGTTGATAAGGAAATGGCTTCTATCGGAACATCGAATATGGATATGCGAAGTTTTCATCTGAATTTTGAAGTAAATGCATTTTTGTATAAAACTGAAAGTACAGCTTCCATCGTAAGGGAATACCTTCATGATTTAGAAGAATCCGAAGAGTTACAGCTGGAAGAATTTCAGAAGAGACATCTTGGATACAGGATCTTAGAATCCACTTCTCGGTTGATGTCTCCCCTTTTATAAAGTCGGGCCTTCAAGTGATCATTGCTTGGAGGCATTTTTGTGCAGGGATTTCCAGGTTTTTGGCGAATGAATCTAGAGGAGGTGTTCTATGTTAACAGCATTACTAGAACAGAAATTATTTACGACGGTTCAATTTACGAGGGAGGAACTGAAAAAGGTTAGAAGTAATGGCATTCCATTTCATTGTCCTTATTGTGCATCCGCATTGATCTTGCGCATTGGAAGTCGAAACATACCACATTTTGCTCATACGTCCCGATCTGAATGTATTGTGGAGAAGCAGAATGAGTCGCCTAAACATTTGTTAAGCAAGCAGCTTCTATATGACAGATTACGCTCTCTTTATAGAGATGTGAGACTCGAGCACTACATGAAAGAGATTAATCAAATCGCAGACCTTTATGTGAAAACAGATACGAGGGAAATTGCAGTCGAAATACAGTGTTCCAACATCCCCATTCGTGAAATGGAACAGCGCACACTCGGTTATCACCGGGAAGGGATCACCCCTTTTTGGATACTGACTCAATCTTTGAAGAAAAAAGAACTTCTGAAATTATCATCCTTCCAACAAGCGTTTATCCGGTATTCACCAGAGTTACACTATTTTCTCCTTCATTTTCTCCCTGAGCTTAATAGTTTCCATCTTTATACCCATCTTTATCCCGTATCAATTTCAAACTTCATGAGTGCAGCTCCCGTAACGATTCCCGTAAGCCAGTTTGCCCTTCCTTTGACTATTTCGAATCTACCCTTTCACCATCCTAAACCCCTCACTAAATGGAACAACTTCAGATTGAAATGGATTTACAATAAAATACATTACAATAAATCAGGAAGAGATGCATTTCTTAGAGAAGTGTATGGGGAGGGGGATACCTTTTTGTATCTGCCTCTTTATGTCGGGCTTCCGGTCATCCCTCATGGACTTCATATTAAAAATCATGAAGTGGAATGGCAATACTATTTGTGGAAAGACAGTTTGAAAAGGGGGAGATTATTTTCAGAGGAGAGTTTGACTATAGGATTAAATAAGAGGCTTGCTGCAGGTCACATCGAGCTCCGTATCCTTCCATTTGTGAAAAAAGATGAAATGATAAGGAATAGTGTAAGGGGATATTTACGGATCCTTGAAAAGGTAAATGTGATTGACAGGGCTGGTCCAGATCTATTCACGCTTACGGGACCATGGAGCTGCCCCGATAGCTTCGAAGCCTTTGAACAGCATCGAAATGATTTTTTTTCAAAGTGGAAGCATATATTAAATCATGTGTAACTAAGTTAGTATTGTTGCAGGAACTTCATAGATAAGAGAGAATGTAACTATAAGGAATTTTCTGTAGATTTAGAATGGAGGATGTATATGACAAAAGATACAGCTGTAAAAAGTTTGCCTGGCAGGAAAGAAGTAGAGGAAAAGTTAACCTGGAGACTGGAAGATATTTTTGAAAGTGATGATGCATGGGAAAAAGAATATAAAGAAATAAAAGAGTTATCGAAGAAGGCTGATGAATTTAAGGGTACATTGAGTGAAAGTGCAGATCAGCTTTACAATGCGTTCAGTTTCCAGGATGAAATAATGGAGCGGATGGGCAAGGTGTATACATATTCTCATATGCGCTATGACCAGGATACCACCAATTCGTATTATCAGGGACTGGATGACCGTGCCAAAAGTCTTTATACACAATTAGGAAGCAAGTTTGCTTATCTGGTGCCTGAAGTGCTGTCGATCGACGAGGATAAGCTCAAAGGGTACATGGAGGAAAAAGATGAGCTGAAGAAATATAAGCATGCATTGGAAGAAATCAATCTTCAGCGTCCCCATGTTCTTTCAGCTGAAGAAGAAGCGTTACTCGCCCAAGCCTCTGAAGTGTTCAGTACTTCGAGTAATACATTCGGGATGTTAAATAATGCTGATCTTGAGTTTCCGAGCATTAAAGACGAAAACGGTGAAGAAGTGGATATTACACATGGCCGGTTTATCCGTTTCCTTGAGAGCAGTGACCGTCGTGTCCGGAAAGAAGCCTTTGAAAAGGTATATGAGACGTATGGGCAATTCGAAAATACATTTGCTTCTACGTTAAGCGGTGCGGTGAAAAAAGATAATTTTATTGCGAACGTGAGACATTATGATTCTGCCAGACATGCGGCACTGTCTAATAACAATATTCCAGAAGAAGTGTATGATAATCTTGTTGATACCGTCAGTAAGAATCTTCATCTGCTACAGCGTTATGTGAAGCTTCGTAAGAAAGTCCTTGGCCTTGACGAGGTTCATATGTATGACCTGTATACGCCCCTTGTAAAGGAAGTCAAAATGGATATCAGCTATGAAGAAGCTAAAGACATGATCCTTGATGGATTGAAGCCACTCGGTGAGGAGTATGCAAACGTCCTTAAAGAAGGTTTTGAAAACCGCTGGGTGGACGTAGTCGAAAATAAAGGAAAAAGAAGCGGTGCGTACTCATCAGGGGCTTACGGCACGAACCCGTATATCCTGATGAACTGGCAGGATAATGTCAACAATTTGTTTACACTGGCCCATGAATTCGGACACAGTGTTCATAGCTACTATACCCGTAAGTATCAGCCATATACGTATGGCCATTATTCCATCTTTGTTGCTGAAGTGGCATCCACTTGCAATGAAGCATTATTAAATGATTATCTGTTGAATACAATCGAGGATGAGAAAAAACGTCTTTATCTCTTGAATCATTATCTTGAAGGTTTCAGAGGAACCGTATTCCGCCAAACAATGTTTGCGGAATTTGAGCATCTCATTCATAGGAAGGCACAAGAAGGCGAAGCGCTGACTTCGGAATTTTTGACTAAAGAATATTATGAATTGAATAAGAAATATTTTGGAGAAGACATTTCCATTGATGAAGAGATCGGATTGGAATGGGCCCGCATCCCACATTTCTACTACAATTACTATGTTTATCAATATGCAACAGGATTCTCTGCAGCAACGGCCCTCAGTCAACAGATTCTGGAAGAAGGGAAGCCCGCAGTGGATAGGTATATCGACTTCCTTAAGTCAGGAAGCTCCGATTATCCGATAGAAGTCTTGAAGAAGGCAGGGGTGGATGTGACAACATCCAAACCAGTGGAGGATGCATGTAAGGTCTTTGAAGAAAAACTGAATGAAATGGAAGAGCTTCTGGAAAAATTACAATAAACAGGTGATACTGCCAACACCCCGCATGATAGGTTTGTCCTTCATGCGGGGTGTTGGTCTTTCATTGACATGTAATAGTAATAGTAAAGCCCCGTCCCTTATTTCATCGATTTGAATCCCCTGAAGCGATTGCGGTTTCCAAGGGAGTGGATGAATAGGAGGAGTGAGAGAAAGAGGATGGGGGATGTGATGTAGATTGGAACCAGGTGCATGAGGCCGAGGATATTGATGAAGAAGCTGATCAGGATCAAGAGGATAAAGATTCCGAATTTTATTTTTACGTACATACCATTTCCCTCCGAAGATTGTCTTAATACCATGTATATGAAGGGGGAGAAGAGAACATGTATCGATTTTGACAATATTGTGAAATACCATACAAACAACTTGCCAATACAAGTGGATACGTGATATATTATCAGTGTGAAGTTGATCACAAGCAAACATATACCCCTTTGTTTGACCGTGAAAAATTTCTCCCATCCCCTTTGTTCGTATTGAAAAACCGATGTTGGAAACAACATCGGCTTTTCTTGTTTTAGAGCATATTTATTATATTGGCATAATTAGTTATTGATATATTTCCAAAAGGTTCCGTGCTTTGCAGGGATCTTTTTTACTTTTTGCTGCAGTGTCCATTTCTTCATTTGCTTTTCTACTTCTTCTATAGATAGATCGTATACAACGGCTATTTCCTTGGATGCGACCACGCGGTAATACTTCATGAAAACGTCCAGTGGAGGCAGTGGCTGCTTTTCGGGCTTTGATGCAAGCATTTCTTCGATAATGTGAACATATACCTCATAAGAATACAACCCCGTGATTTTTAATCCTTCATCCTCAATGTTCTCATTGAAGAAGACCAGGGTGGGGATCTCATCCACTTCCATCTCTGATGTAATCTTGACATCGCATTGAAATGCCTTGGATGCCGAGGCAGAGTTAATATCGTTCATAAATTCATTGAGATCAAGCTTCGCAGCCAAGGCACATTCCTTCAATACTTCAATTTTCGAAATATCCTGCTTTTGAAGAAATAATCGCTCTTGTAAAAAACGTAAGAAGCGAATCCCCGAATGCTTTCCTTGAAGCTCAGCTGCCTTAATCGCAAATGAAGCGAGATAAGGTGAATCAATCGGATTATCGATCCACAGGCTTCCGTCACATGACATTCCGGAACGGCTCGCCGTTTTATCCCATTGCTGTGCCAGATCTTCCTGTTTTCTCTTGGTGGCAAGATTTAAGGATGCAAGCTGACCGCTGAGAATATAGCGTATCCGGAAGTATTGTCCATACTCAATATGCAATTTTTTTAATATTGGTTCAAGTGCCCAGCATTCCGGGCAAAGAGGGTCTATGAACATATAAATTTCCAGGGGCTTTTTCTCACGACCGCACCCTTTAAGGTGATGCCAGCTGGTTGTTCTAGTCAATGGCAGAACCCTTGGGTGTATCAGTATTCACCATATGATGGGCGGTTAATACAAGTCTGTGAAAAAAGTCATCTCTTACTGGACCCTCTAGATTGACTTCATCCATTGCCTCGTGCATACAGCCTAACCAAGCTTTAGCCCGGTCCTCTGTAATAGGGAAAGGGAGATGCCTTGCACGTAACATCGGGTGTCCATGCTCCTCTGTGTAAAGAGCAGGACCGCCTAAATATTGAGTTAAAAATTGTTTTTGTTTACGGGATGTCTCGGTTAAATCATCCGGGAAGATCGGTGCCAGCTCAGGATGATGTGATACTCTATCATAAAAAGCTTCAACGAGCATGGAGAGTTTCTTTTCGCCGATAAGGTTATAGGGCATTTGTGGTTTCTCGACCATAAGAATGACTCCTTTTTACTTAGATTGTACGTTCATTCTAGCAAGCATTCATCCATATCTCAAACAAATCGCCTTACATCTGCCTTTTATTCCTAAATTAGTGTAGCCTGCTTTTATCTTCTTATCCTGTAATTTGGAAAAAGGGGTATATGAAAGTAGTGGGTCTATTCGTTTGAGCTGGACAGGTGAGACCCCGCAGGCGCCGAGGAGGCTCACCGCCAGCCAACATCCAAAAGCAACAATGTATACGAAAATAGCCATTAAAAAAGACAAAACCAGCCTCGGTAGGGAGGCCGGTCTTGTCCGTCTTAAGAAATGTCAGGCGAAATAACGATCCGTTACTTTTTTTACATATGAGGTGGTTTCTTTGAAAGGCGGGATGCCATTGTATTTATCAACGTTTCCAGGTCCGGCGTTATAAGCTGCCAGGGCCAGGTGGATATCGCCATTGTACTTATCGAGCATTTGCTTTAAATACTTGGTGCCGGCAAATACATTTTCTTCAGGATCAAAGATGTTGTTGACACCAAGGCCCTTTGCCGTACTCGGCATAAGCTGCATTAAACCAGTCGCTCCAGCAGGGCTGACGGCAGACGGGTTGAAGTTGGACTCCTGTTTAATGACCGATTGAATCAGTTTTTTTGGGAGGCCATAGTGATCAGCTGCCCGGGTGATGATCTCATCGATTTCCTGGGGAGCGGTTATGTTTGGCTTGTATACATTGGAAAGCTGATGGAGATTTGGGGTCTGGGATATAGCTGGATTTGAATGGAGTACCCCATTGACTGCCCCCAGAGTATTTACAGGAGATACGTTTGTATGAAGGGCCTGAGTTAATAATTGCTGAAACAGATCACTTGAGCCACCGGTTCCATTTTGAATGGAAGAAACTGAACCCAGGCTGTTCAGGGCTTGTAGCTCCATCATCGTTTTCAATGCTTGAACATTCATGTATAGGACTCCTTATTGCTTAAACTGATCTTTCTTCTATATATATCGGTTAAGATTCATCTTGTTTTAATTTTTCCCTGTAGAAACGTTGTATCTTATTTTCTGTTGGGCGGAATGGAATGTGGTGCCGCTCGAGTAGATTAAGGAATATGGCTTGACCTGATGCGCGCTCTTTCACTTCATATTCGAGCTCGTAATCCTCTTTTCGTAAATAAGAACTTTGATCAAAAACAAGAAGGCCATCCCTATAGTCGATTTCAGCCCGGCTGGTTGATAGTGTCCCGAAGTGTTTTAAAGAAGTAGGGGGTATGGAAAGAGCGTTCAGTGCTTCTTTGACTTCTCCTTCCGGAAATATGCCCTCTTGCAAGAGAGAATATGATTGATTTTTTGATAGAGTTTGGTTCGTTTCTAATAAATCTTCCTTTAAAGGGGTTTTCAAAGTTAACGTGTATACCCCGCTTTTCTCCCGGATCCTGAGGGCGGATCGTTTCTCTTTTAATTGATGATCCGGTGTATCGAAATAGTGATTGTGCTGGGAGATGAAGTCCTCCTCTTTTATTTGAAAGTATGATGTTAAGCGTTTGAATTCCTCTGGAATAAGGAGATTCTTGAATTCTATTTCAATTTCCTGTGACATGACAAGCATCCTTTCTTATCTTTCTCACTCTATTATCTCGTTAAATATAGGGAACTTCAATGTTTAGATGAAATGGTTGTCTTATGTTAAAATGATACTGATTGTTTAATGGAAGGATGAAGAAACGAATGAGGAAAATTGTTCAATTTCAACACACAACATATGAAAACGGTACATTATACTTACATACGGGTCAGCAGGAGCTCATTCAAGGTACAACTGCAGCGGGTCAGATCATAGCAGACTCCGACCGCTATGCTTTCGTATACCTAGCGGAAAATGCAGAGGAATATGTCTACTTATACTTGGAAGAGTCCATCTGGCCGGAATTGAAAAAGGCTCTCCATGGAAACGCGGAAGTCGTGGTAAAAAGTGAAAATGTTTCCCTGGAGTTAGATCGATTTGTTGAGGAACTTGACTATCTTGTGGGTAATATAGAAGGAAACGGGAACTACGGTGACGAAATGGTTAAAAAGGTAGAGAACGTATTTCTTGAAAAGTAGGCGCAAGAGAGGTGAGGGAAATGAATCACTGGGAACAATTTTTAGCTCCCTACAAGCAAGCGGTTGATGAATTAAAGATTAAGCTTAAGGGGATGAGGGGAGAATATGAACTTCATAATACTCACTCTCCCATTGAATTTGTGACGGGCAGAGTAAAACCTATCGCAAGTATACTTGATAAAGCTAATCAAAAAGGAATAAAGCTATCTCATATCGAGATAGAAATGCAGGATATAGCCGGGCTCAGAATGATGTGTCAATTCGTCGAGGATATCCATATTGTTGTGGGAAAACTCCGCAGCCGCAATGACTTTAAAATCATGGAAGAAAGAGATTATGTAACCCACAAAAAACCTAGCGGGTATCGATCCTATCATGTTGTCATTGAGTATCCCGTACAAACCATCCAAGGTGAAAAAAACATTCTGGTAGAAATTCAAATCAGAACGCTCTCTATGAATTTTTGGGCGACGATTGAGCACTCTTTGAATTATAAGTACAGCGGGCAAATTCCTGAACAAGTACGTTCCCGGATTCAGCGGGCTGCTGAAGCTGCCTTTAGATTGGATGAGGAAATGAGCTTGATCCGGGAGGAAATTCAGGAAGCACAAGTCATTTTCACGAATAAAAAGGAAAAGGATCAGCGCAGGGGGAAAGTCTGAAGCTAAGCAATAGTGACATGAAGGGGGTAAACGAATGAAGTTCGCGATTACATCAAAAGGGGATTCAAAATCCAATACGTTAATGCATAAAATGAGAACATATCTACAAGATTTCAACTTGATATATGATGATGATCAACCTGATATCGTCATTTCCGTCGGAGGGGATGGCACGCTTCTTTATGCATTCCACCGCTACAGATCGAGACTTGATAAGACAGCTTTTGTCGGTGTACATACGGGTCATCTTGGCTTTTATGCCGACTGGGTGCCCGAGGAGATCGAGAAACTCGTGATTGCGATTGCCAAGACACCATACCAGATCATTGAGTACCCGCTGCTGGAAACGATCATCCGTTACCAGCATGGCGGGAAGGAAACCCGCTATCTTGCTTTGAATGAATCCACCGTCAAGAGCGTCGAAGGGACCCTTGTCATGGATGTGGAAATCAGGGGTCAGCATTTTGAACGATTCCGGGGGGATGGTCTCTGTCTTTCAACTCCATCAGGCAGTACAGCTTATAATAAGGCTCTTGGAGGGGCAATCATACACCCGTCTTTACCCGCCATCCAATTCGCAGAAATGGCATCGATTAATAATCGGGTTTTCCGTACCATCGGCTCACCTCTTATATTACCTGCGCATCATACTTGCATGTTAAAACCTGTAAACGGTCCGGACTTCCTTGTGACAATCGATCATCTTTCACTTCTGCATAAAGATGTAAAGAGCATCCAGTATCGTGTCGCGGATGAGAAGATTCGTTTTGCCCGCTTCCGCCCTTTCCCATTCTGGAAACGGGTGCATGATTCGTTTGTAGCGGATGAATAATGGCAAATGGTAAAAGGAAGGATTATACGCTCCAATGGACCATTCCTTCAGTCTATGAAGGGAAAATGATGAGAGAATTTCTGATTGATCAGCAGATTTCAAAGCGAACTCTTACAGCAATCAAGTTTGATGGAGGAAGCATCACCGTCAATGGATCTGAGGAGAATGTTCGATACTCCCTATCAACAGGGGATATTCTTGAAGTGCAATTTCCTGAAGAAAAGCCCAGTCAAGCGTTGGTAGCAGAAGAAATCCCTCTGTCCATCGTTTATGAAGACGATGATGTCATCGTCGTTGACAAACCATGGGGAATGAAAACCATTCCTACTAAAGAAGAGCCTGCAGGAAGCCTGGCAAATGCCATCTTGGGGTATTTTATCCAACAGGGTATTTCATCAACGGTACATATTGTCACCCGATTGGATAAAGACACTTCGGGACTTGTCTTAGTGGCAAAGCACCGGCACGTTCATCATCTATTCAGCCTTCAGCAGAAGGAAAGGGAAATCAAAAGGACCTATGAAGCCCTTGCTGAAGGGGTGATGGACGGATCTGGGGTAATTGAAGAGCCAATCGGACGGAAATCAGACAGTATCATAGAAAGAGAAGTGAGAGCAGACGGGCAGTATGCTTTGACCCACTACAGGGTGGAGGAGCAGTTCCGTGATTTTGCCCACATCGAGTTGAGACCCGAAACAGGCAGAACCCACCAAATCCGGGTTCACTTGTCATCGATCGGACACCCCCTTGCTGGAGATGATTTATATGGTGGAAGTTTATTGCTGATGGGAAGGCAGGCTCTTCATTGTAAAAGTTTACACTTTTACCATCCCTTTGAAAGAACTTGGGTGACCATCTTGGCCCCTATGCCTTTCGATATGAGGTCGGTACTTGATAATGAAAAGAAAAGAGATCCTTTTCAGATTGACTGATAGGGATTTCTTTTTTTATAAAAGTATTCAATCTAATTCCCTGAATTTCCCCTCCACCAAAGGCATGTCAGATGGTACGCTCACGACCTCGATCTCAGGGTACTTTAAAGCGGAAAGCTTTCCACCGAACACAGCTCCTGTGTCAATATTAGCCGTTTTGTTCACGATACGGGCTTCTTTCACTGGGGTGTGACCGTACACAATCCAGGCATCTCCTTTATAGTCAAGTGCCCAATCCTTCCTGACAGGTGTGCCGTCTTCATTCTTTTTCCCGGTGATGTCCCCGTATAGGACAAATGTTTTGACACGGTCATTCTGTTCCCCTATCCATTCTTCCTTAATGCCGGCATGTGCTAAGATCAATCTGCCTTCATCCAACACCTGATACAATGGGGATCGCTCATATAATTCCAGGAACATTTCTCTATACTGATCCCTTTCCATTTGCGGCAGGGCACTTAATTCCGCCACGGTAGTTTCAAGTCCGTGAAGGATCTTGACGTTGTTGCCTAAGAAATAGCGGTACAATTTATTACAATGATTACCGGGGACATAATGGGTTGATCCTGCCTTAAATAATTTGTAGACGGTGGAGATCGTTTGAAGCGAATGGTGCCCCCGGTCAGTGAGATCACCCACAAAGCCAAGATTTCTTCCTTCCGGATGAACAGGAATACCGGTGCTCCAAACATAACCAAGTTTTTTCGTCAATGCTTTAAACTCCTTATAACATCCATGAACATCACCGATAATGTCAATTCTCATCAATATCCCACTTTCTATGTTGCCTTTTTCTTTTCTTTTACCGTATTTTATGACATATTAATGTTTCAGTATTCATATTCTTCTTTTCGTCACTCAATAGATAGTATGACATGATAATTGGCAGGAATACATACATGGTTATGATTTCATGAGAGACAATCGTCTCAAGATTTGCTAGTATTATAACGACCATATCGTTATGAAGGAGGGTGTAGATGATGTCTGAAATAACTCAAGATCAGGAAAAAGATAGAGACAGGGATAGGCAGGAAAGAGAGATGTATGATGAAGACCTTCTTATTAGAGCCCTTCAAGAAGAAGATCTGGATTTATTCCGTTCAGAATTTGTGCAGTTACACTCTTATGATCAAGCAAAATTTTTCTCTAAAATAGATGAAGATTTAAGAAACCGTTTGTACCATTATCTTTCACCGGAAGAAATGGCAGAGCTTTTTGAAAGCCTGGATATTGATGAAGAGGATTATCAGGATATTTTAGCTGAAATGAACCCTGCATATGCAGCTGAAATGCTTTCCAATATGTATGCCGATGACGCGGTGGATGTATTGAATGAGCTGGATAAAGAGCAGGTTGTCAGTTATTTGACAATCATGGATGATGAATCAGCGAAAGAAATAAAAGAATTACTGCACTATGAAGAGTACACAGCCGGTAGTATCATGACAACCGAGTTCGTGGCCATCTCAAAAAACCAAACAGTCCGTTCGGCCATGTATATATTAAAAAATGAAGCGCCGAATGCTGAAACGATTTACTATATCTATGTAGTGGATGATGATAAAAAGCTTGTAGGGGTTATTTCCCTTAGAGATTTGATCATCAGCCACGATGATGTCATGATCGGGGAAATCATGAGCGGCCGTGTCATGTCTGTGGGGGTCAGTGAAGACCAGGAAGCAGTCGCACGACAAATGAAAGATTATGATTTCCTTGCCCTCCCAGTTGTTGATTTTCAACATCATCTTCTAGGGATCATAACAGTAGATGATATCATGGACGTCATGGAAGAAGAGGCATCCGATGATTACTCCAAGCTTGCGGGTATCGCCGATTTGGATTCCATTGACCGAAGCCCTATTAATGCTGCGAAGAAGCGTCTTCCATGGCTGATCGCCTTATTATTCCTCGGCATGTTTACAGCAAGCCTCATCGGACGGTTTGAAGATACGTTGGATAAAGTGGCCATCCTTGCCGTATTTATCCCTTTGATAGCCGGTATGGCTGGAAATACGGGGACGCAGGCCCTGGCTGTGGCCGTTCGCGGGATTGCGACTGGGGACCTAGAAAAGGAAAACAAGATGTCCCTTGTCATTCGTGAAGCGGGTACCGGACTGATTACAGGCACGACATGCGGGGTTGTAGTCAGTATTGTTGTGTATGTGTGGAAGGGTGAACTCTTCCTTGGAGTCCTTGTTGGGGTATCCGTATTGATCTCTTTATTCGTTGCAACACTCGCTGGTACATTAGTACCCCTTCTTATGCACAAGCTAAAAGTGGACCCGGCCGTCGCTTCCGGTCCTTTTATTACGACGATCAATGATATAATAAGCATCTTAATTTACTTTGGATTAGCGACAATGTTTATGAATTACCTAATATAGAGAGAAGAGGGGGAGGAATGAATGGAACAGCATGCTTCGGTTTCATCACTTGTCATCGTTATTCTGGTAGCTTTTTTAACTCCCATATTGCTACATCGATTCAAATTGAATTTCATCCCGGTCGTCATCGCAGAGATCATTATGGGATTGGTTATAGGAAAGAGCGGCTTTAATCTCGTTCATCAGGATATGTGGTTAGAAACGTTATCTACACTGGGGTTTATATTCCTCATGTTCTTAAGTGGTCTTGAAATCGACTTTACCGCATTTTCAGGCAGGAAAAAGAAAAAAGAAACGTTACCTAGCGGAAAAGAAGAACCAAATCGATTGAAATTGGCTATTATCATTTTTATCGGTATTTTCTTTGTATCACTCGGGTTGTCTTATTTATTTGTCCTGTTTGGACTCATTGATAATGCATTCCTTATGACGTTGATTATTTCGACGATTTCCCTCGGTGTTGTCGTTCCGACGCTCAAAGAAGCCCATATCATGAAGAGTGCCATTGGGCAGATCATTCTACTCGTAGCTGTCATTGCTGACCTTGTCACCATGATCCTGCTTGCTGTGTTCGTGTCTCTTTATGGAGAAGGGCATGGGAATATGTGGCTCCTTCTGATCCTTTTCGGAGTCGGGCTGATGTTGTACTTCCTTGCGAAGAGATTGAAGAACAATCCCTTCATCAAAAGTCTATCGACAGGGACCGTCCAAATCGGTACACGGGCTGTCTTTACACTCATCATGCTGCTTGTGGCGGTATCTGAAACGGTGGGAGCGGAAAACATCCTGGGAGCGTTTTTGGCAGGAGTACTAGTATCCCTTCTTGCACCTAATCAAGAAATGGTCCACAAGCTTGATTCCTTTGGATATGGATTTTTAATTCCAATTTTCTTCGTGATGATCGGGGTGGAGCTGGATCTTGGGTCCCTGCTTAGTGATAAGAAGATGCTGTTATTGATCCCGTTATTAGTTCTGGCATTCCTGGTTTCGAAAATCATCCCTGTTTACTTATTGAGATACTGGTATGATACAAAAACAACCATTGCTTCCGCATTTTTGCTTACATCAACCTTATCATTGGTGATTGCAGCGGCGAAAATCGCAGAAAGGATCGAAATCATTACTGCTCAGATGAGTGGGACACTGATCTTGGTTGCCGTAATCACATGTATCATTACACCAATCATCTTTAAGAAGCTTTTTCCGAGGGAAAGTGCAAAAGAGAAGAAGTTGAAAATTACGTTCCTTGGCGCCAATCAGTTAACCATGCCGGTATCAAGGGAGCTTCAGTCCTCCTTGTATGAACCTGTCCTGTATCATACGAAGCAGGATAAATCGGACCGGAGCATCGCTGATTCTCTGTTTTCAATCAATGAAATCGATGATTATGAACTGCCTACTCTTGAAGAAAACAATATCTTTGAATCGGATATCCTTGTGATTTCCACTGGTGATGAAGAAGTAAATGCAACACTTGCAGTGACGGCTAAAGAGTATGCTGTAGGCCGAGTGATTGTAAGGGTGGAAAGCCCTGATCTGCATGAAACACTACGTGAGCAGGATATTGAGGTTTACTCTGTATTCTTATCAACAAAAGCTTTGTTGAGGGCTCTCATCGAATCACCGTCTGTCATGAGCATCCTGACGAATCAGGAAACGTCCCTGTATGAGATCCGGATGTTAAACAGTCAGTTTGAAGGGATGACGCTCAGGAAGTTCCCATTCACTGGAGATGTCATCTTTGTCCGTATCTTCCGAGGGAAAGATTCCATTGTTCCCCACGGGGATACTGAACTTCACATGAACGACCGCTTAATTGTCACAGGTTCTAAAGAATATGTGGATGAACTAAAACGAGAACTTGAATTCTGTGAATACTGCTAATGCATAACCAACTTCCCAAGAGAATAATTTCTTGGGGAGTTTTATTTTAAAAGGAGATTTCTCTCCCATTACCTAATAGTTTATAAGAAAAAATAAATAGAGGGAGGATATGAATATGTGGGAATCTAAAGTAGTGGAGATAAGGGAAAGGGTTAAGAAAAACCTCGACGGGTTATCTTATGAAAAACTGAATCAAAAGCCTTCACCTCAGGAATGGAGCATCGCACAAATTGTTCTTCATCTCTCTGGAGCGGAAACACGCTTTATGACTTTGGCATTGGATTCAGCTAAAAGCCAGTCGGGGAGGAGCGAAACGGATGTAGATTTATCCGTCTTTGATGACCCTGCACAAAAATTAAAAGCACCGATCGAGCCCTCCAACATGAAACAAAGCAGGGAAGAATTACTGAAAGTACTGGATGAGTCACGATCCCTCACGAACCAGTTTCTAATGAACTACACTAAAGAGGGATTAGATCGCCAATCCATGAATCATCATCGCTTCGGAGAGATGCCGATCTGGCAGGTTCTTGAGCTACTCGGTAAACATGAACAAAGACATTTACAACAAATAGAAGATGTGAAAAAGAGAATAGGATAGGAATCTTCTTTTCTTTTTCACGGGTTTGAGGTAGAATTAGTAGTAGGTACTAATAACATGTATTAATTAGGAGGATAATAATGACTCTTTCATTAAAAGGTAAAACATATGTAGTAATGGGAGTTGCGAATAAGCGCAGTATCGCTTGGGGAATTGCCCGTTCTTTGCACCAATCCGGTGCTCGTTTAATATTTACATATGCAGGGGAGCGTTTTGAGAAGGGGGTCAGGGACCTCTCAGAAACACTTGAAGGCGGAGAAGATTCACTTGTGCTGCCGTGTGATGTAACAAGTGATGAAGACATTGAGAAATGCTTTGCGACAATCAAGGAGGAAGTGGGTGTAATTCATGGTCTGGCCCACTGTATCGCGTTTGCAAACAAGGAAGAACTTGCAGGAGATTACATGAATACGACAAGAGACGGCTTCCTGCTTGCTCACAATATCAGTTCCTACTCCCTGACGGCGGTGGCTAAAGTGGCAAAGGACCTTATGACAGAAGGAGGAAGCATTGTCAGCATGACGTACCTTGGTGGAGAAAGGGTCATGCAAAACTATAACGTTATGGGTGTAGCAAAAGCTTCCCTTGAAGCGAGTGTGAAATATCTTGCGAGCGACCTTGGGAAACATGGTATCCGCGTAAATGCCATCTCTGCAGGTCCGATCCGTACGCTGTCAGCGAAAGGTGTCGGGGACTTCAACAGTATTTTGAAAGAAATCGAAGAGCGTGCTCCACTTCGCCGGAATACCACTCAGGAAGAAGTCGGGGATACAGCAGTGTTCCTTTTCAGTGATTACTCTAGAGGGATCACAGGAGAGAATCTACACGTGGATTCTGGTTATCACGTGTTGGGATAATAACCTGTTTTTAAAGACTGGGGATAGTGTTTCCCTGGTCTTTTTTGTTTTTTCCGTTTGTCATGTCCTTACTTTCTATGATGCCTTCCTTTCATCCTGATTGATTTAGACACAGGATTTTACAGTAATTATGAAACCCCTGGGCGCCTTTTGCATACATATAAAAGTGGAGAACAATTAGGAGGTGTCTTAGTGAGAACAGAGAAAAAAGCGGGGAAGGAACCTTTGCTATATATTAACCAGCCAAAATTAGATGAGGTAAAAGGCAATATGCAGGTGACCTATCGATCATCCAAGAAGCCGAAGCCAAAAACTCAACCGGAAACCAAGCATCCATCAACCACTCATAAGCTGCCAGCGCCCGAAGGACCCGAAAGACAAGAGAGAACAGATGAAAAATACTTTGACGAGCAGTTATATATGCAACATAGTGAACAGGTGGAAGAGGCTAAAACGGAAGTGGTAAAATCGATTCCTCAACCTCCCGAACGCAAAACGGCGGTCTCTACTTTTAGGAAGCTGAAGCCATTCCGTGAGCTGTCGATCGAAGAGAAAATAGACTACATTTCAGAGAGCATCTACGGAAAGGTACCCTTTCCATGTGAATTCTCGAACGGCCAATTATCAGTCAAAGGTGTCATGCTCAATGATGATGGTGAAACTATAACGGTTAAGAGCTTTCAAGGTGAAGAAGTAAAAATGAAGAAGAATGAGGTTACTTCCATTAAAATGATCGGCCTCCAATAAAAAAAGAGCCAGGCGGGATACCCGGCTGGCTCTTTATCTAGACTTTAACTTTGAAGAATCAGTCTTCGCATTCTAAGAATACGTGTACGTCCTTGATACATTGAATCGCACAGAAGCAATCCAGGTCAACTGTGATACATTCTTCAGTAAACACCCACTCAGTATTGTGGCCCATGGTTTCCATTTCAGAACCAGAACCAGAACCTGATTTCGAACCAGTTGTATCAGCATAGTCAGGCTTCAACACTTGAAGAGTCGCACAGCAGTTATCGAATACTTCTTTCACCCGGAAAAATGGTGATTTCCAAGGGCATCCTTTGATATGCGCTTTAAAAGTCTCACCGTTTTTAAGATACAATTTGAAGATACGAGTATTCAAACGGTTAGTAGGACTTACCATTGAACCCAGTGGCTCAAGGAAACAATCGTTTTTACAATCGTTACACTCTTGATTTGCTTCGTCTTGGATATCTTTTATAGCACGGACGGCTTGACATACGCAACCACGATCTTTTGAACTTTTGTCTTTATCTCTTCCGCAACCCATATAGAAGTTCCTCCTTAAAATGAATTTCATTTACATTACTAACATATTGTCATGTAGGCAATTAGGTAACGGACATCTGCCCTCTTTTGGAAATTTGGGCTTGGTTAATTTGAAATGCGAAAGGAGTCTTTTCATTGCAGCTGACTTTAGTGGAATTGATTGCATTGGGATTAGCCGTCTTTCGACTGACCCATCTGATTGTATTAGATAAGATTACGGAGTTTCTAAGAGCCCCATTCTTTGATGAATATATTGAAGAGGAAGAGGACGGGGAGGAAGCCATTTATCTTACACCAAAAAAAGATGGCATCAAGGGTTTTATAGGAGAACTATTGTCTTGTTTCTGGTGTACCGGGATTTGGGTTTCCTGCTTTCTTTATGGTGGATTTGTGTTCTTTCCATTCTATTTCAATCCTCTTATCACCCTTTTAGCAATTGCAGGGGTGGCGGCTTTACTAGAAGCTGCCGTCCAAAGTTGGAAAACGGATTGAAGACTTAGGTAATTAGTGGAAACAAGCTAGGGTTTCTTCACATATACTGAAAAGGGAAACAGGGTAAAGGAGGACATGAAAAGTGAAGAAAACCTCTACAAATACAAAGAAACAAGGAATCTCATCTGCTAAGAAAAAAGGATGCGGTTGTGGATCGAAAGTGAAGAAAAGCTAAGACTGCTCAAACTGGGCAGTCTTTTTTTTCATAAAAAATGACTTTATGAAAAAAATAACAGGTGAGTACAAAAAAATGAGGGATATAGCATGAACAAGAATTCATTCATCATTGCACTAGCTTTATGCGTGTTGATCGGGTGCGCGAATAAGGAAGATGGAAGCGACAGCAAGATAGCTCTAATGAAAAAAACCAATCCGCCGCCGATCGAATTGGTGGATAATCCTGAAACAGACAGTTATGGTCATGCCATTAAAAGGGAAATTTCCAAAATGGAGGAACTCTATGATGTGGCTGTCATCCAGGGAAAAGATGAGACGCTGGTTGTATACAAAGTGAAACATCTGCACAGATTCAAGATGAAAAAGATTGAAAAGAAAATGGATCGCTATCTGGAAGATAAATATCCTAAGGAAGATTTTATATTATCCAGTGATTATAAAATCTTCCTCGAAACTATCCGCTTAAAGGAAAAGCTTAAAAATAGTTCCATAACACAGAAGGATGCTGAGAAAAGGTTCCAGGAGATCGTGAAGCTTCAGAAGGAAAAAACATAGGAGGAATGAGTAATGGGGAAAATTCAAAAGACACCTGAACAGAAGAACTATGAGCAATTAGCGAAAAAATATGAAACGAAGCGGCCCCTCCTTAAAAATGTCATAAAAGCATTCTTTGTTGGAGGCTTCATTTGTTTGATCGGACAGGCCGTCACGTACATGTATATTTATTATTTCAACTTTACAGAGCAGACTGCTGGAAATCCTACAGTTGCCACAATGGTATTTTTCGCAATGCTTCTGACAGGCTTCGGCATTTATGACCATATCGGCCAATTTGGCGGCGCCGGGAGTGCGGTACCAGTCACTGGATTCGGGAACGCCGTAATTTCGGCTGCGATTGAACATCGAACAGAAGGTCTCGTCCTCGGAGTGGGAGGAAATATCTTTAAATTGGCTGGCTCAGTCATCGTTTTTGGAGTATTTTCAGCCTTTGTCGTTGCCTTGATCAAGACCATCTTAATCCAGTTGGGGGTGATTTAATGCTGCAAGGTAAAAGGTCATGGGTGTTTCCTTCAAACCCTGCCATTGTTTCAACAGGGGTGGTCGGAGGGCCTTTTGAGAAAAAGGGAAATCTTTCAGCTGATTTTGACCAGTTTTATGATGATACATGGATGGGTCAGGAAACTTACGAAAAAGCCAACCGAACTCTAATAGAGGATGCCGTTCAAATTGCTTTGGAAAAACAGTCTCTTCAAAAGAGTGATATCCAATTTTTCTTGACGGGCGACCTGATCAATCAAATCACTCCTTCTAGTTTTGCTGCAAGAACAAATGGAATTCCATATTTCGGTTTGTTCGGAGCGTGTTCAACATCAATGGAAGGTCTCGCTCTTTCAGCATTTTTAGTTAATTATCATGGAGCTCACCTCGTAGTGACGGGAGCCTCCAGTCATAATTCAGCGACTGAAAAGCAATTCCGCTATCCCACCGAGTATGGAGGACAGAAACCGCCAACAGCACAGTGGACTGTAACGGGGGCGGGGTTTGCAGTGGTGAAAGAGGGTACATCGGTCGCCGGGCCTGCACCGAGAGTAACGTCCGCCACCATCGGGAAGGTCATGGATATGGGGTTGAAAGACCCATTTAACATGGGAGGTGCAATGGCACCCGCGGCAGTGGACACGATAGCAGGTCATTTTCAGGATACGGGCAGAGACCCATCCTATTACGATCTTATCATTACAGGTGATCTGGCGAAAATTGGAAGACAGACGGCCCTAGAAATGCTGAAACAGAAAGGCTACGAGTTAAGAGACCAACATTTTCAAGACTGTGGGATGTTGATTTACGGGGAAAGCCAGCCTGTCCAATCAGGGGCAAGCGGACCTGGGTGTTCCGCTACCGTCCTTTACGGTCATTTATTGAATGAAATGAAGAAAGGTACCTATAAACGCATCTTGGTCATAGCGACAGGAGCATTATTATCACCCCTGACGTTTCAGCAGGGCGAATCGATCCCTTGTATTGCTCATGCGGTTTCAATTGAGTATTTGTAGGGCTTGAAAGGAGGGAACCAAATGTTAGCAATGTTTTTTTGGGCGTTTACGATAGGCGGTATCATCTGTGTTATCGGTCAATTACTGTTTGATGTAGCGAAATTAACCCCAGCTCACACATTAAGTCTGCTCGTTGTTTCAGGCGCTATCCTCTCAGGGTTTGGACTGTACGAGCCTTTGATTGATTTTGCCGGGGCGGGAGCGACCATTCCGATTACGAGCTTTGGGAATGCACTTGTAAATGGTGCGATGCAGGAATCACAGGAACACGGGCTTGTCGGCGTATTGACCGGTATGTTCGAAGTTACAAGCTCAGGGATATCTTCTGCCATCATATTCGGTTTCATTGGAGCACTCTTGTTTAAACCAAAGGGATGATTGAGGTGAGGTTATATGCCTGAATATTTACAGGTGGCATTACGCAGTATATTTATCCTGCTTTCTTTGTTTGCCATCACCAAATTGTTAGGCAAGAAACAGCTGTCGAAATTATCCTTTTTTGAATACATCACAGGAATCACTGTTGGAAGCATTGCCGGAACGCTCTCAATGGACTTGAACCTGCCCTTAAGTGAGGGGTTGATGAGTATATTATTATGGTTTGCATTCCCCCTGCTGTTTTCCTTCCTGTCCCTGAAGAGTATTCGTTTTAGAAGGTTTGCTGAAGGGAAGCCGGCGGTATTCATAAAGGATGGAAATATTGATGAATTGGCATTGAGAAAAGAAAAATATTCTGTAGATGAACTTTTGGAACAATTAAGGAAAAAAGATGTGTTCCGGGCAGCCGATGTAGAATTCGCATCACTTGATACAAATGGGGATCTAAGTGTCCTTTTGAAAAAAGAAAAACAGCCGCTTGTCCGGGAAGATGTATTTGGAATATCACAAAAATCCACCCCTCCACAAGCCGTCATCACAGATGGGAAAGTGGATCAAAATGCTCTGTCTGAAGTCGGATTTCCCCTGCCGTGGTTAGTGAAAGAACTATCAAAGAGGAAACTGAAGATAGAATCCATCTTTCTGGCACAATTAGATTCTGAAGGCAACCTGACCTTTGATCTGTATGATTGGACAAACACACAATAAAATATCCAAAAGCCCATACGTTATCCTCATTTTGTACATATGTTATAAGAGACTAAAGGTAAAAGAGAGGTGAAATTATATGTATGGATATGGATACGGTGGCTGTGGATATGGCGGCGGCGGTTATGGTTCGACATTTGTGTTGATCGTTGTGCTTTTCATTCTCTTGATTATCGTTGGAGCTAGCTTCTGTTAGAAAGGGGTACAAAAGGCAGAATCCTAAAGTTGAAGGGATTTTGTCTTTTTGTTTTGCAGATAAGGATATAATTTCATTTTCAATTCACGCTCCTGGTTTTTTTTACATAAGATGCTTATAGTTAAAAGGAGGCGTGATGAAATGAATAATAACTTTTTTAAGAATTTAGAGAAGAAGACAGGCGTGAACATGAACGAAGTGTTGGAGCTTGCTAACTCATTACAAAATGCGAACTTTAAAGATGAAGCAACGGTCAGAAACGTCATCAAACGTGTATCTAAAATTGCCAATAAACCTGTTAACAAGGAAATGGAAGATAAAATTGTCCAATCGATCGTGAACGACGGAAAGCAATTGGATTTCAGTACCATTTCCAATATGTTAAACAAGGGCAAGAAATAAATAATCCTCACAAAAATAAGAAGAATGGACATAAAGAAACGTGCACTCACGTATTTTATGTTAATTCTTCTTTCTTTTTATATGGGGTGGGAAGTTATGCGTTCACACGTTTCTCAAAATCCCAAATTGGGTACATAAAACCAAGGAGGTCATAACAATGGGATACATTGCACCTATTCCTCACTATCAATATAAACAATATCAGGAAAGAGACCTGAAAGTTGATAAACACCCGTTCAGCTTTTTCCCCATACAGCCCATCAAACCACTAAAAAATAAATCACAAACCAACACAGAAGAAACCGAAACCCGATATGGAGTCCATCATACCGACCGACGTACATCTTCTTACCAGAAGTCTTTCAAAAATCCCATCCCATCTACTTTAATGGCTCAATTAACAGGAAAAGGAAAGCACGTTAACGAATATGTATAGGGAACCGATTCTTTGGAGGTATGATCGTGAAACTTCAGAAATTCACAGAACATTGCTATGCGTTTACCGGTGCCGTAACGATTGGTTATTGTGTGAAAATGGGGAAGGGCCTTTTGATCGACAGCGGATTGGATGACTCGACCATGAAGAAGGTAATCAGGATAGTGGAGGATGAAGGGCTTCCACTTGATTATTGTGTGATTACCCATGCCCACGCGGATCATTTCGGCGGTGCCCGTCATCTTAAGAAAAAGTACAGCATTCCAGTGTATGCACCTAAATTGGAGAAAGCAATTATAGAGAATCCTATTTTAGAACCCATTTATTTATTCAATGGTGCAGTTCCTATAAAGGATTTACGTAATAAATTCTTAGAAGGACAGGCAGTTGAAGTGGATGAAGAGCTCTTGACTGGTAATAACAGCATTGGTCCGTTCACTATAGAAGTAATTGAATTACCGGGACATTCATATCGTCAGGTAGGACTGCTGATAGAGGATATTTTATATGCCGCGGACAGTTATTTTGGAAGCGAGACGTTAGAGAAGCATGTGATTCCCTTTATTGTGGATGCGGACCAAACCCTGGAATCATTGGAAAAACTCCTTCACATATCATGTAAAGGAGCAATCCCGGGCCATGGCAGCTTCGAAGAGAATATCACTCAAACCGTGAAGGAAAATATGGAACTTCACGAAGAAAGGATGAACGCGCTATTAGAATTGGTAAATGAAAAACCAAACGGAGATACATTCGATCGCATTTTAAGAAGATTTTTGGATCTGTATAGCATTAAGGTAGGGAATGTGGGGCAGTGGCTCCTATTTAGAACATCGGTTACAGCCTACCTTACAAGCCTGGAACGAAAGAAACTCTTGTCATTTTCGATTCGGGAAAATGAATTCATTATTCATCCCCATTAATATCCTTGGACCAACAAGGTTTTTCCATCCTCCCATTCGGCGTATAGGACGTCGTTGGAGGAGAGGAAGCCTTGTTTTTTTAACTCATTTTTCAACCAAGTTTCTTCTTGGCCGGCCAGACTCAAATTATCATAAACGATTTCCCCGTCGACGATCAATGAAAGGGGGAGGGTGGCTGACTTAATGGGTAATTGAAGGTCCTGCCTTTGAACCATGTCGTAAAGAGGCTTTCGAATGACGCTCAGCGTGCCGTCCGATTCCAATAGGGCATATTCACACTCTCTAACAGCAAATACATCCTTTGCCCGGAGTAGATGCTGAAGCTGATTCAAATCCAGATGGTTTTTTTTTAGTTCATTGTAATTTATTTTGCCTTTATTAATAATTAATGATGGAGTTCCTTCAAGCATATGTCGAAAGCGCCTTGATTTTTGAGTGAAGTATTCCGTAATGAAGATTAAACTTCCCCATATAGTGATAGCAGAAAGAATTTGAAACACGGTTGTTTTCCCGTCATAAAGGGAGTTACCAACTAGCTCACCAAGAATCAAAGCGGAAATGAAATCAAAAGCTGATATTTGAGTGATTTGTGTTTTCCCCAGTATTTTTGTCAAGATGAGCAAAGCGAAATATCCAACGATCAATTCGACGGCTATAGATTTGATTTCCACGGAGCTCCCCCTTTCCATACACTTCTCCATTATCGACGGGAGTCGTTCTGAATATACAGCGGCAGAAATAAAAAAAGAACATGAAATCTAGTCCTGAAACCAGATTTCATGTTCCTTTACATGTTTTTGCTCATTGTTTTATGAGGGATGCCCGCGTCCAGGAATTCCCCGGATGTAACTTCATAGCCCAGTCCTTCATAAAAAGGGATGGCGTAGGTTTGAGAGTTTAATTTCAATTGTGATAATGGCTGCTGCTTCGCATATTCTTCAATGCCGAGCATCAGTTCACGGCCACCACCTTTGCCCCTCATGGTTTTAAGGATGCAGATCCTTTCAACTTTGCCTATCCCATCGAGAATCCGGAAACGTCCGGCACCGACAGCGTTGTCTTGTTCATATAGAATGAAATGGATGGAGTCGCTCTCATGTTCATCGATTTCTTCTTCGAGGGGAACCTGCTGTTCTTCTACAAAAACGGTCTTTCGAATATTGTAAACATCCTGAATCTGTTCTTCTGTCTTCGCAACTTGGACGTTCACGTTATTCTTCCTTTCCTAATCGGAATGTTTCGTAAACGGTCCAGGAGCCATTTTCTAACTGATATAACAAGTGGAAACGATCGATTGTTTCTTCATGATCGATCCCAAGCATGCTCAGTGATCCAAAGATATCGGAGTGCTCATCATTTGAAAGTTTCTGGGCAATGGTGATGTGAGGAACGAAAGCGAATTCCGGCTCGTCACCCATGAAATTCTGATTATGCATATCATCGTGCAACCCTTGCAGTTCAGGCTTAGACTCAACCTTGAAATAAATGACGTTATTCACAGGTTGAAAGGAACTCACTTTATACACTTTTAAATTGAATGGATCGTATTTTTTTGAAATTGCGGAGAGTTTTCCTGCGATATCTTTGATTTGATCATCATCTGCACTAAAGACGTTTTTTAATGTCAAATGTGGCGGGACCAATGCATAATGAGGATCATAGCGTTTCCTATAAGAGTTCGCGATATCTTGTAGCTTTTTCGATGGGAAAATGACTATACCATAATTCATTTTCTTCAATCCTCCTCTATTTAATGATCATTGTCATATGTACAGTATAGCAAATTTTTCAAAAATTTAATATAGGGCGAACGAAAGAGGAATGGTGTGATTTCAGCTGTTACCGTTCATAGGCGGCAAGGGTTGTCACCCTCGCCGCCTGGAAATCATCCTGTTCAGCTGAACATCATTTTTATGGCGCGCTTTAGGTCCGGCTGCCAATACTTCCACGTATGATCGCCGTCGAATTCATCGTAGAAAGAAGAGAATCCTTTGCCGTCGAATAACTCTTGAAGCTGCCTGTTTGGTTGTAAGAAGTCCTTTACCTTCCCGTCTGTCGTTTTCACTTCGGTTTCCCCAAGGCCTATGATATGGTAGATGCTTAGAAGATGAGGCTGTGTGAACTCCTCCACGGCATCCAGCACTTTCTCATTGACAAAAGGTGATTGAAGGAGGACCTTCCCGAATGTGTTCGGGTATTTCAATGCGGTCAACAGGGACACGGTTGCTCCCAATGAATCCCCTATAAGGGCACGTCCCATTCCCATATGATAGGTCGGGTAATGCTCATCTAAATAAGGAACCAATTCGTGTGCCAGAAAACGGATATAAGCATCATTTTCCTCACCATGGGGGTGATATTTCCTTCTTCGGTCCTCGACGTCCTTATACGGGACCCCCACAATAATCATATTCTCAATTTCCTTGTTTGAAAGCAGTTCATCCGCGAGTCGCGGGATCCTTCCAAGCTGGAAGTAATCTTTCCCATCCTGTGCGATGAGCAGGGAGTATTTATAAAGAGGAGAGAATGTTGCAGGTAAATAAACAAGCATCTTCATCTCCTCATTCAGTTCCTTACTAAAGAGGTTCAATTCGGTTACTTTTCCTCTTACGGTTGTCATGGCGGTAGCCTCCTATGATCAGTGTTAACGTTTACAGGAAGATTGTATCATAATCTCTTAAATAATTCCCGGAAGCGAATTTCGATACGAATATTCAAAAAAGTGTTATAATTTTAATAGGAAAGTGATTGTATAGAGAGGGGAATTAGTATGAATAAACCTGTTCACTCAAGAGATGTTACCAAAGCTGCATTAAAAAGACTTAGGGACCGAGGCGTATCCATAGAGGATATAGCCGAAATCGTTTATGAAATGCAGTATCCATATAATTCGGACCTTCAGATGGAAGATTGCATCGATAGTGTGAAGAAGGTGTTGTTAAAAAGGGAGATCCAGCATGCCATCCTGGTAGGGGTTGAATTGGATCAGCTTGCTGAAGAGAAGAAACTTTCAGAGCCCCTTCAATCGATCGTAGAAACGGATGAAGGGCTGTTTGGAGTCGATGAGACGATCGCACTTGGGGCAGCTTTAGGATATGGAAGCATTGCCGTCACCACGTTTGGCCATCTGGATAAGAATAAAATTGGCATCATCAGGGAGTTGGATACGAAAAAAGGGAATGGTGTCCATACCTTCTTGGATGATATTGTAGCAAGCATCGCTGCCAATGCATCTTCAAGGATTGCCCATACACAAAGGGACCTGGAAGAAAACATTTCTGAAGAAGATAAGCTGAAGTTTGAGGACGAGGAATTGATCGGCTGAAACAAAACCTGATATATAACAGAAGGGACTGAACGATGCTCTTACATCTTCAGTCCTTTTTGTGAGGACAAATTTGCGTCTCAGAAGAAGAGAACTCATTAAGAATGTAAACGCTTTATACATTCCCTATACAATTGTGCGCTGATTACCATAGCTCCCGATTAAGGATTCTTGTTACTGGGTGATTATTTAAAAAGGGTTTTTATTAAAAATGTTAAAACTTTATGTATTCTATTTGACAAGATTGTTACAGGCTGTGTTACAATTATTTCGTTAACGTATAAAATTTAATAGGGGGGGAATTAGAATATGAAAAAACGCAGTTTATTTCTAAGCACTGCACTACTTCTAGTTCTATCTGTCATTCTTGCTGCTTGCGGCGGCGGATCAGGTGGAGGTTCATCATCTGATGGTGAAGGAAACAAAGAGGTTGACTTCATTGGTATTGCTACAGGTGGAACAGGGGGTACATATTACCCGTTAGGCGGAACATTCGCTAAGATTATCGAGGATGAAACAGGAATCAAATCCTCAGCGTCCACTTCAGGTGCCTCTGCTGAGAACATGGCCGCTGTGAAAGACGGCAAAACTGAAATCGCTTTTACGCAAACGGATATTGCATCTTATGCGTCTGAAGGTACAGAAATGTTCAAGGACAACAAAGTAGAAAACGCAAGAGGTATTGCGACACTATATCCTGAAACGATTCAGATCGTTACAACGAAGGATTCCGGTATCAAATCAGTGGAAGATCTTAAAGGGAAGGTCGTTTCAGTTGGTGAAGCCGGTTCAGGTACACTACTGAATGCAACTCAGATCCTTGAAGTACACGGAATCAAATTGGATGATTTAGAAGCTCGTAATCTATCATTTGATGATTCAACGACTGGTATCCAGGATGGTACAATAGATGCCGCATTCATCACTTCAGGTACTCCTACTGGAGCTGTTGAAGGTTTGGCAGCAACGGAAGACATTACAATCGTACCTGTTGAATCAGGAAAAGTGAGCGAGCTGATCGAGAAGTATCCTTACTACTCAGAAGATGAAATCCCGGCTGGAACGTACAGTAAAGTGGATGGTGCAGTGACTACGGTTGCCGTTCGTGCCATGCTTGTGACGAATGCTGACATATCTGAAGATGTCATCTATGATGTAACAAAGGCCATTTTTGAAAACACGGATCAAATCACCCACGCCAAAGGTAAGCTGATTAAAGCTGAAGACGGACTTAAAGGCATGGGAATCGAATTACATCCTGGTGCAAAGAAATACTTTGATGAAAAAGGAATTTCAATGGAATAGGTTCACACCAGAAGATGGACGAAGGGATAGGCCGCTTACGGTCTATTCTTTTGTTTTGGTTTCAGCTAAAATCCTAACAATGGAATGGTGGGGAATTCTTTATGAGGAAAAAAACATCCCTGGGAGCGATTCTCCTGATTCTATGTAGCGGATTCATCCTTTTCATACCCATACAAACCTTTTTGGTCATAGAACCGAGAAGTACAAAAGGGGAATCTGTCCTTTTCGGCCTCCCCGACAATCATTCGTTTTCGGTTCGATATACTCACTCCATTCATCTATCGGAAGTAGAGGAGTTTTATGAACCGACATCATCAAATCAAATTCAACAAACCAAATTACTCTATGAAGATACTGCCATTGGTATGCCGGCCAATGCAGAAGGAAATGAAATCTTCGAAGTGACAAAGGAAGGCAAATATTTAATTTCGAATATGGAAAGAGTGTTTCCTTACATTGATATCAGAATTGGCCAAGTCGTGGCGAATCACCGTCTCGTCCTTGACGGGAGGGAATATCCTTTAGCCGACTATTTCGATAAAGGATCTGTCGTTCGGATTCAATTGAAGAAACAAACACTTTACGACCAGTGGAAAGGAGTGACTGTAGTTGGAAAAAGATAGAGAGTTTGAATCTTTGACTGCAGAGCAACAACAAGAGTTACTTGAAAAATACGATCCGGAATCTTCCACGAGGAAATTCCATCATGGAATGTTCAAATGGATCATCTTCTTTGGGTTATTGGCATTTTCTTTATTTCAGTTAGTAGCATCCATCTTTCAATTCATCCCTAGACAATTGCTTTTATCCATTCACTTAGGGTTTGCCCTTTCATTAGTATTCCTGTTATTTCCTGCCCGCAAGAAGTATCTGAAGAAAGAGAAGATTGCCTGGTATGATATTGTTCTTTCAGCCATTTCTGTAGGAATAGGTGCATACTGGCCGATCATGCAGGATGATATCGTCAGCAGGGTGGGATTGATGACCCAACTGGACTTTTATGTCGGTTTCGCTGCTATGATCCTTGTATTGGAAGCTACCCGTCGAGCGGTGGGGTTACCCATTACGATCATTGCATCCGCTTTCATCCTATATATGTATTATGGCAGGTTGATGCCCGGATTCCTTGCTCATAGAGGTTATGATTGGGATGACATCGTGAAAACGATGTTCTTCACAAGTGAAGGAATCTTAGGGACACCTTTATATGTTTCAGCCACATTCATCTTTTTGTTCTTATTGTTTGGGGCATTCCTGGTTAAGACAGGCGTTGGTCAGTATTTTAATGATTTGGCCGTGTCTATTGCTGGTAAGCGTGTCGGAGGACCTGCAAAGGTTGCGATTTTCTCCAGTGCCCTTCAAGGGACCATCAGTGGGAGCTCCGTTGCAAACGTCGTGACATCGGGTTCCTTCACGATCCCTATGATGAAAAAACTAGGGTACCGTAAAGAGTTTGCCGGCGGGGTAGAGGCTGCTGCGTCTACGGGTGGTCAATTGATGCCGCCGATCATGGGGGCTGCTGCTTTCCTGATGGTGGAATTCATCGGTGGTATTTCGTATTGGGATATTGCCAAGGCGGCCTCTATTCCTGCCATCCTTTACTTCACAGGTATCTGGATCATGACACACTTTGAAGCGAAGCGGATCGGTCTTCGGGGTTTATCCGATGAAGAGATGCCAGATCGTAAAGAAGTGTTCAAGAAAATTTATCTGCTGCTTCCAATTCTAACGGTCATCATTTTGCTAGTGAGCGGAATGAGCGTCATGCGTGCCGCACTTTGGTCGATTGTTGCCACGATCGCCATCAGTGCCATTAGGAAAGATACGAGAATTGGTTTCAAAGACGCTGTCGATGCCCTCGTGGATGGAGCCAGGACAGCTTTGTCCGTAGCAGTGGCGACAGCCGCAGCTGGTATGATCGTAGGAGTCGTGACCAAGACTGGCTTAGGGTTGACCCTTGCGAATGGTCTGGTGGACCTTGCAGCGGATTTAACCAATTCCACTGAAGGTAAGCTGATCCTTACGTTAGTGTTTACGATGATTGCGTCGATTGTACTCGGCATGGGTTCTCCAACTACAGCGAACTATGTCATCACATCCACGATCGCTGCTCCTGCGATTATATTATTGGGAGCACCTGAGTTAGCTGCTCACTTATTCGTATTTTATTTCGGTATCATTGCTGACATCACGCCACCTGTGGCACTGGCTGCCTTTGCCGCTGCCGGGGTGTCGGGAGGAGAACCGATACGGACAGGGGTCAATTCAGCTAAGTTGGCCATTGCTGCCTTTATCATACCGTACATGTTCGTCTTATCCCCGGAACTGTTGATGATCGATACAACCATTCCAAGGCTGATTTGGGTTATCTTTACGGCCGTGACCGGGATGATGGCCATAGGGGCAGGTATGATCGGTTATTGGTATCGCAGAGTATTCGTCATTGAAAGATTGCTTTGTGTAGCTGCCGGACTATTACTCATTTACCCTGAAGGCATGTCTGATATCATTGGTTTGGTTTTATTCGGAATCATGCTTGCTCTCCAGTTTTTTATTAAAAGAGAAGATAAGACACCAACTAGAGCAACGGCATAAAATAAATCAAGGCTGAGCCCCATAAGGGTTCAGCCTTTTGTAGTGGGATGAGCGGAGGGGGGATAAGAAACTGCCAAAATATCCTGAATTCTAAACCTGCGGATATCATTCCTGATCAAGCAGTAAGCGGTGATATAGTCTTTTTCAATTCTCTTGACCAGTACCTTTCTCTTCGTGCATTCAAGCCTTGCATTCATATAAATCATTTCAATCGGCTGTCGTTCTTTCAACGAACGCTGAATTTTGATCAACATTGGGCACCCCGGGTGTGCTGGATACAAATAGTCTATGCGAACGTGCGTTCTTTTATACCCTGGAAGAAGAATCAAGAGAAAATTACGATAAAGTCATTGACAATTTTCAATATATGAATATAATAGAATATGTACCTTACATCGCGACTTGTTAGCTCAGTGGGAGAGCACTTCCTTGACAGGGAAGGGGTCGTGGGTTCGAATCCCTCACAGGTCATACATATGGAAAAGCCTGCATCCTTTAGGATGCAGGCTTTTTTAGTTTTTAGTTTTGCCGGAAATGAAAAAGGACTCTGCTGTATTCCGGTTAGAGTCCTTGTCAAGATAAGTATAAGGATGATAGCATTTTTTATTTTAATTCCAATTCCTCTTCAAAATAAAATGTGCCTGGATGCTCTTTTACGATATATGAATATCGCTTCATGTTTTTTACATACTGCCACTTCATTATTGTCACTGTTTCGCCAGTTTCCTTAATTGTCACCATAGAACCATTGCTGAACCGATTTTTTGTGGATTTCATTGGGCACTCCCTTTCATATTTGTTTATTATACCACAGTTTACACGTGATTTTTAGAATCCCATGAGTGTTTATGTTTATAAAACGGTTACATCCGTCAAAAGGTCCATCAGATTGAATGAGAGAGCAAGGAATCAAGGGAATGGGTGGTGAAACCACATACTGCTCATGGTATTCAGTACAATTATGTAGGAGGTCTGACTTTCAAAACTTCACCTTGAAGAACTTGCTTATTTGTTTCATTACTGTTATTCTATAAAAGAATTATTTTTGTCCGGTATACGAGGGAAGAACACGATTTGGTTTTCACCTGATATCGCAAGAATAGTAATACATGGTGCTCAAATGCACTTTAGGAGGCAACAAACATGGAAAATGGTAAAGTAAAATGGTTTAACGCAGAAAAAGGTTTCGGATTCATCGAGGTAGAAGGTGGAGACGACGTATTCGTACACTTCTCAGCGATTCAAGGTGAAGGTTTCAAATCTCTTGACGAAGGTCAAGAAGTATCTTTCGACGTTGAACAAGGTGCTCGTGGACCACAAGCAGCTAACGTACGTAAAGCATAATCTAACTTTACAACTTCAAGAACAGGCTCATTCGTGAGTCTGTTTTTTTATGTGGATGTTAATTGGATAAGAGGGACGGACCTTTCAAGGTCCGTCCCTCTATTTATAAGGCTGTTTTCGCAAAGATTGTTGCTATTCGCATACCAACTAAGATTTACGATGCTCTGTCATTTAAGTTGTGGTG
>NZ_JAFKOH010000059.1 GCF_017303375.1 Bacillus sp. NTK074B | reverse complement strand
AGTCCAGTAGCTTATCGAGTAAGTACTGAATTAGCTGCTTAGAAATAAAGTGTCCAATATTATGGGGCCAGTGCAAATTTGCTTCCGGGGTCTCGGCACGCCCGTTTTCCGTAGGAGTCTACGCAGTATCACCCTCTAGAGTAGTAAGTGTCGACAGAGCAAAATAGATCGTGAACATCGGTTGTGGAAGGGTAATGTACGATTAAATAAAATCGTCCACTACAACAAATGAATAAGCAGTGGCATAAGCGATCTCCACATTTTCTTTATGGTTGTAAAACATAGTTGATTCTC
>NZ_JAFKOH010000058.1 GCF_017303375.1 Bacillus sp. NTK074B | reverse complement strand
GAACTGGCAGACGCACAGGACTTAAAATCCTGCGGTAGGTGACTACCGTACCGGTTCGATTCCGGTCCTCGGCACCAGGATTTTTTGCGACAGCAAAATAATCTTCATTAATTTGCGTAAGCAAAATATCTTTCCATAAGGTGCGACAGCAAAATAATCTTCATTAATTTACGCTAGCGAAATATCTTTCATTACATCACTTATTAAAAACAATAACTCATTTAGCGCCCGTAGCTCAATTGGATAGAGCGTTTGACTACGGATCAAAAGGTTAGGGGTTCGACTCCTCTCGGGCG
>NZ_JAFKOH010000057.1 GCF_017303375.1 Bacillus sp. NTK074B | reverse complement strand
CCAGGCCGAGAAGGCCGACAGCACCAGAAGGTCGCCATGCGCGAAGTTCAGCACCTCGGTGGCCTTGTGGATCAGCACCACCCCCATCGCCACCAGCGCATAGATCGCCCCGACCGCGATGCCGTTCACGGTAAGCTGCGCGAAAAGTTCCAAGGCCGGACTCATGCGGCGCCCTCCGTTTCGAAACGGACATCCCAGGCGTTCAGCCGCTCGTGGCAATGCCCACAGGTGGCGCGCGGCACGAAGGCTTTGCCGCAGGCCTTATGGCGCGGGCGGATCGAGCTGGGTTCGTTGAACA
>NZ_JAFKOH010000056.1 GCF_017303375.1 Bacillus sp. NTK074B | reverse complement strand
AGAAGGTCGAGGATGCGCGCCTGCTGACGGGTAAGCTGGGCGAGGCGCGCGACGCTGTCGGCGGCCTCGTCCCCTGCTGCCTGCTGCGCGGTTTCGGGCAGCCAGATCTCGCCCCGGGCCAGCGCATCGAGCGCGGCGCGGAAGCTGTCGCGCCCGGAATGCTTGGGCACGAAACCGCGCGCGCCGGCGGCGATGGTGGCCTGAACCAGCCGGGGCTCGGTCATCGACGAGACCACCAGCACCGGCAGGTCGGGATGCGCGGCACGCAGCCGCAACAGCCCGTCGAGCCCGTCGATATCC
>NZ_JAFKOH010000055.1 GCF_017303375.1 Bacillus sp. NTK074B | reverse complement strand
ATCTCGCCGGTCGAGGTCGCGGCGGCGGCGGAATGGATGGTCGGCCCCAATTCGGGCAGCATCAACGGCCAGACGCTTGAAATCGCGGGGGGACAGATGTGAACCCCCGCCTCTGCACCTGAACAGGACCGAATGCCCAATCTCAGCCGCCTGCTTTCCGGCATCCCGCTACCCACCATCGTTGTCACCTTTGCCCTCAGCGGTATCGGCGGTCTTCTGGCGAAGTCCTTCGGCCTGCCTCTGGCAATGCTGCTGGGGGCGATGGTCGCGGTGACGGGGGCCACGGCGCTGGGGCTTCAGGTGTCCAA
>NZ_JAFKOH010000054.1 GCF_017303375.1 Bacillus sp. NTK074B | reverse complement strand
TGCGCCAAGCAATCGTCGGGCGAGCGGCCCGTCGCGGTGGCTGCGCGGATCGGGCCGAAGGACCCGCTGCACATCGCCTCGACCAGCGACAGAGAGGCTTCCAGTGTCCAGCCATCCATCACCGCCACATTCGCCACCCGGCGACCGATACAAGCGGGATCCCATGCCGGCACGGCACGGCGCAGCTGGCGGGGGCGGGACTGATTGAACACGGCGACCCTCACTTGACCACCTCGCGCAACTCGGCGACCAGCCGGTCGAGAAAGGCCTGCCCCTCCAGCGCCTCTTTCAGCGCGTTCTCGGGCGTGCCG
>NZ_JAFKOH010000053.1 GCF_017303375.1 Bacillus sp. NTK074B | reverse complement strand
GCCAGCGTCTGGATAGCGTCGCGCTGCGCATCCGAGAATGTCAGCGGCACAAGGCCCGGGCGCGGCTCGATCAGGTCGAGACCGAAGGCGCGCGCAATGTCATAGCCCAGCCCCGTCGCGCCCATCTTTGGGATCGACTTGCCCCCGGTCGCCACCACCACGACCTTGGCCCTGAGCGGGCCATCCCGGGTCTCGACCGTGAAACCCGGGAGCACGCGCTTGACCTCGATGCCGAGGCGCAACTCGCCCCCGGCCTCGGCCAGATCGCGCAACAGCATGTCCACGACCTGCCGCGCCGAACCGTCGCAAAACAGCTGGCCCA
>NZ_JAFKOH010000052.1 GCF_017303375.1 Bacillus sp. NTK074B | reverse complement strand
ACGATCTGAACATGGTCGAGAATGCGGGCAAGGTCGGCGCCTATCTGCGCCGGGCCATGGCCGACGCGGTGGGCGATCACCCCAATGTGGGCGAGATCCGGGGCGAGGGGATGCTGTGCGCGGTCGAGCTGACCTCGGACCGCTCGACGCGCGGCAGCTTCTCGCCGGTGGGCAGCGTCGCGGGCAAGGTCGTGGGCGAGATGGTCAAGCGCGGCGTGATCTCGCGGGCCATGCCGCAGGGCGACATTCTGGGCTTTGCCCCGCCCCTGTGCCTGACCGAGGGCGAGGCCGATCAGATCGCCCGCGTCACCGCCGAGACACTGCGCGA
>NZ_JAFKOH010000051.1 GCF_017303375.1 Bacillus sp. NTK074B | reverse complement strand
CGACGCCGCCATGACCGGCATCCCCATCCGCGTCGCGGCGTTCTCGGCAGCCTCGAAGGGCGTCTCTTTGAGCACACGGAACCGCCAGTCGGCGTGCTCGCCCACGACGATGGCGTCGTCGACGACGATCCCCAGCGTGATGATCAGCGCGAAAAGCGAGATCATGTTCAAGCTCATGCCGGTCGCATACATGAAGGACACAGCCGCCAGCATCGACACGGGGATCCCCGCCGCCACCCACAACGCGGTGCGCGCATTCAGGAACAGGAACAGCAACACAACGACCAGCCCCAGCCCCTGCAATCCGTTCGACACAAGGATGTTCAGCCGCC
>NZ_JAFKOH010000050.1 GCF_017303375.1 Bacillus sp. NTK074B | reverse complement strand
AAAGCGCGACACCAGCGTCGCGCCGTTCAGCGACCTTCAGAAACGGCTAGGCCGCAAGGCACCGACCAAGGCGATCCTGTCCAGCCATCCCGCCGCGGTCAGGATCTACGATGTGATGACATGGGCGGGCGAAGACATGCGCCCCCTGCCCTGGTCCGAGCGCCGCCTGCGACTGGAACAGGCGCTTGCGGAGCTGGACGAGCCGCGCTTCGACGTCTCAGAACGGCTGGAATTCACCGATTGGGACGGTCTTGCCGCGCTAAGGGCCGATCCCCCGGCGGCGGTGATCGAGGGCGTGATGCTGAAACGTCTCGACAGCGCCTATACCGCCGGTC
>NZ_JAFKOH010000004.1 GCF_017303375.1 Bacillus sp. NTK074B | reverse complement strand
GGTGTCATCCAGCTCCGGCGGCTAGAGGCTCGAGGTCATAAGCTAAACCTGCCAAAAAGGCAAAGAACGCCTTTCCGGCAGGTCCATCTTATGCTTGTCGCCTCTGGGCGAGCCGCCTCCGCTTTTGGTGTCATCCAGCTCCGGCGGCTAGAGGCTCGAGGTCATAAGCTAAACCTGCCAAAAAGGCAAAGAACGCCTTTCCGGCAGGTCCATCTTATGCTTGTCGCCTCTGGGCGAGCCGCCTCCGCTTTTGTAGGTGATGCGACTCCCACCCACAAATGATATAATACGTTAGATGGATGTATGAATGGAGGAACAGTGCATGTATGATGTCCAAGAGTGGCGCCATGTGTTTAAACTAGATCCGAATAAGACAATAGATGATGAAGATTTAGAAGCAGTATGTGAATCAGGAACAGACGCGATCATCGTAGGGGGAACGGACGGTGTAACCCTTGAAAAGGTTCTTGATTTGATGGCACGAGTGAGACGATATACGGTTCCTTGTATTCTGGAAGTATCAAATCTGGAGTCGATCACTCCGGGGTTCGATCTGTATTTTATACCAATGGTGATGAATAGCTCGGATATGAACTGGGTGACGGGTTTGCATCACCAGGCGGTCAAGGAATATGGAGAAATTATGAATTGGGATGAAATCCTTGTAGAAGGATATTGTATATTGAACCGTGACTGCAAAGCAGCCCAGGTAACGAAAGCAAACACAGATATTTCAAGTGAAGACGCGGCAGCTTATGCCATGATGGCCGAAAGGATGTTCAACCTGCCGATTTTTTACCTTGAGTACAGTGGTACATATGGGGACGTCGAAACAGTTAAAGAAGTGAAAGATTCGTTGGAAAACACGACCTTATTCTATGGTGGGGGCATCAAATCCGCACAGCAGGCGAAGGAGATGGCCGAGGTTTCAGATGTGGTTGTCGTTGGGAATGCTGTGTATGAGAATATGAAAGAGGCGTTAAAAACGGTAAAAGCAGTAAAGGGGTAAAGATCCTACTGGAGGTCGGTCCCTGAATAAGATATAATGGAAACACAAAATAGAACAAATGTTCGTTATGGTGGTGAGAGAGTATGCAATTTTTGACTGATCGATTGTTGAATGGAATGAATCCCGAGCAGGCGGAAGCTGTGAAGGCAACGGAGGGACCTTTGCTGATCATGGCAGGGGCAGGCTCAGGGAAGACGAGAGTATTGACGCACCGGATTGCGTATTTAATGGTGGAAAAAGGGGTCAATCCTTACAATGTTTTAGCAATTACCTTTACAAATAAAGCGGCGAGAGAAATGAAAGATCGTATCCATAACATCCTTGGCGGAGCATCTGACAACATCTGGATCTCAACCTTCCACAGCATGTGCGTAAGGATCCTCCGCCGTGATATCGACCGGATCGGAATGAACCGGAATTTCACGATCCTGGATTCGACGGACCAGCAGTCTGTCATCAAATCCATTTTAAAAGAAAAAAATATTGATCCGAAGAAATTTGATCCACGTTCCCTTCTTGGATCCATCAGTTCTGCGAAGAATGAGCTGACCACACCTGAAGAATTATCCAAACAGGTAGGGGGATATTACGACCAGGTCGTTTCGGATATTTACAGTGAATATCAAAAGCGGTTACGAAAGAATCAGGCCCTGGATTTCGATGACCTGATCATGACGACGATTCAATTGTTTCAACGTGTACCTGAAGTGCTGGAATTCTATCAGCGTAAGTTCCAGTATATTCATGTGGATGAGTATCAGGATACGAATAGGGCGCAGTATATGCTCGTGAAACTGCTCGCATCCCGCTTCCAGAACCTATGTGTCGTAGGGGATTCGGATCAGTCGATATACAAATGGCGCGGTGCGGACATTGCCAATATCCTTTCTTTCGAGAAGGATTACCCAAGAGCTACCGTCATTTTCCTTGAACAGAATTATCGTTCAACGAAGAGGATCCTCCAAGCGGCGAATGAAGTCATCCAAAAGAATTCCAATCGTAAACCGAAGAATCTGTGGACGGAAAATCATGACGGGGAGAAGATCTCCTATTTCAGGGCGGATACCGAGCAGACCGAAGCCCAATTCGTCACGGGTAAAATTAAAGAAATGATGGAGGGCGGCAAGAGAAAGTATTCTGATTTTGCCATCCTGTACCGTACAAATGCCCAGTCCCGTGTCATGGAGGAAGTTCTGCTTAAATCGAATATCGAATACTCCATCGTCGGCGGCATCAAGTTCTACGACCGTAAAGAGATCAAGGATATTTTAGCCTACTTAAGGCTTATTTCAAATCCGGACGATGACATCAGCCTGCAGCGTGTCATCAATGTGCCCAAAAGGGGTGTCGGGGCGACATCGATTGATAAGATCGCCCGTTACGCACAGGATCATGATATTTCCATGTTCAAGGCCCTCGCAGAAGCCGATTTCATCGGGCTCAGCCCTAAAATCACCAAGGCTGTGATTGAATTCATGGAAATGGTGAAAGGCTATACGAACATGCAGGAGTATCTGTCTGTCACGGAACTGGTAGAAGAAATCCTCGAGAAATCAGGGTATACCGATATGCTGAAAGCGGAAAAGTCCATTGAATCCCAATCTAGACTGGAGAACTTGGACGAGTTCCTCTCTGTAACGAAGAGCTTCGAGCAATCCAACGACGATAAGAGCCTCGTGGCATTCCTGACAGACCTTGCCCTGGTTGCCGACATCGATAAGCTTGATGAAGATGACCAGCCGAAAGATACCGTCATCTTAATGACCCTGCACGCAGCCAAAGGTCTTGAATTTCCTGTCGTATTCCTTATGGGGATGGAGGAAGGGGTATTCCCTCACAGCCGTTCCCTGATGGAAGAGGATGAAATGGAAGAAGAGCGCCGTTTGGCGTACGTGGGGATCACCCGTGCAGAAGAGCAACTCTTCCTGACCAATGCCCAGATGAGGACGCTCTTCGGGCAAACGAAGATGAATCCTGTTTCCCGATTCATTAATGAAATTCCTGCAGACTTGTTGGATGATGTGATGGCTGAGAAGAAGAGTGCCTTCACGCCTTTCGGGAAATCAGCGGCGAAGTCACCGGCACGTCCCGCCCCCCGTAAGCCGGTTGCACGTCCAGTCCAGACCACTACGGGCGGAGAATCCGTTGCCTGGCAGGTTGGGGATAAAGCCCAGCATAAGAAGTGGGGGACGGGAACGGTTGTCAGTGTGAAAGGATCCGGAGACAGTGTCGAACTCGATATTGCCTTCCCTAGTCCAATGGGAATCAAGCGTCTCCTGGCTAAATTTGCCCCAATCGAAAAAGCATGACGTATCGGGAAGGGGAGTCCCTTCCGAACTGACTGAATATCTAAGCAAGAAAGGGTTGTGGAAATGGATCGACAATCAGCCGAAAAGCGTATCAATGAACTGCACGAACTGTTAAATCAATATAACTATGAATACCATGTTCTCGACAAGCCTTCTGTACCGGATTCGGAGTATGATCAGCTTCTTCGGGAACTGATTGAACTCGAAGACCAATTTCCGGAATTGAAATCTGCGGATTCTCCCTCCCAACGCGTAGGGGGCACCATTCTCGAGTCCTTTAATAAAGTAGAGCATAGAACTCCGATGTTGAGTCTTGGAAATGCCTTCAATGAAGAAGATCTTCGTGACTTTGATCGCCGTGTCCGTCAAGCAGTAGGGGATGAGTTTTCCTATGTTTGCGAGCTGAAGATTGATGGATTGGCCGTCTCCCTCAGATATGAAGATGGGGCGTTCGTCCAGGGGGCAACAAGGGGGGATGGTGAAATAGGTGAAGATATCACGTCGAATCTGAAGACGATCCGTTCCATTCCGTTAAAAATCTCAGAAAAGATGTCCTTCGAGGTACGGGGGGAAGCCTTCATGCCGAAAGGATCCTTCGAAGCACTGAATAGAATCAAAGAAGAAAAAGCAGAAGAGCCCTTTGCCAATCCGCGTAATGCGGCTGCGGGTTCACTGCGTCAGCTTGATCCGAAGATTGCAGCATCAAGGAACCTTGATATTTTCCTATATGCGTTAGCTGATATAGGAGACACAGGGATTCACTCTCATAGTGAGGGACTGGATACGTTGGACAAACTCGGTTTTAAAACGAATCCTGAGCGTAAACGTTGTGAGACGATCGAAGAAGTCCTTGATTTTGTCGGGAATTGGACGGAAGAACGCCCCAACCTATCATATGACATAGACGGTATCGTCATAAAAGTCGACTCCCTTGATCAGCAAGAGGAACTGGGAACGACAGCCAAAAGCCCGAGGTGGGCCATTGCCTTCAAGTTCCCGGCGGAAGAAGTAGTCACGGTTCTTAAGGAAATTGAATTGAGTGTAGGTCGTACAGGCGTCGTCACGCCAACGGCCATTCTGGAACCGGTTCGAGTAGCAGGAACGACCGTACAACGCGCCTCCCTTCACAATGAGGACCTTATACGTGAAAAAGACATCAAAATCGGTGACCATGTCGTCATCAAAAAAGCGGGAGACATCATCCCTGAAGTGGTCAACGTACTGGAAGATAAGAGAACCGGTGACGAACAGGAATTCCTGATGCCGACCCATTGTCCGGAATGTGAAAGTGAGCTTGTGAGACTCGAAGGGGAAGTGGCCCTTCGCTGTATCAACCCGAAATGTCCTGCGCAAATCCGGGAAGGCCTCATACACTTTGTATCCAGGAATGCCATGAACATCGATGGACTTGGTGAAAAAGTGATCAGCCAGTTATTCAGGGAGAAACTGATCCAAGATGTTGCCGACTTATACAGACTAGAGCGGGATCAGCTTCTTCAGCTGGAACGGATGGGTGAGAAATCCGTTGATAACCTTCTGGAAGCCATTCAAACGTCGAAAGCGAATTCCTTGGAGAAACTGTTATTCGGTCTCGGTATCCGTCACGTCGGAGCCAAAGCGGCGAAGACCCTCGCACAGGAATTCGGAACCATGGACAAGCTGATGGAACTGGGGAAAGAAGAGCTGACGAACGTCAATGAGATCGGGGATAAAATGGCCGATGCCATCGTAGCTTACTTTGAAAATGATGAAGTGAAGGAACTCATTCAAGAACTGAAGGACGCCGGTGTGAACCTTGAATATAAAGGACCGAAGCCTGTAGCTGCTAGTGACGTCGACTCGTATTTTGCGGGAAAGACCATTGTCCTTACAGGGAAAATCGAACGCCTGAGCCGGAATGAAGCGAAAGAAAAGATTGAGATGCTCGGCGGGAAAGTAACAGGCAGTGTCAGTAAGAAGACCGATCTTGTCATCGCAGGGGAAGAGGCAGGTTCGAAGCTTGTGAAAGCTAACGAGTTAAATATAGAAGTCTGGGATGAGGATAAGCTGATGGAAGAACTTAACCGATAAGAGGTGTAACGAGGAATGAAAAAAGGGATTTCGGTCGCTCTCTCCGCATTGTTGTTATTAGGAGGCTGTGCTCCGACATTTGAGAAACAGGATCAGGTCGTTCAGGAAAATCAGGATAGCGAAGCAAAGAAAGCCATCATACCAAGCTTCCAAATATCGAAAGAATACTACAAGACGATGCTTCCGTATGAAACGAGCGATACCCGGGGGGTCGTCGTGAATGATCTGGGATCAAGATACGATATCAATGAAATCGAAAAGGGTTTATTAAGAGTGGCTCAAAATCGGTTTTCAACCGAAGATTATTTCTTCAAAGAAGGACAATTTTTAAACAAGAAAACGGTGGACAGCTGGCTGCAACGAAAGTATACAAGCGAACAGCTGAAAGAAAAAGGCCTTCAGGAGTCTCAGAATGTGGGTCTGAATCCCGTGCAGTCAAGTGGTGAAAATGCACCGATTTACTTGGCCCATGTGATTGAACATAATTACTTGATGAAGAAAGAAGACAACAAAGTGCGCCTGGGTGGAGTGGCCATCGCCCTATCCCTGAATTCTGTTCAGTATGAAACCAATATGTCGAATGGGACAAGAACAGTAAAGAAGATCAGCAATGAGGTGTTGAAAGAACAAGGAGCTAAAATTGCCGGTGAAGTCTTGAACCGTCTGCGCCAGAAAAAAGAACTCCAAAACGTTCCGATTATGATCTCCCTTTATAAACAGGCTCCGAAAGATCAAGTCGTGCCTGGGCACTTCTTTGCCTATACGACGGTGGAGCCTGACGAGAACGGCATTCAGGACTGGAAAGGAATCAATGAAGAGTATTATCTATTCCCTTCCCCTGAAGCCCAGGAGAACCATCCGAACGATTATAAAGTCTTTAATGAATTAAAAACAGATATCGAAAAGTATTTCCCAGTCTACACAGGACTGACAGGACAGGCACTCTATCAAGATCAGAAACTGTCCAAAATGGAATTCGAAGTGGCCCTTTCCTTCCAGGGAAAAGCCGAAACCATCGGGTTCGCCCAGCATCTTACCAACATGATCGGGAACCAGGCCCCGGAAAGCTGGGACGTAGAACTCCTCGTCTCCTCTTCCTACGGTCCCGAAGCCCTGATCGTGAAGAAAAAGGGCAGTAAAGAAACCTACTTACACATCTACGAATAAACAGGAAAGAACTAATCCGCACAGGGGTTAGTTCTTTTTTTGAGGGACGGACCTTCCTTTTCCAGAAAAATGAAACCATCAGGCTGATCCATACGTAGAACAGGTAAAGACCAATTGAGGTGAAACGGTATGAACGGATTTTATCTATTTGGACTCATCGTTGCTCTTGTTTTATTCGTTGTCACGCTCATCATGATCCCGATACAGTATCGGTATATTAAAGCGATGGATGAGGAAAGAAGAAAGAATGTGTCCCAGGGGAAGATGTTTGAAGATATGCCTGTCCAGGAACAGGTGTTGCATCACAATGCCCAGTCCAATCCTCTCATCATCCCTGCCAACATCATCGCTCATATCCTATACAAAATGAGAAACAAGGGAGATGGAAAAGGATGATGAGCTTTATTGCCCTTATCGTGGCTGGAACGTCCCTGACCTTTGCTGCCTTAGTCCTTGAACAGAACAAAAAGTTAGAGAAAAGAATCAGCGAATTGGAGCACAAACGTTAACCGACTCTGGTTCCATTATTAAATTAAAGGTCCGTCCCTCACCGCTTTAACGCGATGAGGGACGGACCTTCGTTTTTTATTTAGGGAGCGGTTTAGGGGATTTGCGAAAATTGTCGAATGAAAATTCTGAAAAAAGTGTTCCAAAACAGGTCCATCTGTTATACAATACAAACATGTTAAATAATCTGTATTATAACAATAAGATTTGTTTAATACACATAAGGAGTGAATAGGTTCTATGTCTACTCAGATGGTTGGTATCAAGGTAACCGGGGAAATCAGACCGGGCTTTGCTGACATTTTATCTCCGGAAGCTTTACAGTTTTTAGAGCAGTTGGAACGGAGATTCGGCGACAAACGCAAGGAGCTGTTACACAACCGGGACGAAAAGCAGGAACGGATCAACGGCGGAGAGCTTCCCCGTTTCTTACCAGAAACGGAGTCGATTCGACAAAGTGATTGGAAGGTACGCCCGATACCAAAAGCTTTACAGGATCGAAGGGTGGAAATCACAGGCCCTGTCGATCGAAAGATGGTCATCAATGCTCTGAACTCCGGAGCTAAATGTTTCATGGCATGTTTTGAAGATGCCACTTCACCTACATGGACGAACCTCATAGATGGACAGATTAACCTCAGAGATGCTGTACACCACACGATAGACTTCGAGACAAACGGGAAACGTTATGAATTAAAAGAAGAACATGCCGTACTCATCGTGCGACCAAGGGGGCTTCATCTGGAAGAGAAACATATCGAACTGGATGGAAAACCATTATCGGGAAGCCTTGTGGACTTTGGCTTATTCTTTTTCCATAATGCCACTCATTTAACTTCTGCAGATAAAGGCCCTTATTTTTACTTACCTAAATTAGAATGTCACCAGGAAGCACGGTTTTGGAATGATGTATTCGTCTTTGCACAAGAGTATGTCGGGATCCCAAAAGGGACGATCAAAGCGACGGTACTAATTGAAACGATTACGGCTGCGTTTGAAATGGATGAAATCCTTTATGAGTTAAAAGACCATTCAGCTGGATTGAATTGCGGGAGATGGGATTATATTTTCAGTTATATTAAAAAGCTGCGTGAACAGGATGATGTAATTCTTCCGGATCGTTCGTCGGTCACGATGACAGCGCCATTCATGAGAGCGTATTCACTGCTCACGATCAAGACGTGTCACAGAAGGGGAGCCCCTGCGATAGGCGGGATGGCGGCACAGATTCCTGTAAAGAACGATCCTGTAAAGAATGAAGAAGCGTTCAATAAAGTGAAAACAGACAAAGAAAGAGAAGCGCGTGATGGTCATGACGGGACATGGGTCGCGCATCCCGGATTAGTCCCGGTTGCCATGGACGTATTCAATCATGAAATGAAAATGTCCAATCAGATTGATGTGAAAACATTGGATAGTCTTGAAGTGTCGGAACGGGATCTCCTTGAAGTTCCTCAAGGAGTGATAACGGAAGAGGGTGTCCGCTTGAACATCAATGTGGGCATTCAATATATTTCCTCCTGGCTGAGCGGCCAGGGAGCGGCTCCGATCCACAACCTGATGGAAGATGTGGCAACAGCAGAAATCTCCCGTGCCCAGCTGTGGCAGTGGATCCGCCATCCGAAGGGGATCCTTGATGATGGCCGGAATATCACCATGGAACTCTATGATGGGTTGAAACAGGAAGAACTGACAAAACTCAAAAGCCAACTGGGTGAAGAGCGATACAAAGAACGTCGATTCGTGGAAGCCGTGGAACTATTCGACCAGCTCATCCAAAACGACCAGTTCACAGATTTCCTCACCATCCCGGGCTACGAAATCCTATAAAAAAATATTCAGAGGGACGGACCTCAAGCACATAACCCAAGGCAATAATTGATCGAACATATGAAAATTCAAAAACCAAAAAAGGGAGAGATTTAACATGGTAAAAGCGAATAACGAACGTGTAACGTCACTACAGGAAAACTGGGAAATGGATCAACGCTGGAAGGGTATTGAGCGCCCGTACTCAGCTGAAGACGTTATTCGTCTAAGAGGGTCCATCGACATTGAGCACACTCTGGCCCGCAGGGGTTCTGAAAAGCTGTGGAATCTCCTTCACGAAGAAGCCTATATCAATGCCCTTGGCGCATTGACTGGAAACCAGGCCGTCCAACAGGTAAGAGCCGGTCTGAAAGCCATTTATCTAAGCGGATGGCAGGTCGCAGCGGATGCTAACCTTTCAGGACATATGTATCCCGATCAAAGTCTGTACCCGGCTAACTCCGTCCCATCTGTCGTAAAGCGGATCAACCAGGCCCTGCAACGTGCCGATCAGGTTCATTATGTGGAAGGGGACGAATCCATTGATTGGTTCGTGCCGATCGTGGCCGATGCCGAAGCTGGATTCGGAGGCCAGTTGAACGTGTTCGAATTAATGAAGGGGATGATTGAAGCAGGGGCTTCTGCCGTCCACTTCGAAGACCAGCTTTCTTCTGAGAAGAAGTGCGGTCATTTAGGAGGGAAAGTACTTCTTCCTACCCAAACGGCAGTTAAGAACCTTATCTCTGCCCGTCTTGCTTCGGATGTAATGGGCGTACCGACATTGATCGTTGCACGTACGGATGCGAATGCGGCGGATTTGATCACGAGTGATGTAGATCCGTATGATGCGCCGTTCATTTCGGGCGACCGCACGCCGGAAGGGTTTTTCCGCACAAATGCCGGACTTGACCAGGCAATCGCAAGAGGGCTTGCATATGCTCCTTATGCTGATCTTGTATGGTGTGAAACGTCTGAACCGAATCTTGAAGAAGCACGACGATTTGCTGAGGCGATCCATGCTGAACATCCAGGTAAATTACTGGCATATAACTGTTCGCCATCCTTTAACTGGAAGAAAAAATTGGATGATGAAACAATCGCCAAATTCCAAGTGGAGCTTGGAAAAATGGGCTATAAATTCCAGTTCGTCACACTTGCAGGTTTCCACGCATTGAACCACAGTATGTTCGAGCTTGCAAGAGGGTACAAAGATCGCGGTATGGCTGCTTATTCACAGCTTCAGGAAGCAGAATTTGCAAGCGAGAAGCACGGATATTCCGCTACTAGACATCAGCGTGAAGTCGGAACAGGTTATTTTGACGAAGTATCCATGGTGATTTCAGGCGGCACTTCCTCCACAACCGCTCTGAAAGGTTCGACGGAGGCAGCACAATTCTAAAACAGTATTAAAATACTCATAAAGGTCCGTCCCTCACCAGCGAGGGACGGACCTTTATTTGTGTTTGCATGTAGTACGATCGAAGTGATTGTGTGAATAGAGTAACTTTGATGAAAAATTTATAAATATACTATTGATTTTATTAATATACACTCATATAATTAGACCTAATTTAAATTTATTGTCTGGAGTGATTGGTATTGAATGTTGGTATTGTTGGCAGTACTGGGTACGGAGGTGTGGAATTGTATCGTCTTTTATCAAATCACCCGGATGTGAATGAATGCATTTTGTATTCATCATCGTTAGATGGGACTTCCTATGCGGAGGAGTATCCGCATTTATCTGGGCTATCCCGGGAAAAGGTGAAGCCGATCGTGACGGAGGAGATGCACCAGCTTGATTTCGTTTTTCTCGCGGCCCCTTCTGGCGTTTCAAAGACGCTTACTCAGAAACTCATCGGGAAAAAGGCCAAAGTGATCGATCTTTCAGGAGACCTTCGATTGAAGGACCCCGGTGAATATGAAAAATGGTATAAAGGTGAATCGGCACCGAAACACATCCTGGACAAAGCCGTTTACGGACTGACTGAACTCAATCGCGAAGCCATCAGGGACGCAGTTCTGATTGCGAACCCCGGGTGCTTTCCGACGGCAACACTGTTAGGTCTTGCCCCACTATTTCATCACAATCCCATAAAGCCCAACTCCCTGATTATCGATGCGAAAACGGGATTATCCGGAGCGGGGAGAAAAGCGACTCAGTCCAGCCACTTCTCGGAGACACAGGAAAATCTACGAATCTATAAAGTCCATGAGCACCAGCATACTCCGGAAATCGAACAGCAGTTAAAGATATGGGACAGTGAAACGGGACCGATCACGTTCTCCACCCATCTTATTCCCATGACCAGGGGGATCATGGTGACGATGTACGCAGAATTAAAGGACACCTCTATCACAGGGGAGTTACACAGCCTCTATCACAGCTTTTTTGAAAGGAGTCCTTTCATCCGGGTGCGCCAGATAGGTCAGTTCCCAAGTACAAAAGAAGTGTTCGGTACCAACTTCTGTGATGTATCCATCAAAGCCGATCCACGGACAAACCGGGTAACGATTGTGTCAGCGATTGATAACCTGGTCAAGGGGGCGGCAGGTCAAGCGGTGCAGAATATGAATGTGATGCTCGGAATAGACGAAACGACGGGACTTCATCATTATCCAATTTATCCATAAGAGGGGGAGAATCCATGAAACTGGTTAAAGAAAAGGGTGTTCGACGGATTGAGGGAGGAACGATTCTGTCGCCACTTGGGTATAAGGCGGGCGGAATCCACGCGGGACTTCGATATTCAAAAAAGGATTTCGGGGTCATTTACAGCGAGAAACCCGCTCACTGCGGAGCGGTCTATACCCAAAGTCACTTTCAAGCGGCACCCCTTAAAGTCACACAGGAAAGCATCTCTCAATCTCATAAACTGCAGGCGATCGTCGTGAACAGTGCGATTGCCAATGCATGTACAGGTGAACAAGGGCTGAAAGATGCGTATCAAACAAGGGAATGGATTGCCGGGCGGTTCCAAATTCCTGAAGAGTATGTGGCTGTGGCATCAACCGGGGTCATCGGCGAATGGCTTCCGATGGAAAAGATGAAAAGGGGCTGCATGGAAATCCGGGTCGCCGGGAGTTTGGAAGATGCCCGGTCGTTCCAGAAGGCGATCCTCACCACGGATACCATCGAGAAAACGTCCTGCTGTCAGGTACTGATCGGCGGGGAAACGGTGACCATAGGAGGGTGTGCGAAAGGTTCGGGAATGATCCATCCGAATATGGCGACGATGCTCGGTTTCATCACAACGGATGCCAACATCCCATCGGACGTGTTACAAACCGCCCTCAAAACCGCCATCGACCAATCCTTTAATCAAATTACCGTAGACGGGGAAACGTCCACCAATGACATGGTCATCAGCATGGCAAACGGGATGGTAGAACATGATGTCCTGGGGGAAACTCATCCTGATTGGCATCACTTTCAAGCAGGATTGAACACGGTATGTGAAGATCTGGCCAAACAAATCGCGAGGGACGGGGAAGGAGCAACCAAACTGGTGGAAGTGGGTGTCACAGGGGCGAACTCCCATCAAGAGGCCAATATCATAGCAAAGAAGATTGTCGGATCCAACTTAGTGAAGACGGCCATCTTCGGCGGGGATCCCAACTGGGGAAGGATCGTTGGAGCCATGGGACACAGCGGAGTAGCTCTCAACCCTCATCAATGTGATATCTCGATCGGGGACATCCTCGTATTTTCAGATGGAACGCCTCAACCATTCAATGAGGAAGAAGTGAGCCGGTATATGCAGGCTGAACAAGTGAGGATTAGCGTCTTCCTGTACGGCGGCGAAGGACAAGGAAAAGCGTGGGGGTGCGATCTTACGTATGATTACGTCAAAATCAATGCAAGTTACCGAACATAAGAACGTTTTGGTGGTGAAGCTGGGTGGCAGCATCCTTTCCAAGGTTTCAGCCTCTTTCTATCAAAGTATAAGAGACCTGCAGCGGAGCCATCATGTCATCATCGTTCACGGTGGGGGGCCGGACATCACGGCTACACTCGGGGTGCTTGGAATACAGTCCACATTCATTGACGGGCAGCGAAAGACCACGGATGATGTTTTCGCCATTGCTGAACAAGTTTTAAAAGGCAAGGTGAATAGCGAACTCGTCCATCGACTCAACCATGCAGGAGTCAATGCCATTGGATTGAGCGGGTACGATGCCCAGTTGTTAAAGGCGAGTTTCATAGATGAAGAGTCTCTCGGATATGTCGGAAAAATAGAAGAGGTGAACCTCACACTGCTTCACAACTTACTGTCATTGAACTATTTGCCCGTCATTGCCCCCCTTGCATCAACCGCCGGAGGGCAACGGGTGAATATCAATGCAGACCTGGCCGCTTCAGCTGTCGCCAAGGCTCTGAATGCAGAAAAAATGGTGTTTGTCACGGATGTTCCGGGTATTCTGAAAGATGGTGAACTTGTTTCACGTGTAACAATGGAGGACATTAATCAGTATATCGACTCCGGGGTGATCTATGGAGGGATGATCCCAAAGGTACAGGCCGCTTTATCCGTTCTGCATGAAAACATACACGAGGTGATGATTGTCGGTTGTCAGGACTCTATCATTCAGGACGGAAAAATGATTGGAACACAGATAACGGGTGGAAAAGAGGTAGTAGTATGAGTTATGTATTTCCTACGTATAATCGGTTAGACATAGAATTGGTATCGGGCAACGGCACAAAGGTGCAGGACCGGAATGGGAAAACGTATTTGGATTTCATTTCGGGGATCGCGGTTTGTAATTTGGGTCATTCTCCTTCAGGTGTCAAAGAGGCGGTGAAAAAACAGATGGATGAACTTTGGCATGTGTCGAACCTGTTTCCGATCTCGATGCAGGAAGAGGCAGCTGCGCTTCTCGCTTCTGCAAGCGGTCTGGATGCCGTTTTCTTCTGTAACAGCGGGGCGGAAGCCAATGAAGCGGCTATCAAATTGGCGAAAAAGCATACGGGCAAAACGAAGATCCTCACCTTCAAGCAGTCCTTCCACGGCCGCACCTTTGCGACAATGAGCGCAACAGGACAAGAAAAGATTCATAGAGGCTTCGGGCCGTTACTACCGACATTTGAGTATCTTCCATATAACGATGAAGAGGCACTGTCGGATGTGGAGGATGGGGATGTAGCGGCCATCATGCTGGAAGTGATTCAAGGAGAAGGGGGAGTCAATCCGGGTACCACATCATTTTTGCAGGCGGTAGAAGCCAAGTGCAGGGAACTGGATGCATTACTAATCATCGATGAAGTCCAGACAGGTGCAGGACGGACGGGTAAACCATTTGCGTATCAGCATTATTCCCTGGATCCGGATATCGTCACGGTTGCAAAAGGGATCGGAAGCGGATTCCCTGTTGGAGCTATGATCGGGAAGGAAGCACTCATTTCATCCTTTTCACCAGGCACTCACGGATCGACTTTCGGAGGAAATCCGTTAGCTATGGCAGCAGCGAAGTCGACAATGGAAACGATCTTTCATGAGGCCTTTTTGCAGGATGTTCAGCGTAAGTCTGAATACTTTATGAATGAACTGAACGACCAGCTGAATGAGTGTACCATTGTAAAAGAGGTGAAGGGAATCGGTTTTATGATGGGGATTTCATTCCATCATGAGGTGAAAGACATCATCACGGAACTGCGGAAAAATGGGTTATTGACTCTTCCTGCCGGCACACAGGTCATCAGGCTTTTGCCACCGTTGACAGTTACTTATAAGGAACTCGATCGGGCTATTCATATTTTAGTCAGTACGATCAAACAGCATCAATCAGCCGGAGTATACTAATTTTTTTAACTATTAATGTATAAAAATACTTAATTATAAATATTTATTCATATTGAGGAGTGCATCTCATGACAGGTTATTTATGTTTGGAAAACGGAAGCATCTTTAAAGGGGAAATCATCATGGATGAGATTGACCCCGTTCAGGGTGAAATTGTCTTTTTTACGGGGATGACCGGCTATCAGGAAGTGTTGACGGACCCTTCGTACAAAGATCAGATCGTCGTCTTCACTTATCCTCTCATCGGCCAGTACGGAGTGAATGAGGATGATTTCGAAAGCGGAGAGCCCCAGGTCAAAGGGGTCATCATGCTCAATTCGCCAGACGCCTACTCCCACTATTATGCCACTTCTTCATTGAAGGACTATCTCGTGAAGTGGAAAATTCCGTTCATGACAGGGGTGGACACAAGAGAGGTTGTCAAGACGATCCGTGATGGAGGGAGTCAAAATGCCTGTATTGCGTATACGGAAATACTCCCGGGGAAGGAAAGGCTGACAGGTCAAATCGAAAAAGTAGCGCTCACGGAGATTCGTCAGGTGGGAAGTGGGAGCAAGCATATTGCCGTCGTCGATTTCGGCGTGAAGAAATCGATTGTAAGCAGTTTGCTCAAAATGGACTGTCTCGTTACGGTCATCCCGTTTCACCAATTGGAGTTGTTGGACCAGTTGAGCATCGATGGCCTGGTGTTATCCAACGGCCCCGGGGACCCGAAGGAAATGATAGCATTCCTGCCCCGACTGAAAGAGAACATCATGGGGACCCCGACCCTTGGCATCTGCCTGGGCCATCAATTGATCGCCCTTGCCCTTGGAGGGGACACGGAACGATTATTGTTTGGGCACAGAGGAGCGAATCATCCCGTCATGGATCATCAAACGGGTGAGGTTTTCATCACCTCGCAAAATCATAATTATGTGGTGAACAAGGAAAGCCTGGTCGGTACCGGCCTTGAGCCACGTTTTATCAACGTGAATGATGGTTCAATTGAAGGACTTCAGCATAAGGATAAACCGATCCTGTCCGCTCAATTCCATCCTGAAGCGCGTCCGGGACCTGAAGATGCGTCGTGGATATTCCATCAATTCTATCAATCGATTAAACAACCAGGGAGAGAGAAATTATATGCCTAAAGATTCCAGTATACAGAAAATCCTGATCATCGGGTCGGGCCCCATCATCATCGGGCAGGCCGCTGAATTTGATTACTCCGGTACACAGGGGTGCCTTGCCCTGAAGGAAGAGGGCTATGAGGTGATCCTTGTAAACCATAATCCCGCCACCATCATGACGGATACGGCTTACGCCGATAAAGTGTATTGTGAGCCCCTTTCCATCAAGTCTGTGACGGCCATCATCGAAAAAGAACGACCCCATGGATTGGTGGCAGGCCTCGGCGGGCAGACCGCCTTGAATCTTGCCGTCAAACTGGATGAGAAAAGGATTCTTGCCAAGTACGGCGTAAAGCTTCTCGGTACCTCCGTAGATTCCATTCAAAAGGGGGAGGATCGAGAGAAGTTCCGTTCGTTAATGGAGGAGCTTGGCCATCCGACGGCTGAAAGCAGCATCGTTCATGACTTGGAAGGTGCGCTGACTTTCTCTGGAACGATCGCATTCCCGATCATCGTTCGTCCTGCTTATACGTTAGGGGGAAGAGGCGGCGGGATCGCTTCTACGATGGAGGAATACAGAAAGCTCATTTTATCGGGAATGAAGGCGAGTCCCATCCATCAAGTCCTCGTGGAAAAGAGCATCGCCGGCTTCAAAGAGATCGAGTATGAAGTGATGAGAGATTCGAAAGGAAATTGTATATCGGTCTGTAATATGGAAAACTTTGATCCGGTTGGGGTCCATACAGGGGATTCTATCGTGGTCGCTCCGTCCCAGACCCTGACAGATCAAGAATTCCAAATGCTCCGTACAGCGGCATTTGAAATTATCAGTGCCCTTAAGGTAGTGGGAGGATGCAATATCCAATTTGCTTTAGACCCTAACAGCAAACAGTACTATGTAATAGAAGTGAACCCCCGTGTGAGCAGATCTTCTGCCCTTGCATCAAAGGCAACGGGCTATCCCATTGCCAAGATCGCGGTGAAGCTTGCTGTTGGTTACGCATTGAATGAAATCATCAATCCGCTGACGAGGACGACCTATGCAAGCTTTGAGCCTGCCCTTGACTATACGGTGGTGAAGTTTCCGAGATGGCCGTTCGACAAGTTTCCTGAAGCGAACCGGGTTCTTGGGACAAAGATGAAGGCAACGGGTGAAGTGATGGCGATTGAGCGCTCACTTGAGGCCGCTTTTCAAAAGGCCATCCAATCATTGGATATGTCTGTAGAGAACATCTATAGAGGACTGACGGGTGTGTCGGCTCAAGACTTGAAAGAAAAGATTGAGGTGCCTACGGATACACGATTCTTTGAACTGATGGAGCTGTTAAGAAGAGGCCATGCGGTTGCCGATCTTCATGAGAAGACTGGAATCGATGAGCTGTTCCTGTCGGTTATGAGGAATCTGGTGTCTATGGAAAAAAAGCTTCAGAGCATGCCGCTTACCCCGAAACTTTTGAAAAAAGCAAAAGAATTCAGATTTGAGGATAAAATCATTGCCGGATTCACGGGGAAATCAGAAGCGGATATCACCACGATAAGAGTGGAGGACGGGCTCGTCCCTGCGTTCAAAATGGTGGATACATGCGCCGGAGAATTTGAAGCCATCACGAACTATGCGTATTCCACCTACTATGGTTCAAATGAGATAAAGCCCTTGGCGGGTGAGAAGAAAGTGATGATCATCGGGGCGGGACCGATCCGGATCGGTCAGGGTGTCGAATTCGATTACAGTGCCGTCAAGGCGATCCAGCGCCTGAAAGAGCATGGATACACCACGATCATGGTGAACAATAATCCCGAGACCGTCAGCACCGATTATGAGACGGCGGACCGATTATATTTTGAACCGATTACGATGGAATCTGTCCTTTCGATCATTGATCATGAAAAAGTGGATTCGGTCCTTGTCCAATTTGGCGGACAGACGGCGTTGAATCTGGCCGGGAAACTGGAAGAAGCGGGTGTGAAGTTACTTGGGACGTCTAACGATTCGATCGATCGGGTGGAAAACCGGGAACGATTTTATCAGTTATTGGATGACGAAGGGATTGCACGGGTGAATGGAGAGATCTGTCATAACAGGGAAGAGGCATTGCAGGTGGCGCGTCATTTAGCTTTCCCACTTCTTTGCCGCCCTTCCTACGTCATTGGCGGCAAAGGCATGGTGAAGGTGAAGACACCGGAAGAAATGCAATGTTTCATTCAGGAAGCAGAGAAAGAGTATTTCCCTATTTTAGTAGATGAATTCAAGGAGGGACAGGAAGTGGAAATCGATCTTGTAGGGGACGGTACCCACGCATATGTGCCAGGAGTGATGGAGCATATTGAACGGGCAGGCGTCCACTCGGGAGACAGCATGTCCATCTTCCCTTCTGAGTCCCTCTCTGAGGAAATAATAGAGACCATCGAAGGCTATGCATGTAAGATAGTCACCACCCTTCAGTATGAAGGACTCATGAATATTCAATTCCTGCTGAAGGATCAACAGGTATACGTGCTGGAAGTGAACCCACGGGCCAGCCGTACCGTCCCGATTGTCAGTAAGATCCTTGGCTTTTCATTGATGGATATGGCCATCGATTTAATATGCGGGGAGGACCTGACGATCGATGCTTTTGATACTCCTTCCCAGGTGGATGGGGTCGGAGTGAAGTATCCTGTATTTTCATCCCACGCCCTGCCGGAAATCGATCAAACGCTGGGTGCAAATATGAAGTCGACGGGAGAAGGGTTGTGTCTCGGTGAAACCGTCGAAGAAGCTTTGTATAAAGTGTTTGAAGAGATACATGCGGGAGTGGAAGCCGGCGGGACGATTTACGTCGACAGCCCACACCCGGAAATAAGTCAGTATCAGACAGCCCCGGAGGATATATTCAGTGATTGGATCGAAACAGACACTGCCTGTATCTATTACAGTGATGAGGAATCGGAAGCAATGAAGAAGAGAAGGATCGCTGCTTTAGAGGCAGGAATCACCGTCATGACCGAGGCGGAAACCTTGTACGCCTTCATTCGGAGTAAGAGCGCACTCAATGTGAAACCGAAGCCTTTAGTCCATTCGAAAATCTTGCAGGGAGTGAACGGAGTATAATGAAATCAACCATCGCATCGATACCATATAAGCTGTCTTTAAAAGGAAGAGATCTTGTCACTTGGCTGGATTACACGGACGAAGAAGTACATGAGCTTTTGAATGTTGCACAGTACTTGAAGAAGTACCCACGATCCAAGAGTCTGGAAGGGAAGATCCTCGGAATGATCTTTGAGAAGTCATCTACGAGAACTCGAGTGTCATTTGAAGCGGGGATGCTCCAACTGGGAGGGCATGCCATCTATCTGAACTCCCGTGACATCCAGCTGGGAAGAGGGGAATCGATTGAGGATACGGCACGTGTCCTGTCTTCCTATGTGGATGGAATCATGATCCGGACGTTCGGGACCGGGAAGGTCACACAGCTGGCCGAATACGCCGGCGTTCCCGTTATCAACGGTCTTTGCGATACGTATCATCCCTGTCAGGCATTGGCGGATGTCCTGACGATCCTTGAAATTAAAGGAACATTAAAAGGCCTGAAGGTGGTATACATCGGGGACGGGAACAATGTGGCGCACTCCTTCATGATCCTGTGTGCAAAGCTTGGGATGGACGTTGTCGTTTCTTGCCCGGAAGGTTACGAACCGAAAGAGGAGATCATCGAAAAGACGATGGATCTGGCTTTGGATAGCGGAGGGAGTTTTGCGCTTACGTATGACCCGATAGAGGCGGTAACTGCCGCTGACGTTGTTTACACCGACGTCTGGGCAAGTATGGGACAAGAAGAAGAAGCACTCATGCGTCTTGAAGACTTTAAAGGGTATCAAGTCAATGAAGGGTTGCTTGCACACGCTGCACCTGACGTGACGTTCCTCCATTGCCTTCCTGCCCATCGTGAAGAAGAAGTGACGGCGGCCGTCATCGACGGACCGCATTCAGCAGTGTTTCAACAGGCGGAGAATCGACTGCATGTCCAGAAAGCGATCTTGCAATCTCTATTTTTATAAAAACAAAGGGTTCGCTCACTTTGAAGAGCGGACCCTTTTAGTTGCCTGAACTATCCCCTTAAGAGAAAATGGGACAGAACCAAATGGACACATGTAAACATATAGTGTAGGGGAAACTGTAATAAGACGTTTTGGAGGTGCAGTGTTTTTGAGTAAACCAAGTATAGATGATTATTTGGAAAACGGAATGTACGGTCAAAAGCAAACCAAGCCTGATGAAAGAAGGAAGTTTCTCGGAAGCCTCAGGGAGCGGATCGTCATCGCTCTGACCCAAAGTCAGGTGAGGGAAGAGGGAGTATATAAAGAAGTTCAGGATCGAATGAAGAAACATCCTGATGCAAAGCTTTTATTGAACGGAAACATGAGCTACACCTTTTTATCAAAATACATCAAGCTTGCCGATGCACATCATATTAAGTTTTCCATGGTGACCAATAAGGATATCGAAACGGAAATCGGCCTTGTTCTCGCCTATGATCATGCCATCGATCTAGAAGAAATCTATGTGCAGAAGCAAAGTGAAAAAGTCGGTGAACCCAAGCCGAAACAAAAGAAAAGCCTATTTTCAACGATAAAAAATAAGCTTTTCTACTAATGTCTGCCCTTTTGGAAAATGGAAAAGTTGAATAGCACTTTCAACAAGACCGGGATGACGAAAAGAATGAACAGGATACGGAACAAATGATAACCCGTAATGATGGAAAGGTCGGCATCGACTGCTTGTCCCACCAGTGCCATCTCGGCCATGCCTCCGGGGGCCAGGCTGATAAAGGCGGTCAGGAAGGTGATGTCATGCCAGCGGCTTAATAGAACGCTGAGACCTGTGCAACATAAAAGCAGGCAAAGGGAAGTAAATAACGACCATATGATAAACTTGCCCATCCCTTCCGATGATGAGAAATTCATCATGAAGCTAAAGTATATGCCTAAAGATAGCTGTGCCAGAATAATGAGAAGACCTGGCATATGGGGAACCGGCCATTCAGCTACCATGAAGCCGCCGATCACTAAGATCGGTCCAAGTAGGCCAGGGGTGGGCAAGTGGATTTTTTCAGCTAAAAAGCCTGCTGTGATCGCGATCGTGAAAAAAAGGACAAACCCCCATTGAATGCCGGGCAGCTCAAGAGACTGTGCGGCCACTCCCGAATCCGTTCTTTCACCGGCTAAAAGGGGACTGAAAACAAGGAACGGAACCACAAAGATAACGGATAAAAGCCGGATGACTTGAAGGATCGTGACGACCGTCAAGTCGATAGTCTTCATCTCCTCCCCAAGAGCCACCATTTGTGAAAGTCCGCCGGGAATGCTTCCTGTAATGGTTGAAGGCAGACCAATCCCTGTCATTTCAGATGTAATATAAGCAAGTATCATGCTGAAAACGATAAGAGTGACCGTTGTCGTCAGCATGGACGGAAGCTGAGTGAAGATTTCAATCATGGTCTTTCGACTGAACGATTGCCCAATCGTATAGCCGACGATGATTAAGCCGAGATCCCGGAGATAGGACGGCCAGGCGAGCTCAAAATTCGTCCATTTATTGATGAGAAAGACCGAAACCATGGAACAGAGCAGCCATGAAAGAGGAAGATGGAGGAGAGTGAAGACCCCACCTCCGATGATCCCTGCTATAAAGGCTACTAGAATAGGATATCCTCTCAATTTATGTACAGACGGGATGCTGAGTCGATCTTGAGATACCGCTCTGGATCGAGCCTGCTTCCCTCTGCGACAATCGCCGTCATGCCTTCCTCTGAGCCGGATTCATGCATCTCACCCTCCTGCCAAAAGACGGCCATGCCCGCTGCGACCAGAATTTTCTCTTCTCCTTCGATCCTAACCCATCCAGTTCCCGACGTAATCATCAGAAGCTGATCGCACATGGCAGGATGCATTCCGAGTACGCTGTTGGCTTCTAGATATAAGTATCCAACCTGAAACGGCTCGTCAGGCTTTAATAAAGGATGGATGGTCACGTTTTGACTGTTGAATCGTTGAATGGATTTTCCGGTATTTTGATTGAAGCTATATATCTTCATTGGAATCACCTCTTTAGTATAGGTTCGATATGAGATTGGGAAATCCTTTAAATGTGGAGGAGAGAAGGCTGGCTTTTCTATTTTATGGTAAAAGGCGCGATTATTGAGATAATGACGCAATTAAGGGTGAAAATGACGCAATAAATAAAAAAACGACGCAATTATCCTGAAAATGACGCAATCACGGCCTGAAATGACGCAATCCTCCGGGTACAGCCCCAAATTGACAGACTGTCCTCCATCATATTTCGCTCCTCATAAGAGATTTGATACAAAAAACACCGGAGTAACCAAAAGATACGCATCACCCTGATGCTTTAGTCCGTAGTTTAGCAATAAATGCATACCTTTTTATAAGAAAATCTGATATCCCGTGTGATTTCACCACGAAAAGGTTCCGAATCACGGGACCAGCCCATCTAAATCGACTGATCATGAGTTTGTACGTAGAAAAGGCCCCTTCAAGCGTGTCCGGCCAACGCATCTCATCCACTATATCTTAAAACCAATTCAGATACTTCCCACTCAAGGTCCGTCCCTCACAAAATCACACCCGTCACCGATTTCGTGGTAAAATGGAGGGAAGTATGGACAACCAGTATCATAGTTGCTTTAATGAAGCGAATTTTGGTATTATCAATAGTATTGTGAGTGTTCGAACATATTCGGAGGTGAAGAAGATGTCTAGAATTTCTGAAGATCAGGTGAAGCACGTTGCGCACCTTGCACGACTAGCCATCACAGAGGATGAAGCAAAGAAGTTTACGACTCAGCTGGATGCGATTATCGGGTTTGCCGAGCAGCTGAATGAATTGGATACATCAAATGTGGAAGCGACCAGTCATGTACTGGATATGAAGAACGTGATGCGTGAAGATAAGCCTGTTGAAGGACTGCCACGTGAAGAAGTGTTGAAGAACGCACCAGACAAACAAGATGGACAAGTTCGCGTTCCATCGATCTTGGACTAAGGAGGGGATCTCATGTCATTATTTGACCATAAATTATCAGAGCTTCATGAGCTTTTACATAAGAAAGAAGTTTCTGTGACAGATTTGGTAGACGAGTCGTACAAACGAATCGATGCCGTTGAAGATAAAGTGAAGGCATTTTTAACACTGGATGAAGAGAATGCCCGGAGCAAAGCGAAGGAAATGGATGCAAAGCTCGGGACGGATGAAAGTAAAGGTCTTCTGTTCGGAATGCCGATCGGAATCAAAGATAATATCGTTACAAAAGGTCTTCGTACAACCTGTGCAAGTAAAATCCTTGAAAACTTCAATCCGATTTATGATGCGACGGTGATCAATAAATTACATAGTGCCGATACAATTACGATTGGTAAATTGAATATGGATGAGTTTGCAATGGGTTCTTCTACTGAAAATTCCGGTTTCCAGAAGACAAGCAACCCATGGAATTTTGAAACGGTCCCAGGTGGTTCTTCAGGTGGATCGGCAGCTTCCGTTGCAGCTGGAGAAGTACCTTTCTCTCTAGGCTCAGATACAGGCGGTTCCATCCGTCAACCGGCAGCATTCACGGGTACTGTCGGATTAAAGCCGACATACGGACGTGTATCCCGTTTCGGTCTTGTGGCATTTGCTTCATCTCTTGACCAAATCGGACCGATTACTCGTAACGTTGAGGATAACGCGTACTTGCTGCAAGCCATCGCTGGACTTGATCCGAATGATTCAACGTCTGCCAACGTGGAGGTTCCAAATTATGCAGAAGCTCTTACTGGCGAAGTAAAAGGGCTTAAGATTGCTGTGCCGAAAGAATACTTAGGTGAAGGTGTCGGGGAAGAAGCCCGTCAAGCTGTGCTTGCTTCACTGAAAGTGTTGGAAGGCATGGGAGCGACATGGGAAGAAGTTTCTCTTCCTCACTCTAAATTCGGTGTGTCAACGTACTACTTGTTAGCTTCTTCTGAGGCTTCTGCCAACCTTGCCCGTTTCGATGGTGTTCGTTACGGCTACCGTACTCCGAACGCAGAGAACCTTCTTGATCTATACAAGAAGACACGTGCAGAAGGTTTCGGGGACGAAGTGAAGCGTCGGATCATGCTTGGAACGTTTGCCTTAAGTTCCGGTTACTATGATGCTTACTATAAGAAAGCCCAGCAGGCCCGTACATTGATCAAGAAAGATTTTGAAGATGTATTTGCGAAATACGACGTCATCATCGGACCGACGACACCGACTCCTGCATTTAAAATCGGTGAAAAAATCGATGATCCATTAACGATGTATGCAAACGATATTTTAACGATTCCAGTAAACCTTGCAGGTGTACCGGGAATTTCTGTTCCATGTGGGTTCTCTTCAACAGGACTTCCCCTTGGACTGCAAATCATCGGAAAGCATTTTGACGAAAGCACGATTTATCGCGTAGCTCATGCATTTGAGCAAGCGACAGATTTCCATACAAAAAGACCACAACTGTAAGGGGTGAAATCAATGAACTTTGAACCAGTAATCGGACTAGAAGTCCACGTAGAATTAAAAACGGACAGTAAGATGTTCTCTCCTGCACCGAACCATTTCGGAGCAGAGCCGAATACAAATACGAACGTGATCGACCTTGGATACCCTGGTGTTCTTCCGGTCGTAAACAAACGTGCCATTGAGTTCGGGATGAAAGCGGCCATCGCATTGAATTGCGAAATAGCAACGGATACGAAGTTTGACCGTAAAAACTATTTCTATCCGGATAATCCGAAAGCGTACCAAATTTCTCAATTCGACAAGCCGATCGGTGAGAATGGCTGGATCGAGATCGAAGTGAATGGTGAGAAGAAACGCATCGGGATCACTCGTCTTCACTTAGAAGAAGATGCAGGGAAACTGACTCACTCAGGTGACGGCTATTCCCTTGTCGACTATAACCGTCAGGGAACACCTCTGATTGAGATCGTATCTGAGCCGGACATCCGTACGCCGGAAGAGGCGTATGCGTATCTTGAAAAGTTGAAATCCATCATTCAATATACAGGTGTTTCCGACTGTAAGATGGAAGAAGGGTCGCTTCGCTGCGACGCAAATATTTCCCTCCGTCCAATCGGCCAGGAGAAATTTGGAACAAAAGCCGAACTGAAGAACCTGAACTCCTTTAACTTTGTGAAAAAAGGGTTGGAGTATGAAATTGTGCGTCAGGAGAAAGTCCTTTTATCTGGAGGATTGATTCAACAGGAAACCCTTCGTTTCGATGAGTCAACGGGGAAAACGATCCTTATGCGTGTTAAAGAAGGATCGGATGACTACCGTTACTTCCCTGAACCGGATTTGTTGCATCTTCACATCGACCAAGAATGGATGGATCGCATTCGTGCTGAGATCCCTGAGCTTCCGGATGAGCGTAAAAAACGCTATGTTGAAGAGATGGGATTACCTGCATATGATGCCATGGTTCTGACGTTGACGAAGGAAATGTCTGATTTCTTCGAAGAAACGGTAGGAGCAGGTGCAGATTCGAAGCTTGCGTCCAACTGGCTGATGGGTGAGGTTTCTGCTTACTTAAATGCACAGCAGAAGGAGCTTGAAGAGGTTAAGCTGACACCTCAAGGGTTAGCCGGAATGATCAAGCTGATTGAAAAAGGCACGATTTCTTCCAAGATCGCGAAGAAAGTGTTCAAAGAATTGGTGGAAAACGGTGGAGATCCGGAACAAATCGTGAAAGATAAAGGTCTTGTTCAAATCTCTGATGAAGGTGCATTATTGAAGATCGTGACGGAAACTTTGGATGCCAATCCTCAATCCATCGAAGACTTCAAGAATGGGAAAGACCGTGCCATCGGATTCCTTGTCGGTCAAATCATGAAAGCGACAAAAGGACAGGCCAACCCGCCTCTTGTCAATAAACTATTGCTTCAAGAAATTCAAAAGCGTTAATGTTGAATAGCAAAGCCCTCTGAGAACCATGTGCTCTCGGGGGGCTTTTTTTAGGGACGGACCTTGAAATTTTCAAGGTCCGTCCCTCTTTTTGTTCAAGTTTTCCTAATTTGAGTGATTTTTGCCGGTTTTGTATAGGACGTTTAGCATGAGGTTGAAGAATGGATAGGGTAGGTCTTTAGGCTCGTTCGCAATGAGGGAGGCATATATTATAGTATGTTTAATGTTTAAATAGTTAGAAAATTCTTATAAAGAGGTGTTGTAATTGAAGAAAAAAGTCGTTGCATTAGGATTAACAGCAGGATTAATGATGAGTCCGGTATTAGGGCAAGAAGCATTTGGCGCTTCGGGTGTCAGTGAGAAAGTGAATTTCAATTCACAGATGGGGACTCCTCAATTTATTTCGGGTCAATTAACAAAGGCGTCTTCAAAGGCTCCTGAAACGGTTGTATTTGATTACTTAACAGAAAAGCAAAAGACGTTTAAGTTTAAAGGGAATTCAACATTATCTTTCAAAGTAATAGATAAGCAGAAAGATGATGTAGGATTTACATACCTTCGTATCCAGCAGGTGTATAAGGGAACTCCGGTTTATGGATCTGTTCTGACTGCCCACGTAAATGAAGAAGGAGTTCTCACAGCATTATCGGGAGCACCTGCAGCGAACCTGGATGAGAAACAAAACCTGAAACAAACGAAGAAACTATCAAAAAAAGAAGCTGTTTCAACAGCTGAAAAGGATTTGATTAAGGCAGTAGGCAGTAAGCCTGATTATGAATATGCTCCTAAATCTGATTCAGTGATCTATGTGAAAGACGGGGAAGCTCATTATGCCTATCTCGTAAACTATAATTTCCTTGCACCCGAGCCAGGAAACTGGAACTATTTCGTGGATGCTGTCACAGGAGATATCCTTGGCAAAGTGAATGAAATCCATGAAGCCAACAACGGAGCCGGTAAGCCGGGCGGCGGTGGGGGAGCCGTCGGAGGGACGGACACTGTCGGTTCGGGTAAGGGAGTGCTGGGAGATACGAAATCCCTCAATACGTACCTTTCTTCTTCCACCTATTATTTACAGGATCGCACAAGAGGGAATGGCATCTTCACGTATGACGCGTCAAACCGCACTCGTCTTCCAGGTTCACTGTGGGCAGACAGCGATAATGTGTTCAACGCAAGCTACGACGCAGCAGCTGTCGATGCACATTATTATGCCGGAACCACGTACGATTATTATAAGAATACCCATAATCGAAATAGCTATGACGGAAATGGTGCAGCGTTGAAGTCGACTGTCCATTATGGAAGAAACTATAATAACGCATTTTGGAACGGGCAGCAGATGGTATACGGTGATGGAGATGGATCTACATTCGTATCATTATCAGGTGGACTTGATGTCATTGCCCATGAGCTGACCCATGCGGTAACCGATACGACGGCCGATCTGATTTATCAAAATGAGTCAGGTGCCATCAATGAATCCATGTCCGATATTTTTGGGACATTGGTAGAATTCGATGCTAATAATAATCCTGATTGGGAAATCGGAGAAGACATCTATACCCCGAATAAAAGTGGAGATGCGCTTCGCTCCATGTCTGATCCGGCGAAATACGGAGATCCGGACCACTATTCTGTTAGATACACAGGAACACAGGATAACGGGGGAGTTCACATCAACAGCGGAATCGGGAATAAGGCCGCTTATCTGTTAAGTCAAGGTGGCACACATTACGGTGTGAAGGTGACGGGAATCGGAACGGATAAGACAGGGAAGATTTATTACCGTGCCCTGACTCAATATTTAACACCATCATCAAACTTCAGCCAGCTTCGTTCGGCGGCAGTGCAAGCGGCTACAGATTTATATGGAGCGGGAAGTGCCGAGGTGGCAAGCGTGAATGCTGCATATAGTGCGGTAGGTGTCAACTAAATATAGCGGGACGAAGAAGAGCTGCAAGGGCTCTTCTTTTTCTATGCATAAATCTAGATCCCGATGTCACACTTGCTTCCTTTTTGCCTTCTCCAGGATCTGTTTCGCTAATCGATAATACGTATCGGCTTCAACTTTTGATTCAGCCCTTTTTAACTGCATCATATAATTTTGGAATCGAAGTTTGTCGACTGACGAGACTTTCATCACAATTTTTCTCATAATGGCGCTCCTTTAGTGGACAAAATTGCGTCCAATTATCTATTCTGAATTTTCTGTAAATAATATATAATATTAGTAAATGATTCCAGAGGGTGGATAGAATGTCCTTATTCGAAGTGATCTTGTTGCCAATGTTGATGGGTGGTATTGGAGGCTTAGGACATATTCTGGTTTTCAAAAATGGTCATTTCACTTTTCCAAGAAAATTTATCGACGATCAGGGTGAAAAGCATTATCTTTTTGGCTCAACGAAGGATATTATCATAGGGGTCCTGGCAGGGTATCTGTCCGTGTTACCGGTAGTTGATTCAGTACCGATCTGGTATGTGATCTACATTAGTTTATTATCAGGAATCGGGGGAAGTTCCGTTATCACAAGAAAAATCGAACAGAATTTAGCAAGTACCAAAGCATCCTATATTCAAGAGCTATCTCATTATCAGCTCGAACCGACCTCTAAGGGAGGATCTACAAACCATAATGAGGTGAAACCTGTTGGCGAAGTGGAAGAAAAAAAGAATCAAGGTTGAACTGCCACCAGAAGACTATGAAAAAGCGAACCACTATCTAAAGAGACTGAAGGAGGCAGATAGCCTAGTTGAGCTGAACTACTACTACAATAAAGTGGCAAAAATAATTGAGAAATCACAGGATGTCTAAGATGGTTCAATGGAAAGAGTCGTCCTATATCCATTTAATGTAACCACAAAATGAGAGGATGAAACTGACAATTGAGTCAGCTTTTTTTCTGTCAAAAAAAGATGTATAAAAGATATATCTCTTATTCATACTTACCTATTTCCGCCCCCTCTGGAATATAGGTGTAGGAGTAGCGTAACGCAGCTATTCCTTTTTTCTTGGAGGAGTTTCGTCAGGGAGCAGTTCATTGGCACCTGTTCACAGAGTTCCTTTTCTTATATTATATTCCTACAGGCATAATCGTACAATTGAAATTTTAAGCGAATTTCACTTGTGTATTAAAAGAAATATGAATATGCTGGAAAGAGAATTTCCGAGAATAGTGGACAGGGATTCACCGTTATGTGAACCTCTGGAGGAGGAAGAAGAATGAATTTGGAACAATGGTTCGAAAAAGGTATGACAACAAGTGAATACATAAATAATATGAATATGCATAAGGAAAATACAGAGACCATCCGGAAGGGATTTAAAATTCCCGAAGAGGATGTAGAAGTGTTGAATCGACTCGGAGGGCACTCATTGCGTGTCATTGTGATAACAGAGGATTGGTGTGGTGATGCCATGGTGAATATTCCGATCCTGCTTAATATGGCTGAGGCTGCAAATCTGGACGTTCGAATGGTTTTGCGGGACGAAAATCTCGAATTGATGGATCAGTATTTGACCAACGGAACATCCAGGGCGATTCCGATCTTCATTTTTATCGATCAAGAAGGAAATGAAAAGCTTGTATGGGGACCGAGAGCGCCCATGGTGAAGAAAATTGTCGATGATGAGCGGGCAAAGCTTCCACCGAAGGATCATGAGCTTTTCCCAGAAAAGCAGAAAGAAATGATTCAACGCCTGACATCCCAATACTGTAAGGATAGAGGGGTATGGCAGGAAGTGTACGATAGTTTGAAGACGAGTCTGGTTCAAAGCGTGTTGATGTAAAGCGTTTGAAGTAAAGGAAGGCTGCGGAAGTTTCCGCGCCTTCTTTTTTTTCAGGAAGAAGGTGTTTCATTTCTGTACTCAAAATGAAATGGTAATAAATACCCGTTAGCATGGTATTTATTGCCGGTTCACGAATGACTATATTCACGTTACTATGGTATAGGATGAGGAGTTGAAGCATCATGATACACCAAAAGACAAATACGATAGTAATAGAAGCGCTAAGTAAATTCCCACATAAAATCCACATTAAATTGGGAGAGATCCTGCGCGAAAGAGGATTGACTCAAGGCGATCTCCATCGCTTAACCGGATTAAGGGTAGCGACGATCAATGAGCTAGTGAATTTCAAGAAGAAATCCTTAACGGTCGCTCATCTTGTATCGATCATGATCGCCCTTAGAATTACAGACATTCGTGATCTTATTGAAATAGAATTTGACCAGGAAGTACAAGACTACTTCAATGAAGAAAATCAGCGGATGAAAAACGGATTCACTCCAGACCTGACCAAAACCGCCGAACAAAACGTAAAGCGGATCGCCGCAGGCTCAAACAACTAAAGCACACCACATACCAAACGGTCATCTCAAACGGTCATCAGAGATGACCGTTTTTTTTTAGGGACGGACCTCTGTTTCACAGCTTTTCCCCCGGATTAAATGATCGAAATATAATATCCAACAAGGTTTACTACCGTGCGAAATAGGATAATTTCATATAGTAAACGCTAATTTAATAGAAGCAATATTATGACGATATAAAGAGCATCAAGGTCCGTCCCTCCCCTCTGTTCAGGAATTTCTCACTGGGATACAGAATGTAGTAGGTATGCATGGCAATGAGACCGCTGTGTGGCAGGCGGGGTTGTGATGGAGTTGACATGAAATCGTAACGTTCAGTAGAGTGAAAATCAATTATGATAGGGGAAGAGAGTGAATGGAAGTGAATTTTGGTAATGTGACCTCCCGTTACGCTGCGTCTTGTGATGATATTCCACACCGTTTCTTTGATACGTTGAAGGTAAGGGGAATTGTGTGGGAAGGTAGGAAAGTGGCTGAAATCGGTTCGGGTACCGGCAGCCTGACCAGAAAGCTTCATAAGCGTGGAGCAGAGGTGATAGGTGTCGAACCTTCGATTGAAATGAGGGAAGCAGCCAAGACGTTGGAAAGCAAACTTTACTTGGAAATTCCTTATCTGACGGGGACGGCAGAATCGACAAATTTGCCGGACCACTATTATGATATCACGATGGCCCACAGAAGCTGGGATTTATTCGATCGCCCGAAAGCAATCAATGAAATCAAGCGGATTTTGAAAGAGAAAGGGACGTTCATTGTAAGCGATTCAAGTTTCCGTATGACCCATGAAGTCGTGCAGGACACGATGACGTTTTTAAATGAAAATATCGATAGGACACTCCCGGATGCAAAAGCGGATCCTGCGGGTCAGGTGAATGGATTTCCCGTGGAGTGGTTGTTAGAATGGCAGCAGGCTGACCTTACGATTAAGGATTTTTATACCTTTAACTATATGGTCGGTTTCACCCTGAAGTCCTGGTGCGATCGCGTGGGATGCCTTTCCCGGCTTTCTCACTTGGATGATACGGAGAAAGAAGGATTACTGCCATCATTACATACCTTCTTGTCCAGGCGTTACGATTCCCTCCAGGAGTTTACTCTTCAGCACCAGTTTACAGTCTGCATGATGAAAAAGTAGAAAGAGTGATCGGATTGGAAGCAGTAAAGAAATATGTAGATTACTTAAATATGGACATTGAGACCCCCAGTTTAAACTATTTGCAGCGGCTGATCCAACAGCATTTAATACGGATTCCCTATGAAACGTTCAGTAAGTTTTATTATTTTTCCCAGGGGGAACCCTACGTGCCCTCGTTAGAGACATTCGCCGACAATCTCCACCTCAAAGGATGGGGGGGCACGTGCTTTACGTTAAACATCAACTTCGGCAGGCTGTTGAAAGAGTTAGGCTTTCACTGTCAATTTGTCAGAGTGAGTCCTGGTCATCTGGGATTGATGATATCGATTGATAACCGGAAGCTGTATGTGGATGTGGGATATGGTTCTCCCATTATGAAGCCTGTCGAGCTTGAAACAAGGCAGAGGCATCTTCTTCACGGGTTTGGGGAGGAGATCATTTTCACCCAGAAGGATATCCGGGAATTTGAAGTCGATCGCCGTTCAAACGGCAAGACGTTTGTAAAAAAGACCATCGAGTGGGTTCCGCTGGAGGAAGACGAATTGGAATCGGATATTCAAGCTTCTTATATGGATTCAGATGATAATATCACCATGAGAAGGATCACCGCCGTCCGTTTTCAGGGCAATCAGTGCTACTTTCTGCGCAACCAGACGTTAAAGGTGATGACATACCGGAATATCCGGGAATATCACATGAAGGATATAGAGAAGTGGAAGGATGTCATCGGGGAAGTCTATCATTTTGATATGCGTTCTCTAGAGGAATCCATCCAGTTTTTACAAAAGCGGAATATTAAGCTATTTCCATAGCCGTACAGAATATCTGGATGATATTCTGTACGGCTTTTTGGTTGTGGACATGTTTGAGGCGATAGAATGACTCTATTTAAGGTTTCCTGAATATAAAAGGGTAACCACCACGGGAATATCGCCCTGTTTTCATTTATGTATTCTTTCTGACAATCATCTGAGAAAAGTCCATTATCTGGTTGGGGAATTTCATATTTCATTAGATTTTTCCACTGAAAAGAGGTATGATATTGACCGGTGGACGATTTAAAAAATCCTGCCTTTACAACACACTTTGCATGAATAATTTCATTTGGTATATGATGATAAAAGATGGTATATAAATGGACGAGTTTTTCTGAATTAATACAGATTAGGATGATGGGTATGAAACGAGCACGAATTATATACAATCCTACTTCGGGGCGGGAGCTTTTCAAAAAGCATCTGGCTGAAGTATTAATCAAGCTGGAGCAGGCAGGTTATGAAACCTCCGTACACGCGACCATATGTGAAGGGGATGCGACCGAAGCGGCACGAATAGCTGTTGAACGCCAATATGATATCGTCGTGGCTGCCGGTGGGGACGGTACGTTAAATGAAGTCGTCAACGGATTGGCTGAACAAGACTACCGACCGAAGCTCGGAATCGTTCCGATGGGGACAACCAATGACTTCGCCCGGGCCCTGCACATCCCAAAGGATATCAGCGCTGCCATAGACGTGATCACTAAAGGTGAGACGATCCCTGTCGATATCGGACGGATGAATGAACGTTATTTCATCAATATCGCCGGTGGTGGAAGAATCACGGAATTGACCTATGAAGTGCCGAGTAAGCTGAAGACGATGATGGGACAGCTTGCTTATTACTTAAAAGGGATTGAGATGCTGCCTTCCATTAAACCGACCGACGTATCAATTGAATATGACGGAAAACTGTTTGAAGGAGAAGCCATGCTTTTCCTCATCGGCCTGACGAACTCGGTGGGAGGGTTCGAGAAACTGGCTCCTGATGCCTCGATCAATGACGGCTTATTTTCTCTCCTGATTCTGAAGAAGACGAATCTGGCAGAATTTATCCGCATCGCGTCCCTGGCAGTACGCGGCGAACACGTAAATGATCCCAACGTCATTTACACCCAGGCCAACCGAATCAAAATCAAGGCGAAAGAAAAGGTACAGCTCAATGTAGATGGTGAGCTTGGTGGAGTCCTCCCTGCAGAATTCGAGAACCTCTATCGTCATCTTCAAGTATTCGTTCCACTTGATAAGATCCGCCCGGAAGATAAAGCTGAATAATGATGAAAAAGGAATGCCATGGTGGCATTCCTTTTATTATGTGTATTGAGTTTTAGTTTCTAGTGGATTAACAAAAACACGAAAAAGGTCAAAGGGAATCCAATCAAAAAGCCCCATCCAATTTGCTGCTTATGACGGAAAGGAACCTTCCTGACAACCCAAGATAAGATGTGGGCGATGATCACAAAGGCAAAGGCCCAAATCAATTGCCCCACTACAAATACGAATAAATAAGCTAGAATCGATTCTTTATTAAGCAAAAGGGATAGTCCGAATCCAAAAGTCAAAGTCAAAAAGGTGAGTCCAATTAATATATAGGGAAGCCACCATCTTCTCGACTTGAGAGCAAATAAAACTCCAAGGAAGACATTTCCCACGAGGATCAGGTTCACTAGGATGTCTGGGTTCATATTTATCTACCTTCTCTTTCTGGAATTGTTGCACATACCATTGTACCCTTTGTAGATCGGATGAAACGCGGTAAGTTTTAACATCCTATCTAGTAAAATGAAAAATTACATGAATCTGTTTAATCCCTGAATCCATTGTCTTATAAAGGGAGAATCAGCAGAATCCTGTTAAATTTTGTATTCACTGGCACGGAAGGATTATGTTAAAGTGAATAAAAAACATAGCGGACAATGTGCCACTAAGAAGGGTGAATTCAATGTATATCGTGCACTCAACATTTGTAGTTCCCGATGAAAAGGCGGAAGAAGTGATTTCAATCTATCATTCCCGTTCAGGTCTGGTAGATGAGGCAGAAGGATTTCAGAGATTCCTGCTCCTGCAAAATGAAAAAAAACCGGGAGAGATCACGGTCCATATGGAATGGGATGTGAAGGAGCACTTTATGGCCTGGATGAAGAGTGAAGACTATAAACGCATTCATGATCTTGAAAAGAATTACCCTGATCAGGAACTGGCATCTATTATTCCATCGATTGATCGTTACAAGGTGGTGGCGTACTGATGGACAATAAGTATAATAGTGTCATAGATCAAGCAGTTGAAAAGTTGTACGAACGCTATCCTGAATTGGACGAAAAGTTCGGGGAAGCCGGAAGAAAGAAGTGCTACGAGGATAATGTCCATCACTTCAATTATCTGGAGTCCGCTGCTGATGTAGGGGACTCGAAGGTATTTTCCGATTATGCCCTTTGGCTGAACAGCATATTGGTCAGCAGAGGGATGAAATCAGATCACCTCATTGATAATTTCAACTGTATCATGGAAGCCCTCGACGGGAAAGGTGTTGAAAAGGGAGAAACCTTCGAGCTTTATCTGAAACAGGCCATCGAATCCATACGTACTGCAGACAGAGAAAATCTCCTTTAAACATGAAACCGGAAGCATCGGACCCCTGTGTTCGATGCTTTTTTTTCACAGAGAGGGACGGACCTCCAACCATTTCATTCTCCTTCCCCATTTATGGTACAATCAGTAGAGTCTTAAAAAGGAATTCGTAAAGGAAGATATACGTGAGTAAAAAAGCACCCGTTCAAAAAAATGATTATATAGATGAAGCCATATTTGAAGATCTGACCCACGACGGGAATGGTGTGACGAAGGTGGATGGTTATCCGTTATTCGTTCCAAATGCCCTTCCAGGGGAAGAAGGTCAGGTCAAGGTCGTGAAAACGAGTAAAGGATATGGATTCGGGAGACTGACAGAACGAACGAAGGAAAGTCCGTTTCGTCAAGACCCCCCATGTCCGATATACAATGAATGCGGAGGATGCCAGATCCAGCATATGACCTATGAAGGCCAACTGAAAGCGAAGGAAAAGAGTGTCCGTGACGTCATGCAGCGTATAGGGAAACTTCATGTCAGCGTGCATCCGGTCCTTGGAATGGAGGATCCGTGGCGCTACCGTAACAAAGCCCAGGTCCCTGTAGGAGAAAAGGACGGGCGGTTTATAGCCGGATTCTATCAAAAGCGCAGTCATGAAATCATCGATATGGATAAGTGCCTCATTCAATATGAAAAAAACGATGAAGTGATTCAGCATGTGAAGGATATTTGCGAGAAGCTCGAGGTCCGTCCCTATGATGAAAAGGGCCATAAAGGGACGCTTCGTCATATTATGACCCGGACGGCGTACACGACGGGTGAAGTCATGGTGGTATTGGTCACGCGAACGCCTGAGCTTCCCCATAAGAAGGCCATCATTGAAGCTCTTATTCAAAATATTGATGGATTGAAATCAATCGTTCATAATGTGAATCCTAAAAGGACCAACGTGATCATGGGAGACAGCACCACTGTTCTATGGGGAGAAGACGTGATCCACGATTATATCGGGGATGTTAAGTTTGCGATCTCCGCAAGGTCTTTCTATCAGGTGAATCCGGAACAAACGAAGGTGCTATATGATAAAGCGTTGGAGTACGCTGATTTACAAGGAGAAGAAACGGTCATCGATGCGTATTGCGGAATAGGGACGATCTCCTTATTCCTTGCTCAAAAGGCCAAGAAGGTGTACGGGGTCGAAATTGTCCCTCAGGCGATAGAAGATGCGAAGCAAAATGCTGTGTTGAATGATATGACGAATGTGGAATTCAAAGCGGGTCCTGCGGAAGTGGTGATCCCCGACTGGTATAAAGAAGGGATTAGAGCGGACGTCCTTGTCGTGGATCCTCCACGAAAGGGCTGTGATGAAGCACTTCTGAATACAATCCTTGCCATGAAGCCGAAGCGCGTAGTGTATGTATCCTGTAACCCTGCCACCCTTGCCCGTGATCTTAGAATCCTTGAAGATGGGGGATATAAAACAACAGAGGTTCAACCTGTTGATATGTTCCCACAGACGATGCACTGTGAAGCCGTTGCGAAGATCGAGTTAGTCGAATAACAAAGTGAGGAATCAGACAATGTATCTCACCATTAAAGAAACAGCCGAATATTTGTCCCTGCCAGAATCGTATATTGAATACCTTGTGCAGCAAAGGAAAATCCGGGCCGTCCATGATGGGGAACAATATTTACTATACCGGGATCAATTCAACCAGCATCTCGAGCAAGTGGAAAAAATGAAGCGGCAGCTCGCAGAATATCTAAGTGAACCGATCCCTGAAGATATCGATGTGAAGGATGAAGATTAAACCAGAGCGATTCAAGAAATCAACTGAAGAAATGGAGAATCCAAATGAGCGGACAACAGCGTTCCAATATTAAACCGGGTCTTGAAGTGGACATCGTCCTCAAGAAAGACCAGCGAACAGATAAACTGACACGTGGGATTGTGAAAGATATTTTAACCAATTCACCGAATCATCCACACGGGATCAAAGTCCGATTAACAGATGGACAGGTTGGCCGTGTGAAACATATTATCCAGAAATAAGAGGCCTTTGGGGTCTCTTTTTTTCTCTGTAATGTCCGATTTAATAAAGGAAGAAAAAATGTAACGTGTACAAGAAAACACACTCCAATGTTTTATCATTACTCGAAAGGGAAATAAACCCATTGAAGAACGATCGGAGAACTTATTTCAAGGAGGAGATTAAAGTGGCACAATTCTATGTGAACCAAAACCAACAGTCAGGCGGGGAACATGAAGTTCATATGGAGGGCTGTGATTTCATGCCCTTTGAAAAAAACCTGTTGGAGCTTGGAGGTCATTCAAGCTGCTCAAGCGCAATTGAAAAGGCAAAGGAAACCTACGATCATGTCAATGGATGCAGACATTGTACGCCGGATTGTCATACTAGCTGACCAGCAATAAGACCTCGATCCCGAAACAGGGATCGAGGTCTTTTTTTAACTGAATAACTTTGGAATACCTTGAATCAACGAGTACACACCCATGTAGGACATGGCTACGACAATCAATACACCGAATATAGTCATCCAAATGGGATGCTTGTAGTCACCGACGATTTTCGTTTTATGAGCGGCAATCAACATGACGCCAAGGGCGATCGGCAGGATCAAACCATTAAGAGAACCGACCAGGATCAAGATGGCGACCGGTTTACCAACCACCACGAACACAAGGGTAGATATTGTGATGAACCCGACAATCAACCATTTATGGTACTTTTCCAAAAGAGGACTGAATGTCCTGATAAAGGATACCGATGTATAGGCTGCGCCTACGACGGAAGAAACAGCGGCAGACCACATGACTATTCCGAACATTTTGTACCCTATATCTCCTGCGGCCAGCTGGAATACAGAAGCAGGAGGATTGGATGGATCCAATGTGAATCCTTGTGCCACGATTCCCAGTGCGGCAAGGAATAGGAAGATCCGCATGATGGAAGCAATTCCGATAGCTGAAACGGAGCTTTTCGTGATTTCAGGAAGTGCTTGTTTCCCCGTTATCCCCGCCTCTAATAATCGATGTCCCCCTGCGAATGTAATATATCCCCCAACGGTCCCGCCGACCAGTGTGATAATGGCAAGAAAATCAATGGTATCGGGAGCAAATGTTTTCGTTACCGCCTCTCCGACAGGTGGATTCGCAGTGAACATAACGTATACCGTAAGAATGATCATCAAGAATCCAAGGATCTGGGCAAAACGATCCATCAATTTGCCAGCTTCCTTCACAAGGAAGATCCCGACAGCGACGATTCCACTGAACAATGCACCCATTTCAGGAGAAATGCCAAACAGGACGTTCGTGCCGAGGCCCGCCCCCGCAATATTTCCGATGTTGAAAGCCAAGCCGCCGGCGACAATGAGAATGGCAAGGAAGTAGCCTAATCCCGGCAGAACATCATTGGCGATATCCTGTGCCCTTTTTTCAGAAATGGCAATGATGCGCCAAATATTCAGCTGAGCACCGATATCTATGAGAATGGATACTAAGATGACAAAGCCGAAGCTTGCGGCAAGTTGTTCGGTAAAAACGGTTGTTTGAGTCAGGAAACCCGGCCCGATGGCGGATGTTGCCATGAGGAAGGCTGCTCCTAATAAAAGACTGAAATTCGATTTTTTCTTCAATTGATTCGCTCCTTTGCTGTCTGGGTCCTATTAAGAGTTGAATTTCAAAGCGATACCTTGCTTTAAATGGCTTAATTGGCGTTCGCGATCTATGTACAGTTCCTGAGCCTCTTCATGGGATACCATTGTGAAGGTGATCTCTTCCCCAGGCTTTGTTTGAGCAATGAGGGGAAGGTCCACCGAAGCAATATACCCGATTCTCGGATAACCGCCTGTCGTTTGACGATCCGCCAACAGAATGATCGGCTTCCCATCCGACGGAACCTGGATCGTCCCAAAGACCACCGCTTCCGATATGACATCGAATTCCTCTTGAAGCTTTAGGGACGGACCTTCCAGACGGTATCCCATACGGTCTGATTGAGAAGAAACCTTAAAGGGTTCGTTGTAAAAGCGTTCGCGGCTTTCCTCTGAAAACAAATCATATTCCGTTCCCGGGATCACTCGAATGACTTTTTTCTGCTGATAGGACGAGATGAATTCAGATGAAATCGACCAATCGATCTCTGTGAAGCCACTGTGTTTTAAATAAGGAAGTAAATAGTCGATTATATTGACGGATTCTTTGGTAAGGGTTCCTGCTTCCAGGGTATCGCCTGCCTGAAGGGAACGACCATTTAACCCTCCGATCCCGGCTCTTATATAGGTGGATTTGCTGTTCATGACGGTGTCAACGTTAAAGCCGCCTGCTACCGCCAGGTAACTGCGGCATCCATTTGTACATGCCCCGAACTTGAGGACACTGCCAGCTTTGATCAACAGTGATTTCCTTAAGGGAACGGGTTTCCCATCAATGGTCGGAGTAAGATCTCCTCCACAGATTGAAATCAGTGTGGTTTCTTCGAATTCAAGGACTGGGCCCATCAGTGTAATTTCAAGGACCGCTTCGTCCACTTCATTGCCCACAAGAAGATTCGAGATTTTTTGAGCAAGTGGATCCATGCTTCCGCTTACGATGACACCATATTTTTGATAGCCGAACCTTCCCGAGTCCTGGATGGTGGATAGGAGGCCGGGTTTGATGACTTGAATCATTGTTCCTCCTCCAATGCTTTATATTCTTCAAGTGAGATTGGCTTGAAACGGATCCGGTCTCCCGCATTGAGTAGGCTTGGGGAGTCGTCATGATCAGGTCTGAATAGGTTTAAGGGTGTACGTCCGATCAGCTGCCATCCACCAGGTGTTTCAATGGGATATACCCCGGTTTGTTCCCCTGCGATTCCCACTGAGCCAGCCGGTATATTCAGGCGTGGTGATTTCTTTCGTGGGGTGGCGATTTCTTGTGACATGCCACCGATATAAGGGAAGCCTGGAGCGAAGCCGATCATGTAGACAAGATAGTCACCGTGACTGTGTTTTTCAATGACTTCCTCAACAGATATATGGTGGTGGTTGGCTACTTCTTCAAGGTCCGGTCCAAAGTCTCCACCATAACAGACAGGAATGTCGATGATTTGGGCATCAACTTGTTCTGCCGGCGTCAAGTGAGAAAGCATGTGTTCGATTTTTGAGCAGACGACTGTATAGGGTGGAGTATTCTGAAAGGGTTTTTGAGATTCAACGATTTTTATCGGGTCATAATAGAGTGTGACAGTCGTAAAGGCAGGGACGTATTCCACAAGCCAGTCGGGTGTTTGGTTTTCGAATAGGTTTGTTAACGCCTTCACTTGTTCGTGAGTTTCCTGCTGTATTGAGCTTCCTAATTGGATCACGACTGCGTGGTCGCCTAATGGCCGTATTGTATAATTCAAAGGACTACCTCCATTCTGTTTTGTATGATTATTAATGATTGGAAATAATTATGTATGAACGGCCGAGTAAATAAGATTATTCAGAAATTTTGGCCATGTTGTTATTATAGTATAATTCTTGGTGTTTTCAATAATGGGTTGGGAAATAGCAGATGGATTGGATGGAATTTAAGACTTTAAACCTAATGTGACTGTAGTCGTTTTTTGGCTCATTCGTGTAAAACATATGTTTTACACGCCTTTCAGCTTAAGCTGAAAGGACGGGGAGAGAAGCCAAAAAACGGTTAAGAATAAATTTCCTGATAAGTAGTGATATTAATCGGATTGATTCTAAGAAAATAGCTTCTCGATTTTTGTCAGAAACTTACATCATTCCGTTGTTTTAAATCGTATCGCAAATGTGTTTTGTGTGCTATTATTTAGTAATCCGAAATAATAACTTCATTAAATAATGTTATGTGATAGATAGGAAGGGAGGTTTTTTCATGAAGGTGAAGGATCCTTTATGGACGAGGTCTTTTATTATGTTGATGGTGGGGAATTTGTTTGTGTTTATGTCGTTTCAGATGTTGATTCCGACGCTCCCGCCTTATATTAAGTCGATTGGGGCTTCGGGGCTTGAGATTGGACTTGTGACGACGCTGTTTTCGATCGGTGCTGTGCTAAGCCGGCCGTTTATCGGTTTTATGTTGGAATACAGGGACAGGAAGCCCCTCGTATTAATTGGGGTTATTTCCTTATTGGCGATCACTGTGATCTATCCATTATCCAGTGTGGTTGTTATCTTCCTGTTATTCAGGTTCGTCCACGGACTTGCCTGGGGATGGTCGACAACGGTCAATGGAACGGCAGCGGTGGATGTAGTGCCTAAATCCCGTTTGGGTGAAGGAATGGGGTATTATGGCTTGTCGATTACGATCGGGATGATCATTGCTCCCAGTCTCGGAATCTATTTATTCCAGGTTACGACCTTTACGAATTTGATCATCACTTCCAGTGTGCTTGGAGTCATTGCCATCATTTTGCTGGGCATTGTGCATTACCAGACACCTCAAATGGTCAAAGAAACGAAAAAGGAAGACTTGAAATTTTCTTATCTCGGTTCATTAGTCGAAAAATCAAGCTGGTTTCCGGCATTCATTACCATCATGGTGACGTTTGGGTATGGGTCGATCGTGACCTTCATCGTCATCTTTGGGGAAGAGCGCGGCATTCAGCATATCTTCTTGTTCTATTTGTGTAACGCAATCATGGCCTCCTTATCAAGGCCGATTGCCGGAAAATGGTTTGATGAACGTGGACCTATGGGGCTTGTACTATTCTGCATTGCAGTAACTTTCATGGGGATGTGGGCGCTATCCTATGCTCATTCTGATTTCCTGATCGTCGTATCCGGCACTTTGTTTGGGGTTGGATTCGGTTCATTGATTCCCACTCTTCAATCGTGGACATTATCCATGACCCCCGATCATAGACGAGGGGTCGCCAACGGAATGTTTTTCTCTGCCATCGATCTTGGTATCGGATTGAGCGGATTAGTATTCGGTGTCTTGGCTCAGTATGTCGAGACTGGCGTATTATTCCAAATTTCAAGCTTTTTCTTACTGATTGCCATGGCAGTGGCCATACTCGAAGGGCGTAAACACAAAAAGTTCTCTCACCAGACCTCCTCTTAGTTTGAGTGCGCCTGAAAGGTGGTAAGTATAAAGGACTATCTGTTTTGAATGGGCAGCAAAGCCTTTCGTAATGGATGGTCCTTTCTTCTGTAATGGAAGTGATTCTATTGAATCACAGTAGAAAGTAACAATCGGAATTTGAAAAGGAAATGAAATTTTATCCACGTGAATTTCTGTTAGAATGATAGCAATAGACAAGTCTGTGAGGTTTCTGGAAATGAAGGACCCACATATAACGGAGGCCATTATGACAGAAGAAAAATTACTGATGGAGAAGTCATTTTATCGAACTTTCTTAGTAGATGAGAATACGAACCGTCACCCAATTGAAGTACTTGGAGGAGCATTTGTAGAAGAACAGCAAAATGAACCATATGATTTAACGTTCATCCGCTATGCACAAGGGGAGGTTTACTTTCACAGCAGGGACTATGAAGCGGCCATCTTCAAATGGGAAAGCATCCTGAATGAATTGGAGCCATGGGCGAAGAAGAACATTGCGGATTCATACTATGAGCTGGGAATGCTGTCTTCAGCTGAGGATGTTTATATTGCCATTCAAGGGGAAAGTACCATTCTGACGATGGAGGTTTCCCTTCAACTGTTTTCCTTGTACATTGAGCGGAACAAGATAGAATCCGCGTATCGTACAATTGAAAAAGCCTTATCGATCGAACCGGATTATCCGAACGTCACTGAACTTGCCAGGGCTTTTTATGAAGATCAGCAGGATTGGAATAAAGCAGTGGAGCTGGCGGTTCAGGAATCCATCCGCACCCAGGAGCCTCTATGGTACATGATTTTGAAGGAATATGGGGATCTCCGCTATACGAATTCATTTGCCCCTACTTATTTCTACGATTTGATGATAGCGGTGTATGAAAAGGACCGTAAACAATTCAAGGATTTAATAGCAGCCCTGTGGTCAAGTTATAGGAGCCAATCTGCTGCACAACTGATTGAATGGATGCAGACAGTCAACAGAATCTTTGAATATGTGGAAGTCCTTCCGAACGAATCATGGCAGGACATCCTTACCCAGTTCCAGGAGACTTACATCGGGTTCCTGGAAGACGATTACCTGGTGAAAGATCTGGAAGGGTTTATGCCAAATATGCTGACCAATTGGCTTAAAATAAGCCGTGACCATCAGCCTCTATTCCCTGCAGCCGCCGTTTTAGCCTGGGACGACGTCTTCTCTTACAGCATGGAACCGACGGTGAAGGAAGAAGCCGAAATGCTTCTGTTAGAAGGTGAATCCTATCAGGCGCGCTTCGAAGATATCATCCTGTTTCTGAATAAAATCATCCAGTGGTCCGGACGAAACGAGTCGCCGGTTGGTTACAAAACCCAATGGATTGCAGAACAATTGATGGATCTAAGTGACCATCATCTATTAATTACCGGAAGCGGCTCAAGCGGGAAATCTTCCTTCGTCCAATCCGTCCTGGGTGAGAGTGTGGGAGAAGCCGAAGATTCAACGATCATTTACAGCTATCATGATCAGCAGGTAGAAGTGAAGGAGATTCACGATCAAGGCGTTCATCAAGTCGAAAGCATCGCTGATTTTGAAGAATTGATGCAAAGGGAAGCATTTGTCGAGTATAAGCTTCCGTCTGAATTTCTTAAAAAGAATGGAACGTCCATCATTGATGTTCAAACAGGTAAGAGAAAGCTGGATGATCTGACGGCCTTTTATCCTGCAGCCGATGGCCTTCTCTATGTGCTGAATGCAGATGCCCCATTTAATGCAGAAGACCGTCAAACCTTACGGAAATTAACGGAAATCGGCCAGCCTGTGAACGTTCATTTCCTGCTGAATAAAATGGATAAAGTATCCCACACAGAACGCACAGAGGAAATCATTGAATCGGCAAGGGAAAAAGCCCGAGAGTGGTTTCCGGATGCAGAGGTCTTGCCATATTCATCCCTGGAAGCTGTCCATCTGCAGCGAAAAGATGTAGAAACATTCATCAAGGAGCAGTATAAGGTGAGCAGCAGTGCCCTTAAAAACGAACGGGGGAGCAAACTGTTCTATTTAGTGAGAAAAACGTTAAGGGATTTATATTCCAATCGAAAGAATCGAGAAAAAGAATTAAAAGAGAACATAGAGAAGAATGAAGATATTCTTACACGTCTGAACGGATTTGAGAACTATTTGGGAGATATACAAAGCGAAAAAGTGTCTATCATCAAGGATTCTTTCCATAAAAAGAAGGAAGCGATGAAGAAGGAAGTCTATGAGAAAATCCCATCCATCCTTAGCGGCTGTTCAGAATTGATCAGCGAAGAGAGTGACTTCAAACAGATTCATATGGAATTAAACGATGCGATGAATACAAGGATACAAGAGTATATCCAAGAGGACCTCATGCCTCGTTATGTCACATCCCTAGAGGACTGGCTTCTGTTCTCCAAGCAGGAGCTGCAAGACAGTCAGAACTATCTGGTCGAAATGAGTGAAACGTTTAACGGACTATTCGGGAAAGACAAAGTCGTTTTAGAATGTGATTTCCAGGTGATCGATGACTGGAGACGGGATGTCAACAGGATGGGGACAAGGGCACAAATCGATAAGGAAAACATCCTTATGCGGTTTAAACCAGCTCAATTCCTGTTGAAAAGCGCTGGAAAGCTTCTCGGTGTCCTGCCCCAGAATAAGACATTATTATTCAATCAGTACAAACGTTATTTAGAGAACGAAGACTATCAGGATATTACCGAATCCGTCGTGAATAAGTTCTTCCTTCAGTTTGATTTGTTTGAGAAATCACTGCAACAGGACGTTCATTCATTCTTCCAGGAGCCATTCGCGCAATTGGAAGTAACTATTAAAGATACAGAAATCGAGATTGCTGCCGACCAGGATTCATTGGCGAAAATGAAAGCAAACCCGGAACAATACTTCGATCCAATCACCTTATTCGAAGTGAAACTGCTTCAGCATGAATATATGGCGAAAGCAAGCTATAAAGCATCACATCATTATTCATAAGGAAAAAGACTGATTCTTGGGGAACGATCTCCCTTTAGAATCAGTCTTTTTTTAGATTGCTTACACGTTCATGGTTACTGTGTTTTCCTGAATGACTCTTGCAATGATCCGCTCCAGGGAATTTTCCGTTTGAATCTTTGAAAAATCCAGTCCCAGATGGATGGCCGTTTGGGCCACTTCTGGACGGATTCCGGTGATGACGGATTTCACCCCCAATAAGTTCAAGGCATCGATCAGTCGGAAGATTTGCTGAGCCACCATGGTGTCCACCAGGATCACCCCCGACAGGTCGATGATCAGCATGGATAAATGGGAGTCGGCGCTTTGCTGTAATGTAGTTTCTACGATCAATCGTGCCCTGTCCGTATCGATATCCCCAATGATTGGAAGCAATCCCACATCAGAAGTTAAAGAAATGACGGGTGCGCTTAATTCCTTGATCAAAGTAGACTGGGCCTGCAGCCTGTTCATGAGGATGGAAAGAAACCTGGATGTAAATGTCTCCAGTATATAATCCAATGCGAAGTTAATCTTCCGTTCCCAATCGAACACCTCTCTCAATTGAATGTTCAACTCGGTTTTTTCTTCTGTGAACTTTTCTACATAAGACCAATAAACCCTACGAAACACACCTCCATTGCGAACCACCTCATCCAATGTTGTGCTTGATTTACTTCGGTCGATAGCGGTTTCCTTCGTCCACTTGTAGATCATTTCCATTGAATCCTCTTTCGAAAGCAACAGACACTGTGCAATGATCTTCACATAATTGGAATTTTGCTCTTTGATTTTGTTCAAGACCTCAGGTGGAGAATCAGGAGAATAATGCGATCCCGTTTTAATATCCTGTAACTTGAGCCAGTCTTCTGTAAATTCTTTAGCATGGTCAACTAAGTATTCATATAAATGAGACGAATGAGTATTCATAAACGCTCCCTTTGTCATTGGCTTATTCTTCTATTTTGTAACCTTTATGGGAGAGTGTCAATAATTATAGTGAGAAAGGATGGCTTGGCTTTGGACCTTATCAGCTGAAATACGAGTAAAAACGGGGTTGATTGAGAAGTGAAAATCTACCAAAATCCAATTTCTATAAGAAAAGAGGATGGGACAAAAGGGTTTAGGCTAAAGAAAAATCCGAACGAGTGATTGGATAAAAATCAAACTCATTCGGATTTTTAATTATTTGTGCTAAAGCTTAATCCATGTATTAAGCAGGTTCTAGCTGTTAATTGGAGTGTAAGACGAAGACTCCCTCGAAAAAAGGGACAGGTGAGACCCCGCAGGAGCGAAAGCTGTGAGGAGGCTTGCCTTCCGCCCGCGGAAAGCGAAGTCTTGCACGGAAATCATCAGCGGTGGAATACGTGATCTCATTGTTCATCTTTAGAGTGTGTAGATTTAGTTATGTCCCAGCCCACTTTCTTATGCAGATTCTTTAGTATAAATAACTGAATACAATTGCTTCCTTCCGCGGTGAAAGCGAGTTTTGACTGTGGAAGCGGGCAGATTCAGTTTGCTCGCAATTTCACTGTCACTCAGGTCTTCTGTCACTTTCAACGCCATCACCTCCTGCTGGGTCGAGGGCAGGCTTTTAATGCTATCCTGTATAACGCTCTTGAGGAAACGAACTTCGATCTCACTCTCGAGAGACTGGTGATCCTCTAATGAATGGAGTACTTCATGCTCTTCCATAAGGATTTCATGGCATTTAACCCGTTTCCGTAAGAAATCGATCGCCGTACACCTTGCAATCGATGTGAGCCATGACTTCGTTTTGGTCACATCGAGTAATGTATCTATCTTTAAATATGCTTTCAGGAAGGTTTCCTGGACGATATCCTGGGATAAATGGATGTCCTTCGTTACGTTGTAAGCAATGTGATAGATCAGCTTATGGAATTGTTCATACATCTCTTCATAGGTGAGAGGAGATGGTGATGCTAACGTATTCATATGGTCACCCCGTTTTTCTATTCTTCAAATTTTTCTTTGATGAAGGAAGGTGCCTCTTCCTTCGATAAGCCATATGTCTCGATTCTTCCTTCGTTTTGAAACTTGATCAAGACGGTGTAAGTACTCGAATCATATACGACCTGATTCATAATGGATTCGGCAACTTCAGCATCTTTGACTTCAATGCCATTGCTTTCTTCTTTGAACGTTGCTATGGTTTGTTCCATATTCAGACCAGATCCGTCATCGTATGGATTTTGATCTGTTACAAGCATCCATTCCATATCGGCTTCCGTCACTTTCAATTCCTCAAAATACCCTTTTTTCTTGAGCCAGGATATGAACTTTTTGTTTTGAGGGTTCATATCCGCATGTGCCCACCGATCATCAGACAGAAGAAGCTCAACGTTATAAAGGTTGACACGGCGACGGTCTTCAAATGACTCATCGTAGGTTTCTTCTTTCAGGATGCCAATGGCTTCATGGATTTCATCCGGATTAGAAAGGGTGATGCTTTGGTTAGGGACCATTTCGTTATAAATAGTCAAACGATTAACCTCACTTGGGTCAACACCGAGAATTTGTTCATTTATTTCCTTATAACTCTTCATGTTGTAAAGAGCAGCATAATATGGTTCTACATCTTCTGCATTCACCCAGTAATTTCGCACAATCTTCCTTCCGTTTTCCAGTTTATAATATAGAAAGATCTGAATCCTCTTGTCTGGCATGGTCGTTTTATAGTGAATTTGATGGTTCAGTATTTCTTCATGAAGGTTCAAAGCAGCCCTAATCGTTTTTGGATCATTTGTAAATGAATTCTGGATGAGGTTTTCAGGATTATCTGTAAGGGAGTAGTAAGTATCACTTACGTGGACACTTTCTACATCCGCCGCGTCAGGGACCCTCTTTTCATAGTTTAGAAGATCGAACTGTATGACAACCCCAAGAAGAACCATACATAAGAAAAACCCTGCATATCCCCTCCAGTGTCGGAAGACTCTCCAGTGCTTCTCTAATATCATTTGTCCTATATAGTAACCGACAAGTGATCCGAAGAAATATCCGAAGAAGGTCCATCCCTGTGAATGGTACACTCCATCAAAGTACATCCCCCCTAAGAGAGTGAAGCAGAATGCGACACCGTACTTGAACAATGGCCTGAGGATGGGATGAACGATTGCCTGAGAAGCAACCTCCACTTTCCTTGATCGGTAGAGAAGGTAGGATAAGCCATAGAATACGAGGGTCATCAATGTGAACAATAAAACGTCTTTACGGGAAAGTAAATCGCTATTCAAAAATACAGCCTTAATAAGGGGCGAATATTCCCCAATTTGGATATTGAAGAAATAGTCTTCAGGAAATCCAAATAAAAAGTTTCTTAAGCTGTAGCATATGAGTACAAACATCCCCGCCGGCAATAACAACAGGATGTAAGATAGGGCACCTTGAACGGCAGTCAGTCCCGTGATCATGGCGACAAGGGTAGAGAACGTGAATAGCAGCAAGTTCACGAGGAGAGTCGTGCCGCACCAGATGAATATATCATTGACCTCAATGTATTGATTAAGGTCTGTGAGTGAATAAAGCGAGAGCAAGATGCCCGTGTTAAACAGAATAGGAATGATCAATAGACCGAATCCAGTACCTGTAAAATGAGAAAATAGCTTTCTGCGATGAAGCGGGAGGCTGTGGATGAAATCCCCGGCTTGTTTCACATGCAGGTAGCGGAATAAGAATAAAGACAGAATAATAGGAATAAACAGCATCAAACCTATTTGTATCGGATATTGGATAGTAAATAGATTGTCACTGATTGTAACGGGATAGGATGGTTCGTCATTGGACAACCTCCCGATGATAGCGACCGGTAACGAAAAAAGTAGTCCAATGAAATAGACAATCCCCACCCAACCTGCATTCCTTAAACTTAATGTGATGACTTCCTTATTGATCCATGATGTTTTGGATGGCATATCCGACGTCCTCCATTTCATAAACAAAGATTTCTTCCAACGTCAGCGGCAGCATATCGAAGATGACCGGGTGATAAGGCTGAATGATGCCTCTCACTTGATCTTCTCCGCCGCGGACGATGCAGAGGGTAACACTTCCTCGGGTCTCTGAATGCAAGAGCTCGAGCTTATTGAAGAAATTCTCCGGGATTTCCCCTTTGAATGCCAGCTGCACTTTATGAATGCCGGACTTCAAGTCATCGAGTTCCTTCTCCAATATGAATTCCCCTTGATGCAAGATCCCGATATGATCACAAATGTCCTCCACTTCCCGTAGATTGTGAGAAGAAATCATGATGGTCATTTCCCTGTTTGCTACTTCCGATATCAGCACGTTCTTGACTTTCTTTCTTACAACTGGGTCAAGGCCGTCCATGGGTTCATCTAGAATCAGTACGTCCGGCTGAGTGGCTAAGCCGAGAATGAAGGCCGCCTGCCGCTGAACCCCTTTGGAGAATTTATGAAGTTTTTTATGGGGATCAATCCGGAAGACGCTGCTTAAAGAATTGTATTGATCCTCATTCCATCTGGAATAGGTGTTTTGATAAAAGCGGGCCATTTGATCCAGCGTATAATGAGCTAAGAAAAACGGTTGATCCGGTATGAAAAACAGCGTTTCTTTCGTCGGGATATTTTCATAAACAGGCTGCGAATCAATCAATATCTCTCCGCTATCGGGCTTAAGTACTCCTGATATGGTCTTCAGTAACGTGGTTTTTCCAGCACCATTGGATCCCAGCAGGCCATAAATCGAGCCCTTTTGAATAGTGAAAGAAGTGTCATGGATGATTTTCGTGCCTTCAAAAGCTTTCTTTACGGACTTAATTTCTATCATCAGGACCATTCCCCCCTACTGATGACTCAATTTCTGCAATCATCTCCTTTAAATCTTCAGATGTGATCCCTAAATAAAGGGCTTCAGACAAAAGTTTCGACAACTCTTCTTTTACTTTCATGATTTTCTCCGCGTTTTGAATGTGACTTGAAGGATTAACAAAGCTACCCCGTCCTTTCACCGAATAGATAAACCCTTGGGTTTCCAGTTCCCTGTAGGCTTTTTGGATTGTGTTTGGATTTATGGTCAGCTGCTGCGCCAGGGCACGAACGGAAGGTAATTGTTCGTCAGGCTTCAGCACTTCATTGATGATGAATTCTTTCAGCTTCTCCACTAATTGTTCATATATAGGCTTACGGCTTCTTAAATCAAGCTCAAACATATCCACCCTCCCGACTGTATATAGTGTACTAGGCGTCTTAATACAGTTAAAGTATATAACAAGTTCTGCCAGTTTGGAAAGGGGTAAATGAAAAAATTATAAAATCCTTACAATCTGCGAATATTCCATGTGCTACTGACCATAAAATGGGATTTGTTGGTATACACTTTGTGGAAGTATGGAAGAATAACGATACAAACACATTTTGAATCGGATGACATATATATAGAAAAATAATGGCCCATGGTAAATAGGTCGTATAGCATTTCCTTTGACAAAGAAAGTTTCCTTGATGCAAGATGAATAGTATTCAACCTGTTTAATCGGAGGAGAGTGGTTCATATGTTCATAGATTGGTTAAGTGGATTTAATCCCACTGTACAGGCGCTATTCGGGGGTCTTGTCACATGGGGATTGACTGCACTTGGAGCTGCCACGGTTTTTTTCTTCACTAAAATTGAGAAGCATACGTTGAATATGATGCTCGGGTTTGCTGCAGGTGTCATGATTGCTGCGTCATTTTGGTCCCTGTTGGCCCCTTCGATAGAGTTCAGTGAACAGAACGGTCAGATTCCATGGCTGGCACCTGCCATTGGATTTTTACTAGGCGGCTTTTTTATTAGACTTTTAGACTTTGTAGTACCGCATTTGCATTTGGGGAATGAATCGGAAAATGCCGAAGGACCTCCAACCAAATTTAAGAAGTCGACTTTGTTATTCCTTGCGATCACGCTTCATAACATTCCCGAGGGTCTTGCCATCGGAGTTGCTTTTGGGGCCGCATCCCTTGGCCTTGGAGATGCGACGTTAGTGGGAGCCATCGGGCTTGCGATCGGTATCGGCATTCAGAACATGCCTGAAGGTGCCGCTCTTTCAATACCGCTCAGGGGAGAAGGGATGTCCCGTCTGAAATCATTCCATTATGGCCAGCTTTCAGCCATTGTCGAACCGATAGCAGCCGTCATTGGAGCTGCAGCCGTCTTGATGGTGCAGCCGCTACTGCCTTATGCACTTGCATTCGCAGCCGGTGCCATGATATTTGTGGTCGTGGAAGAGTTGATCCCGGAGTCCCAATCTTCAGGAAGTACGGACCTGGCTACGCTAGGATTAATGCTTGGTTTCGTCGTGATGATGATTCTGGATGTTTCTTTAGGTTAATATGATAGCTGTAAGCATGCGCACTAAACGCATGCTTATTCTTTTCCTAAAACTTGTATAATGAATGTGGGGGATGTGTATGAAGGTTGGTCTCATAAGGCATTTTAAAGTAACGAGGGGATATCCGGCTTCGTTTGTCACAAGTGAAGAGCTGATGAAGTGGGTGGAGGAATATGATGCGTCAGATGTGGAAGAGAACCTTATTGATCTTCATGACATTGTTTGGAAGGGCTGTTATTCCAGCGATTTATCAAGAGCGCGGGTTACAGCTGAAGCAGTATATGGTGAAGATATCTCCTATCTTGAGGAGCTGAGGGAAATCAGGTTATCTCCGCTCTTCAAGTCTAAGAGGAGGCTTCCACTTTTTCTACATTTGACATTCATCCGGTTAGCCTGGTGGTTCAATCATCGTTCCCAGCCGGAAAGTAAAAGGGAAGTCAAGGAGAGAATCAGTGGCGTGGTCGATCGGATCATTCGTGAAGGAGAAGATGTACTCATTGTGGGTCATGGGGGAATCATGATGTATATGAGAAAAGAATTGCGTAAACGTGGATTTACCGGACCGTCCTTCAGAAAACCTTCTAACGGAACGTTGTATGTGTACCAAGACAGGACAGGATGATCCATTTATACACAAAGAAAGGAGAGAGGAAAGTGGAAGATATCCATTCTTTAGAAGCCATCAAGAGAGTGCTGGAATCTGAAAAGCTTGTATTGCTATACATATCAAGACCGAATTGCTCGGTCTGTCATGCACTCCTCCCGCAGGTTGAAAGGGTGTTGGAGGATTTTAAATCGGTGGTATCCATTCATGCCGATGCAGAAGAAATCCCGGAAATCGCAGGAGAATTCTCCATCTTCACCGTACCCGTCCTGATTATGTTTGTAGAGGGGAAAGAAATGTTCAGAAAAGCACGCTTCGTGCCAATCGACGAACTCCAAAGCCAAATGTCCCGTCTCACGAAGATGTTAGACAACTAAACAAACGTTTGATTAAGAGAGGAAAGGATTGAATTGACAGGCGTAAAAGGGCTAAACGGTCGTTTAATAATCAAAAAAATAATACATTATTTAAAGTAAGAGCCGAAGTAATCATGAGGGCTCTTTTTCTTTTTGAGTACAGATTTTTAGAAGTTATTGAAACCATTTAAGCACCAGTAACGACTAATAGATACAGTAAAGGGGGGACGCCCATTGAAAGAAGATCACGATCAACTGGAAGAGTTATATGAAACATATTTCCATGATGTATACCAGTACTTATTTTATTTCACGAACAATTCATCCGAAGCAGAGGATTTAACCCAGGATACATTTATGAGAGTCTTCAAAAGTTATCACAGCTTCAAGCATCAATCTTCAAAGAAAACTTGGATCATCTCCATTGCACGAAGAACAGCCATTGATCATTACCGAAAGAGGAAGCTTATCTCCCTTCTTCCCGACGTCCTTTTGAATTTACGGAAAAGTGAGGAGGGCCTGCCGGAAGAAGAGATGGAGAAGAATGAAGAGTGGGAAATGGTTCAGGCTGCCCTTTCAAAGCTGAAGCCTGATTATCGAAATGTGGTCATTTTAAGGGGGTTAAGAGAATACCCCGTCAAAGAAACAGCTAAAATCCTCGATTGCAAGCCTTCTAAAGTAAAAGTAGATTATCACAGGGGTATGAATCTGTTGAAAAAATTAGTGGGAAATTCCAATGAAAAGGCGGTGCTGGTAAATGAACGAAAAATTCAATGATGATTTATTACATTCTTTGAAAAACCGACCAGGTCTTTCGCCGCGGGAAGAGTTTAAGAGAGAATTGAAAACGAAATTATTCGAGGAAACAAACAGTCAAAAAAAGAGTAGAAGGAAGATGGGGAGGCTGGTTCCCAATGTATTGGCGGCCATTTTTATTTTGGCAGGGGTATTTCTGACCTTTGAACTGATTGGGGTCGGAGGGGATGATCAAAACGCTTCACTGGAGCAAGAAAGCATTAGACAGGTAGATCCAATTTCACAGGATCAGGAACAGACTGAGCTGGATGCACCCGAAAAATTGATTGGAAAAGCGTTCACTCGATATGATCACATCATTAATGATGAAGGGACGGGCGAACCCTTTATATATGAAGGGGAATCCTACCGATATATGAGTGAAGGATTGGATTCAAAAGAAAAAGTGATCCGCTACTTATCACAAAGCTTTACGCGAGATGGAGCTGAGAAGATGATCGGGAACCATCCCTTCATTGTTTTCAAAGGGAAATTGGCGCAACCGGATGTATCGTATGAAGCTGATTATCTATGGACCGACACTACGGTTATTAAAGTGAGGACTTCAGAGATGATGAGTGATGTAACATATGAAATACCGGTTTCAGTAGGTTCACGTAGGGCAAATATTCTAAGTTTCAGGCTGGTTTACGAGGATGGATGGAAGTTCAGTGTGGTCATGCCATTCTCATTCAGTAAAGTAGAGGAAGAGCGCAAAGAGTGGAATTTCTCTTTGACACCAGAAGAAGAGATTGTCTACCGTGAATTTTCCAAAGACCCGACGGAAGAACATCTTCACGGGTTATCCCCCATCAGCATAGCAAAGTTGTATGTCCAGGCATCACTGGACGAACGACACGACCTTGTCTATGAAATGTACACAGACAGACCGGATTATATTCGGTGGACAAAGGAAGAGGACGAGAAGTTTTCCCGAGCGGACAGGGTGACGAAGGAAAGTATATTACGTGTCTTTAAAGGAATCGATAACGGTAAATTTATTCAAACAAGCGATATGGATGGATATATTAAGTATGATAATGGTGGTGAGGGAGGTATGGGCTTTCAGATGGTGAAGGATGAAGATGGATATTGGAGTGTAGCATTCATGCCAACTCAGTAGATATTTCAAGAGGACTCCTTCTTGAAAGAAAAAGAAAAAAGGAAATAATAAAAATAGAGCTACTGAAAATGGGTATTTTGACACATGCCTATTAGAGTAGCTCTTTTGTCATGGTTCAGTGAATAGGTATATAATAGAGAGTATGCGAGTATAGTAGTTAAGAAGAAATAAAAGGGGGCTAGAATGAATGATCAGATTGTCCAGTACAAAGAAAGTCATGTTACTCGGTATCGCAATCATCCTCATAATAGTAGCCAACCGGATATCCACTGTACAGCACTTGACCGCAAGAATCGCCACCAAATTATATGTGAGCCTTAAATATCAGGATCTTGATCTTGAATACCAAGACGTCGAATTCTCACCCCAATTTGGAGATTATTCTGTAGCGTATAAGGACAAGGATGGAAAAATTTACGGATTCATGGTCACCCCTAAGTCAATGCCTGTCATTATCCTTCATGATCCTCTCAGAGAGACACCTTAAAGAAAAGAATCTTTCATACTTTCTTTCTATCAATCTTCATGTATAATGAATCGTAACAACTTTATAAACGTTACCACAAGGGGAGCGAAAGCTGAGAGTGAACAATCTGTTCTGACCCTCTGAACCTGTTAGTTAGGACTAGCGTAGGGATGTGGATAATAAGCCTGGATATGCTTATTTCAATTCATGTATTCACCCTCCTTATGGTTTCGTTTCATTACCTGAGGGGGATTTTTTTTATGAAACACACTCGACTTATTGTATTGCTCGAAGCGTCATTGATGGCGGCTTTCGCCGTCATTCTTGATATGCTGCCTTCTATTAAGCTGTCACCGAGTATCTCTATTTCAATTGCCATGGTTCCAATCTTTCTCTTATCCTACCGACGTGGATGGAGAGCAGGACTGATGGGGGGGTTTCTATGGGGAATATTGCAGATTGCCCTTGGAGATGCCTGGATTGCGACACCGGTTCAAATGGTGATTGAGTACTTCATCGCCTTTGCCTTCATTGGTTTTGCCGGTGTTTTTGCAGGGAAGATACAGGAAGCATTAGGAAACAGCAAACGATCCAAAGCAATTGTTTGGGTAGTGATTGCGACATTTATGGGAAGCCTCGCCCGCTATATCTGGCATTTCATCGCAGGGTTTGTGTTCTTTGCCGAATATGCCCCTGATGATATGTCGCCGCTGCTTTTCTCTTTCATAGCGAACGGCATCACGATGCTGGGATCGGCTGTATTGTGTTCCATTGTATTGGTGATCATGGCCAACATGGCGCCAAGACTGATCAAAGTACGGACGCCCCAGCAGGCAATCAGCCGAAAGGCATCATAACATTTTACTAGGACCGGTCCTATACATGGCCGGTCTTCTTTCTGCCCTTCAGATTAAATCTACGTAAAATCCTCCTCTTACGCATTGCTTACCCAACTGCTTTCCTATACACTAGACCTATTCAAAAAAGCACGTGTGGAGAGATCGTATGGAAGCAAAAATGATAAGAAGATATGACATTATGGAGGTCAGCCTGCTGGCGGGTAAGATCATGTTGCAAAGCGGGGCGGAGACGTACCGGGTGGAAGATACGATGATGCGGATCGCTGCTTCGTATGGGATATCAGAGTCCCACAGCTACGTGACGCCTACGGGGATCATCTTCTCGATTGAAACCTCAGAACCGACGAAAACAAAGCTGATCCGGATTAATGAGAGGTCAACGGATCTTGAGAAAGTGACTCTCGTCAACAGCATCTCGAGGCAGATCAGTCAAGGTCATCTGACCCTTGAAGAAGCCTACAATGCCCTTGAGAAGTTGGATCAGTCCGATCTATCTTATTCTTTCCTGATTCAAGTGTTGGCAGCCTCAATCGCCAGTGGATGCTTTCTCATCATGTTCCAGGGGATGTGGGAGGATTTCATTCCTGCTTTGATCACTGGCGGTGTCGGCTTTTCGAGTGTGATCTATTTACATCGCCTCGTACCGATCAAGTTCTTCGCCGAGTTTCTTGCCTCCTTCATCATTGGTATGGTGTCCTTCGGGTTTGTCCATCTCGGTGTGGGACAGGAGTTGGACAAAATCATCATTGGATCCGTCATGCCCCTTGTTCCCGGCCTCCTGATCACCAACGCCGTCAGGGATCTAATGGCAGGTCATTTGGTGTCGGGGTTGTCAAAGGGAGCGGAAGCCTTTTTAACGGCGTTTGCCATCGGGACGGGCATTGCCGTTGTGTTTACTTTAACGTAACGTGACTGGCTTATAAAATCGATAGGGGGGAAAGGGATGCTCATCATCGAACAATTAGTGACCAGCTTCATTTCAGCCGCTGCATTCGGGATCATCTTCAATGCTCCGAAGCAGTCCCTTTTCAAATGCGGAATAGTCGGAATGCTGGGCTGGATCATTTATATACTTATGAGTTTAAATGAAGCAGACACCGTACTTGCCACGTTACTTGCCTCCTTTGTCGTGGCGGTGGTCAGTCAGGTGTTTGCCAAAATGTACAAAACCCCGGTCATCATCTTCTCTGTTGCCGGGATCATCCCGCTCGTACCAGGGGGACTCGCATACGATGCCATGAGAAACTTCGTGCAAAACGATTACAATGCCGCTATCAATCTGGCCGCCAAAGCCTTCATGATCTCAGGCTCCATCGCCATTGGACTCATCTTCTCCGAAGTCATCAACCAGGTCATCCGGAACGCACGCCTGAACGCCAGTGCGAGACGGATGAGATAGAGGGACGGACCTTGCTTTTGTAAGGTCTTTTTTTATGCCTGTAACCATTCAGAACCATGAACTGGACTTCGACTATCAAGGTGCCCTTCTTTATGAAATGACCCCTGAAAAAGGGATCGTGTTGAAATCGAAACTCCCGGATGAAGCAAGCAAAGACAAAGAATACTATGAACAGGGGGAAGATCAGATTCAAAGACTGATCTATATTGATGATCTGGTCTATGCCGTTTCGAATCTCTCTATTACTTCTTACTCTTTGGAAGATTTTAAAAAGACCGACTCCGTAGATCTCAACTAAAGCATTGTTAGAGGAGACCTCGAAATTTCGTGGTCTCCTCTTTGGATACATGGTTTCAGAGTGGGACGGAGGGCACTTCCAACTACCACCCAGAATAAAAAAGCGATATGATGATACATATAAATAATGGCAGATAAAGTTAAGAGGGGTGTTCGTTTGAAGGTCATACGTTTCTTAAAGCCTTACCGGGCTGCCATGGCCCTGGCATGGAGTTTAATGCTGGTAGAGCTTGCCGTAGAGTTATTGAATCCGTTGTTTATGGCACGGATCATTGATGAAGGGATCCTGAATAAAGATTTGGACGTCGTGTTGAAGTGGGGCTTCATTATGGTAGGGATGTCCCTCTTGGCCTTTGTTGCAGGTGTGACGAATTCCTTTTTTGCCGCACATACGAGTCAGGGATTCGGTTATGACGTGCGGGAAAGCTTGTATAAAAAGGTCCAGTCGTTTTCATTTGCAAGTTTCAGTGAGCTTCCCGCATCTTCTCTCATCACGAGGATGACGAATGATGTAAGGCAGCTGCAAAACACCATCTTCATGAGTCTCCGGATCATGCTCAGGGCTCCACTGCTTGTCGTGGGATCAACCATTATGGCACTGATTGTCGATGTCCGGCTTGCTCTTGTTTTAGTCTTCGTCATTCCCGTGTTGTGGCTATTCCTGATATGGGTTCTGAAACGGGGATGGAACCTGTTTGAACGAGTCCAGTCAAGGCTCGATAAGGTGAATGAGGTCATGAAGGAAAACCTTTCGGGAATGAGATTGATTAAAGCGTATACGAGAAGCAAATATGAAGAAAGTCGTTTTCATGGTGCGAATGAGGATTTGAAGGATCGAACGGCCGCTGCCCTTCGGGTCATGGAAATCATCATGCCTCTGTTGATGCTTGTGATGAACCTTGCCCTTCTCTCTGTTTTATGGTTTGGAAGCATTGATGTTGCCTCGGGCGGGGCGAAGGTCGGGGAAGTCGTGGCCATCGTCACGTATGTAACAAGAATCTCTTCTGTTTTCTCCATTTTCTCCTTTATCATCACCAGTTTCTCAAGAGCGAGGGCTTCTGCTGAGCGGGTAGAGGAAGTGCTTGCAACGGAAGTCGATTTGAAGGATGGAGAGGAAGTAAATCACAACAACAAAGTGACCGGTGGGGAGATCATGTTTCAAGATGTCTCGTTCCACTATCCATCCACAAGTGAAAAGGTGCTCCAACATCTATCCTTTCATGTGGTGGCGGGCCAAACCGTTTCCTTGCTGGGAGCTACGGGATCGGGTAAAACCTCTCTGTTTCAGCTCATTCCCCGTCTTTACGATGCAACGGAAGGGACAGTGGAACTGGACGGACACCCCATCAGGTTGATTCCTCTCGATGAAATCAGACAAAATATCGGATACGTGCCTCAGGAGGTCATTCTGTTTTCCGGGTCGGTTGCTGAAAATCTCCTCTGGGGGAAGGAAGATGCCACGAGGGAAGAAATGATCCAGGCGGCCAAAGATGCCCAAATCCATGAATCGATCCTGAAGCTTTCAGATGGATATGACACGGTCCTCGGTCAAAAGGGGGTCAACCTTTCAGGAGGTCAGAAGCAACGGCTTTCCATTGCCAGGGCTCTTATTCGGAGACCGAAGATCCTGCTTTTGGATGACAGTACAAGTGCCCTGGATTTGAAAACAGAATCAAAACTCCTTCAAGCCTTGAAGCGATATGAGTGCACAACCATGATCATCACTCAAAAAGTCAGTACGGCGATGGAATCCCATCGTATCTTGCTATTAGAAGATGGGGTATTGATCGGCCAGGGCACCCATCAGTCCTTATTGGAAGATTCCAGCCTTTATCAACACATCTACCAATCCCAATTCGGAGAGGGGGAAATCCACCATGTCTAGGCATGTACGAAAGAAGTTGGGGAAAAGCGACAAGGCGAAAGATGCAAAAGGAACGTTGAGCCGCCTCTGGAGCTATCTTTCTGAAATAAAGATGATATTGTATCTCGTTATTTTAATGGTATTCATCAGTTCCGCCGCAGCCCTTCTTGGGCCGTTCCTTGTCGGAAAGGCAATCGATGAGTATATCGTAACAAAGGAAGCGTCAGGATTGGGTGGCTTGGTCATGGGCCTGATAGCCATCTATATCCTCCATTCCCTGTCCATATGGTTTCAGAATTATTGGATGATCGGTGTAGCCCAGGATACGGTCTATCGTCTGCGGAAAGACCTCTTCCATCAATTGCACCAGCTCTCCATCCCTTTCTTCGACAAGCGGAAGCACGGGGAGCTGATGAGCAGGGTGACCAATGATATTGATAACGTGAGTGCGACGTTGAATAGTTCATTCATTCAAATCATCTCAAGTGTCCTTACCTTGGTGGGGACGGTCTCGATCATGCTTTGGCTGAGCCCACTCCTTACTCTCATCACCCTGATCATTGTTCCCCTCATGGTCTTCGGCATGAAGTGGATCACCAAACGGACAGGTCGATTGTTTAAAGAGTATCAGCAGAATATCGGTGAATTAAACGGCTATATAGAGGAGACGATCTCTGGCCACAGTATCATTAAGACCTTTTCACGTGAAGAAACGGCGATCAAGGATTTTGGTGAAAAAAATCAGAGGCTGAGAACGGCTGCGTATTGGGCGGATACCTACTCGGGATTCATTCCGAAGCTTATGAATGTATTGAATAATCTCAGCTTTGCCGTCATTGCCGGGGTCGGAGGGATTTTTGCCCTTAATGGAATGATTACGATCGGTGTCATCGTCATTTTCGCTGAGTATGCAAGGCAGTTTACACGTCCGTTGAATGAACTTGCCAATCAATATAATACGCTTCTGTCAGCGATTGCGGGTGCTGAGCGTGTGTTTCAAATCCTGGATGAAGAGGAGGAAGCGAAGGATGAAGGAGGTGCTGTGGAAATCGCTTCGGTAAAGGGGAAGGTCGAGTTTCAACATGTTTCGTTTTCATATGGAAAAGGAGAGCGAACGCTTGAGGATGTATCCTTTTCCATCCAGCCGGGTGAGACGGTTGCTCTGGTTGGACCGACAGGAGCGGGGAAAACGACGATCACCAATCTCCTCTCCCGTTTTTATGAGCTGAACGAAGGCAGTATTGAGATCGACGGCCGTGATATCCGCACCATTAAGCGGCAAAGTTTACGGCAACAAATGGGCTTTGTTCTGCAGGATAGCTTCCTGTTCCAGGGGACGATTGCAGACAACATCCGCTACGGAAGGCTTGATGCCGGAAATGAAGAGGTAAAGAATGCGGCGAAACTCGCCAATGCCCATTCCTTCATCGAAAAGATGCCCGAGGGCTATGATACTATGCTGAGGGCTGATGGAAACGGGATCAGCCAGGGGCAAAAGCAGTTATTGTCCATTGCCAGGGCAATCCTTTCCGATCCTTCCATCCTGATACTTGATGAAGCGACGAGCAGCATCGATACGATTACGGAACTAAGGATTCAAGAAGCCCTCAAGCGGTTGATGGAGGGACGGACGAGCGTAGTGGTGGCTCACCGTCTTAACACCATCCGCCAGGCGGATCAGATCCTGGTCCTGGATCAGGGCAGGATCATTGAACGGGGATCTCACGATGAACTTCTTAAGCAGAAAGGGTTTTATCATGGATTGTATCACAGTCAGTTGAGGGAAAGTATTTGAAGTGGATTGGGGAGATTGGTGATGTGAATGTAAATGCGGGGAAATAAAGATTTTGAAAATAAAAGTCCGCGATTTTGAAAATAAAATGGACAATGACCGTGTAAACGGCAGCTGAATAGGAGCTAATCCATCCAGGACATAAAAAAACACCTCAACAGTCATTCCTTTTGAGGTGTTTTCCTATTTAAAGGGGCTAATCATCCCGTTAGCAATCCCTTTGGTGTTGCCCTAATCGGATAAAGGCAACTCTGTAACTTGCAACATCACAAGTAATATATTTATATCTTGAACGTTGTTTGCAGATAATAAACAGCCGCGGGCAATTCCTTTGTGTCGTTTGATATACCTAAACGACGTAAGCCCTACCTCTCTTACATCCTAACGGCTCCGAAGCCGATCCAGTGTGAATAAGTTGTTAAATCAAAACAGAATAGAATTACGAATTATCTTTTCTATCGTTTCAATGTATGTTACAAGATTACAATAACTAAATATACCACTTATCTTATAACTTGTCAAGGAAACGTCTCAATTATAATTCAAGCGACTGTGGCGAATCTTCTTCATCGTTCATCAGACGAATGGCTGTAGGCTGGATTTTCAAGACGATATAATTTGGATCGTCAGGGCCTTCAAACCATCTCTTCATATGGTCATTCCATAATTTTTCTTTATAGTGGGCGGAGTCTTCAATGGAAGCGCGTCCTTCCACTTCGACGAAAGTATCCCCGTAGCCTTCCCCTTCATAGCCAAGAAGGATATGAACATTGGGGTTATCCTCTATTTCATCCGTTTTATGCGTCTCACTGCTCGTCGGTGTGTATAGCGTCAAGTCGTCGTGGAAGTACGTCATATAACGGGAATGGGGCTTGTTCCTTTTCACGGTGGCCAATGTACCCACCTTACTTTCATCAAGAACCTTTTGTATTTGTTTCTTCAATTCAGCTTGTGACACACAATCCATCTCCTTTGTTGATTCTTTTATCCATACTATTCCTTTTCTAAGGACGAAATAAACATGGGGATGTGTAATTCATGGGTTCATCGGGAATAACGACATTAAGAATGAACGAAGGATGATGAGTATGATACCGGAAACACTGGTTGATCTTTGCAAGAAGAGGATGGAACCCTATAACTGTGAGGGATTTGTTTATGGAAGGGGACCGATGACCCCTGAAATCATGATTGTGGGAGAGGCCCCCGGGGAGACGGAGATTCATAATGGCATGCCTTTTAGCGGAAGAGCGGGAAAGGTGTTGGATGAGTTCTTCAATTATATAGGCGTACCAAGGGAAGATATTTACTTCACCTCTGCAGTCAGAAGCAGACCTTTCAAAATCGTGCATAAGAAATCCATGGGGGATGAAATGATTGTAAAGAAATACAACAGAGCGCCGACAATGAAAGAACAGCTGGCTCATGCACCCATCCTTGATTATGAATTGAAGCATGTAAAACCGAAACAACTTGTAACCCTAGGGAATATAGGGTTGCAGCGACTGGTGGGGAAGGACTACAAAATCTCAGAAGTGCATGGGGAATTGATCCACTCTCGGGTCAGGCAACTAAGGAACCAAGAGACAAATGAATGGATCTGGAGTAAGGAGCCATATCGTATCTTTCCAACCTTTCACCCTGCCTCCATCTTCTACAACCGTTCACTGGAAAAAGAGATTTACAAAGACCTTGATAAGCTGAAAGAACTTCTTGGAAAAAAATAAGGGGCCGTGGCATGTTTTAGTTGCTATTTGAATGGGAAACGTAAGAAAAAAGCGTAAACAAAGGTGTGAAACAGATGTTTTTTGGAACGTGGTATGGAATCTACCGAATAATAATAGTAGGGATCCTTGCCTATTTATCCCTCATCATCCTATTGAGGGTATCTGGGAAAAGGACTCTATCCAAGATGAACGCCTTTGACTTGATTGTGACTGTTGGGATCGGTTCGGTACTTGGTATCATTCTGCTGAATAAGAAGGTGCCACTCATGGAAGGGATTACTGCCTATCTGGTCCTGGTCGGAATGCAATATGTGGTTGCCTGGCTCTCGGTTCGATCGCATACGATCGATCAGTTGGTGAAATCCTCACCGACCCTTTTGTATTATCGAAATCAATTTGTAGAGGAAAGAATGAAGAAGGAACGAATCGCTGAGATGGATGTGTTTCAAGCTGTCAGGGATAAAGGATTTGGGTCATTGAAAGACGTGAATATGGTCATTCTTGAAGCGGATGGAGGTTTTTCGGTCATAGGGAAGTCGAAAGAGGCAGATGAGGAGGTCATGAAGCATGTCAGAGGTTATGTTGAATGAAAAGGGATGGCATTCTGGAGGAATGCCATCTTTTTTTTGAGTTCACTCCTATTGATGAGTGGAACCTATTGTTTTGTTAAATTCTCCTGAGCCATCCTTACAAGCTCCTTCACCATATTCCCGCCGATCGCACCGCCGACTTTTCCTGCTTGTTCAGATGTTAATTTTCCATTATATCCACGCTGCAGAGGGATACCTTGTTCCCTTGCCACTTCATATTTTGCTTCCTTTGGATCATGAGTACCGGACACGCTCGCCTTCAATTGATCCAGAGCTCTTCGTGATTCAGGTACAAGTAGTTTCCTTTTCGACATATTTTTCACCCCTTTCACTAGGATACCCCAAAATTTTTTTGTCACGATGAAGACTTGTCATATAAGGCTTTCTCAACGTTTAGGAAAAAATCGTCATAAAAAAAGATTGTCTATATTGTGTCAAATAAAATATAATTCTTAATAGTTAGAAAATTTTATACAGAAAAAGGGGGAAATGCCGTGGAAGAATTCGTTGGCAAGTTGGTGGGGATCCTTTGGTCTCCTGTCATGATTTACTTTTGTTTAGGCGTAGGCTTACTATTTTCTATTTTAACGAAGTTTTTACAGGTACGGTTGATTAAAGATATGGTGGTTCAAATGTTCAAAGGTGGAAGCTCCAGTGCTGGGGTATCTTCATTCCAAGCTTTGGCTCTTTCATTATCGGGACGTGTCGGAACGGGTAATATCGCCGGTACGGCTACGGCGATTGCTTTCGGTGGTCCGGGAGCCGTATTCTGGATGTGGACGATTGCCTTCATCGGTGCAAGCAGTGCCTTTATTGAATCGACGCTTGCCCAGATTTATAAAGTGAAGCAGGACGGGGAATACCGTGGAGGTCCTGCGTATTACATCGAAAAGGGGATCGGCTGGAAGTGGTATGCCGTATTGTTCTCATTTGCGACATTATTGGCGATGAGTATATTAATGCCAGGCATTCAGTCGAATTCGATTGCGTTGGGACTTGAGAATGCATTTGGCCTTAATACGACGGTTACGGGAATTGGTCTTGTCGTGCTAATCGGGGTCATCATCTTCGGCGGGGTTAAACGTATTGCCGGAGTGGCTTCGTACGTAGTACCTTTCATGGCTATCGCATATATTCTTCTATCACTTATCATTGTCGGAATGAACATTGCTGAAATCCCGGCAGTCTTTGCCCTTATTTTCAAAAGTGCCTTCGGTGCCGATTCTGTATTCGGTGGAATCATCGGTATGGCTGTATCATGGGGAGTGAAACGCGGAATCTATTCCAACGAAGCCGGTCAAGGTACAGGGCCCCATGCCGCAGCTGCTGCAGAGGTTTCACATCCAGCTAAGCAGGGATTGGTTCAGGCGTTTTCAGTGTATATCGATACCCTTCTTGTATGTACGGCAACGGCATTCATGATCCTGTTTACGGGCTCCTTCAATACAGAAGCACCAGACGGGTCGATGCTTGCGAACAATTTAAATGGAATCGAAGCGGGACCTGGTTATACCCAGGCTGCCATTGAGTCTGTCATCCCCGGATTTGGAGCGTCATTCGTTGCCATCGCTCTGTTCTTCTTTGCTTTCACAACCATCATGGCTTACTATTACATGGCAGAAACAAATGTAGCATATTTACTGAGAGGCAAGAACTCAAAGATAGCGATGGTGGTTCTGAAGGTGGTCCTTCTTGGTGCCACATTCTACGGTGCAGTGAGGGAAGCGGCACTGGCCTGGGCCCTTGGAGATATCGGTCTTGGCCTCATGGTTTGGCTGAACCTGATTGCAATCCTGATTCTCGCTAAGCCTGCCCTTAAAGCATTGAAAGACTATGAGGAACAGAAGAAGCAGGGGCTGGATCCAGTCTTTAACTCTAAAAAACTCGGCATTAAAAATGCAGAGTTCTGGGAGCAGGAATATAAAGTGGAAGACAAGGAAAATGCATCCTAATCTGTAAAAAAGTAAACCTGTTGCCGTAGTGGCAGCAGGTTTTTTTACTTTCTTAATATGTAGCAGGGGATCCCTTTGTCTTCAGCGGTTGAGTTTTTGAAGACAGCTTGGAATAGATCCGGTCCCCGATATATTTTTGAAAAGCATACATAAGCAAAGATTTAACGAAAAACAGAGCGGATAACTGATATTGCTTCAAATGAGCCAATCTCCACACACCGAACTTTTTGAACAGGGAATAAAAGGGGTATGTAAAGAAAGTATCAACGAGAATATTGACGAATACATAAAGGTATATATTTTTGTATGTGAATTTCAGGATCCATACTGAACCTGTCAGAAAAACTCCGAGGACAAAGGGCATGATGCCATTCACATGGGAGAAGATCTTTGTAGAAATGGTCCACCATTTGATCCTTTCTGCCAGCACATTTTCACAATAAACAAGTAAGGACATGAACATGGAAGCGGGTAGGTATTTTTTTAACGTTTCTTTTCCTGCCAATAAGAGAAATACCCATGAAAGGAGCATCAATATCAAAATGAATCGTTTACTTCTTTTTGGGCTCAAGGCTTATTTCCCCCTTAATGAATGATCTTATTTATAGAATGGTTCATGAAAAAATAATTATACAGCTAAAGGTAATATTGTAATCCGATCAGAATAGTAAACAATATCTTTGAGTCGGACGTCAGAATTGATTATGATAAACGAAGGAGATAGTCTTTCAATTATGGGAGGTGCTGTTGGAGTGGATTTATATAAACCGTATGTTCAAAATGAACGCCAAAGAAGGTTGGTTGATGCAGCGGGGGAACTCGCTGATGCATTTTCTGAGCGAGGAGAGAAATATGACAGGGAAGATCAATTCCCGTACCAGAATTTTGAAGAACTCAAACAAAGTGGATATGGTTCTCTTACCCTACCTAAGGAGTATGGGGGAGATGAGATCACCCTGTATGAACTGGTGATGATTCAGGAGAGGCTCGCTACCGGTGATGCCGCAACGGCTTTATCCATCGGCTGGCATCTGGGAGGGTTGATGGAGCTTACGGAGACACGGGCTTGGGAGGAACATATCTTCAAAGATCTTTGCAGAAAGATCGTGGATGAGAAAGCCCTGATCAATCGTGCAGCTACAGAGCCCGCAACCGGGAGTCCCACGCGTGGAGGGCTTCCTCAGACCAAGGCCGTCAAGAAAGAAGGGGGCTTTAGCTTAACGGGCAGGAAATCCTTTACGTCCATGGCGAAAGTCCTCGACTATTCCTTAGTATCGGCAACGATCGATGATACAGACGAGAAAGGTTTCTTTCTTGTGGATCATGACCTTAAAGGAGTAAGCATCGAAGAGACGTGGGATACGATTTCGATGAAGGGAACGGGAAGTGACGATCTCGTCCTTACGGATGTCCGTTTGCCGGCCTCTTCGCTTGTTGAAAGGGATAGCAAAGCGGTGGGGAATGACATCCCGAAAGCTTGGCTGCTTCATATCCCGGCCTGCTATATCGGAGTGGCAATTGCAGCACGCAATTATGCCATCCAATTTGCGAAGGACTATTCCCCAACCAGTCTGCCCGGTCCAATCAAGGATGTTCCTGAAGTGAAGAGGAAAATCGGTGAAATGGAGTTGGAGCTGTTTAAGGCGAGACAGATATTATATTCAGTGGCGGATAAGTGGGTGAAGGAACCGTCCAAAAGGATAGACATGGCTTCTGAACTTGGTTCAGTCAAGCATGTGGTGACGAACAGCGCCTTTCAAATTGTCGATACGGCCATGAGGATTGTGGGTGCCAGGGGACTTTTCCGAAGTAATCCCATGCAGAGGTTTTATCGTGATGTGCGAGCGGGGCTTCATAATCCGCCGATGGATGATATGGTCATTGGGATGCTGGCGAAGAGAGCATTGGAATGAAAAGGGAGAAGGTACAGACTTTGATTGTCTGTACCTTTATTTGTGTATGAAATCCTCATTGAGGATGTAATGTCTTTTCTAATACATTTTGATGCTGTGTCTCCAGTATATGGACTTCATTCAATTCTTCTATAAGATCGTGAATGGATAATAATTCATAAAGCATGACGGTTTCACATGAAAAGTGATGCTTCATGGATTGAAAAGGCTTCATATGATGCCCTTCGTTATCTTCCCAGAATTCTTCCAATAGATTTTTCATAAGGGTGAAATGGTGATCCGGTATATGGAACGATGGATGATGCATGATTCCTTTTAAGCTTAGGGTGGCGTCCATGATCCGTTCCTTTTCATCTTCATTGAATGCAGATTGAACCGGTAAATAAATCAGGTTTCCGACATGGAAAAGGATTTGCCTTAATAGGTTCAGCTTTTTATATTCATAATTAAAGCACCGCATTTCCTGGCGGTTGGAGCGATGAAGCTTCCACTCTTCTTTCTGGTACTCGCAAAGGGTATCCGTCGTTTCAATTTCTCTTAGAATATCATTGAATATCAGCTTCGTCTCCCTGTGGAGTGAGTGATTCTGAAGGACTTCTGATCCCCGTTTCTCTAATAAGTTCCCCGTTTTGAAATAGAGGTTATGGATATTGGTTGAGATCGTGTTGGCGTACTTTGGAGGAAGTATCCACAGATTCACTAATGTTGATACAATCAAGCCGATGGTAGTCGTGCCCAGGCGTATGAAAAATGTCGCTACATAATGGTCGTGTATCGTCGGAATCATGGCTATTCCGGTCAATGTTGCAACCAAGATCCCGGCGCCGAGATGAAGTTTATGGCAGGTAACGATCGTCAGGAGTGCGACCAGTGCATACGTAATGGCGTGGTCTCCTAAGGTATGGGTGATGATCACGGCAAATAATGCTCCGATGGCCGAAGCTGGAAAACGGATGAATGCTTTTTTTATTGAATTTGCAGCAGTCGGTTCTATCGTCACAATGGCTGTAATGACAGCGAAGGTCGCCGGCCAGTTCATCAATTCACATACAAAGGCAGTAAGGAAAACGGCAAGTCCCGTTTTAGCAATTCTTCCCCCGACAAATTGAAACTTTTTCAAAAAATCCATAGTTTAAAACCTCTTTAATCAAATTCTCTATTCTCCATTATAAAGTAAGAAAAAACCAAATTAAATAAATTGACAAAAAAAGAACTGTTCAGGGAACAGTTCTTTATATATATGATAACTCATCTTAGAGGTAAGGGCCGCAAAAGAATTTGAATTGAACGAGGCATCTTTTGGTCATCCTGAGCCTCTTTCAAATACTTGTACATTCTTTTTCCGGCAACAGAGTTTGCGGAGTGAATCGTGATTCTCTCGGCAAATAACTGTTTTTCCACCATGTAGTGGACGAGCATTAAGCCATTACGAGTCTTACTCTCTAAGTCGTGATCCAATGAAAGGTGAGCGATAGAAAAATTAAGAAGCAGGTCAATACATTCATCGATGTCTTTCGCGAGAATGTACCCTTGGGGACAGTGTCGATAATCATCTAAAAATACATTTACTGTCATATTTATTCTTCTTTCGTCATTTGACTTAATTTAAGCCTAACAGAGATTGACAAATAGATATATAGGTCAATAGTATGAACTTTACAAATATATTTGTAATTTTTTTGTAGGTTTTTGGTGAGTAATCTTTATAAACTGCTTCTTTCTTAGAGAAAAAAGTAATGGTTGAATCAAGCCACAGGGTGACCCCATCAAACCTATACCGTTTCTTTCCTCTCCAGGGACTCTCTATATTTATAGCAAAAGAATAGTCTTTAAAGTATGTCATAGATTTTGTTGATATTATACTGATCATATTCTTATTTTCTCTCCAGTATGTTCAGTAATAAATCGGGTCTGTCTGTAATGATTCCGTCTGCCCCTAAATTTATGAGTCTTTCCATGGTTTCCGGGTCGTTAATGGTCCAATAATGGACATGCAGTCCGATGCGATGGGCTCCGGAGATCAAAACAGGCTGTGTCAGGTCAATATTTCCCTCCTGGATTGGCAGTTGAAAGGCATCGACATTGGATTTATACAGATTCCTTAAGAGCAACTTGTGAAGGATGACGAATTTTTTTGCTTCCTGCTTCCCGCCTTGAGTGGCAACCCTCCCGTTTGAATAGGACTCGAACAAATCAATGATGGTTTGATCAAATGAAGCGATGAGGACCTTATCCTCCATATCGTATTCGTCAATCAGTTCCATTAATTTCTGCACGATTTCCTCTGTCCGCTCTTCGGGATTGTCGTCTTTCACTTCAATGTTAATCCTCATGTCTGGAAAACGCTGAAATACTTCTTCAAGGGTTGGGACATAAACATGTTTTCCCCGAAAGGAGTAATGCCCTTCAAGGTCTTGAAAATAGTATGCCGCATCAAATCGCTGAAGTTCTTTCAACGTAAAGTCCTTTACAAATCCGCTTCCATTCGTTGTTGCGTCCACCGTAGGATCATGAATGGTGACCAACTGGCCGTCTTTGGTGATATGTATGTCCGTTTCGATCACGTCTGCTCCGATATCGACGGCGTGTTGGAAGGCTTCAATTGTGTTCCCGGGTGCAAGATGCTTACCACCCTGATGAGCGATGACAAGGGGGCGTTCATTTTCTTTCTGTAAAAATGGTGGTGGGGAGGCTTTTTTTATAGGCATCCAGTAGACGATAATGGAAAACGAGACAAAGAAAGCAATCATCGCTGCCAAAATAATTAAGCGCTGCTTTTTAGAAGGTTCAGGTATTTTGAGATTCGTATTTTTCATCCACTTTCATCCTTTTAACAATAGATTCTTATCTTTTATTATAAGTACGACCTTGTGAATTTAGGACAATAAAATAGGATGATTTTACATGAATCTAAAAAGAGGAGCGATGAAAGTTTTGGTTGGATTTACTATTTGAAGTAAAAAAATTACGTTTTAATAAAAAATAATTGCTTTTTGAACGTAATATGATTTACCTTATAAAGTAAGGAGGGGGTATATTCCATGAAAGATCATTTGAAGCTGAATGTTTCATTATTGCGTAAACGTGTGCCGAATCTGACAACGGCAGCTAAATCGGTGGGATTGAGGCCGGCGACGGTTTCAAACTTATGTACAGGTAAGATATCGGTCGGTCGTGCAGAAGTAAAAACAATCGTCACCCTTGCAAATCTGGCTAATTGCACGTTGGATGAACTGATTATTCAGGGAGGAAAACGAAGGATGATTGAAACGGGAATTAAAACACTTGATGTATTCGCACCAATTGTTCAGGGAGGTACCAACGGATTCGTCGCGAGAGCTCAGGTTGGCCAATTTGTCGTACTGGCTGAATTGACGCAAGCGTTGAAGAAGAAAGGGTACCACGCCATACTCTTGACACCTGATAAACCATACCCCGGTTTAAGTGATCTTGAAGGGTTTGTTCATGCTAAATGCCATAGTATAGAGGATGCTTTTGCAGAAGTTTCCATGGTCGAAGACAAAGAAAGCATTCTCATGTATGTGGATCGCTCGTATATTGTGTCGGGAGCATTGTATGAATTAAGGGAGCGCTTCGAAACAGAAAATTATACTGATCTCACGACACTATTGTTTGATCCGAGTGGGGAAGCAGTCGATGAAGACGACCCATTTGGTCCACTTGATTCACTCTGTTATTTCGATATTGATTTGGCAACCCGTGGGATCTATCCTGCCATTCACCCCGTTCAGTCCACGTCTGTTCTCTTAGAAGATGAAACGGTGGATTCCAGCCACTCGTCGACACACAAAAAGGCAAAAAAATTATTAAGACGTTATAAAGAAATCCGCGTCCTGATGAACACGATCGGGAAGGAGAAAATTCCAGAAGCAGACCTCGGGATTTTTCAAATAGGCGAAAGACTTGAAGCATATTTAAGCCAGCCCTTCTTTGTTGCAGAGGAATTCACAAAAGTTCAAGGCCAAATCGTACAGGTCCAGCAAACCATCACAGATATCCAAAAAATACTCAAAGGCGACTGTAACCACCTTGATCCTAAAGACCTTACCTATAAAGGGCAACTGAGCTGACTTTTGAGGGACGGATCTAGGGTGTTGGTTTCATCCAGCTCCGGCGGCTAGCCCCTCGAGGTCATAAGCTAAATGGCCCAAGAAGGCAAAAGAACGCCTTCTCAGCCCATTCATCTTATGCTTGTCGGGGCTGGGCGAGCCGCCTCCGCTTTTGGTTTCATCCAGCTCCGGCGGCTAGAGGCTCGAGGTCATAAGTCAAACAGGCCAAAAAGGCAAAGGACGCCTTTTCAGCCTGTTCGTCTTATGCTTGTCGCCTCTGGGCGAGCCGCCTCCGCTTTTGGTTTCATCTATGACTTTTTTCGTGATTTTATGGCAGGTGAAAGAGGATTTAACAGAATTTTGTCGTATGTGTAATGTAATACTTTTTTATACTGGGAGACATTCCGATGCTGATTGAGAAATTATTATTACATGTACTGATTATTTTGGCTCCTGTCCTCATCCAAACCTCGCTTCTTGAAAACCACAGGTTGGGGAAATCGCCTGTTTTCATAGGGGTTTTACATGGAATCGCAGCGTTCACGTGTTTGATTTTTGCTTATGAAAGCTTTGGACTATACTGGGATTTCAGGTATATTCCATTGGTTCTTTCCATGTTATATGGTGGGAGAAAGGCTGGGGTTATCGTATTTGTTTTCATTCTGTCGGCACGGATCATCAATGGAGGTGATGCGATTGCTTTCGGATTCATCAGTGCGTTCTTAGCCGGCCTTCTTCCATTTTTGATTTCCAACCGATTCTGGTCATTTTCTCCAAAGAAGAGAGTGACATTTGCTGTGCTCCTTGGTTTTTGGCCGGCGCTGGTCATGCTCGGCATTCTGCTATCCTTTGCTTTTATAACGGGCGTACCTGTATCAGGAAACCGGGAAATGGGGATGTATGTTCTCATATTCGGTGGAATCCAGGTACTTGGGGTGGGACTTGCAGCTCAACTAAATGAATGGATGATCGAAAAGAAGTTACTGCGTGAAGAAATCATGAAATCCGAGAAGCTGAATACACTTGGTGAACTGGCAGCTTCCATCGCTCATGAGGTACGAAACCCCCTCACTGTAGTGAAGGGATTCCTTCAGTTGATGAAGAAGCAGGTGACCGGAGATCACGATGAATACCTGAAGATTGTATTGAGTGAGTTGGGGAGGGCAGAGGAAATCATCAATGATTATCTTAGTTTTGCCAAGCCTGAGTTTGAAAAGGTCGAGAAGATCAACGTCAGGGAAGTTCTTTCAGATGTCACTGTACTCCTCAACGCCTATGCCCTGAAAGAAGGGGTTTTCCTTGAAGCTCATTTACAAGAAAATGCCCATCTGTTAACGGACCGGAATAAATTGAAACAAGCTTTCGTGAATATTATAAAAAATGCGATAGAAGCGACTCCGCCCCAGGGCAACGTCACCGTGAATCTTGAGGTCACCCATACCCATGCGGTCATTACGGTCACCGATACAGGTAAGGGGATGACCAAGGAACAGGTTGCAAGGATAGGGACGTTATTCTTTACTACAAAAGACCAGGGGACGGGCCTTGGTACATCGGTGTCCATGCGCATCATTGGGGCCATGGGGGGGCATGTTCATTATTCAAGCACAGTGAATAAGGGGACAGCCGCTACGATAAGCCTTCCGTTGAACAGTGAAAGGCAAGGTAAATACGAAGCAAATCCATCCAATACATATAGGAACAATTTAAACGCTTAGGAGAAGAACTAAGTGTTTTTTTATTCTGGTAAATGCCTTAACTCCATTTCCCGTACATACGTTCCATGATAGGATAGAAGATATGAATGATGAAGCCTAAAGTGCAGGCGACCATGACGGTTCCGATTCCCACTGCACCATGAAACAGCATGGCAAGCGTAATGGCAATGGCTTCATTTAATAAACGTGAATTGCGTAAGTTCAATCCGAAACGCCTGTGAATGGCCACCATAAATGTATCCATCGGACTTGAAGGGAGTTTGGCCTGAAGGTATATCGAAATGCCAATCCCGAGGAGCAGGATGCCTGCAGTGACCAGGGAGACCTGCTGAGGAAATCCCACAGGTTCCAGAAAGGTAAGACCCGTCGAAATCCAGTAATCAACCATCATCCCAATGATGAATATCGATAAGGCCGCTAACCATTGAATGCCTTCTTTCAGTAATAGGGCATTTATACAAATGAGAATGCATCCATTCATGAAGATGCATGTCCCGATTGAGAGATGAAAGAGGTTGGATTCCCCCACGGCCAGCGCATCCCAGGGAGCAGCCCCCAGCTCTCCTTTTATAATGAGAGAAACACCTAATGAAAGAGCGAGTAAACCAATACAATAAAAGCCGAATCTTGCCTTCATTCCCCGAATCCTCCGTTCCAAAATGCTTGTCTAATGTATATGTTCATTGAGAAACGGATAGAATCAACATTTTCTTATGAAAGATTGAGGTGAACCGTCCGTGAAGAAAACGATTAAAATATCCATCAGAGAATTGGTGGAGTTTGTCTATAAAGAAGGAAGCATCGATCTCAGGTTCCAGGCACGCTCCTCCATGACCATCGGTACAAGGCTTCATCAAAAGGTGCAAAGAGCATATAAAGAAGGCGATGAGAAGGAAGTCTTCCTGAAGGGGGAACTGGCATATGAGGATATACTTTATCAATTGGAGGGGCGCTGTGACGGGATTCACTATGATGAAGGTAAAGTCACCATTGAAGAAATCAAGTCGACGGCGAAACGGTTAGATTTGATTGAAGAAGGGTCCCGAGTCCACTGGGCTCAGGGAGAATGTTACGCCTATTTATTGGCAAAGGAGAAACAACTTTCCGGGATTGATGTTCAACTAACCTACATCGAGGTAGAATCTGAACAAACGAAGTCCTTCCATCACACCTATTCCACTGAAGAGCTTGAAAAGATCGTAACCGATATCCTGGTGGCCTATACCCCTTTTGCCATTTTGTTATTGAACAATGAAGTAAATAAAATGGGAAGTATAGAAAACCTCAGCTTTCCATTTCCTTCATACAGGAGGGGTCAAAAGAAACTGGCGGGTGCCGTATACAAAACCGTTGCCGAGTCAAAATCCCTGTATGCAAATGCACCTACAGGGACAGGTAAAACCATTTCCACTTTATTTCCCGCTATAAAAGCCATGGGCAAGGAAAATTCTAAATGGATTTATGTAACGGCCAAAACCATCACCCGTACTGTGGCGGAAGAGGCGTTGCATCTTCTTGAAGGAGAGGGATTGTCCCATAGGACTGTTACGATCACGGCGAGGGATAAAATCTGCTTTAAGGAAGAAACCATATGTCAAAAAGAGTATTGTGAGTTCGCCAATGGGTATTATGACCGTGTAAATGGGGCACTGACCGATATCTTGACAAATGAGACGATCATTACCCGGCCGATCATTGAAACATACGCCAGAGATCATAAAGTCTGTCCCTTTGAGTTCTCAATTGACCTTTCCTATTTGGTGGACGGAGTCATATGCGACTATAACTACATCTTCGATCCGAAGGTTTCCTTTAAAAGAATGAGCGATGATGGCAAGAAAAAGACGACTCTGTTAGTGGATGAAGCTCATAATCTTGTCGGCAGGGGAAGGGAAATGTATACAGCCTCACTGAAGAAATCGGATTTTTCTCGGATCAAAAATCTGTATCCCGGGCACGAAGAGTTGAGTCAGGGTTTAACGACTGTAAATAAGCAATTCCTCCGCCTGAAAAAAGAAGAAAGCTCTGATATTCGGAATGAGCTGGACGTTGAATTTATAGAGTCCGTTATGGGTTTCATCGAGATAGCTGAAAAGAGTCTGGGGGAAGCGGGCAAAGAGTGGTCAGAAGATTTCATGCAATTGTACTTTGATTCGTTAAGTTTTGTTCGGATTTCCAACCTATTCTCGAAGGAACATCGTTTTGTGATTGGTCGGAGCTCAGAAGACTTAGAAGTGAAGCTCTTTTGCATCGATCCATCTAAACTCATCAAGCAGGTTGCAAAACCCTTTCATTCCTCCATCTTTTTCTCTGCCACCCTCCACCCGTTTTCTTACTATTTTCAACAATTGGGTGGCGGGGAAGATGATTATCGTTTCTTGATGCCTTCCCCGTTTCAACAAGAACAATGGCAGGTTGGGATTCATCCTATCTCGACCAGGTTCAAGGACAGGGAACGAACGCTTCCCGCCATTACGAAGTCTATTGAAGAAACCTTCAATCAATATAAAGGAAATTATCTCATTTTCTTTTCATCCTATGCGTATATGGAGGAAGCATATGAAAGGTTGAACAAAGAATCGATGGTGAAGGCGGATACCATCATACAGGAACCAAATATGAATGAAGGGGAAAGAGAAGCGTTTCTCCAGCAGTTTCACAGTGATAGGGAGAATCCTGTTATCGGTTTTGCCGTCCTTGGAGGGATATTCTCAGAAGGGATCGACCTGAAAGGAGATCGGTTGAAAGGTGTGATCGTGGTTGGTGTCGGGCTACCACAGCCGTCGGTGGAACAGGAGATCATCAAAGATCATTTCAATTCCTTGGGGATGAACGGGTACGATTATGCCTATGTATACCCCGGACTGAACAAAGTGTTTCAATCAGGGGGGAGACTCATTCGTTCAGAGGAGGACAGTGGCGTCCTGAAGCTGGTCGATGACCGCTATTTGACTCCTGAATACCGGTCCTTATTGCTTGAGGAATGGAGGGATTACCGAGTCATAACGTAATAAAAGACCGCTGGGTAGCGGTCTTTTGTGTATTAATTGAAAGAAGGATCCTTTAATAGGCGATCGAACTCTTCAAGATGATGGGTTTCATCAGCGATCATATCATCGAGCTTGATGCTAAGTTCGACAAGACCTAATTCGTCAGCCTGTTCTTTACGTTTCTTGTAACGCTCGATTGTATCTGCTTCGGCTTTTCGTCCTTCTTCAAGCATTTCCTTCACATTATCCGTTTGCTTTACGGCTGCAGGCGTCGTTGTCGGATCTCCACCCAATGTTTTAATCTTTTCAGCCAGGTACAATGCGTGGCCCTGCTCATCTGGAATTTCCTCTTCGAAGAAAGGCTTTAAAATTTGACGATATAGGCCGCTCACAACAGCAGCGTAGTTTGTGTACAGAATAACTGCAGCATATTCATTTGCCAAATCTTCATTTAATCCATCAATTAATTCATTTAACTTTTCTTGATCCATGTAAATACCACCCTTTTTTATTTGTTGTATATAAACTATTTACCCGGGTTAGTGAAGAAATAAACATACCCGTTGGAATTGCATGCCCTTCAAATATTTTGTCTTGAAATGGGGATTCTAATTCTATAAAAGTCAGAGGAGGGATGAAAATGTCTAAACAGGGAAAGAAAAGTATGGACCAACCATCAGAACAATTGGCGAAGCAAAAAGCGAAGAATGACGTAGAATTTGCCTCTGATACCCAGATGGGAAATAGTGAGAGTCAAAGTCAGAAAAAAAGCGGTACACAAGTAAATAAAAAATAAATGACGAATATCTTTTTCATTGTAAGAAAATCCTATATGTAGAAACAGGAGGTGTAAAGGCATGAGAATTGGTGTTGAACAATCCTTAACAAACGTTGTAGAAGCCTTACGTGCACAGGGCCATGAGGTAGTGGAGCTGAAGCAGGAGTCAGATGCAAACGGATGTGACTGCTGTGTCGTAACAGGAATGGATACGGATGTAATGGGAATCCAGAATGTAGCGACTCAAGGTCCCGTCATCGAAGCAAGCGGACTGAGTGCAGATCAAATCTGTCAGGAAGTACAAAGCAGACTTCAATAGTTTACAGTAAAAAAACAGTCAGGGATGGCTGTTTTTTTACTGTAAACTATATAGTATGCGATTTTTGGCTCATTTTCAGCAAAGCTGAAAGGCGATTGAAACATACATTCAATCGAATGAGCCAAAAATCAACTAGATAAGGATTCGAAAAACGATCATCCAATCTGTGCAAGTGGCTGATTTCTCAAGTGCTCCCGCAGAAGGTCAGGAGCCGTTAAAAAGATCAGTCCATTCCCTTCCAGTGTTTTCGGAAAGCCGAGTGGGACCGTACGCTTAATGAGCTGGGCATATACTTCACATTCAGACAGCTTGCGGTCAAAGGAGACTTGTTCGAACTCTTTGATCAGGGCCAGGGCTCCTGAGACGTGTGGCGCAGACATGGAGGTGCCGCTGAGCTTAGCGTATTTCTCACCAGGAATGGTGGATAAGATTTGTTCACCGGGTGCCACTAAGTCAACTTCATTGTTGGAATTGGTGAAGTAGGAAGACTTTCTCTGGAGATCAATGGCTCCAACCGAAATGACTTCGTTGTAACAGGCAGGGTATGAGAATTCATCGGTACTGCTATTTGAGTCGCCCTCGTTGCCGGCAGCACAGACCACCAGGATATTGGAATCCACCGCTTTTTGAATCGCTTTATGAAGAGGCTCATAGTCAGTAGGACCACCCAAAGACATGGAAATGATGTCCACCTTTTGCTCAATCGCATACAGAATACCGTTTACGATCCAATCGTACTTTCCGCTTCCACGGCTGCCGGCAAGAACTTTAATAACCATCAGGTCAGCCTGTGGAGCCACTCCGATGACACCATCCCCGTTTTCACTTGCAGCAATCGTTCCCGCCACATGGGTACCGTGCCCGCTGTAATCCGTCACGTTATCTTCTGCGCCGTCATCATCGTCGGTGAAATTCCGGAATTTTTTCACCTTCCCCGCAAGATCCGGGTGGTTCATATCGCAACCTGTATCGAGGATGGCGATGGTTACACCTTTCCCTTTATAGCCATTCTTCCACATGCTAGGAGCTTGGATTAAATCAACGCCTTTAGGAATTTCATTTGCATCAACAATCATTTCTTCCATGAAATATGGAATTAACCTAATTTCACCTTGCATATCAATCCCTCCTAAAATAGTGTTGCATTGTAGAACGGAAATCAGAAGTTTCTGAAAATATAACATTTCTGGGACGAATTGAAAAGGGATAATAGTAATAGGAAAATAAAACCAATCATATCTTCTTACTCCAATGCATATAGGGATCTGGGAGAGAACAACTATAGGAATGATCCAAGGAAAGATCAGGGACGGTTTCAATCTGAAGGGATAAAAAATTTAAACAAACGTTTGATTAGTGGCTCGAACCCTTGATGAGAAAAGGGTTTCCCAGGTTAAACAAACGCTTGGTTAAAAAGGATGCTCCGGTTTTTTCATCATGTCATCGCCGGTTCCTTCATAAAATTGAATGAAGGAAGGGGGATGACGAGATGAATTATTATCAGTACGGCTATCCGGCTTATTCCTATTATCGAAATGCTCCCAATATGGCATATGCTCAAATCCAGGGAGGCCCGCTTGCTCCGGGGCTGCAAGGGTATGTTTTTTTTCGGGAAGTTCAAAATGGAGTGGAAGTATTTGCAGAGGTGACAGGTTTACCGTCCTATAAAAAAGGAAAAGGCGATCAAAAACCCATCGGACCCCACGGATTTCACCTCCATGAGAAGGGAGTCTGTGAAATAGGGGATCCGAAAGAACCTTTCACTTCTGCAGGGGGACATTGGAATCCAAACAACCAGCCTCACGGCAATCATGCAGGAGATTTTCCTGTTTTGTTTTCCAATGATGGATATGCCAAAATGTCCTTCTTTACGAATAAATTCAAAGTGGGTGACGTGATCGGTAAGGGAGTCATTATCCATCAGAATCCGGATGACTTCAGATCACAGCCTTCAGGTGATGCAGGTAAGAGGCTTGCGTGCGGAGTGATCATGGGGTATGGAATATAACAAAGAAAAGGGTTGACCCATAAATCGGGTCAACCCTTTTATAGAAGAGGTCTTAAAATAAGGTCTTAAAATACACCCAAGACATCCAGCATTACAAAAAGAATCAATACGGGCGCTACAAAACGGATCAAGAAGAACCATGTTTCAAATAATCCTCGCTTCAACCCGCTTCCTTGCTTCAACTCTTCATAAAGTGACGTTTTCTTCATTTTCATAGGGACGAAGAGTGCGATGAGCAATGACCCGATTGGAAGCAATACATTACTGACGGCAAAATCAGCCAGGTCGAAGATGGTTTTGTCGAACAGCGTGATGTCCCCTAGAATTCCAAAAGACAATGCCGATGGAATGCCGCAAACGAAAATGGCAAGTCCGATGATCCACGACCACTTTTTCCGCTTTACAAGGTCTCCCTTTGAAATGACGGATACGATGATTTCAAGCATCGAAAAGGCAGAAGTCAAGGCTGCGAATAAGAACAGCACTAGGAATGCGATGAAGAAGAGCATCCCGAAAGGAAGCTGACTGAACACGGTAGGCAGTACATTGAACAGCAGCACAGGACCGGCACCCGGTTCTAAATCAAAAGCAAAGACTGCAGGGAAAATCGCAAGTCCGGCCAGCAATACGATGAAGATATTCATCGCCACAATCGAAATGGCCGAACGTGGCAGACTCTGGTTTTTTGGGAGGTATGAGCTGTACGTCACCATGACCGATACTCCGACACTTAATGTAAAGAACGATTGCCCCATTGCTTCTAAAATCGTCTGAGACGTCACTTTAGAAAAGTCCGGCTGAAGCAGGAATGTAATTCCTTCACCCGCCCCGTCAAGGGTTACCGCGCGGATCACAAGCAAAATGAAAAGAATAAATAATGCCGGCATCATAATTTTACTTGCCAGCTCAATTCCTTTTTCAATCCCTTTAGCTACGACGATGATGGTCATCAATATGAAAAGAAATTGGACAAATACACTGGTTAAGGGATTTGAAATCGTCGTCCCGAATACTTCGGCATATTGATCTGAAGAAAGTCCATTTAATTGTCCAGTAACGGCTTTGAATAAATAAACGACGATCCAACCACCGATCACACTGTAGAAAGAAAGCAGAATGAAGGAGGTAATCATCCCGAGAATACCGACCCAGTGCCATTTAGTCCCGGGAGCGATCTTTCGGTATGAGTCCACGGCATTGCTCCCGGATGTTCGTCCAATCGAGAATTCTGCTAATAGTAATGGAAGACCGAGTAGTAAAGTAAATAGAATAAAGATCAGGAAGAATGCTCCGCCTCCATTTTCACCGGCGATATAAGGGAATTTCCATATGGCCCCCAATCCGATGGCAGACCCTGCTGCCGCTAAGATAAAGCCGATTTTTGATGACCATTGTTCACGCTGACTCATTCTCATTCTCCTTTCTGTTTTTATTGAGGTGAGGAAGGGGATTATCGCCCAAATAAAAAAATCGCCCCTACATATCGTAGGGACGATTTGGATATCGCGGTACCACCCTAGTTATGAGAAATATCTTCTCATCACTCTTCACACATAACGGCCATAGCCGTCTTTTGATCTCCTCAAAAGAAGCTCCGGAATCGAAATTCGCATAATTTTTGTACCGGTTCACACCAACCACCGGCTCTCTTTAACAGGGAAATGTCCGCTACTTGTTTCCTTCAAAGCTTTTTCAATATTAGGTTATACAATTTTTATCATGAATCAAAACGACTTGTCAATCTATTTCGGGAAAAGGAGTGAGATTGGGATGGGGTCGGTGGTGATGCGGAATGGTGCCCGGCACCGAACACTTGAAGAGTACCAGGCACCGAAAGTACCAATTGTACCTGGCACACACGCCATCCAGAAGCCTGCTTCCATTGAGTTCATCCTTCCACTGAAGTAAAATGAAAGAAAAATAGGTGAAAAGGTGTTTTGCATGAAATCATATATTATCGTTGGTGCCGGCATTCTGGGTGCTTCAACTGCGTATCATCTTGCGAAGGCAGGAGCGGATGTCACCATTGTAGACCGCAAAGAGACCGGGCAGGCAACCGATGCAGCAGCAGGGATCGTCTGTCCATGGCTCTCTCAGCGGAGGAATAAAGTGTGGTATCGTCTGGCAAAGAGTGGAGCCGGATATTATCCGAGCATCATAAAACAGCTTGAAGCTGATGGGGAAAGAGACACAGGCTATAAACGCGTAGGTGCCATCAGTCTCCATACGGATGACCAGAAGCTGCATAAGATGGTGGAAAGAGCGGAGAAGCGAAGGGAAGATGCACCGGAAATAGGTGAACTCACCGTGCTGACGGCAGAAGAAACAAGGCAGCGTTTCCCGCTACTTTCTGAGGAGTATCAGTCTGTTCATGTCAGTGGCGCAGCCAGGGTGGATGGAAGAGCGATGAGGAATGCCCTTTTAAATGGGGCTGAAAAGCACGGAGCCACACGACGAGAAGGGGATGCCACGTTGTTAAACGAAGACAATCGGATCATTGGTGTCAAAATAGGGGACGAAGTACTTTGCGCGGACGGAGTGATCGTGACGGCCGGGGCCTGGGCGAACGAGCTTTTCCACCCTCTTGGGATCAACTTTCTTGTATCCTCCCAAAAAGCGCAGATTCTCCATCTGCAAGCAGGGGGGCAGGAGACCGACGGATGGCCGGTCGTTATGCCGCCAAATGATCAATACCTTCTAGCCTTTCCGGAGGGAAGAGTTGTGGCAGGAGCCACACACGAAAATGAGGCCGGTTTTGATCAACGGGTAACCGCTCTTGGACTGCACGAAATTCTTCATAAAGCATTGGACATTGCACCGGGAATTGGTGACAGTGCACTCCTTGAGACGAGAGTGGGATTTCGCCCGTTCACACCTGGTTTCCTTCCCGTTTATGGTGCCATGCCGGGATTGGATGGTGTCTGGGTGGCCAATGGACTTGGGGCATCGGGCTTAACGGTGGGGCCATATCTTGGTTCGGAGCTTGCAAAACTTGCTCTCGGTGAACCGACAGAACTTGATCCCGATGACTATGATGTAGCGGGGGCCATCGAGTAAAAGAAGAAAAAAGCACTCCCCCTATCTTCTATAGGGAATGACCCTTATAATAGAGGGAGCGAAATTTAGTTTAGGAAGAAAAGGTGTTTACGATATGAGTTTATTGACAGTCAAAAACTTAACACATGGTTTCGGTGACCGTGCGATTTTTAACGATGTATCTTTCCGTTTGTTGAAGGGTGAACATATCGGCTTGATCGGTGCCAACGGAGAAGGAAAGTCTACGTTTATGAATATCATTACAGGAAAGCTTGAGCCTGATGAAGGGAAAGTGGAATGGGCAAAGCGGATCCGTATCGGGTACCTGGATCAGCATGCGAAGCTTAAGCAGGGTATGACAATCCGGGACGTATTGAAGACAGCCTTCCAATACCTGTTTGATATGGAAACAGAAATGAATGAGCTTTTTGCCAAGATGGGGGAAGCCACTCCTGAAGAATTGGAAGAATTACTGGAGGAAACCGGTACCCTTCAGGATGCGTTGACGAATAATGATTTCTATATCATTGATGCCAAAGTGGAAGAAATCGGCCGCGGCCTTGGGTTGGATGATATCGGATTGGATAAAGATGTCCACGATCTGAGCGGGGGACAGCGGACGAAAGTTCTGCTCGCCAAGCTATTACTCGAAAAACCGGACATTCTGTTACTCGATGAGCCTACCAACTATCTTGATGAGCAGCATATCAACTGGTTGAGACGCTATCTGCAGGAATATGAAAATGCATTCATCCTGATCTCACATGATATCCCATTTTTAAACAGTGTCATTAATTTGATCTATCATATGGAAAATCAAGAGCTGAATCGGTATGCAGGAGATTACCATGAATTCAAGCGAGTTCATGAAATGAAGAAACAGCAGCTGGAGTCAGCATTCAAGAGGCAGCAGCAGGAAATCTCGGAGCTGAAGGACTTCGTGGCCCGCAATAAGGCACGGGTATCCACCCGGAACATGGCCATGTCCCGTCAGAAGAAGCTCGATAAGATGGATATGATTGAACTCGCTGCAGAAAAGCCGAAGCCGGAATTCAACTTTAAACTAGCGAGAACCGCCGGCAGGGTCATCTTTGAAACGAAGGATCTTGTGATCGGCTATGATGAACCGTTATCAAAGCCTCTCAATCTCAAGATGGAGCGTGGTCAGAAGATTGCTCTATCAGGAGCCAACGGCATCGGGAAGACGACTCTATTGCGGAGCATCTTAGGTGAAATCAAACCGATTTCCGGTTCGGTGGATCTGGGTGATTATCTTCATATCGGATATTTTGAACAGGAAATCAAATCAAAAAACCATAACACGTGCATCGAAGAGGTGTGGAATGAGTTTCCTTCCATGAACCAGGCAGAAGTGCGATCAGCCCTTGCTAAATGCGGTTTGACGACGAAGCATATCGAAAGCAAGGTGGAAGTGCTGAGCGGTGGGGAGAAAGCCAAGGTACGCCTATGCAAGCTGATGAACAAAGAATCGAATGTCCTTGTATTCGATGAACCGACGAACCACTTGGACGTCGAGGCGAAAGAAGAATTGAAGCGGGCATTGAAGGAATATAAAGGTACCGTGCTTTTGATCAGTCACGAACCTGATTTCTATCAGGATGTAGCGACAGAGGTATGGAACTGTGAAGATTGGACAACGAAATTGTTTTAATAAAAAGCTGATTCCCTCAAATAATAAAAAGAGTAGAACTCGCCGTAGTAATGTTGGCGAGTTTCTATATTAGGAATACAAAAACTTCAAGTAAATAATTGTGATGCAATTCTATGTCTTGTTATTTTTGTAGAAAAATCAAGAAAAGTAAAATAAGCGGAGATTTTCCGGTTACGTTCAGAATGGAACTTGTTTTTTGAGTAAATAGGCGGAATTTTTCCGCTTATGCACAGAAAAATCACCCATATTGGTATGTTTTGAGTAAATAGGCGGAATCTTTCCGTCTATTTCAGCGTTAATATATATTCATTACTACTTAGGCGGAATTTTTCCGCCTATTTACCAGCTCTGGTGCTTTACCTGATCTCCTAACCGTTATGTGGAGTTTTGTCCCACCCAGTCCTGTTTCTATGAAGAACTACACCTGAAAGCGGCCCCCTTTACCCTTTATCAAATAACGGGATTCTCCTTTTTGTATGTTATTAAAATGATTCTTCCAATACGGACTCCAACGAAGAATACCCATTCTCCTCTAACCGGAGATCATCGAAGCTGTGCTTCATATGAAGGTCGATCAGTTCAAGGAGTGTCTGCTGATCCTTGTTTTCAATGGCCTTCACCATTTCCTCATGTTCACGGAAACGGACGTTTTCTCCCGGCTCTACATGATAAAACACATCAAATAAAAACAAATATACATTGGATTGGGTAAGCATTTCATCCATATAGCGAATCAGGAATTTATTCCCGCTTATTTCTGCCAGGAACAAATGAAATTGCTTATTAAGCTCGACGTATTTTAACAGGTCCTTTTGTGTATACGTTTCCTGTTCCTCTTCAAGAAACGAATAAAGCTTGGACATATCGGATTTTCTAACTTTAGGCAAGCCGTACTTTACAGTTAGACATTCGATTTCTTTCCTTAGTTCAAAAAAAGAAATGATCTCTTCCCTGGTAGGGTGGACGACGAATGCGCCTCGGTTTGGGATGAGCTGAACCAGGCCTTCTGCTTCCAGCCGTTTCAACGCATGGCGGATAGGGGTCCTGCTTACAGCCATCTTCTGAGAGATGATTTGCTCCACCAGCTGTGTGCCGGGTGCGATTTTCCTCGCCAATAATGCGTCCTTCAGATGGCTATACACTTTTAGTTCTGTGGTCTGTCTTTTCTTCACGGTCATCATCCATTCAATCGAATATTTCCTTTTCCTATCATATATGAAAAAGAGACCGAACCAAAATCAGGTGCCTTCTATCCAAAGACACCTGACTTACGAACCAGCCATTTAAGCGAATGATTTAAAGTTATTTCCCCAGATTTCGTTCATGCTGTGAACCGTAATGAAAGCTTTCTCATCGGTCGATTGGATATATGATTTCAACTTGGAGAAGTCCTTGCGTCCTACAATGGTCGTGATGACTTCTTTCTGGTCATCGGAAAAGGCTCCCTTGGCTGAATGTACGGTGGCTCCCCTTTCCAAATCTCCAACGATAAACCCCTTGATATCTTCACTATGTTCGCTGATGATGACGACTTCTTTGCTTTCATTGAAAAATTGAAGGGTCCGGTCTATCATCATTCCCTTGAGCAACAAACCAAAGAATGCATAAAGTCCGACCTGCAGTCCGAAAAACCAGGCAGACGCAAGGACAATCAGAACATCCGAAGCAAGAACGGCACGTCCCAGTTCAAGTCCGGTAAATTTGTGGATGATTTTTGCCAGTACTCCTGTACCTCCGGCGGAAGCACCCTGATTAAATATCATGGCGACTCCGATAGCTCCGATCAGGGTCCCTATGACAATTTGGATCAGGATGTCATGTCCGATCGGGTTCTGAAGAGGATGGAATACCTCTAATCCCCAAACCATTCCACTGAGGGAAAGACTGGCGAAAACCGATTTCAGTCCAAAACCCGGACCGATCAATATCAAGCCGAGAATGAATAATAACATATCCAGTGTAAACATGATGACGCCGACAGGCAGGTCCACAAATTGAGCAAGCACGATGCCGGCTCCACTCGTCCCGCCTGTCCCCACTTTATTGGGGGAAAGGAAAAAGTGTATATTCAATGCGATTAAAAACGCACCAAGAGATAGGTTCAATAAAGATTGAACTTGTTTCATAATGGAGCACGCTCCTTTTAAGTAACGGTAATTTGAAAAACAATCAACCCGATTATAAAGAGTGTATAACCCCATGTAAATGATAAATTCTTATGTAAGCATTTACGCATAAAAGTTTTTATAATGCCTGTTTTCTGACATTTTCAGTCTCGAAAATAGGGGAGAAAAATTGATTGACTTTTTTACATAAGGTGATTAATATTTAAATAGGTTAAATATTAAATGGATGAATAGAAATGGAGGGTGAACTTGTACCCGGACCAAATCCAGCAATCATATATAGATCGTTTGTTAACAGCATTTCACGTAGCGAATCGTCATATTCAGCAGGAAATGTCACTTGCATTGAAAGAGATGAATTTAACAGGTCCTCAGTTTTTCATCCTGTATCTTTTGTCGACTTCAGAAGATATGAAATCCACAGAACTTGCGGAGAAGTTAGATGTTAAGCCCAGTGCGATCACGGTCATGATCGATCGATTGCTGAAGAACGATTTTGTATCGAGGCATAGAGACGAAAACGACCGCCGGATTGTAAAGTTACAGCTTACGACAGGCGGGCGAGAGGTTTTCGAGATGGCGAAAAAGGTAAGGAGGGGAATCTTCTCCCAATACCTGTCCTATCTTGAAGAAGAAGATGTGGAACAACTTGTCACCATCTATGAAAAGTTGGCTGCAGCCGTTGAGAATGATACAGAAGAATAAGGAGAGAAACATATGTCAGTACAACCAGGGATAAATAAACGATTAGTTTTGACCGGTCTGATCATCGGGATGTTCTTTAGTGCCCTTGAACAAACGGTGGTCGGGACCGCGATGCCGACGATCATCGCCGAACTGAACGGCTTTTCCATCTTTGCGTGGGTAACCACGGCTTATCTGATCACTTCCACAACGGTGACACCGATCGTTGGAAAGTTATCGGATTTATACGGCCGAAGATTATTATATTTAATCGGGGTCATCATCTTTATCATCGGGTCAGGCTTATGTGCCACGGCCACTTCCATGGAGCAACTTGTGTTATACCGTGGTCTTCAAGGAATTGGTGGAGGGATGATCATGCCATTATCCCAAACCATCATCGGAGATATCTTCACGGCTGAACAACGGGCGAAATGGCAGGGAGTATTTGGTGCTTTATTCGGTCTGAGCTCTGTGATCGGTCCATTCATCGGAGGCTTCATCGTCGATACGATCAGCTGGCACTGGATATTCTTGATTAACGTACCGTTTGGCTTATTATCAGCCCTTCTATTATTCGTCGGCCTGAAATATGAGAATGTCGGTCGCCCGACGGATAAGGTAAGCATTGATTACCTGGGAATCATTACCCTGATCCCTGCATTGGTCCTCTTATTGCTTGGACTGAATTTCGGTGGGGATAAATTCGAGTGGGTGTCAGGAACGAGCTTCATGCTCTTTGGCGGATCCATCGTCTTGCTTCTGGTCTTTGGATTCATTGAAAACAAAGCGAAGGAACCGATCCTTGATTTAAGCCTGTTTAAAAATCGGGTGTTTGCCACCACAAATGCCCTTGGATTTCTTCTCGGATTAGGAATGTTCGGAGCGATCATGTTTGTACCGATGTTCATGCAGGGGATCCTCGGGGTCACACCGACTCAAGCAGGGTCCACCATGACACCGATGATGATCGCGTTGATCGCGGCAAGTATCATCGGCGGTAGATTATTATTAAGGCTGCGATACCGTACCGTGCTGACGGCCGGTATGCTGATCACCGTGGTTGGCTTCTTCTTGATGAGCACGATGGGTCCTGAATCGAAGGAATATACAGCGTATATGTACATGATCGTGATGGGATTCGGAATGGGGCTTGTCATGCCGACCCTTATGATCGCAGTTCAAAACGAATTTCCTAAATCGAGACTGGGAGCCGTCACATCCTCCGCAACGTTCTTCCGTTCCATCGGGGGGACGATTGGGATCACGGTACTAAATGCTGTGATGAATCAATCTCTTCAGGAGAACATGAAAGATGTAGGGGCACAGCAGGATAATCCTGCTGCCAGTCAGATTCTTAGCGGGTTAAGCGAAAAAACGGATGCACTATTCGGACTCCTCGTGACCCCGGGATTACTGGAAGTACCGAAAGAAATCGGAAGCATCGTGATTGCTTCAATTGAAACCGCCTGGTCCGATGCATTCACCACCGTCTTCTTAACAGGCCTGATTTTCATTGCCATCGGCGTGGGAGTGGCCCTGTCGGTTGGGAACGGGAAGATTAAACGGGATAAAGAATTACAGGAACAAGCGGAAAAGGAAGAGACAATCCTTAAACCGGCTACTGAATAATAGGGAAAGAGCCTGCCTTGGAGAAATTCATGGCAGGCTTTTTATTTAATTGGTTTTACGGATCTCATACAAATGAAACTTCAATGCAAACGGATCAGATATCATTTCACTTTTCGAATGATAGACGTGATTCACCCTGCAACCGCTGTCCAGGAGCTTTTGCTTACTTCTTTCAAAATCATCCACAGCGAACTCGAAATGCACGGAGTTATGATCACTATCTTCAATGAAGAAATTCCGACCATTCATCGAGAACTTTGTTTCCTTTTGTCCCTGCCTTTCAACCTTCATTCCAATGATATTCGTGTAAAATTGGATTGCTTCATTGTAATGCTTCACTCCAACTGCAACATTATGGGTGAGCTGAAAGGGCGAACGATAATGATGCTTCAACTGAGGGACAAAATCTTCTGATGGAGCATGTAATAAATCCAGTAAAGAATAAATGACGCAATATTCGTCTCCGGGCCCGAAGTAAGCAGAGCTGCAATGATAAATCATCCCTTCTTCACTTTTTTTGAAAGTGGATACGCCAGGCATGGAGGTTTTCTCGTTTTTAAACCCGAGATCTTGTGAAAAAGTGTTTTCTTTCGATGATACAAGTGGAAAGGACCACCCTTTTGAAGCTGCAAAGTCTTCTTGAACGTCCGGGTCGTCTGGAGAGGATAGAACAAGTTCACAACGGCTTAACAAATGATGATACACCCCATTAAAGCCATCCCCCCACATGGAACAATAGCGACAATTCCTCCCCATATTATGGATGATGATAAGCTCATCCTTGTCCTTGAAAAGCTCCTCCAGTGTAACGGTTTGTTGATCTGTTGTTAAAAAGAAGTAGTTTTCAACCTTTTGTGGCGCTTGTTCTTTGCGTAGCTGTGCAAGCTGCCTTTTCTTTTCCATGATTTCCAACTCTAATGCCTTAATTTCCTTTGTTCCTTCAAATGTGGTCATTTTATGGCCTCCCTTTAGAACTTGTCCTATGTAAGATTTCTGTATTGGTGTGAGATGTCCTTCTTTTTAAAAATGGGGAGGAGAATTGCGGCTGTTCATGATGTTGCACTCCAGCTCTGAATTTCTCCATTACTACTACAGTCGGGTCCCTTATGACATAAAAGATACTTTAATTAAATTTTCTGAAAATATATTGACAATCTTCAGCAGACACGTTATCTTTTGAGTAGTTCAATATAACACATATTTAAGTAAACGAATTATTAACGTTATATAAATATATTTTTAAATCATGACAGGGAGGCCGATACATTGATTTTGCATGAGATTGAAACTGCCAGTCGATCGCAAATGGAGCGCCTTCAACTTGAGAGACTGCAACATGTTGCTTCAGTCGTTTATGAGAAAGTTCCCTTTTACCGGGAGCAGTTTGAGAGAAGGGGCATCAAGCCTGAAGATATAAAGTCTTTGGCAGACTTAAAAATGTTACCGCTTACAATTAAGAAAGACCTTCGTGATCATTACCCGTTCGGACTGTTTGCCGTAGAGCGTGAGGAAATGGTAAGGGTCCATGCTTCAAGCGGTACGAGCGGGAAACCTACAGTCGTAGGCTATACCCAGAATGATATTGAGATGTGGGGCGGAATTGTGGCACGGGCAATCAGCATGGCAGGCGGGAAACCGGGGGATGTCCTGCATAACGCATATGGATATGGTTTATTTACCGGCGGACTGGGCCTTCATTATGGAAGTGAGAAGCTCGGGATGATCACGGTTCCGGTGTCAGGAGGGAACATGTCCAGGCAGATCACATTATTGGAAGACTTCAAGCCGTCCATCATCTGCGGTACGCCTTCTTACGTTCTCAATCTAGCCGAATCAATGGAGGCACAAGGAAAGGATCCGGCTTCCCTTTCTGTAAAATATGGAATCTTCGGGGCTGAGCCATGGTCGGATTCAATGAGGAAGACGCTGGAGCGGAAGATGGATATTAAAGCATGCGACATTTACGGGTTAAGTGAAGTCATCGGACCCGGGGTTGCCATGGAATGTCATGAAGCAAGGGACGGACTTCATATTGCAGAGGATCATTTCCTCGTTGAAGTCATTAACCCTGATACATTAGAGACCCTGCCGGAAGGGGAAATCGGGGAGCTTGTGTTTACGAGCTTAACGAAGGAAGCCTTTCCGATCATCCGGTATAGAACCGGGGATATCGCTTCAATTCAGCATGGAACATGCTCATGTGGACGAACAACGGTGAAGATGTCCAGGGTGAAAGGAAGAGTCGATGATATGCTCATCATCAGGGGCGTGAACGTGTTTCCATCCGAAATGGAGCACTTTCTGCTTCAGATTAATGAACTCGCACCACATTATCAAGTTCACTTAAAGAAAAAAGGGGCACTGGATTTGGTGGAGCTGCAGGTCGAGGTGACGGATGAATGTTTTAATGGGGTGTCGAACGACTTACACCATAACCGTCTAAGTGAACTGGAAAGAAAAGTGAAGAGCCTGATGAAAGATCGTTGCTATGTTTCCATGGATGTCAAAGTGAGAGCTCCCAGGGAAATACCCCGCTCGAAAGGTAAAGCCATCCGGATTGTCGATCTTAGGGGAGAAGCTATGCTTCAATAAATTTTTTTGATGAAAATATCTATCACACGATTTCAGTATAACGTGGTAATGGTGTGATGAAGGAGGGCCTGCAATGAGTGACGTATTGACAAATCAACCATTGACGGAAGATGAGCGTATGGCTCATTTTATGAAAAAGATCGAAAATGACGAAAAGATAGAGGCCGATGATTGGATGCCGGATGAATACCGGAATGCGCTGATCAAGCTGATATCCATGCACGGGATCAGTGAAATCATGGGGGCACTTCCTGAGAAGGAGTGGGTCCCGAAAGCACCGACCCTCAGAAGGAAACTGGGGATCATGGCAAAGGTACAGGATGAGATGGGCCACGGACAGCTGCTACTTCGTGTAGCGGAAGATCTGATGAAGCCTTATGGGAAAACGAGAGAGCATATCATGAGGGATTTATTTTCCGGAGATTTGAAGTTTCATAACGTCTTTCATATGGAGGCACCGACCTGGGGAGACGCGGGATTGATTGGCTGGCTTGTGGATGGCGCAGCGATCATTACACAAACGAATATGCTTCATGCTTCGTATGGGCCATATGCGCGTGCCTTGAAACGGATTTGCGCGGAAGAAGTATTCCACGCTCAGCATGGCGAGGCGATCATCATGGCCCTCGCAGAAGGAACCCCGGACCAGCAGGCATTGGTCCAGGACGCGGTGGATCGCTGGTGGGAGTCGCTCCTCATGTTCTTTGGACCGGGTGATGCGAAGACGACTGGTTCTTCAAAGCAGGATATCACCATCAAATACAACATCCGGACGAAAACAAATGAACAGTTGCGGCAGGACTTCTTCACGAAATATGTTCCGAGAATGCTTTCGTTGGGGCTCACCCTTCCGGATGAAACGATGTACTTCGATGAAGAAAAGGATGTATGGATCTACAAGCAGCCCGACTGGAGCCGCTTCAAGGAAATCATCCGCAATAACGGGCCAAAATCGAAGGACCGCCTCCGTTTGAGGGAGTTATCCTATGATAACAATGCATGGGTCCGGGAAGCATTAAGCCCTGGTGACCAAGTAAGTTAGAAGGGAATGAGACAGGATGTCAGATAAGGGGCAGAATTTTTATCAGGAATTTGAAGTGTTTAGTAAAAGGACGGACGGGGCCCAGATGCAGCATCAGTTCAGTCTGCTTGCGCCCAATCATGAACTAGCCATGGTCATGGCCCAGGAGAATTTCATGCGAAGAGAGCCTGTTTCGGATATATGGGTAGTGAAACGGTCGGATGTCCGGATGATGACGCCCGAAGAAAGAGAGAGCGTCTCCCGTCTTGATAATAAAGATTACCGTAACGCCAAGGGCTACGGCTATTTGAAAAAGAAGTGGAGACAGTACGAACAGGAAATGCTTGATGAGAAAGAAATCATGTCATGGGGAGAGTTGGTGAAGAAGAAATGAACGTGAAACGTCCACAGGACATTCCGAATGCAGACTACAAGGAAGCCCTTTTGAGGTTACTTTATCAGCTGGCTGATGACGATTTTATCCTCGCATACCGGGGATCTGAATGGCTGGGGCTCGCTCCCCATATCGAGGAAGATGTTGCGTTTTCTTCCATCAACCAGGACACAATGGGGCATGCGACCATGTTTTATCAGCTTCTTGAAGAGTTGGGAGAAGGCGATCAGGACCATCTCGCCCATGGTCGGACAGCGGCAGAAAGAAGAAATGCCATTCTCCTTGAAGAAGTGAACGGACCAGGAAACTACATGGAGGAACCACGCTATGATTGGGCCTTTGCTGTGGTAAGGCATTATTTTTACAGTGTAGCGAAAAAAGTGCGGATCGATGCGCTTAAGAATTCTTCCTATGAACCACTTGCCGAGATGGCCGTCAAGATTAATACAGAATTGTACTATCACCTGCTTCACTGGAAAACCTGGTTCATTCAGTTGATGAATGCAGGCGGGGAAGCAAGGGAGCGTATGAATATGGCAATGGAAAGAGTGCTGGAAGAATTCGCGGGAGTCCTGACCCTGGGGCCAAGAGGGAAAGAAATGTCCCAAATGGCTTTGATCGAAGGGGAAGAAAGTTTAACAAAACGTTGGGAGATAGCGCTCGAGCCGGTCTTCCAGTCCTGTCAACTTTCCTTTCCACCGATGGCAGGCATGAAAAAGGGGAATGGACGCTTAGGTGAACACACCCCTGAACTGGACTCGGCACTGTCGACCTTAAGCGAAGTCTATCAAACAAACCCGGCTGCAAGCTGGTAAAGGATGAAGGAAAATGACTGCAACCGTTTTAGATGTTCTTCAAACAGTGAAAGATCCTGAAATCGATTCCATCAGCATTGTTGATCTCGGAATGGTCAATCGCGTCGATCAACAGGAAGGAAATCTTGTGATCGAGCTTCTTCCGACTTTTGTAGGCTGTCCTGCACTGGACATCATTAAAGGCAATGTGGAGAGGGCGTGCAGGGAACAACTGGACGTCCGATCCGTACAGGTGGAGTTCGTCTATTCTCCGCCATGGACGTCGGACCGACTGACGGTGAATGGACGGGAGCGGCTGAAGGAATTCGGCATTGCGCCGCCGCCAGAACATTTTACAGGGGAAGAAGATTGGGAGATTCACTGCCCTTACTGTGATTCCCCCTATACATCCATGGAGAACCTGTTCGGGCCCACCGCCTGCAGGAGCATCCTCTACTGCAAACAGTGCCGGAACCCGTTCGAAGCCATGAAACCTATATCCACGATGATGTGAAAAACTATTAAACTACTGAAAATCAAAGGAGAGATTCCATTATGGTAAAACTGATTGCATTATACAAACACCCTGAAAACAAAGAGAAATTTGATGAGCATTACTTCAATACACACGGTCCGATCACGGCGAAGATCCCTGGACTGAAGAAGATGGATGTCACACGAATCGTCGGTTCACCTATGGGCGGTGAAGGCAAATATTATTTAATGTGTGAAATGTATTACGAGAGCCATGAAGCACTGAAGGCAGCCATGAAATCCGATGAAGGAAAAGCTTCCGGGAAGGACCTTATGGGCTTTGCCGCAGATCTTGTCACCCTCATGATCGGCGAAGAAGTGAATGAGTAAAGAGTACGAATATATTGTGGTGAGCGAGAGGGACGGACTTGGCTTCATTGAATTGAACAGACCGAATGTCCTGAACGCCATCAATCGTCCCATGGTATCTGAGATCGTTCATGCTATCGAGGCATTTGACCGGAATGACCGTGTGAAAGTGATGGTGTTATCCGGTAAAGGAAGAGCGTTTGCTGCAGGGGCTGACATCGACGAGATGGCAGAGGACGGAGCAATCGATTTGGAGTTATTGAATCAGTTCACCGAATGGGACCGCCTTGCCTGGATCAAGAAACCGATCATCGGTGCGGTACAGGGGTTTGCCCTTGGCGGGGGATTCGAGCTTGCTCTTTGCTGTGATTTATTATTTGCTGCTGAGGATGCGAGTTTCGGTTTTCCGGAAGTGAATCTCGGGGTCATGCCCGGAGCAGGGGGAACACAGAGGCTGACGAAGCTGATGGGGAAATCCCGTGCCATGGAATGGCTATTATCAGGAGACATGTTCACAGCGACTCAAGCACTCCAATGGGGAATCATCAACCGGACGGTTCCGAAAGAATTATTAATAGAAGAAACCGAGAGATTTGCGAGGAAATTAGCTGCAAAACCACCACTTTCCCTTCGCCTGATCAAGGAGTCTGTCCATAAAGCCGTGGATTCCTCAATTTATGAAGGAATGCAATATGAGCGTAAGAATTTTTATCTTCTTTTTGCCTCTGAAGATCAGAAAGAAGGCATGAAGGCTTTCGTGGAAAAACGCAAACCTGATTTCAAAGGAAAATAAGGAGGCTGCAGCATGTTCGAAACGATTAAGTATGAAGTGAAAAATAACGTAGCCTGGATTACCCTGAATCGTCCCGATAAGCTGAACGCATTCATCCGTCAACTGAATCACGAAATTCATAAGGCGGTAAAAGAGTCTTCGCGAAATGAAGAGGTTCGGGCCATCGTCATCACGGGGGAAGGCAGGGCCTTTTGCTCGGGACAGGATCTGAGTGAAGTGGATGAAAGCATGGATCACGGTGAAGTACTCCGAAATAACTACGGACCGATGGTGAAAGAAATTGAGCAATGCGAGAAACCGGTGATCGCCGCGGTCAATGGAGTTGCGGCAGGCGCGGGATTCAGTCTGGCACTGGCTTGTGATTTCAGGTTGATATCAGAGAGAGCAAGTTTCGTGCAGGCATTTGTCCATGTGGGATTGGTCCCTGATTCAGGGAATCTGTATTACTTATCTCAAATAGTTGGATACGCAAAGGCATTGGAGCTGGCCGTGTTTGGAGAAAAAATAAAAGCGGATGAAGCAGAAAGATTGGGCCTTGTCACGAAAATCATCTCACTTGACGAGTGGCAGGAAGAGACGGCAGCCTTTGCCGAAAGGATCGCCTCCATGCCGACCAAGGCAATCGGTTTGATGAAGCGCTTATTAAAGGGAAGCAGAGATCTCCCCTTCAATGAATACTTAGAAAAAGAAGCCTGTGCCCAGCGGGTCGCAGGCCTGACAGAGGATCATCGCGAAGGTGTGACAGCCTTTATGGAGAAGAGAAGACCAGCCTTTCACGGAAAATAATTCAATCAAAAAGGAGATGGAGTTATGTCTACAGTAAAAGAGCAAAGCTTTGAAGTCCTTGAAATGAAAAGAGAGCATTATTCATTGGTGATCAATGGTCAACGTATGGAAAGCACGTCGGGAGATACGTTCACGACGTACAACCCGGCAACAGGTGAAGCCATTGCCACCGTTTCTCTTGCATCAGTGGAAGATGCTGAAAAAGCCGTTGAATCAGCCAGAAATGCATTCGATCATGGTAAGTGGAAGAAGTTCCCGATCAATAAGCGTTCACGGGTCCTTAACAAAATTGCAGGCATTATGAGATCCCGTTTCAATGAGCTTGTTTCCCTTGAAATCATGGACAGCGGAAAATCGCTATCCGCGGCACAGGGTCAAGTCATGCAGGCAATCGAAGACTTTGAATTCTATGCAGGTGCAATCGTAGGTCACCGTGGGACGGTCAATAACGTACCGGGTCAATTCACGAATGTTGCAGAGAAAGAACCAGTCGGAGTATGTGCCCAGATCATCCCGTGGAATTATCCACTTATGATGGCAGCGTGGAAGATAGCTCCAGCGATTGCAGCAGGATGTTCGGTTGTGGTAAAGCCAGCAACCCTTACACCACTTACAGCTATTGTATTAGGTGAAATCTGCATTGAAGCCGGAGTCCCTGAAGGGGTCGTCAACATTATCCCGGGTGCAGGTTCTTCTGTCGGTAATTACTTAGTGGAGCATGAAAAGGTGGATAAGGTGGCCTTCACTGGTTCCACTCCTATTGGTAAAAACATTATGGAAAAAGCGTCTCAAACGTTAAAAAGAGTCACACTCGAATTAGGGGGGAAATCTCCTAATATCGTATTTGATGATGCTGATGTGGATGCAGCTGTGGATGGATCCCTATTCGGAATCTTTTATAATACGGGTCAATCCTGTGAAGCCCGTTCAAGGTTATATGTGCATGAAGATATTTACGACGAGTTCATGGAAAAGTTCGTTGAGAAGACGAAGAAGCTGAAACTTGCCGACCCACATGATAAAGGCACTCACATCGGGGCCATCATCAACCAGGGTCAGCTGGATACGATCGATGGATATGTTCAATCTGCCAAAGAAGAAGGAGCAACGATCTTAGCCGGAGGAAGTCCTGCCAAAGTGGAAGGATTCGAAAATGGCTACTGGTATGAGCCAACCATCATCACCGATGTAAATCATGATATGAAGGTTGTGAAAGAAGAGATCTTCGGACCGGTCGTGGTCGTAATGAAGTTCAAAGATGAAAAAGAAGCAATCAAACTGGCAAACGACAGCGAATATGGACTGGGATCTGCCGTTTGGACTCAAAACCATGGACGTGCAACAAGAGTATCGAAAGCGATCCAGGCTGGAATCGTCATGGTGAACTGTCCGTTCTCTGCTTTCCCTGGTACTCCGTTCGGGGGCTACAAGCAATCCGGATTCGGCCGGGAGCTCTGCGTGGAGACGCTGGATCTGTATACAGAAACGAAGAGTATCATTTCGTACTTCGGAAACCGTCCGTTAAATCCATTTGGCGTGTAAGAAATCATCATCAAGCAAGGGGTTGCCCAATCAGGGTCAACCCCTTATTGCGAGAAAGGGGAAACCAGACATGACACAGCATATCGTGGTAGTAGGCTCCGGTGTAATGGGAAGAGGGATCGCCTATGTAAGTGCTACAGGAGGCTTCCGTACGACACTGGTTGATATCAAACAAGAACAGTTGGATCATGCGGGAAATGAGATTGAGCTCATTTTCCAAAAAGGAGTCGAACGGAACAAGCTCAGTCAGCAGGAGTATGTAGAAGCAAAAGAGTTGATGAGCTATTCAACGAATCTGTCCATTGCCGTAAGGGATGCCGATGTGGTCATCGAAGCCGTTCCGGAAAAAACAGACATCAAGCGTGGCGTATTCGAGGTGCTGGATGCTCATGCCCCGGAACATTGCTATTTGGCTACGAATACTTCTACCATGAGTCCGACTGAAATCGGCTCCTTTACAAAACGACCAGACAAAGTGATTGCCATGCACTTTTTCAATCCTGTACATAAGATGCCCCTTGTTGAAATCGTGAAAGGATTGGAAACAAGCGATGAAACGACGGAGGTCATCGAGGGGGTAGCCCGCATGATGGGGAAAGAAACGGTGGTCATTAATGAATTCCCGGGTTTTGTCACGAGCAGAATATCGGCCCTCGTTGGGAATGAAGCCTTCTATATGCTCCAGGAAGGACTAGGATCTCCTGAAGAAATCGATAAAGCCATCAAGCTCGGCCTGAACTATCCAATGGGCCCGTTTGAACTCGGTGATCTAGTCGGCTTGGATACACGATTGAATAATTTAAAGTATCTTCACGAAAAGCTCGGGGAGAAATATCGTCCTGCCCCACTGTTAGAGAAATACGTAAAAGCCGGACGCCTGGGAAGAAAATCAGGCAAAGGGGTCTATGATTATTCAGAAACGAAGGAAAAGGAGCATCAATCATGAGAGAGGTTGTCATTGTCGATGCCGTCCGGACTCCGATCGGAAGATATAAAGGGTCATTAAAGGAAGTGCGTCCAGATGACCTGGGTGCTCATGTCATAAAAGCCCTGGTGGAACGAAATCCTCTCGTCCCGGTAGATACCATTGAAGAAGTAGTCCTTGGAAATGCAAACGGTGCGGGGGAGGATAACCGCAATGTCGCACGGATGTCGACTCTCCTTGCGGGTCTTCCTGTCGAAGTCGGTGCGACGACCATCAATCGTCTGTGCGGCTCGGGACTGGACGCTGTAAACTATGCAGCAAGGGCCATTTTAGCAGGAGAAGGAGAGGTCTTCATTGCAGGTGGAACCGAAAGCATGACGCGTGCACCGTACGTCATGGCGAAGCCTTCAAAGGATTTCCCAAGAGGAAATATGGAAATGTTCGATACGACGATTGGCTGGCGCTTCGTCAATTCCCGTCTGAAGGATAAATACGGGACCGACTCCATGCCGGAAACGGCTGAAAATGTGGCGAAACAGTTCCGCATATCACGGGAAGAGCAGGATCATTTTGCTTATTGGAGCCAAATGAAAGCGAAACGTGCCATGGATGAAGAGCGTTTTAAAGAAGAGATCGTCCCGGTGGAATTGAAGGATCGTAAAGGCAATGTCTCTACCTTTATGATGGATGAACACCCAAGGCCAGAAACCAATAGTGAAAAGCTGCAAAAATTAAAGCCATTATTTCAAGGGGGAACCGTCACAGCGGGTAATGCTTCAGGCGTCAATGACGGAGCAGCGGCCCTGTTACTTATGAGCAGGGAGAAAGCGGAAGAACTAGGCGTCACCGCCCTTGCCCGCTATGTGACGTCTGCCACTGCCGGCCTTGAACCATCTGTCATGGGACTGGGTCCGATTTATGCTACACAGAAGGTCCTGAAACGTTCAGGCCTCGCACTTGATCAGATCGGCTTAGTCGAATTGAACGAAGCCTTTGCTGCACAATCTCTTGCCTGTATCCGTGAGCTTGGGATGAACGAAGAAATCGTCAACGTCAATGGAGGGGCCATCGCTTTCGGTCATCCACTCGGAGCCAGCGGAGCCCGCATCCTTACCACCCTTCTCTATGAAATGAAGAAAAGGAAAGTTCGCTACGGTCTCTCTACCATGTGTATCGGAGTGGGCCAGGGGATTGCGACACTGGTTGAAAACATAGAATCGTAAATGCCCTGTTATTGCAGGGCTTTTTGTGATTAAGACGTTTCTTTTTTAGAAAGGATAGACGTGAGGTGATAAAGATGGAATTTGAAATCAGGACAGTCGAAAGTGAGATCCCGTGTCTTGTCGTCGCAGATGAGGATAACGGCCGATTTATGATCAGAAAAGCCGACACAAGCGGGGAAGTATTCAATAGCCAGGAGGAGCTTGTGAATTGGATCGAGGCGAACTGGTCCAAGGAAAAGGTTGTGAACACATATGATTTTGTGAAGATGCTGGAGATGTTGAGGGTGTATCATTGAGAATCAGGCTCTTATAGAAGAGCCTGATTTATTTAATGTATCACCGATCTTTTATTCTTTTTTGCAATCGGAATCCTGCTGAGAAAGAATAATCCGTTCAGGGAGGACGGCGAATGTCATGACGTTTCCATAAAGAGCGAAGAACATGTCATTCGGTACAGGTGTATATAGCCTTGCGCACAGCAATCCACCGAACCAAGGTAATCCTAAGAGGAATGTATCCACTAGTGAACGGTAGACAGGGGTAGTATCCCACACATAACTGCCAAACATATATATCAGGGGGATGATTGAAAAGTAAAGGGTCGTAATGTAAGAGAAAGAACCTTCTCCATCAAGACTCCAAAAGGGCACCCAGAATAAAGCAACGAAGAAATGACAGAGAAATAAAAAGAATGTCAGTTTCTTTATCCGTCCACTCCGAATGGTTCGTTTATTCTCCTGTCTCTTATGAAAAGAGGGTGGTTGCCAAACAGGGTGTTCCCGATGATCGTTTGTCGTATCAAAGACGTTCGGTAACTGTGTCTCGTCCATATAAGGCTCTTTCTCAATCGTTTCATAATGGGAACGATAGTCTACTTGAGGGACTTGATAAAGGTCCCATACCGTTACAAAGGCGGGTGCATTCATTTTCTGTATTCGCTGCAGCCAATTTGCCAGATCTTCCTTTGTCTCCGATAAAAATAAGAGATAGTCACTCTCCTCTTCCCTTCCAGTGTACCGTATGACCAGTTGGGCAGCGATTCTATAGATATCGGGTGAAGACCGCAACCTATCAGGATTCGGGAGTGGAATCAGGGAGTGGCCGATCAGAACTTCTTCCATATTTTCAAAGGGAATCAGATGTTCTTCACATTTCTTATCTGATTTATGGTAGATTTCCTGAACGTATCCTTCTTCCGACCACCACGTTTTCTTGACCACTCTGTTGTCAGTCGATTGATATTTCTGTAAGTCCATGTGGTACTCCTTCCGTTGATTTCTTATGTCCCATTTTAAACCATTTGTGGATGCCTTTCACGCTGTAATAAGAATATTCATTTATTTTCACAGAGTGGTTGTGATATTATATTAACTAATCGTAAAATTAACGTTATAAAAAGAACGCGATAGAACAGAAGGAGAGGCAGCCATGAATACAAGATCAATGATCTTTACACTATATGGAGATTATATACGACATTACGGCAATAAAATTTGGATCGGGAGTTTGATTCGGCTCCTGAATGAGTTTGGTCATAACGATCAAGCCGTCCGTGCCGCGATTTCCCGGATGAATAAACAGGGCTGGGTCCAGGCGGAGAAACAGGGGAACAAAAGCTACTACTCCTTGACCGAACGCGGTGAGATCCGAATGGAAGAAGCGGCAAACAGGATTTTCAAGCTGAAGCCTGAGCAATGGGACGGTAAATGGAGGATCCTGATGTATTCAATTCCCGAAGAAATCAGGAGCATAAGGGATGAGCTGAGAAAGGAACTCGTATGGAGCGGATTCGGAACCCTCTCTACGAGTACATGGATTTCCCCTAACAACCTGGAGAAGCAAGTGCAGTCCCTGATTGGCAAATATAATATTAAAGAATACGTCGATTTCTTCATCGCGGAATATAAAGGCCCCAATGAAAATCAGCGGTTGATTGAAAAGAGCTGGGATCTGAACGAGATCAATGACCGTTATCAGGAATTCATCTCTCACTACAGTCAGCAATATATGATTGATAAGAGCAAAATCGGGAAAGGGCAAATGAGTGATGCCGAATGCTTCGTGGAAAGAACAAAGCTCGTCCACGAATACCGGAAATTCCTTTTCGTCGATCCGGGTCTGCCGGAAGAGCTTCTCCCGGAAAAATGGATGGGAGCACACGCAGCCAATCTATTCGCTGATTACTACAAAGAGCTTGCAGAACCGGCATCCCGATTCTTCGAAAGTGTATTCGAAGACGGCAACGAACTCAAAAACAAGGACCGGAGCTATAATGTGATGACTCATCCGTTATTGCTGGATTGATTGATATCACCTGACGATTGCATTTTTATTAATAGACACAAGAGGGGAAAACTTCTGTGATTGGCAAAGCCGTTTTGATTTTATTGATTTATATAAGCTTGTGAATAAAAAGCTGAAGATTACAGCGCCTAGGTAGGTTCAAGAGAAGACGCATTTATCGTTGGAGAATTTAGGTTTTTCACCCAGCTGATAAATAGACGGAAAAATTCCGCTTAATTCGTCATGACGAGTAAAAAAGGATGAAATAGACGGAAAGATTCCGCCTATTGACCCGGAGAATATAAAAATGGTTGATTTATCTATGCATAAGCGGAAAACCTCCGCTTATTTACCTCAAATAATCTTCCATTCTGAAAAGAACCGGAAAATCTCCGCTTATTTTCCTTTTGCTGGTTCTCCTAAAAAGGCAAGACATCTTAGTTAAAAGAACGTATCGCAAGTATAATCCTAAAAAAACTCGCCCAATTTACTGCGGCGAGTTTTCCTCTTTTATATACCCTAACGTTGCTACTACAACTGTCATTTCGGCCCATCGCCTTTAAAAAATCACCTCAAAATGAAGCGGTTTACGTTGAATTTGGCAGGAGTTTTTTTTGAGGGACGGACCTCAAGAATATGAAAAGTCACTTGTCGAACAATTCCAAACAGTATAACATTAATTTAACGAAGGGGGATTTCTGTGAATAACTTAACGAACGTCTTACATATAAAGTATCCAATCATCCAGGGCGGTATGGGAAACATCAGCAATGCACCGTTGACGGCTGCAATCTCTGAGGCTGGCGCACTTGGGACGGTAGGGGTCGGAACCATGTGTGTGGAGGAAGTCGAAGCAATCATCCTGGAAACGAAAAAAAGAACCAGCAAACCTTTTGCCCTGAACATTCCGGTTTCCATCACTCCTCACTTAAAGGATATGATGAGGCTCGTCGTAAAATACGGGATACCGACCGTTTCCTTATCTGCAGGAAATCCAGCGCCGCTCATTCCTTATTTCCATGAACACAACGTAAAGGTGATTTGCGTCGTTGCATCGAAAAGGCAGGGGAAGAAAGCGGAAGATGCAGGAGCTGATGTGATTGTGGCGGAAGGATATGAAGCTGCCGGCATTAATTCAAATCTTGAAACGACCACATTGGCGCTCATTCCTCAGCTCGTTGATACGGTGAAGATTCCAGTAGTGGCAGCGGGGGGGATCGGTGATGGCCGTGGACTTGCTTCCATGCTTGCCCTTGGAGCCAGCGGAGTGCAGATGGGAACACGGTTCATCGCGACACAGGAAGCCCCTTTTCATGAAAACTATAAATCTACTCTTGTAAATGCAAAGGATGATAGCACCGTCATCGTGGGCCGCTCTGTCGGAAGGGTGAGACGGGTGATGAAGACGCCATACGCTGCAGGATTGCTTCAAAGAGAGCAGGAGGGAGTGGCTCTTGAAGACTTCAGTGTGATGACTTCAGAGGATTATCATCGGATCGGGGCGCTTGAAGGGAAACTGGATCAGGGCTTTATCAACGGAGGGCAAGTGTCCGGGCTTGTTTCCGATATTCCGACTGTAGAAGAGCTACTGCAGAGAATGATGAGGGAAGCAAAAGGGATCTTTAGAGAGCTTTCCAGTAATGAAATGAAATTTTAATAGATGCAGGTTTCTTAAGCGCTGCTCCTGGAGGGGAGAGCGCTTTTTTGAGTTGAATTCACAAAGTGGCACAAGTTCAGGCGGGACCGGGACAAGTTGAGTAAGAAGTGGCACAAGTTCAACCATTTCCTTCACAAATCCTGCGCTTCTGTCCAAAAGCTATAGCACAAAACTTTCAAATAAGCCGGAATCGTAAATAGTTGGCCACCTCGTGAAAGGTCGGGCAATCATAGTTGCCACTGCAAAAGCGATTGGACAATGCCAGCTAAAAGCAATGATGCCACACCAACATCCATTCCACTACCATAAAATTTCCCTCAACTTCCTCTAGATATTCCTCTCCGAACCGACTATACTAGTATTAATTTTTAAATTTTCCGAATATTATTGACTATTTTGTGACAGGAGTGATACTATAACGTTGTATTTACGTTCGCTCATATTTTTATCATACATGGATTTGCTAGTCTAGTAGACTACTGATCATATATCAGGAAGAGAAAAAGGGGGATTTCTGTGAAGAAGAAGAGTTTATTACTTGTTGTGATCTCTATGTTATTTGGAATGGTTATTCTATCAGGATGTGGTAGTGATAAGAGCTCCGGTGATGGAGATGGTGAGAAGCAATATGTGATCGGTGTGACCCAGATTGTGGAACACCCGTCTTTAGATGCAGCGTTTGAAGGTTTTAAGAAGGCTTTGACTGAAAACGGTTTCAAAGAAGGGGAAAACGTTAAGTACGATGTTCAAATCGCTCAAGGGGATCAAAGTAACTCACAAAGTATCGCAAAGAACTTTGTCGGGGACGGTGTGGACCTCATCTTTGCAAACTCGACCCCGAGTGCACAGACTGCTCTGAATGCAACGAAAGATATCCCGATCGTTTTTACATCTGTTACGGATCCTGTTGGGGCTGAACTGGTGAAGTCCTTTGATGAACCTGGTGACAACATTACCGGGACGACGGATACACATCCGGAAGCCATTTCAAAAACACTCCACTTCATTACGGATGAAATGAAAGCGAAAAAGATCGGGGTTGTGTATAATTCCGGCGAACAAAACGCTGTTGTTCAAGTAGCTGAAGTGAATAAGCTTGCTAAAGAAGCAGGTGTCGAAGTGGCAGAGGCAACAGTATCAACGTCTGCTGATGTTAAACAGGCGACAGAATCCCTTGTTGGAAGAGTCGATGCCATTTACATCCCAAAAGATAATACAGTTGTGTCAGCACTTGAGTCCGTCATCACAGTAGCGAATGAAAAAGATATCCCACTTTTTGTCGGGGAACTCGATTCATTGAAAAAAGGCGCAATTGCAGCGAGTGGATTCAACTATGAAGATCTTGGTTACCAAACAGGGTTAATGGCAGTGAAGATTTTAAAGGGTGAGAAAAAGCCTTCTGAAATCCCTGTGCAGGCCCCGGAAAACTTCGAGTTGATGTTCAACAAAGCAGCAGCTGAAGAACAAGGTGTGGAAGTACAGGAAGCCTGGTCAGATCTTGGGAAGTTCTTAGAAGAAAATTAGGAAGGGATGATGATTCGTGCCAACAGCTATATTTGCATCCTTTGAATCTGGAATCATTTACGCTATTATGGCCCTCGGAGTCTACTTGTCCTTTCGGATTTTGGATTTTCCTGATTTAACAGTCGATGGCAGCTTCGTAACCGGAGCCGCTGTCGCTGCCACCATGATTGTCAGTGGCGTAAACCCCGTTATCGCAACTCTTACAGCGATAGTGATTGGATTTTTAGCAGGATGTATAACAGGATTACTTCATACATTTGGTAAGATCAATGCCTTATTATCAGGTATTTTAATGATGATTGCCCTCTATTCCATCAATCTCAGGATCATGGGGAGATCCAATGTCCCCCTGCTTAGTCAGGACACTGCGTTTACTGGAGTGGAAGGATTTTGGTCCCCCCTTGGAATCGATGCCGCCCTTAATAAATTGTGGGTTGCCGTCGGTCTGGGAGAACCTGTTCCTGGAACGTGGAGCATATTATTCATCATGACAATCATCACGCTTGTGATCAAGTTTTTGACAGACGCATTTCTGAAAACGGAAATCGGATTGGCTCTTAGGGCGACTGGGGATAATCAGCGGATGATTCGCAGCTTCTCTGCCAATACCAACCTGATGATCATTCTTGGCTTGGGAATATCGAATGGGATGGTCGCACTATCCGGTGCTTTGATTGCCCAGTACAGCCGGTTTGCAGATGTCGGGATGGGGATCGGGATGATCATCATCGGACTTGCTTCTGTCATCATCGGTGAGGCGTTATTCGGAACGAAGTCCATCGCCCGCACGACATTAGCCGTTATAGGGGGAGCGATTATCTACCGGTTAGTCGTATCCATGGCGCTCAGGGTGGATTTCCTCGAAACAGGGGATATGAAGCTGATCACAGCGACCATCGTCATTCTGGCCCTTGTCATGCCTAAAGTGATGGAGCGCTATAAGGATAAGAAACGAAAAGCACAGCGAATGACAGAACGGGTAACGAAAGCCACGATATCGGAAAGAAAGGGTGATGGCGGTGTTACAGTTAAATCGAATTCATAAGGTATTCAATGAAGGGACACCCGATGAAAAAATCGCCCTCGATGATATCCAGCTCTCTCTGAAGCCAGGGGATTTCGTCACTGTCATCGGCAGTAACGGTGCGGGGAAATCGACACTGATGAATATCGTTTCAGGTGTCCTCCTTCCTGATATCGGAAATGTCCTGATTGATGATCACGATGTATCAAGGGTTTCTGAGTACAAACGCTCAAAGCTGATCGGCCGCGTTTTCCAGGATCCCATGGCGGGGACGGCACCTTCCATGACCATCGAGGAAAATCTGGCCATGGCGTATTCCCGTAATCGGACCCGGACCTTTAAGATGGGGGTCACCAAGAAACGGAAGCTCTTCTTTAAAGAAGTACTTGAATCCCTCCACCTGGGACTTGAGAATCGCTTGAACGCCAAGGTGGGTTTGTTATCAGGTGGTGAGAGGCAGGCCCTCTCCCTGTTGATGGCGACCTTCACAGAGCCGTCAATCTTACTTCTGGATGAACATACGGCAGCGCTGGACCCAGCCAGAGCGGACCTTATTACGAACCTGACGAAGGAGATTGTCGAGAAGTATAAGCTTACAACATTGATGGTTACCCATAATATGCAGCAGGCATTGGATCTTGGTAACCGCTTGATCATGATGGATAAAGGACAGATCATATTGGAAGTGAATGAAGACGAGAAGAAGCACCTCACCGTCGAGGGACTTCTCCACGAATTCCAGCGGATCCGCGGCAGTAAGTTGGCAAGTGACCGCGCGCTTCTTTCCTAGGGTAAGAGGAAAATACAACCTTCTACAAAAAAGTAACGGGACTATCTCCCGTTACTTTTTTGCGTTAAAGGAGAGAGGGACGGACCTTCAGCTTCACTGAAGGTCCGTCCCTCTGCATAACTTATATTAATATAATATTTTAAATATTTTAACAATTTATTGACTATTTATAAAACAAAATGTTATTATATCGTTGAATTAACGTTATATAAAAATGTATTATTCGTTGGTTTAAAGGGGGGAAAGCAATGAAGTCTGGATTAGCAGTTGGACACACCGCCGTTGTATCGGCAGTAGTAACCCCCGGCATGTATGCCCGGTTCGAAGGAAACGTGGTCCACCCTGTGTATTCAACGGTTTCCATGGTGTATCACATGGAATGGGCGTCCAGGAAGATCATTCTGCCCTATTTGGAAGATCATGAGGAAGGGATGGGAGCAAAGGTGAACGTGGAGCATATGGCTCCGGCGAAGTCAGGTTCCTCTCTTGAAATTAAAGCGAACGTCATAACATATGAACGCAATATCATCCTGACCGAAGTGACTGTCATAGATAAAGAGAATGGCAAAGTCATTGGTGAAGGTGAAGTGAAACAAGTGGTGCTACCCAAAGAGAAGATCAAAGAAAGAATACAAGAAAAGTATTGATCCACTTTTTGATCAATTAGGAGAAGGAGGAAAATCAGTGACACAAGTATCGACAAAAGTGAAAGCGGTTACAAATAGAGGGATTACAGGGGGAAATGACATGGATATGTTCCAAAAGATACAAAACCATGAACAGGTTGTATTCTGTAATGATGAAGAAACCGGCCTTAAAGCGATCATCGCCATACATAACACCACTCTTGGACCAGCACTTGGCGGATGTCGGATGAGACCGTATGCCTCGGTGGATGAAGCCCTTGAGGATGTCCTCCGTCTTTCAAAAGGGATGACCTACAAATGTGCGGCAGCCGATGTGGACTTCGGCGGGGGAAAGGCCGTCATAATCGGTGATCCTGAAAAAGACAGACACCCCGAACTGTTCCGTGCCTTCGGTCAATTTGTTGAATCCCTTAACGGACGATTTTATACAGGGACAGACATGGGAACCACCCCGGAGGACTTTGTATTCGCTTTGAAAGAAACGAATTGTATTGTAGGAGTCAATGAAGAGTACGGAGGAAGCGGCGATTCATCCATCCCGACTGCCATGGGGGTCATCTATGGTTTGCAGGCGACCAACCAGAACGTATGGGGTTCAAAAGATCTTCACGGGAAAAGCTATGCGATTCAGGGTCTTGGGAAAGTAGGATTTAAAGTAGCTGAGCGTCTGTTGGAAGAGGGAGCAGACCTTTATGTAACGGATATCAGCCAAAGGTCCATCGATCAGCTGGTTGCAAGAGCAAAAACCATGGGAGCGGCCCTAAAGGTCGTATCAGGCGAAGAGATCTACTCTGTCGATGCTGATGTCTTCGTCCCTTGCGCCATTGGTGGAATCATCAATGATCACACGGTGGATCAACTGAAAGTCAAAGCAGTAGTAGGGTCAGCCAATAACCAGCTATTGGATCTGTCCCATGGGATGAAGCTTCATGAAAAAGGGATCCTCTACGCTCCTGATTACATCGTCAATGCTGGAGGGTTGATCCAGGTAGCCGACGAATTATACGAACCGAACAAAGAACGTGTACTGCAAAAGACAAGTGCCATCTATAACAGCCTTCAATATATATATCTGCAATCAGAAAATGAACATATGACCACGGTGGAAGCGGCCAACCGTTTCTGCGAGGACCGGATCCATGCGCGTACGAGAAGAAACAGCTTCTTCTCTCATGCGAAACGTCCGAAGTGGTCGGTTAGAACGTAATATCAACATAGGGGTGTTCACAATTTGGCACAACAAACAGTCAAAGTGGCACAAGTTTTCTCGGAAGTGGCACAAGTTTCATGGAAAGTGGCACAAGTTACTCTACAGAATAATCAAAAGCACAATAATGCAGGCATTTTTCATTCTTAAAGAGCTCTGGTGGCACTACCCATACAATTTCACTTCTGAATTGCCTCAGGAAAAGCTAAATCCAGTTATTTTTTAATAAGAATATCAATGCACCACCAATAAAGCACCACAAGAGGTGATGAAATGATCGAGAAATTTCAACTGGTCCAGGTCATGGACCAACAAGGACGACTCATTCAAAGCGAGTATGAAAAAGACATTTCAGAAGACTTGGCCCGCAAGATGTACCGGCATCTCATCAGAATCCGCACCTTTGATCGTAAAGCGGTAAGTTTGCAAAGGCAGGGACGCATCGGAACGTACGCGCCCTATGAAGGACAGGAGGCCTCCCAGGTGGGAAGTGCACTTGCCCTACAGGAGAAAGACTGGCTGTTCCCGTCCTATCGTGATCATGGCGCCACCATGACGTTCGGTCATTCCCTTCTCCATATTCTTCTTTTCTGGAAAGGTCGGAATGAAGGATGCGTGCCTCCTGAAGGAAAGAATATCTTCACACCAGGCATCCCGATTGCCACTCAGCTTCCACACGCTGTAGGGGCGGCGTATGCGGAGAAGAGGAAAGGGACCCGAAATGCGGCGATCGTCTATTTTGGTGATGGGGCTACTTCTGAAGGGGATTTTCATGAAGGATTGAATCTGGCAAGCGTTTGGGGAGCTCCTGTAGTCTTTTTCAATCAAAATAATCAATACGCCATTTCCGTTCCCATTCAGAAGCAAATGAAAACGAAAACCATAGCCCAGAAAGCACTGGCCTATGACATTCCAAGCGTACGCATCGACGGCAATGATGTTTTTGCTGTTTATTTTGAAACATTGAAAGCATTGGAGAGAGCGAGAAACGGGGACGGACCTACCTTGATTGAATCCGTGACGTGGAGATATGGGGCCCATACGACTGCCGATGATCCGGCGAAATATCGTGATCAAAAGGAAAGCGAGAGCCGTCGAAAGGATAACGATCCCCTTGACCGTTTATCGAACTTCATGAAAGAAAGAGGATGGGTCGACGAGGAATGGATGAACTCGGTTCAAACGGAATATGCGAAGGAAGTGGACCTGGCTGTCGGGGAGCTGGAAGCCTATCCGCCAGCAGATCCGAGTGTGATCTTCGATTATGTGTTTGCCACTCCAACCTGGACGATTCAGGAACAAAAAGAAAAGCTCCTTGAGCAATTGAGAGGTGAATAGAATGAGCACCTTAACGAAAATGAAGACATTGACGATGGTTCAGGCCATTACGGAAGCGATGAGAGTGATGCTTCAGGAAAACGAAGAGGTCCTGTTGATGGGTGAGGACATCGGTACGAATGGCGGCGTATTCCGGGCGACTGACGGCCTGCAACAGGAATTTGGTGAAGACCGGGTTCTTGATACACCCTTAAGTGAAGCAGGCTTTATCGGAGCGGCCATCGGAATGGGATTGAACGGCTTCCGTCCCGTGACAGAGGTCCAATTTTTAGGGTTCATTTATCCTGCATACGAACAAATCATGACGCATGCATCGAGAATCCGTGCCCGTACCCTTGGGCATTTCAGCTGTCCACTTGTGATCAGGGCTCCTTATGGGGCCGGAGTCCGTGCGCCCGAGATTCATTCTGATAGTACAGAAGCCCTTTTCACCCACATGCCGGGAATCAAGGTGGTCTGCCCGTCATCACCATACGACGCAAAGGGGCTCTTGATTGCCGCCATCGAAGATCCGGATCCGGTTCTCTTCCTGGAACCGATGAGATGTTACCGGTCGTCTAAAGAAGAAGTGCCGGAAGAGAAGTACACTGTGGAAATCGGGAAGGGCAAAGTGGTCACGGAGGGTGAAGACGTCACGATCATTGCATGGGGTGCAATGGTGAAAGTAGCGGAGGATGCAGCCAGGGAAGCGGCGGACAAAGGGATTTCCTGCGAGGTGCTTGACCTTAGGACACTCTATCCCCTTGATAAGGACCTCATTTCAAGCTCTGTCCAGAAGACGGGAAGAACGGTGGTTGTCCATGAAGCCCACGCAACTGGCGGAGTGGGGAATGATGTGCTTGCGATTATCAATGACACATCCTTTTTATATCAGAAAGCGCCGACTGAGCGCGTGACAGGGTTCGATACGCCGGTTCCTTATTTCGGATTTGAAGATTTCTATTTACCTGACAGTAAACGAGTGCTTGCTGCAGTGGAAAAAGTGGCACGTTATTAGACAAGGAGGGAGTTCATGGAAGTTAAGCTTCACGATATTGGGGAAGGAATGACCGAAGCCAATATCAATCACTTTCTTGTGAAAGTGGGGGATATCGTCAAAGCGGATCAACCACTGGTAGAGGTTCAAACAGATAAAATGACGGCGGAGATCCCTGCGCCATTTTCAGGTGTGATCAAGAAGTTTACGGTAAATGAAGGGGAGACGATCCCGGTTGGATCGACGGTCCTGTTGATGGAAAAAGAACAGGCTCTTCCCACCGGCAGCCGGCGGAATGTTCCGGAAACCACTCATATAGTAACCAAAAAAAGGATCCTTGCTTCACCGTATACAAGGAAAATCGCCAGGGAAAATGGCGTCAATATAGAAGAAGTGAGGGGTTCAGGAGCCGGGGGGAGAATCGTTGATGAGGATGTACTCCTCTATATGAAAGGGGAAAGGGCGACAGCTTCCGAGGAGGTAGAAGAACGTGCACTTGTAGCGCCTGGGGCCGCAGTTGTAATGGAAGCGAAGACCATCCCTTTCCGTGGCAGACGCAAACAAATCGCGTCCAAGATGTCGCAGTCTCTCAGAACGATTCCTCACTGTACCCATTTTGAAGAAATCGACGTGACGAATCTATTAACCTGGAAAGATACGATGAAAGCGGGGGGCGGGTCCATCTCCATGGGAGCTTACTTTATCAAAGCTATTTCTGTTTGTTTAAAAGAGTTCCCAATCTTCAATGCCCGCCTCAATGAAGAGGGGGAGTGCGTCGAGCTTCAGCCTCATCATCATATTGGGATTGCAGTCGACACAGAGGAGGGACTGATCGTTCCTGTCATCAAGCAAGTCGAAAGGAAAACGATGAAGGACATTCACGATGAAATGAAGGATCTGACCATCAAAGCTCAAGATGGCAAGTTAACCATGAAAGAGATCAAAGGTGGTACCTTTACGGTCAGTAATGTAGGCCCGTTGAACGGATCGATCGGTGCGACTCCGATCATTAACGAGCCGGAAGTGGCCCTGCTTGCATTTCATAAAACGAAGAAGCGTCCAATGGTGAATGATAAGGACGAAATTGTCGTCCGCTCCATGATGAATGTCTCCATGTCCTTTGATCATAGAGTGGTGGACGGTGGGACGGCCGTGAAATTTACAAATCGATTAAGCGATCTGATTGAACACCCTCAATCCATGCTTCTGGAGTTGATGTAAATGGTAGTGGGAGAGATTACGGAAGACAAAGATGTTGTCGTTATCGGTGGAGGTCCCGGGGGTTATCACGCAGCCATAAGGGCTGCTTGCCTCGGTAGACAGGTGACATTGATCGAGCGGGAGGATCTCGGTGGAACCTGTTTGAATAAAGGATGTATCCCGTCAAAGGTATTCACACATTTTGCCCAGGAATTCAAAAAAACGAAGCATCTGAAGGAAATGGGAATGGAATTTGGAGAATTGGCAGCGAATCTTTCTTCTCTTCAGGTCTATAAAAATAAAAAAATATCCCAGCTTCGAACAGGTGTGGAGTCATTGTGCAAAGCGAATAAGGTTGAGGTTGTCAAAGGGGCGGCTTCCTTCCTGTCTGAATCCCGTATCGGGGTTGAAAACGGTCATGAGTTTACCCTCTTCAATTTTAAAGCGGCCATTGTGGCAACAGGCGGTGATTTTTATTATCCAGAAGGCATCAAGTTTGTTGCCGACCGGATTCTGAAGGAAAGGGAGATGTTTCAATTAGAGGAAATCCCCGAAGAACTGATCATTTATGGGGCCGATTATATTTCACTGGAAACTGCTTCTGTTTTCTCCACATTGGGAAGCCGTGTCACCCTTGTATTCAATGGGGAGTTTTCATTTGACTCCGCCATCACAAAAGAACTGTCCAGGCAGCTGAAAAAACAGAAAATCAATGTAATCAAAGATTCCCTGCTGCGAGCGGTCAATGAGAGGGACGGACACGTCATCGTAGAATTGGTCAAAGAAAATGGAGAGACGGTGTCCATTGAAGGCTCTCACTTTGTCGTTAGTGGAAAAGTAAAGCCAAACCTGGCGGAACTCGGCCTCGACCGTCTCCGCATGGAAACAACGGAGCAGGGGTATATCCGGACAGATCGGGAGGGACGGACCTCCATTCCGCATATTTGGGCGATTGGGGATGCGACGGAAGGTCCGTCCCTCGCAGTGAAGGCAATCAAGCAGGGGAAGGTAGCAGCGGAGGCAATGGCGGGGGGGAAAGTGGAAGTGGACCTTCAGTTTGTGCCGACGGTGGTGCAGATGAGTACGCCGATTGCGTGTGTGGGACTTACCGAGGAGGAAGCACGGAAGCAAGGCTATTCGGTCACGGTGAGTGAAAATCCGGTCAGAGGAAATGGGTACGCACAACTCACAGGGGAGAAGGATGGATTCGTGAAAGTCGTGTCAGACAGTGAAACGGATGTAATCCTTGGTATTCATATGATGGGCATGGGAGCAGTCGAGATGATCACTTCCGGTGTGCTCGGACTTGAAATGGCAGCACGGGATGAAGACTATCGTTTTCCACTTTATCCCCATCCGAGTATGAATGAAAGTCTACTTGAAGCAGTCGAGGGATTAAAAGATGATGCCGTGCACATGCCTCCCCGAAAAAAAGAACCGGTCAGGTAAAAAAGGGACGGACTTCATTACAGAGAAGCGTTTAAGCTTTACTAGCCGCTCTTGAGAAGTTCTGTGAAACTATTTAATATAATATTCAGAATATACAAACGTTTAATGGAGGGATTAGCATGCAAGAAAATGTAGCAAAAAAAGAGGTAAAAGTAGAAGATGTATTTCCGGTAAGAGATGTTGACTATTTAGAGTACTATACAGGAAATGCGAAACAGGCGGCTCATTTCTTCTGTACGGCTTTCGGCTTTAAGACGGTTGCCTATTCAGGTCTGGAAACGGGGAACCGCGACACAGTATCCTATGTACTGCAACAAAATAAAGTCCGTTTGGTAATTACAGGAAGCCTGCACGAAGGAAGCCGTGTGTCCCAATTCGTGAAGCATCACGGAGACGGAATCAAAGACATCGCCCTTGTAGTGGATGATGTTGAAAAGGCTTACACAGGAGCTGTTTCCAGAGGCGCCATTGAAATCATGCCTCCATCCACCCTTGAAGATGATAATGGAAAAGTGAAAAAAGCCATCATTGGTACATACGGGGATACGATTCATACCCTTGTGGAGCGGAAAGATTATAAAGGGGTCTTCATGCCTGGATTTGAAAAGTATGATTCAGCCCTTAAACACGAAGATGCCGGTATCATCGCTGTCGATCACGTAGTTGGAAACGTGGAAAGCATGGAAGAGTGGGTTGAGTATTACGAAAAAGTGATGGGCTTCAAGGAAATGCGTCATTTCACCAACGAAGACATTACAACCGAATATTCAGCGCTTATGTCCAAGGTCATGCATAATGGCGGACGCATCAAATTCCCGATCAATGAGCCGGCTGAAGGAAAACGCAAATCACAAATCCAGGAATATCTTGAATTCTACGGTGGTCCGGGAGTTCAGCATATTGCGATCTTAACGGAAGATATCGTGAAAACAGTCGGTATCCTGAAAGAAAATGGCGTGGAGTTCCTCAATACTCCTGATTCCTACTACGAAATGCTTTCAGAGCGTGTCGGGGAAATAGATGAAGAGATTTCGAAAATCAAAGAGTTGAATATTTTAGTTGACCGCGATGACGAAGGATACCTGCTTCAAATTTTCACGAAGCCTATCGTGGATCGTCCTACTTTATTCATTGAAGTGATTCAGCGCAAAGGGGCAAGGGGATTCGGGGAAGGAAACTTCAAAGCACTTTTCGAATCCATCGAACGCGAGCAGGAACGCAGAGGAAATCTATAAATCATAAAAATAGATAGATAGAGAATAGATAACGGGGGTCAAAGGACCGGTCAGGGGGTTAACTCATGGAGAGATTAGCTGCTTCTACGCTTAATATCGTCCATATTACAGGTGCGATATTAAAAATGGAAGACAAGCTAACACGTGAGTCGACCCCCTTCATCCATGAGGAAAGCGGGGATCCATGTATGACGTTAAAATTCAAAACGAGAGAAGCGGTCACGCATATCGCTCCATATGTGCTGGGAAAGACGCTTGGGGATTTACAGAAGGAGCATAACTTAAGCTCGATCAGAAAACTGTCTGAAAATGAAAATATATATGGGTGCTCCCCGAAAGTGAAGCAGTGGTTCAAAGAGAACGGAAGCGACCTGTTTTTGTATCCGGACGGGGCGGCGGTCGATCTTGGTCATAAAGTTTCAGCGTTCCTGGGAGTCCCGACAGAACAGCTGGTATTCGGTAATGGCTCGGATGAAGTGATCCGTCTGTTGACCAGGACTTATGTAAGCCCTGGTGAGGAAGCCATCATGGCTGATGTTACGTTTCCGAGGTATCAGACGAATGTGTTGTTGGAAGGCGGTACTGCTGTCATTGTCCCTCTAGTGAATGGAACACATGATTTACAGGGTATGCATGACCATATCACTTCTAACACGAAGCTGATCTTTGTGTGTAACCCGAACAATCCGACAGGAACGATTGTTGGAAAAAAAGAGCTCCTGCAATTTATCGAAAGTGTACCTTCACATATATTAGTGGTGGTGGATGAAGCTTATATGGAATATGTGACAACCGATGACTACCTTGAAACCCTGCCTCTTCTGGCCTCGTTCGAAAATCTGATCGTCCTGAGGACATTTTCGAAAATATATGGCCTTGCCGGACTAAGGGTCGGGTTCGGTGTCATGAATGAAGAAATAGCTGAACAACTCCGTAAAGTGAAGGATGTCTTCAATGTGAATGCGGTAGCCCAGAAATCGGCGATCATTGCACTGGAAGATCAAGGGTTCATTAGGGAGTGTACTCATAAGAATGAACAAGGACGTCTATATTTGGAATCTGAATTTAACCGTTTGGGCGTTTCCTATTTCCCTTCCCAATCGAACTTTATCATGGTCGACACGGGGCTGAATGGAGACATCGTTTCCTATGAGTTGGTGAAAAGGGGACTCGTCGTCCGTTCTGGAACACTTCTCGGGTATCCGACAACGGTCCGGGTGACGATTGGAACGGAAGAGGATAATAAAAGGTTCATTCATGCGCTGGAAACCATTTTACAAAATGAAGGGGTGAACTGAATGGATATCAAACCAGAGACACTCGAGTGGCAGTCAGCCTATAAATTGATGATCGGCTCGATTTTGCCACGGCCGATCGCCTTTGTTTCGTCCCTTGATAAACAAGGCCATGCCAATCTTGCACCTTACAGTTTCTTTACGGCGATCTGTGCAGAGCCTATGCTCGTCTGCTTCTCTCCCATGAGACGGGGAAAGGATGGAAGCAAAAAGGATACCCTTGAAAATATCGAAAGCACGAAGGAATTTGTCATCAATATCGTCAGTGAAGAGTTTGTAGAGGAAATGAACAACTGTGCCATAGAATTTGATCCGGGCATTGACGAATTCGTGCAAGCAGGGCTTACGAAGAAAGAATCCATCACCGTTAAGCCTCCTGGAGTATCTGAAAGCAAGGTCCAATTAGAATGCGTTCTTCATGAGGTCCTTCACTTCGGCGATCATCCTGGTGCAGGAAGTCTTGTCATCGGGAAAGTAGAATGTGTGAGGATCAATGATGATCTTTATTACGACGGAAAAATAGATTCAGAGAAACTCAAACCGGTAGGAAGGCTTGCCGGTCAGATGTATACCAAACCATTATCCGATTCATTTGAATTGATTCGAAAAAGGTGATGACGCATGAAATTGGTTAGCTTTGAGAAAGAAGGAGAAGCACGGGCAGGAATGGTTCAGGGTGAAGTGGTCGCAGACATTCATGTTGTTAGTGGAGGCTCTCTTCCTAAAGATTTGTTATCCATCATCAATCTTGGTGATGAAGGCCTGAAAGGAATGAAAGAGCTAGGCGCTTTTTCAACCGTGAACGAGGGAGTGTATTCATTACGTGAAGTCACACTGAAGTCACCGATTCCAAGACCTGTCAGCATCAGAGATTTCTATGCATTTGAAGAGCATGTGAAAACAGCCAGAAAGCGAAGGGGACTGGATGTGGTGCCGGAGTGGTATGACATCCCTGTCTTCTATTTCACAAATCATTTGGCTGTAAAGGGCCCTCTCGATTCCATCGAAATACCTTCAGGCTGCGAGTGGCTTGATTACGAACTGGAAATCGCCTGTGTCATCGGGAAAGAAGGCAGGAACATTTCAAGAGACAAGGCAGAAGACCATATCTTTGGATATGTCATCATGAATGACTGGAGTGCCAGAGACCTTCAGAAGCATGAAATGAAAGTCGGACTTGGTCCAGCGAAGGGGAAGGATTTTGCCACATCGATCGGCCCGTATCTAGTGACAAAGGATGAACTGGAAGTTTATCGCAACGGTGACCGTTACGACTTGGCCATGACGGCGAAGGTGAATGGGAAGCTCCTATCCGAGGGAAATTACGAGGATATCCATTATACATTTAGAGACATGATCGAGCGCGCATCGAAAGACGTCACCCTGTACCCAGGTGAGATCATCGGATCCGGTACTGTAGGTACAGGATGTATCTTAGAACTCGGGCCTGAAACACATCCGTGGTTGAAGCCGGGGGATATAGTGGAATTGGAAATTACGGGACTGGGAGTTTTGCGGAATACGATTGCCATGAGAAGAGAGGAGGAAGAGCATGTACTATCGTCAACTGGGGAATATACCTCATAAACGTCACACCATGTTTAAAAAGGATGATGGCACGCTCTACAGGGAGCAGGTCATGGGAACAAAAGGTTTTTCAGGGACTCAGTCCATTTTGTATCATCATCATTTGCCGACGGCTGTGGCGAAAACAGAGTATCTGGGGAGTTATATGCCGGAATTTGAAGAAGAGGGTGCTTTGCGTCACCGACATTTCTTTACAGACAAAGTCGAGAAAAAAGGATGTGCGTTAAAGAGTCGGGAGTATTTACTGGGGAATTCGGATCTGTTGATCGGAACGGCTTATGTTACGGAAGAGATGACAAGCTTTTACCGGAATGGTGATGGGGATGAAATGCTTTATATCCATTTCGGGAAAGGAAAAGTGGAGACCATGTTCGGAACGATCACGTATGGAAAAGGGGATTACGTGGTGATTCCGATTGGCACCATCTACCGCGTCGTTCCTGAAGAAGAGACGAAGATGCTCATTGTCGAGTCCTTCAGTCAAATCACCACGCCTCGCCGTTATCGCAATGAGTATGGACAGCTACTCGAGCACAGTCCGTTTTGTGAACGGGACTTACGAGGGCCTGAGACCCTTGCAACCATGGATGAAAAGGGAGAGTTCGAGGTGATCACTAAATCCAGGGGAGCACTTCATTCCCATGTATTGAATCATCATCCTCTGGACGTAGTCGGATGGGATGGATACTTGTATCCATGGGTTTTCAACATTGAGGATTTCGAGCCGATCACTGGCCGTGTCCATCAGCCGCCGCCTGTTCACCAAACGTTTGAAGGGCATAATTTTGTCGTATGTTCTTTTGTACCGAGATTATACGATTACCATCCGGAGTCAATCCCTGCTCCCTATAATCATAGCAATGTGAACAGTGATGAGCTTCTGTACTATGTGGAAGGAAACTTCATGAGCCGAAAGGGAATCAAGGAAGGATCGATCACCCTTCATCCGAGCGGTATTCCACACGGCCCTCATCCAGGAACGACGGAAGCGAGCATCGGGAAAAAGGAAACGTTGGAGCTCGCTGTCATGATCGATACGTTCAAGCCGCTGAAGATCGTAAAGAAAGCAAAGGATGTCGAAGATCCAAAGTATATGTTTACGTGGGTGTAGGAAAAGAATCAATCCAAAGATTTTGGATTGATTCTTTTTTATTTGTACAGAGTTTAAAAAAGAAGGATGTCTAAAGTGGGAAAATATCTTTCTGTGCGGAAGATTATCCAAGACAAAAGGGAATATACAATCGCAGTTAGATGCTGAAAAGATGGTGAAAATATAATCTATTGTCATACCGTAAATGAAGGAGTTCATCCTATTTTAAATGAATAATCATACATACACTCTCTTAAATAGAAAGTGTTATTCTCATCTGGGATTTTTCAATGAGAATATCCTCTACCTTTACACAGGTGTCTAAACTCCCCGAACCCCCATTCCCATAGGATTTTGTCGAAAAATATAGGTCATGCATCCATGCCTGATTTGGAGCTTGCTTTTCCTCCGAAAATAAAAAAATCTCAAAAAAGTTTTTTATGTAACAAACTCTATTAGGACAAAGATGTAAGCGTTTACTTATAATCAGACTAATCTAAATAGTCAAATAATTTACCAAAAGCCTGTTGACCTACCCGGAAAACGGGAGTAATATTGTCCTCAATAAAAAAATCTTGAGCCACCAGGAAGCGGCAGTGAAATCCGAATCAAGCCGCACGCCAGGCTTTCTTTAGTCAACGCACTTCCGTTGCATGAGTAAATTTCTGAATAATCAAATAAATAACAGGCTGGAAAGGAATGATGAACATGAACGAACAGTGGATCTACTTAGACGGACAATTTGTAAAAAAGGAAGACGCAGTTGTATCTGTGTACGACCATGGTTTTCTATATGGAGATGGAGTGTTCGAAGGGATTCGAATGTACGATGGAAACGTATTCCGTCTGGAAGAACATGTTGATCGCCTTTACGACTCTGCGAAATCCATCATGCTGCATATCGAGGTGTCCAAAGAAGAAATGAGTGACATCATCGTCGATACATTGAAAAAAAATCAGCTGGAAAATGCCTACATACGTGTGGTCATTTCTAGAGGTGTTGGAAACCTGGGATTGGATCCATTTACTTGTAGAAAGCCACAAATCATCGTCATTGCAGAACAATTAGCCCTATTCCCTAAAAGCTTATACGAAACGGGCATAGATATCGTGACAGTAGCAAGCCGTCGAAATCGTGCGGATGTTCTTTCACCAAAGGTTAAATCCTTAAACTATTTAAATAACATTCTCGTTAAGATCGAAGCGAACCTGGCCGGTGTAAGCGAAGCACTGATGTTGAACGATCAAGGATACGTAGCTGAGGGTTCGGCGGACAATATCTTCATTGTCAAAAAAGGAAAGATCCTCACGCCGCCTGGATATGTAGGGGCCCTTGAAGGGATTACCCGCAACGCCATCATTGAAATTGCCGGAAAATTAGGATTCGAGATGAAAGAGGAAGTGTTTACCCGTCATGATGTGTACACAGCAGATGAGGTGTTCCTGACAGGAACCGCCGCCGAGGTCATTGCCGTTGTGAAAGTGGACGGACGGGTAATCGGAGAAGGTAAGCCTGGAAAGTATACAACCCAATTATTACAGGAGTTCAGAAACACTGTCACGCAGGATGGAAGAAAAGTTTACAAACAAAATGCTCAAGTCGGCTAAGTTGGAGGTGATGACGTGCGAAGTGACATGATCAAGAAAGGAATTGACAGAGCTCCCCACCGCAGTTTGCTGTATGCAACGGGAGTAAAACTCGAAGACCTGGAAAAACCGTTTATCGGAGTATGTAACTCCTACATTGATATCATCCCGGGTCATATGCATTTAAATGGATTTGCCCAGGTTGTGAAAGAAGCGATCCGGGAAGCAGGAGGAATCCCGTTCGAATTCAACACAATCGGTGTGGATGACGGGATCGCAATGGGACATATCGGAATGAGGTACTCATTACCAAGTCGCGAATTGATCGCTGACTCAGCAGAAACCGTCATCAATGCCCACTGGTTTGACGGGGTATTCTACATCCCGAATTGTGACAAGATCACTCCGGGGATGCTCATGGCATCAGTCAGAACCAATGTCCCTTCCGTTTTCGTATCGGGAGGACCGATGGAAGCAGGGGTATCAAGTGAAGGAAAACCATTATCACTCGTATCTGTATTTGAAGGGGTAGGTGCCCATCAGTCAGGAAGGATGACAGCAGAACAGCTTCTTGATATCGAGGCCAATGCATGTCCGACATGCGGATCGTGCTCAGGAATGTTCACAGCGAATTCCATGAATTCCCTGATGGAGATGCTCGGAATGGCTCCTCCGGGAAATGGGACGATTGTAGCGACTTCTGAAGAACGGCATCAGTTGATTAAGGACGCAGCTAAATATCTTGTGGAAATGGTGAAAAAAGATATTAAGCCAAGAGATATCATAACAGAAGACACCATTGATGATGCATTCGCCTTAGACATGGCCATGGGAGGTTCAACGAATACCGTCCTTCACACATTAGCGATTGCCAATGAGGCGGAAATCGACTATGACATCAACCGGATCAATAAAGTGGCAGAACGGGTTCCGTACCTATCCAAGATAAGTCCAGCTTCCGATTACTCCATGCAGGATGTCCATAATGCCGGTGGGGTCAGCGCCATCATTAAAGAGCTTTGTGAAATGGAAGCCGTACACAAGGATCGCATCACGGTAACAGGAAAGTCACTCTATGAAAATGTAAAGGAGGCCCATATTCAAAATGATGATGTCATCCGTCGCAGGGAGAATGCCCACAGTCCAGTCGGAGGATTATCCGTCCTCTTCGGGAATATCGCTCCAAACGGCGGGGTCATCAAAGTAGGGGCAGTCGACCCATCCATTAAAACATTCATGGGAGAAGCGATTGTCTATGAATCTCAGGATGGTGCCCTTGCCGGAATCGAAAGTGGAGAAGTGAAAGAAGGGCATGTCGTGGTCATCAGGTATGAAGGGCCAAAGGGCGGTCCAGGGATGCCTGAAATGCTCGCACCAACAGCAGCCATTGCCGGAAGGGGCCTCGAAAAAAAGGTCGCCCTCATAACAGACGGCAGATTCTCAGGTGCCTCGCGGGGCATTTCAATCGGTCACGTCTCACCGGAAGCGGCTGAAGGAGGACCAATCGGCATCGTGGAAAATGGAGACCCTATTTTCATAGATCTGACGAATCGAACGATTTCCTTGATGGTATCAGAAGAAGAGTTGACGTTCAGACAACAGGAGTGGACACAGCCATCTCCGAAAATCAAAAAAGGATACTTGGCACGATATGCCAAGCTTGTCACATCAGCAAGCACAGGCGGGATTTTGAAAACGGAATAGAGTAAAGCGTTGAAGAGGTAAAAGGATTGGACATCGTATTTTCAGAGAGCTGGTGGTGCTGCGAACCAGTAATACAACCAATACCGACATCCCCTCTGAGTATCGTTCTGAACCTCTCAAGTAGGAACGATCGAGTAGATGATACTCGTTACAAAAACAAAGGCTGGTGAAACCGATCAGCCTGTAAAGGGAGATGCTATCAGGCGTCTCTGAATGAGGGTGGTACCGTGGAAAGGATAAAGACCTTTTCGCCCCTGCGAAAGATGAACTCTGTCGTAGTGGGTGGAAAGGTCTTTTTTGTTTGAATGAATTGGATGAAAAATGCTCAGGGAAAAACCAATCATAGTAATGAAAAAAGGAGAGGAGAGATAGGCGATGAGAGCGAAGGTAGAGGCGGAACCGGCTTTACAGACACGAACAGAAAACGTCAACGGTGCAGATATGCTCATGAAGGCTTTAAAGGAGGAAAAGGTTGAGATTCTGTTTGGGTATCCAGGGGGGGCGGTCTTGCCGATTTACGATGCTCTTTACAAAGCCCCGATCAGGCATGTACTCGCCCGTCATGAGCAAGGGGCCATCCACGCTGCGGAAGGATATGCCCGTGTATCAGGAAAACCGGGTGTCGTCATTGCCACATCGGGACCGGGAGCGACGAATCTTGTGACAGGGATTGCCGATGCCATGATGGATTCCCTTCCACTGGTCATCTTTACAGGGCAGGTGGCGTCAGGGGTCATCGGGACGGACGCATTTCAGGAAGCGGACGTAGTTGGCATCACGATGCCGATCACAAAGCATAATTATCAGGTTCGGGATATCAAGGATTTACCGAGAATCGTAAAGGAAGCTTTTCACATTGCTTCAACTGGAAGGCCAGGACCGGTACTTGTCGATATTCCGAAAGATCTGACCCTGCAGCAAGCCATCCTCGTACATGAAGTGGAAATGGACTTACCGGGGTATCAGCCTAATTTCTTCCCGAATCCCCTCCAGATCAAGAAGCTGGTGGATGCCATCAAGGTTTCGAAACAGCCCGTCATTTTAGCGGGAGCGGGAGTCCTGCACGGAAAGGCAACAGAGGAATTGAAAGCATTCGCAGAACAATATGACATCCCGGTGATCCACACCCTCCTCGGTTTAGGCGGATTCCCGGCAGATCATACGCTGTTTCTGGGGATGGCCGGTATGCACGGATGCTATGCGAGCAATATGGCCCTTCATGAATGCGACTTGCTTATCAATATCGGTGCACGATTCGATGACAGGTTGACCGGGAATCTCGCTACCTTTGCGCCACGGGCAAAAGTGGTCCACATTGATATCGACCCGGCTGAAATAGGGAAGAACGTTGAAACACAGATCCCGATTGTAGCCGATGCCAGGCAGGCTCTCGCAAAACTTCTGCAGCATGAAGCAGAAAAACCTGATTTTGATGCCTGGCACCATCATCTCCGGTCTTATAAAAGGGAATATCCTTTCTGGTATAACCAGGCTCATGATGTGCTATCTCCCCAACGCCTCATTGAGCAGGTATATGAAATGACAAACGGGGACGCGGTCGTCACTACAGATGTCGGGCAGCATCAAATGTGGGCAGCACAATACTATTCATTTAAAAAGCCGAATCATTGGGTCACATCCGGAGGGCTTGGCACCATGGGATTCGGATTCCCGGCAGCGATCGGAGCCCAGTTAGCGAACCCATCGGGTACGGTGGTTGCCTTTGTGGGGGATGGTGGATTCCAGATGACTCTTCAGGAGCTTGTTCTCCTGAAGGAGCTGAACCTTCCCGTTAAAGTGGTCCTCCTCAATAACGGGACGCTTGGCATGGTGAGGCAGTGGCAGGAAACATTTTTCGAAGAAAGATATTCGCAGTCGGTCTTCTCCACCCAGCCTGACTTTGTGAAACTGGCTGAATCTTACGGAATCAAGGGATATAAAGTGCAAACCCAGGAGGAAGTCGATTCGGTTTTAAAAGAAGCGTTAACGAGTGATGAACCGGTGCTCATCGATTGCTGGGTGAACCCGAAGGAAAATGTCTACCCGATGGTGGCTCCAGGAAAAGGATTACACGAAATGTTAGGAGTGAAACCATGAGGAAACGGATTGTAACGGCCCTTGTTCATAACCGGAGCGGTGTCTTGAATCGGGTGACCGGATTGTTTACAAAGCGTCAGTTTAATATCGAAAGTATTTCCGTCGGTTATACAGAAGTCGAAGGGATTTCGCGGATGACCTTTGTCGTCAATGTAGAAGACGATCGAAAAATCGAGCAGCTCTTAAAGCAGCTCCATAAACAGATTGATGTCCTCAAGGTGTCCGACATTACCGATCAAGGAGTGGTCGCCAGGGAGCTCGCCCTCATCAAGGTCCTGAGTACCGGTCAGACCCGATCCGAAATCAATGGTATCGTCGAACCGTTCAGGGCCGCCATCATTGATGTGGCAAGGGACAGTGTAACGGTTCAGGTAACAGGAGAAACATCTAAAATAGAAGCCATCATCGATCTTTTAAGACCTTATGGTATAAAGGAAATCGCCCGCACAGGCATCACGGCCTTTGCAAGGGGGAATGGGAAGTCGGTCACGGATCTGAAGCAATATTCAATTGTGAATTAGGAGCTACACACTTATAAAAAACCAATTATTCAAAAAACGGGGAGGATGAGGGAAATGGTAAAGGTATATTATAACGGAGATGTAAGTGAAGAGGTTCTAAAAGGGAAGAAGGTAGCGGTTGTCGGTTATGGTTCACAAGGTCACGCACATGCGCAGAACCTGAAGGAGAGCGGCTTTGACGTTGTTGTGGGATTACGGAAAGGGAAGTCATGGGACCAGGCGGCGAAAGACGGCTTTGATGTTTACTCCGTACGGGAAGCAAGCGAACAGGCCGATGTCATCATGGTGCTCCTGCCGGATGAGCATCAGCCGAAAGTATATGAAGCGGAAATCAAGCCGGCCCTTACTGCAGGGAAAGCACTGGCATTTGCACATGGATTCAACATCCATTTCCATCAAGTCGTTCCGCCGGAAGACGTAGACGTTTTCCTTGTAGCACCGAAAGGGCCGGGGCATCTCGTAAGAAGGACGTTTGAAGAAGGAGCCGGGGTACCTGCACTCTTCGGAGTGTATCAAGATGCTACAGGGCAGGCGGCTGAATTGGCCCTAGCTTATGCAAAAGGTGTAGGGGCAGGACGCGCAGGGATCCTTGAGACATCCTTCCAGGAAGAAACGGAAACCGACCTATTCGGGGAACAGGCAGTCCTATGCGGAGGTGTCACATCCTTAGTGAAAGCAGGATTCGAAACCCTTGTGGAAGCCGGTTATCAAAAAGAGGTTGCCTATTTCGAATGTTTACACGAATTGAAGCTGATCGTTGACCTGATGTATGAGCAAGGATTGGAAGGAATGCGCTATTCAATTTCCGATACTGCTCAGTGGGGGGACTTCGTGTCAGGTCCACGGGTTGTGAACGAAGAGACGAAGGCACGCATGAAGGAAGTACTGACAGATATCCAAACAGGAAAATTTGCGAAGGGATGGATCCTGGAAAATCAGGCAAATCGTCCGGAATTCAACGCCATCAATCAACGGGAGAGCCAGCATCCGATTGAAGTCGTAGGAAGAGAGCTTCGTAAAATGATGCCATTTGTACAGAAACCTTCTACTAAAGAAAAGGAAGTGGTAGCGAGTGCGAACCATTGAGATCTTTGATACGACTCTGCGGGACGGTGAACAGTCAGCCGGTGTCAATCTGAATACGATTGAAAAAATCGAGGTAGCGAAACAGCTTGAAAGGCTGGGTGTCGACGTCATTGAAGCTGGGTTTCCTGCTGCTTCAAAAGGAGACTTCGATGCTGTACAGAGGATCGGTTCCACCATTAAAAACAGCTCTGTGACAGGTTTGGCGCGGGCTCAACAGCGGGACATCGATGCCGTATGGGAATCTCTTAAAGGAACGGCGGAACCAAGGCTCCATGTCTTTCTTGCCACTTCCCCCATTCACATGACTCATAAACTGAAGATGACACCGGATCAGGTCATCGATACGGCCGTCCAGGCCGTACAATATGCGAAGAAATTTTTCCCGGTCGTTCAGTGGTCGGCGGAAGATGCGTGCCGGTCGGATTTGAACTTCTTAGTTAAGATCATGGAAAGGGTCATTGAAGCAGGAGCTTCCGTAATCAATCTTCCTGACACGGTAGGGTACATCACCCCGCATAAATACGGTGAACTTTTTCGATACGTAAGAGAAAATGTTCCAACTATTGAAGGGGTGAAGCTATCTGCACACTGCCATGATGACCTTGGTATGGCGACTGCGAACTCCCTGGCTGCCATTGAAAACGGAGCCGATCAAATTGAGGGGACGATCAATGGAATCGGCGAACGTGCCGGAAATGCAGCCCTTGAGGAAGTGGCAGTCGCCCTTCGGATCCGTGAAGATTTCTACGGAGCGACCACCCGCTTGAAACTGGATGAAATCAAGAAAACCAGTTCACTTGTCAGTAAGCTGACGGGAATGAGGGTACCTGCCAATAAAGCAGTCGTCGGTGACAACGCCTTTGCCCATGAATCAGGGATCCATCAGGATGGAGTATTGAAAGAAAAAACAACATACGAAATCATCACTCCGGAACTGATCGGAGTAAACTCCAATCGTCTGGTACTCGGGAAACATTCAGGCCGCCACGCCTTCAAAAATAAAGCCGTCGAACTGGGCTTTGAACTGAGTGATGAAAAGCTGAATGAAGCATTTCATACATTCAAAGATTTGGCAGACAAGAAAAAGGAAATCGTCGATGAAGATCTCTTCAGCATCCTGACCAATAAGCAGACGGAAATGGCCGAAGCGGTCGGTTTTACATTAGAACGAATGCAGGTTCAATATGGCATGGACAATATACCCACAGCCACGATCGAGTTGAAGTTCGAGGACGGAAGCGTAACAAGGCTCGCTTCAACGGGATCAGGAAGTGTAGAAGCCATCTACAATACGATCGAAAAAATCCTCCCGGAATCTTCAAGATTACTGGATTACAAAATCAACTCAGTCGGCGGGGGCCGGGATGCCCTGGCAGAAGTGTATGTAAGACTTGAATATGACGGAGAAAATACAAGCGGTCGGGGAACGGCCCAGGATGTACTGGAAGCATCGGCCCGGGCGTACTTAAACGCAGTGAACCGACTGTCTCAAAGGAAATCTCAACAAAGGGAAAGAGTAGAGGCCAGTTTGTAAGATCAAGGTCCCTGAAGTGCCTTTCCAAAAACCAATAAACAGGAGGTAATTCTAATGAAGAAAAAAATCGCTGTACTACCAGGAGACGGTATCGGTCAAGAGATTATGGACGGGGCATTAGAAGTACTGAAGGCAGTGGGTGATTGGTTCGGCCATGAATTCGAAGTGGAGATGGGATACATCGGCGGCTCTGCTGTTGATCGCTTCGGTACACCATTACCTCCTGAAACGATCAAGCTCTGTAAAGCGAGCGATGCGGTTCTGTTAGGTGCTGTCGGAGGACCGAAATGGGAGCATTTGCCGAAAGAGATCCGTCCTGAAAAAGGACTCCTCTCCATCCGCAAAGATTTCGACCTGTTCGCGAATCTGCGTCCGGTGAAAGCATTTGAGAGCCTGCTCGGTGCCTCTCCTTTGAAGCGTGAAATCGTGGAAGAGGTAGACTTAGTGATCGTCCGCGAACTGACAGGAGGACTATACTTCGGCCAGCCATCAGGGCGTCAGGGAAAACAGGAAGAAGTGGCCGTTGATACCCTTGTTTATGAAAAAAGTGAAATTGAACGGATCGTTCACAAAGCCTTCAAGCTGGCTCAGAAACGAAAGAAGAAATTAACCTCCGTCGATAAGGCCAACGTTCTGGAAACGAGTCGAATGTGGCGGGAAGTCGTGAATGAAGTGGCAGTTGAGTATCCGGATGTAGTAGTGGAGCACATGCTGGTTGATGTAGCGGCCATGAAGCTGATGTATCAGCCGAAACAATTCGACGTGCTGGTGACGGAGAATATGTTCGGCGATATCCTGAGCGATGAAGCCTCCATGATCACAGGCTCACTGGGCATGCTGCCATCCGCAAGCCTGAGGGGAGACTCGTTTGGCCTGTATGAACCGGTTCACGGGTCAGCCCCTGATATTGCCGGAAAAGGAAAAGCCAATCCTCTTGCCATGATTCTGTCAGTGGCCATGATGCTCCGTTATTCCTTCGGTCTAAAAGAAGAAGCGGAAATGATTGAAATGGCCGTCCAGGAAGTCCTGAATGCAGGATACCGTACAGGAGACCTTTGGACAATGGGGCGTGGAACCGTTATCGGAACACGTGCCATGAGCCAGATGGTGGTGGAGAGACTGGAAGCCGATCACGCCCTGTCTTCGATCTTGGCGGCTTATTTGTAAGAATCCATTTAGCGTGGAGATTTAATATGGGAAGGATATTGAAACAACTCGGAAACTATTCGATCATCGAATAAATATTTCACAAAACCAGGAGGGAGTCCATGGCAGGGAAAAATATCATTGAAAAGATATGGGAAAAACATATTGTGCACAGGGAAAAAGGAAAGCCGGATTTGCTTTATATTGATTTACACCTTGTACATGAAGTAACGTCTCCCCAAGCATTTGAAGGACTTCGCTTGAAAGACCGCAGTGTGCGGAGACCGGATTTAACCTATGCAACCATGGATCACAATGTTCCGACAAGGGAGCGTCATATCGTCAGGGATGAAGTCGCCAGACTGCAAATGGACACGTTGAAGAAAAATTGCGCAGAGTTTGGAGTCACCCTGGCTGATATCCATCACCCCGATCAGGGGATTGTCCATGTCATCGGACCCGAACTGGGTCTGACCCAGCCGGGGAAAACGATTGTATGCGGGGACAGCCACACTTCTACCCACGGAGCGTTCGGGGCCCTTGCATTTGGGATCGGGACGAGTGAGGTGGAACATGTACTTGCGACCCAGACCCTCTGGCAATCGAAACCGAAAACCCTCCAAGTGGAAGTATCCGGGGAACTTGGATTCGGTGTTACGGCTAAAGATGTGATTCTTCATATTATTTCGACTTATGGAGTAGGATTCGGCACAGGATATGTCATCGAATTCACCGGGGATGTGATCCGGAATCTGTCCATGGAGGAAAGAATGACGGTTTGTAATATGAGCATTGAGGCAGGGGCAAAGGCGGGCTTGATCAGCCCCGATGAAACGACCTTCGATTATTTAGAAGGAAGAGAATATTTGCCAAAGGATTGCTCTTTCCAACGATGCAAGGAAGAGTGGAGATCTTTGACGAGTGACAGTGATGCCACCTATGATCACAGAATTGTGGTGAAGGGTGAAGAAATCGAACCCCATGTGACCTGGGGAACGAATCCGGGCATGGGGGCCGGGATTTCGAGGTCCGTCCCTCATCCGGTAGAGTATGGGGATTCTTCTGAGAGAGAGGGGGTCGAAAGGGCTCTTCATTACATGGGCCTCGAAGCGGGTATGAGAATCGAGGACATTGGGATTGATTATGTGTTCATTGGGTCCTGTACGAATTCCCGGTTAAGTGACCTGAGAGCGGCGGCCGAGGTGGTGAAGGGTCACAGTGTCAAGCCGGGCGTTACGGCTTTGGTTGTTCCGGGATCGTATAAGGTGAAGAAAAAGGCCGAAGATGAAGGATTGGATACAATCTTTAAAGATGCAGGCTTTGAGTGGAGAGAGGCAGGCTGCAGTATGTGCCTGGCTATGAATGATGACATCGTTCCACCTGGCAAGCGCTGTGCATCGACCTCGAACCGGAACTTTGAAGGGCGGCAGGGAAATGGATCGAGAACCCACCTGCTAAGTCCGTCCATGGCGGCAGCGGCTGCCGTAACCGGGAAATTGACAGATGTACGTAAACTTGAGAAACTGCCGATTTCATAGGAGGTGAACCCCATGGCAATCAATCATGTGGAAGGCAAGGTTTTTCCTCTCAGGCGAGACAATGTAGATACGGATCAAATCATCCCGAAGCAATTCCTGAAAAGGATCGAACGTAAGGGCTTCGGACAGTATTTATTTTATCATTGGCGGTTTGAAGATGATGGAGAATCCTTAAGGAAGGACTTCTTATTGGATTCACCACGATATCAGGATGCCGAGATTCTCATTGGTGGAAAGAATATCGGATGCGGCTCCTCAAGGGAGCACGCACCGTGGGCTCTTCAGGACTACGGGTTTCAAGTGATCATTGCAAAAAGCTTCGCTGATATTTTTTATAACAATTGTTTGAAAAATGGGATCCTGCCCATTCAGCTGGAAGAAGCAACAGTGGATTCACTTCTGAAAAATGAGAGTCAGGTAGATTTATACAAAATCGAGGTGTCCCTTGAGCATCAGACGATCTGTGATTCAGAGGGACTGAGGGTCACGTTTGATGTCGATCCTTACTGGAAGACGATGCTATTAAAGGGACTGGATGAAATCGATCTGACACTGGATTACGGAAACCATATCGAAGACTATGAAAAAAAATATGAGGTGAGTGACTTGGGAATTTAATGGATAACACTGAAGTTGTAGAGGCGATGGAAAGAATCAGTCATCAGGTGCATCGAACACCGTTAAAGCAATCATCAACGCTGAATGCGTTCACAGGTGGAGAGGTCTATTTAAAAATGGAGAATCTGCAGCGGACAGGATCATTCAAAGTTAGGGGAGCCATGAATAAAATCTTGTCATTGTCTGACGCGGAAGCGGAGAGAGGCATCATTGCCGCATCGGCAGGGAATCATGCCCAGGGAGTGGCACTGGCCGCCTCTAAGCGAGGGATCCCGTCTAAAATCTTCATGCCGAAGCGGACACCTTCTACAAAAGTTGCGGCAACGAAACATTACGGAGCTGAAATCGTTTTGACAGGAGACACCTATCAAGAAGCCTACGGGGCAGCACTAGAAGAGAAAGTCAAAAAAGGCTCAACGTATGTTCATGCATTTGATGATCATAAGGTGATGGCTGGACAAGGAACAGTCGCACTGGAAATGCTTCAACAACTCAGTGATCTGGACATGATCCTCGTCCCCGTAGGCGGAGGGGGCTTGCTTGCAGGGATGGCACTGGCCGTGAAGGCCTTTAACCCACGGGTGCAAATTGTGGGAGTGCAGGCACTGGGAGCACCTGCCACGTATAACTTTTTCACAGGAAGAAATAAAGGGACCCTGGAGCATGTTCACACCATTGCAGATGGCATTCTCGTCAAGAAGCCCGGGGAACTCACATTTCCGATTATCCAGAAATATGTAGACGACATGGTCACGGTGACGGATGAAGAAATCTCTTACAGCATCATGTTCATGCTGCAAAGAGAGAAGACCCTGGTGGAAGGAGCAGGAGCCGCGTCCCTTGCGGCAGCCATGTGTCAGAAGGTACAGGTGAAGGGCAGGAAAGTGGGCTGCGTCATCAGTGGAGGGAATGCTGATCCAAGCAAAATCCCTGTGTATCGGGATTTATCCAAAATGGCCAGACAGCTTCATCATATCGTGTAAAGGAGGGGCGGCTCTTAACTATGGAAGTAGTTGGGGGTGGTCCTCTGTTTTTAGCCATTTGGTGCGGGGGTTTGTGGGGTTCCTATAAATGGTAAATGACGCAATCACTATGTGAATTGACGCAATGGCTCACTAAAATGACGTAATTCTCTACAAGCTGGGATAGGGAGTGCTCGGAGGAAATGAAGAAAATGCCGCAACAAGCCAAAAAGAGACCAACAAATCATAGGTGATCCTTAAAAAGACAAATCCAGCATATGTTTTTCATGGAAATAACTAGAATAATTGAGAAATATCACAATCAATTAAACTTGAAAGCTCTTACATTTCTGAAAATACGCAAAAACCTATTGTAATAGGTAATTTTTTCAACTATAATGTCCACTATATAAGAACAAATGTACACCAGAAATAAACAAACGGAGGTTTTCGGCTTATGGAATCAATTTCAATTGGACTTTTAGGACTCGGCACGGTGGGAGCGGGAGTGGTGAAGATTATAGAGAATCATCAGGATAAATTATCCCATCAAATCGGCTGCCCGGTGACGGTGAGAAAAGCCCTTGTACAGGATTTAGAGAAAGATAGAGGACTCGATATTGAAAACAGCATACTAACCTTAAATCCTGAGGAAGTCCTGTTTGATCCTGAAATTGATATTGTGGTCGAGGTCATGGGTGGAATTGAAGCCACGAAGGAACATCTCCTCCATGCTTTAAACGAGGGAAAGCATGTCGTGACGGCAAATAAGGACCTCATGGCTCTCCACGGACCGGAATTATTGAGAGCTGCATCGGAAAACGGCTGTGATTTATTCTACGAAGCAAGTGTCGCAGGAGGCATCCCGATTTTAAGGAGTTTAGTAGACGGCCTGGCTTCGGATCGCATCACTAAAATGATGGGAATCGTAAACGGAACGACGAACTTCATTTTGACAAAAATGACCAAAGAGGGACGGACCTTCGATGATGTCCTGAAGGAAGCCCAGTATCTTGGCTACGCTGAAGCAGATCCGACGGCGGATGTGGGCGGGCTGGATGCAGCGAGAAAGATGGCCATCCTGTCTACATTAGGATTCTCCATGAACGTGGACCTTGCCGATGTGAAGGTGAAGGGCATCACGGAAGTAACGGGTGATGACATTCAATATGCCGAGCAGTTCGGTTATACGATGAAGCTCATCGGATACGCCCACAGGGAAGGGGAGAAGGTTGAGGTAAGTGTGGAACCGACCCTCCTTCAAAATGAACATCCCCTCGCCTCCGTACACGACGAATACAACGCCGTTTACGTTTACGGGGAAGCAGTGGGGGAAACGATGTTCTACGGTCCCGGGGCTGGCAGTCTCCCAACGGCAACAGCCGTCGTATCCGATATGGTGGGGATCATGAAGAATATGAGACTGGGGGTCAACGGTAAGAGTGCCGTTAATCCTCAATTCCCGAAAAAGTTGAAAGAACGGAATGAAATTCATTCAAAATACTTCCTGCGCCTGCATGTACAGGATGAAGTGGGCGTATTAGCCAAACTGACATCCATCTTTTCAAATCATGGAGTCAGTTTCGAGAAGATCCTGCAGAATCCTCTGGAAAGTGATGAGTTTGCCGAGATCGTCCTGGTGACACACAAAGCATCACTGGATCATTATGAGGATATATTGATGGAGTTGAAGGATTATGAAGCGGTTCATTCGATCGAAAGTTCATATCGTGTAGAAGGAGGAGAAAAAGGATGAGATGGAAAGGGCTACTGGAGCAGTATAAAGAACATCTTCCATTAAATGCGGATACTCCCCTATTAAGCTTGAATGAAGGAAACACTCCGCTGATCGAGCTGAAGTCCCTGTCCCGGGAATGGGGCATCGAGCTTTATGCCAAGGTGGAGGGAGCGAATCCGACAGGCTCCTTTAAGGACAGGGGAATGGTCCTCGCGGTTGCGAAAGCAGTGGAAGCCGGCAGCTCGACGGTCATTTGTGCTTCAACCGGCAATACAAGTGCTTCCGCTGCGGCTTATGCTGCAAGGGCAGGAATCAATTGTATCGTAGTCATACCCGAGGGGAAAATCGCTCAAGGGAAATTGGCCCAGGCCGTCATGTACGGAGCAGAAATCATTTCAATCGAAGGGAATTTTGATGAAGCTCTTGAAATTGTTCGTGAGTTAGGTCAAACGGAATCCGTCACCCTGGTGAATTCAGTGAATCCATATCGGCTGGAAGGGCAGAAGACGGCGGCATTTGAGGTCATCGAAGGGTTGGGGAAAGCCCCTGATGTGCTGGCAATCCCAGTTGGGAATGCCGGTAATATTTCAGCCTACTGGAAAGGGTTTAAAGAATATTCGGCTCAAAATAACTCTACCCTGCCGAGAATGTTTGGCTTTGAGGCTTCAGGAGCCGCAGCTCTCGTTCATGACCGGGTATTCCCGCAGCCTGAGACGGTTGCGACTGCCATCCGGATCGGAAACCCGGCAAGCTGGACGTTGGCCGTCGACGCTCTGAAGGAATCAAATGGTCATATCGACGAGGTGACGGATGATGAAATATTGGAGGCGTATCAGTTGATGGCGAGGAAAGAAGGAATTTTCGCAGAACCGGCATCCTGCGCATCCATTGCGGGAATCAAGAAATCGTTAGAGAAAGGTTTGCTGGAAAAAGGATCGAAGGTAGTCGCGGTATTGACGGGAAATGGCTTGAAAGATCCGGTTACGGCCATGGAGTGCAGCCCGGTCACACCGGTGAAATTACCGAATGATCGTGAAATGGTGAAGGATTACATTAAGGGAACAATCGGGGTATGAAGGGGGGACGCTCTTGGAAAATCGTCGTCCCGGGAAGTACGGCTAATTTAGGTGCCGGTTTTGACTCGCTGGGATTGGCGTTGGACCTGTATTTAACCGTTGAGGCACACGAAGCTGATGAATGGAGGGTGATCCCCCTGTCAGCTGCCCTCGAAGTGTTTCCTTCTGATGAGTCCCATTTCATTGTAGATGTAGTGAAGGAAGTATGTAATCAATATGGAGTGAAACCTGCTCCGTGCCAATTGTATATTTCAAGTGAAATACCGTTGACAAGGGGGCTGGGTTCCAGCGCAGCGGCCGTCGTGGCTGGAGTGGAGCTCGCTAATGCCTTGTGCGACCTGAACTTAAAACAGGAGAAAAAGCTTTCCATTGCGAATCAGTTTGAAGGTCATCCTGATAATGTGGGGGCGTCACTTTATGGGGGATTCATTGTTAGCTGTCAGCATGAAAAGGGAGTCAACATCATAACGGTACCTGACATTCCGATTGACATAGTATGCGTCATCCCGAAAGCGGAGCTGAAAACATCCGATTCAAGAAATGTCCTTCCGTCCACTCATTCATTTGCAGAATCCGTGGGGGCTGGAGCCATTTCGAATGTACTTGTGGCAGCGTTTTTGACCGGCGATTGGGATATGGTCGGGAAAATGATGAAGCGTGATCGATACCATCAACCGCACAGGAGAAAGTTGCTCCCCCACTACGATGTCGTAGAAGAAGTGGCGGGACGATTCGGTGCTTTCGGTGTCGCCCTGAGCGGTGCCGGCCCGACGATTGCCTGCTTCGTGGAACGGGAAGCAGGCGAATGGCTTCACCGCCAGCTTGAACAAATCTTCCCCTCCATGGATGTCCGGAAACTATCCATCTCCCAATCCGGCAGCAGCATCACCCTCCAACAACCAAAGGTCCGTCCCTCATCGCTTTAAAGGAGTGAGGGACGGACCTTGCTTTTTATTGCTTTCTGCTCATGGAAGGACATAGTAACAACGTGGAAGTTCTAGCTCGAGACAGTCTTGGCTTTCGCTATTTCTCCCTGGTGATTATAAAGCAATTTTCTTTTTCATTTATGTGGAGGCAGTAGGATGATTGATCAGACATTCCCATTTCTTCCCGGAGTTCCTTTGGGATATGGACAGTTCCTTTTTCTGAGATGTAACGCTTGTTATGAGTGGAATCTTTCACAGCTCGTTTAATATAGAGGCATTTGTTTTGATAGACGAGTTCTGCAAGCATGCCCGGGAATAGCCCAAACTGCTGTCTCCATTTGTGGGGAAGGGTAATCGTGCCACTTTTACTGAATGGTTTGCTTCCATACATCAAGCTCAACATGATGCTCCACCTGCTTTCCATTTCCTTGCTTCTCTTTTTACCATTTACATGGAAATTAAACACAATTTTGAAAAAATAGGAAGAAGGTTAGGGGGGAGTTTAGTAAAATATAATGAGTGGAAATAAACTTGTAACTGGAGGTGTGAACCATCGAACCTATACATATTTTATTATTGCTTATGATTGGTTATAGTGTGTTTACCTTTGACAAAAAGAAGAAAAACATACCTGTGCCTGTCGTATTACTTCTCATCGGAATAGCTCTCTCGTTTGTTCCAACGTTTTCAGGTGTCACCCTGACAAAGGATATTATTTTCCAGTGGTTTCTCCCTGCTCTTTTATTTATATCCGCGTATCAATTTCCGGCAAAGTCCTTAAAGAAGCATGCTGGAATCATCACTCTGCTAAGTACGGTCGGTATTGTCATCACGACGTTATTGATGAGCCTTCTCACGTATTACGGTTTGCATCAATGGATCCCTATGACCTACGGAGAAGCTTTGCTGATTGCAGCGATCTTGACACCAACGGATCCCGTTTCTGTGGTCTCGGTTTTGAAAGAGTCTTCTAATAGAGACGACATAGCCGATGTAGTGGAAGGGGAATCGATGATCAATGATGGCACAAGCATCGTTCTCTTTACGGTGGTGGCCGGAATCTACTTTGGAGGAGAAACATTTTCCGTCTCATCTTTCATGGGGGAATTTCTATTGGTTTCCGTCGGAGGAATCGTGTTGGGTGTGGCACTCGGATGGATGGCGAGTAAAGCGATTCATTTCACGACAGATTCGAGATACCAGATCATGCTGAGTATCATCCTTGCTTACGGAACCTTTTACGTGGGGGAAGAATTGGGTGTATCAGGTGTCCTTGCCACTGTATCCTCTGGAATCATGCTTTCTTATGAATACGGAAAAACGATAAAGGAAAATCACTTCAGGAAGGATCTGGATGGATTTTGGACTGTTATTGAACCTACCATTCTAACCTTTTTGTTCTTATTGATCGGGATCCAAACGACACGATATTTATCCCTCTCCTTAACCGGGTGGATCTTCTTCCTTTTTGTCCTATCATTATTTGTTCGCTATGTTATTATTATTGGTGTTGTAAAAATGAAAGAAACGTGGAGAAAGGCGTATGGATGGAAGGAAGTATTTATTCTAACCTGGTCGGGGATTAAAGGCACGATGTCGGTTGCTTTATTATTAGGTTTAGATGATCAGGGTCCCTTTCTTCTGCACTCCTTAACATTCGGAGTCATCATGCTTTCTCTCGTAATACAGAGCGTGGGAATCTATCCCTTATCGACCTTGTTACTGAAAGGGGAAGGTAAGGGGAAAGATTATTGATAAATTGGTAAGAATTGTGAAACCATAGGAGAAAGATTATCTGAATGTAGGTGACCATCCTGGAATGAAACAAGCAAAAGACATTGCCGTAAAAATTACCATCACCTATGTACTGTTAGGAATTCTATGGATTATTTTATCCGATTATTTTTCTATGACTCTTGCCCATGAAAACCTTACTATGTATATCTACTTTCAACGATATAAAGGCTGGTTCTTTATATTAGTGACGGGCGTGATCCTCTTTTTATTGGTCTACCGGAGGACGTATGAACTCGTTGAATCGACTGAGAAATTGACGGATAAAGAGAGACAGCTGCAGATTAAAAATCAACACTATCACTCTTTATTCGAACAGAACCCCGATGCAGTCTTTGAATTGAGTCTGGACGGTGATGTCATGTCTGTCAACGGAGAGGCTGAAGGATTACTTGAATCGACATATGAAGAATTGAAAGAAGTCAACTTCAGCAAATTCCTGCATGGGGAAGAAATGAAACGTGTCACAGACTATTTTTTCGAAGCGTTCAAAGGATTCGCCTCTACATTTGAAACCGCTATTCATTTGCCCAACAGTAAAAGGAAGATTCTGCGCTGCTCCCTTGTTCCGATCATCGTGAATAAGAACGTTACAGGGATCTTTGCAATCACCCGGGATATTACCCATATTAAAGAAAATGAAGAGATGGTTGTCGCATCTGAAAAGCTCTCGGTCATAGGGCAATTAGCAGCCGCTGTGGCCCATGAAATTCGCAATCCGCTTACATCCCTTAAGGGGTTCATTCAACTTATGCAGAGCACGAATACCATTAACCACAATCATCTGGATATCATGCTGTCAGAGGTAGATCGAATTGATTTAATTTCAGGTGAGATGCTGATCCTGGGAAAACAGCAAGAAATCCATTTCCTTTATGAAAGGCTGGATGATATCCTAAGGCAAGTATTAGTGTTGATGGAAGCCCAGGCCCATCTTGATAATGTGTCCATTTCTTATGAGAATTTATCTGAAGAACCACTCTATGTATTGGGGGAATCCAATCAGCTGAAACAAGTTTTCATCAACATTATCAAAAATGCAGTGGAGTCCATCCCTGAAGGCAGAAGTGGAGAGGTCTCAATCACATTGGTCCGCAATGGAACGGACGCTCATGTGATTGTAAAGGATAATGGTGTGGGAATGGAACCGGAAAGAATCGAGCACCTGGGGGAACCCTTTTACTCTACGAAGGAAAAAGGGACGGGTCTTGGTCTCGCTGTTTGTCAAAAAATCATCGAACGACATAAAGGACATATACACTTTAAAAGTGAAAAACGAAAAGGAACGGCAGTGGAGATCACCTTACCTGTCAAGGAAAGTAATACTCCATCCAACTTTGCCGATTAGAAAGGACGAATTGAATGAATTCAATATCAGATAGTATACATTCCCCGTCACTACAGAAAAACTGGGAAGAATCAGGGTTTACTTCCTTTACTCCTGTACAGGAAAAAGTTGTGCCGGTCATCATGGAAGGGAAGGATGTCGTATGCGAATCGCCGACAGGGACCGGGAAAACTCTTGCCTATTTGCTGCCGATTATCCAGGCCATTGATCCGTCGAGAAAACAGGCGCAGGCCGTCATCCTTGCTCCATCAAGAGAACTGGTCATGCAGATCAACCAGGAAATCCAGAAATGGGCGAAGGGGACAGACGTAACGAGTGCTGCCTTCATTGGTGGAGCAAATATTAAAAAGCAGGTAGAGAAACTGAAGAAAAAGCCGCATATCGTGGTCGGAACTACCGGACGTATGATCGAACTGATGAAAATGAAAAAGCTGAAAATGCATGAAGTGAAAACGATCGTCGTGGACGAATTCGACTTGATGATCTCAGCAGAACATATCCGGGAAGTGAAGGATATCATTAAATCGACTCTGAAAGAACGTCAGGTTCTATTCTTCTCTGCAACATTATCAGATGAAACAGAACAGGTAGCACAGTCTCTGCTACAGAACCATGAAATCATTAAAATGGAAGCGAATCTGGATAATCCGAAAGTGGACCACGTGTTTGTGTATAGTGAATTGCGGGATAAAATGGAAGCCCTCAGAAGCATATCTTACTTCAAAGGGATCAAGGCACTTGTATTCTTCAATCAACTGGAGAAACTCTCTGAAATGGAAGAGAAACTTAAATATAAGGGAGTCGAGCTCGAAGTACTGGCAGGGGAATCCAACAAGATGGAGCGTAAACAATCACTGGACCGCTTCCGCTCTGATAAAGTGTCCATGCTTCTCACAACAGATGTCGCCGCACGTGGTCTGGATATCACAGACGTTACACATGTCATCCATTTCGACTTCCCGAGTGACACAAAGCAGTATATCCATCGTTCAGGAAGGACCGGACGGATGGGGGCAGAAGGAACCGTCATCTGTCTCGTCTCAAAGCGCGAGCTGAGCTTCCTTGAGAAGCTAAGCAACGAACTCAACCTCCCATTCAAGGAAAAGACGATACGAGGCGGGGGCCTGCAGGACCCGGAAACAAAATAGCATACGTTAAAGGTCCGTCCCTCATATATGAGGGACGGACCTTTATTGTGTTACGTAGCTACTTTCCAAACACGATCTCACCGTCCATCATGGTCAACCACACATTTGTCTCAAGGATAGACTCTGCCTCCCCTTCGAATGGATTTCGGTCCAACACGACCAAATCTGCTTTCTTTCCCTCTTCGATTGTTCCTAAATCATTCTCTCTGAAGTTTCCATAAGCAGCCGATTTCGTGTAATGAATCAGGGCATGCGCCAATGAGATTTTCTCTTTTGGATTCCATCCGCCGTAAGGAGTACCATCTTCATGCTTACGGGTGACAGCCCTGTAAAGGCCCAGCATAGGATTCAAATCCACAATCGGATAATCCGTGCCGAACGCGATGCTTGCGTTATGCTGCTGCAAGGATCCGATTGGCCATGTGAACCTTGCCCGTTCTTTTCCGAGTCGGTCCAGATAGGCATGAGTGTCCATTGATCCCGACGTAAGGTGCTCAGGTTGGATGGAAGCGATGACCCCGAGTTTCTGAAACCGTTCAAAGTCATCCGGACTGCAAACCTCAATATGTTCAATCGTATGCCGGGAATCCCGTACTCCATTCACATGCTGCACATGCTCATACAGATCCAGCCCCATCCGTACTGCCGCATCCCCGCAAGCGTGAAGGCGGATCCGGATTCCTTCCCGGTCAGCGTCCTCTATCAACTGGCGGTACACTTCGGGCTCATAAATGGTACCACCGGTTTCTGCAGGGCGGTCAGCATATGGCTGCAGCAAATACCCGGTATAGGTAAGGGGGACCCCATCCAAGAATTGTTTCACTCCTGAAAATTGAAGCTTATCTGAATGATACTTATCCCTGTAATCGATGCTTCGTTCAAGATCTCCGTCCATCACATCCAGAAAATGAATGCGTGTCGTGAGCTTCCCTTTTTCCTCAAACTGCCTATAGAAAGAGGGATCACCCAACGTATAGCCGGGAAGGGGCAGCATGTCGGAAACGGAAGTGACCCCGAAGGAAGAAGCCTTCTTCAGCATCCCATCCATCAATCTGAGTTTCACTTTCTCGTCAAAGTTGAAGGCTTTCACCACGTATTTAACAGCTGTCTCGTACAAAAAACCTGTAGGATCCCCGTTCTTATCTTTTTCAATCTTCCCAAAGGGAGGCTCGGGTGAATCCCGGTGAATCCCTAATTTCTCCAGGGCGGCCGTATTCAGCCACGCGCTATGAGCTTCTTCATTCAGGAGAACGACGGGTCGGTGTGGGACATATTGGTCCAATGAATGACGGGTGGGGAGCACCTGTCCCGGCCAGCGTACATGATGCCAACCGAACCCGAGCACCCATTCCTCATCGGGGTGCTTTCCTGCATAGTCTGCCACCATTTTTGCCGTCAAATCTTCTGTAGAACCGAAAGTCAATTGGCAAAATCCTTCAAACATTGCACCTAAAAACCAATGAAGATGAAAGTCATGAAATCCCGGCGCTACGAGTCGGCTTCCGACATCCCATACGTCAGTACCAGGTCCTTTAAGAACCTCCATCTCAGAACGGGGGCCAACCCCTATGATCATATCCCGTTTGACAGCGGCAAACCCATCTATAGGGAAAGCTGCATTTCCGGTAAATAAAGCAGTACTTACAATGATTTTATCGGCTTTCATCGCCATTCCCATCCTTTTTTATCTGTTATATCGATTGTAACCAGATAAAGGAAAGAACACAAATTGTGTTTTTATGAAACTTTCCCGATTAAGAAGGCATTGTAAAATCCCGTGTTGAATTAATAAGTAGAACAATAAGAAAAGGAGAATGAACTATGCTGACACGAACTTTTCCGGTCTTGGAAACAGATAGATTCCGTTTACGACAGATGCAAGAGGGAGATGCTCCCAATGTTTTTGACTATTTTTCTAAAGATGAAGTAACACGCTATTATGATTTGGAATCTTTCCAAGAGGAAAAGCAGGCACGGGACATCATCGATAAATGGAACGGAAAGTTTCATGTTAATGAAGGCATCAGGTGGGGGATTGCTTTAAAAGGCTCCAACGAGATCATCGGCAGCTGCGGTTTTCATCAATGGGAAAAAGAACATTTTAAAGCGGAGGTGGGATTTGAGGTTCATCCAGCTTATTGGAGGCAAGGGATAATCACTGAAGTATTGCAGCCCATCCTCCGATACGGATTTGAGGAAATGGCCCTTAATCGCATAGAAGCGTACTACGATCCGGAAAATACGGCATCCAAGAGAAGTCTGGAGAAAGCAGGCTTTACGTTTGAAGGGGTCTTAAGGAAAGCGGCATTTGAAAAAGGCGTCTTTTGCGATGCGGCCGTCTGCTCTTTATTAAAAGAAGAATTTTGACACAAATTTAAGACGCTGCTTATGCCTATACCACATAAACAGCGTCTTAACTTAAGTAAACCTTATTCAATTAACTTTACTATCCTTTCTTACTAATACACATACGTAACATTCATTTAACATTTAAATTAATGGTCTTGCATGGTTTATTAGTTTATTTTCCTCTTCCGCTGATTTTCCCACACGCCCACATGTTACGAAGATAGTTTTCACGGGCTATCTTCTTGCGTACCATGATGTTAGCATGCTTCGCTTACACTCTTCATTGGAATCATCTCCTGAAATAAGATTGCGCATTCCCGCATATCCACACATCTTGAAATCAGTTTTCACGGGCCGATCTCAAAGGCTAGATGTGATGCTGATATGCTTTGCTAGCTCACTTCATTGGAATCACGCCTTCCTTTAAAGTTTGTGTTTGTAAATCATTTATTAATTATATATTAACAAATTATAAAATTAATGCAAATGTTCAGAATAATCAATATAGTGTGGTTTTGGGTGTTTTTAGAATTGGAATAGGTGTTTATCTCGGTTTATCTTATTTTTTCTTGGTTTTTTAAAATCTTATCTGAAATGATTTGGGGATGGTCGTTGAATGAGTGGTCTATTTATATGTGGACCGTTCCTTTTCGCTGCAGGTGCTCGCTTTCCGCGGGGCTGGCGTTGAGCCTCCTCAGCCTGTGGGATCTCACCTGTCCAGCTCCGGCGGCTAGCCCCTCGAGGTCATAAGATGAATGGGCTAAGAAGGCAAAAGAACGCCTTCTTAGCCCATTCATCTTATGCTTGTCGGGGCTGAGCAAGCCGCCTCCGCTTTTCGTGCTGTCCAGCTCCGGCGGCTAGCCCCTCGAGGTCATAAGCTAAATGGTCCAAGAAGGCAAAAGAACGCCTTCTTAGCCCATTCATCTTATGCTTGTCGGGGCTGAACGAGCCGCCTCCGCTTTTCGTTGTTTCCCGAGGGAGTCGAGCACCTTCCGCTACAATCCACTCTATGCTTCTGCAAAGTATCATTAATTAGGAGTGGATAATCCAAACACCAAATTCTTTTTAACAAAAGTTTTGAGGGTAACTTTAAATCTCTTAATTTTAAATTAATTCATGACACGAGTAAAACACTCATCAATCCAATCTCCTCCTAAGATAATTCTCCTCCAGATCCATCTCCCGGTTGACTAAGAGTTCCATTTGTTCAAGATGATGGGTTTCGACGACGGGATCGAGGTGGGACCAGTGGATTTTGTTGATGAAGTAGTAGTTTCTGATTTTCCTGAGGATGACAAGGGAGTGGGGGAAGTGATCGAATTCTGCTTTTATGCTGTTGAAACGGGTAAAGCCCCATTTTGTTAGTTTCATCGTTTATCACCTAATGTTTTATTACCTTTTTTTACAATATGTTAATCCCCTGGGAGCATATCCAATTTAAACAAACGTTTGTTTAGTACTTCAAAACATTTATTCTACTAGGGTTCAGTGGATTAAACAATCGTTTAACAGTATTTACATATCCAGTAGTCCATCCCTTCCACCATGAGATTGTCATTGCTATTCACAAAGGGCTCTTGTTATGATGAGAAGGTTATGAATCGTAAAGAAAAGCTAGGAGAATGAGCTTTGAATAAAGTATTGACCAACTATTCTATTTATCCATATGAAGCGGAAAAGAAAGAAATCCCCGTGGCGCCACTCCATAAAGGGGAGACCACGAATCATCTGATATCCTCCCATGAAGAGGATGCTTTTTTCTTTCGGACGTTGGAAGAAGCGGGCATCCACTTGAATGCATCCCAAATGGAAGCGGTACGGCATGTGAAAGGTCCATGCCTGACCCTGGCAGGTGCAGGGACAGGGAAGACAACGGTGCTTGTCTGCAGGGCAGGATACCTGATGAAGGTAAAGGATATTCATCCCAGAAATATTTTACTCGTCACGTTCACGAAAAAAGCGTCGGAAGAAATGAAGCAGAGGATCTCAAACCTGCCAGGTACGGAAAATGGGGGACAGGTTCATGCCAGCACTTTCCATGCTTTGTTTTTATATCTATTAAGATCCCGTCATTATACACAGGAAGTGATCGGGAATGAGAGATATAAACAAATCATCTTGAAGCAGATTCAGAGAGAAATGAATATCTATGATCCTTATGATGCCGAGACGCTCCTTGCAAAGCTCTCTCATTATAAATTGAATCAAAAAAATATCAGGGAACTTCCGCAGAAATCCAAGTCAGAAAAAGAAGTGCGTGACATTCTATTGAAATATGAAGAGTGGAAGCGTATGAATCATAAAATGGATTTTGATGATATCTTGACTGAGGCGTATCAATTATTACTGGGTAACCCAAACCTGCTGACTTCTCTTCAGCATCGTTTTCAGTATGTCATGGTCGATGAATTCCAGGATACGAATCTTGTACAATACGAGCTTATCAAATTGATTGCGGCTCACCGGAACTTGTTTGTGGTGGGGGATGACGATCAAACGATCTATACCTTCAACGGGGCCCGAAATGAATTCATTTTGGACTTTGATGAAGAGTTTCCTGATGCGAAAGTCGTGACACTAAAAGAAAACTACCGTTCAGATGCCTATATTATCGGGTTGGGAAATGAAGTGATCGGGCGGAATGAACAAAGACGGAAAAAAGAATTGATTGCTACCAAAATCGAAGGTCAAAAGCCTTTATATTCAAGACCCGCAACGGCAGATGAAGAAGCCGTCTGGATTACGGAAGAAATTCAAAGACTGATAGATGAAGGATACACGTACAGGGACATGACGGTTCTTCACCGCACCATGAGCAGCGGCCGTGCCGTGTTCGAGCAGTTGCTTCTAAAGGAAATTCCCTTCACTCCTTATAATCAGAAGGATTCCCTTTTCTATGAAAACTGGACGGTGAAACCGGTTGTGGATTACTTACGATTATCGATTGTTCCGAGGAATTTCTCATCGATGGAATCCATCCTGCCCACGCTTTTCATTAGAAGGGATCGAGGGATGGCTCACATTTTGGAAGAAGAACAGAAAGAGAGAAAGAAGTATCCCCTCATTCACTTGACGACTTTATCAGGGCTTAAGCCTTTCCAGGTGAAAAATATCAAGGAGCGGATGAAGTTTCTGAAGGCGATCGGTGAACAATCACCGGAAACAGCCATCAAACGTATCCGGAAGGAATTCTACCATCAATACATCGATGCCCAGGAATCTCATGTCGTAACCGAACAAAAGGAACTCATCAAAGAAATGCTGGACGAGCTTGAAGGTTCGGCAAAGCGCTTTGAAACGATTTCGAGCTTCATTACGTTCATAGATGAGATGAAAGCAAAATATGAGGAAATCTATTCGAATCAAAGAGGCAATAAGGATACCGACAGCGTTTCCCTTATGACGATTCACAGGTCAAAGGGGCTGGAGTTCCCTGTCGTGTTTTTAATCGGGGCCATCGAAGGGAATCTCCCCCACAGTTCAGCCCTCAACGCCAATAAGCTGGAGGATAAGGTCTACAAGGATCCGAATCAAAAAGAGAAGGCCTCCGGTGCAGTGGAAGAAGAAAGGCGCCTTGCTTATGTGGCAATCACAAGGGCGAAAGAGAGATTATTCATTTCTTCCCCTGCTTATTATCAAGGGGAACAGCGGAAGTCCTCGCGGTTTATCGCGGATTTATTCAAACAGATCCCCCATGTGGACCAACAGAAGACATCTAAAAAGGCGAGAAGCGGTAAGATAAGTAAGATTCTGGCATGGATTTGCACAAGCCCTGGGTGCATCGCATGGCAGAGGCCGGAAACCCATGAAGACACGGATTCCAAGGTTTGTCCCCTTTGTTCAAGCTCCATGAAGCTTGGGGAGAAGGAGATTACGGAATAAAAAAAGCCCCGGCGTCCTTGAAACACAGGATACCGGGGCTATTTAGCGGTTTTTATCTACTTTTATAAGTCCCTCACTGCGAAAAATCATCATCACGCGAATCAACCTTTTTGGAATCATTCGAATCCAATGCCTGCCGTAAGAAATAAATAAGTATACTCATAATGATTCCAAGTATGACGATAAAACCGATGGTGATCGTAATTCCCATAAACCCCACTCCTTTTTCTAGCTATCAACGTCTACTATTAGTCTATGAAAAAGGAGTGGAGATATATTCGACTTCAAGGACAAAAACCATTCAGTCAGAAGAAAATGTTTTACTTTCGATCGATTAAAACGGCGCGAACCGGTGATCCGTCCCCTTCTTTAAGGGGAAGGGGCAGGGCCACAAGTTCGTATACCCCGGGGTTCACATGGGAAAGGTCGATCCCTTCCAAAATCCCGATGTCATGCTCCCGAAGAGAATGATGGGCATGTAAGTCCTTACTATCCAAGGGATCTACGGAAGGAAGATCCACCCCAATCAGATCAATCCCCTTTTCCTTTAAAAAAGGGGCAAGTTCTTTATGGATAGGAGGGATATGCTTGGGGAATCGAGCGGGCTCCTTCCATGCATCGGTTTTGAAAAGTACTTTCTTTACAGAGGTAAAGTCGACCTTCATCACCTGCTCAGGACCGATTTCCGACATATCCTCTACTGAAACCACGATAGCCGGTCCCATGAATCGCTCAAGTGGCATGTCGAGGATCCGTTTCCCATCACTGTCAAAGTGGAAAGGAGCATCAACATGGGTCCCTGTATGCGAACTCATCGTCAGCTGACCGACGTTTACGGATCCGGTTTCCTCCTTCGTCCAATTCAATGAGAAGGAAAATGCCGTGTCACCGGGCCAGACGGGTGTTCCGTTGTAGAGCGGTCTAGATATATCCATGATCTTCATGATTGCACCATCCTTCCTGCGTTACGCAACAACATTCCGCGTATTTTCAAACTGCTTATATTCTTCATTTTCCATGATTCCCTTCAGAATTTGAACGGTTACCCATACATCTTCGTAGGACGAATAGAGGGCGACAGGAGCCAAACGGATCACGTTAGGTGAACGGAAATCAGGCGTCACCCTGTTTGCTTTCAAAGCTTTACAAATTCTTGCTGCCTCCTCATGCTTTAAACTGATATGACCACCCCGGCGATCATCTTCAAGAGGGTTGCAAAGGGTGAATCCAAATCCGGAAAGCTCCTGTTGGAATACGTCCATCATGAATCTTGTAAGAGAAAGGGATTTTCTTCTCAGATTCCGAATCCCGGCTTCCTCAAACAACTGGAGGGAACCGAGTAAGGGGGCACTGCTCAGGATATGGGGCGTGCCAATTTGAAAAGCCCCGGCTGATTCAGCGTGCGTCAAGTGGTGATCCATATCAAACTGTGCCTCCTTACGGGAACTGAACCATCCGGACAGACCTGGCTTTTTCCCTCTATGCCGGTTATGGACGAATAATCCCCCTACACCACCTGGTCCGCTGTTTAAGTATTTGTAATTGCACCAAACCGCAAAGTCCACCCCGTCTTCATGCAGCTGGTGGGGAAGGGCACCGATGGAATGGGCAAGGTCGAATCCGATGACGATACCACGTTTGTGGGCTTCAGCCGTCAATAGCTTGATATTCAGCAGCTGTCCACTTCGATAGAGAACGGACGGTAATAGAATAAGAGCCATTTCATCCGTCATAAGCCCGATAATGTCCTCTTCTCTTAATGTATAACCGTCTGTGCTTTTCACTTGTATTAAATGGTCGTCTGGGGAATATCCCTTTAATTCCAGCTGGCTTTGAATTGCATAGATATCCGAGGGGAAAGTCAGCTCATCTGCCAGAATCTTGGTGCGTTTTCCAGCAGGTTGATAGAATGTGGCGAGTAATTGATGAAGATTCGTCGTGATGGAACCTGTCACAATGACCTCTTCCTCTTCTGCTCCCACTAGAGGGGCAGTCATCTCCCCAAGTTTCTCGGAATAATAGAACCACGGCTCCTGACCGTCCATCCACCCATCGATACCATGTTCTTTCCAATCATTCAAAGAGGTCAGCAATGCCTCCTCAGCCCGCTTCGAAAGCAGTCCTAAAGAATTCCCGTCCATATAATAGTGATTTTCCTTTAAATAGAATTCGTTGCGGAATGGAGCAAGTGAGTCCTGTTTGTCCAGCTCACGGGCATGTTCCAGGGTTAATTCATCTTTATGTACCATTCAAATCCCACCTTCAACAGTCTTACCCAAATGATAATCGAAATGATTTGAATAGTAAAATAATTATTGGATAGAAAATATTCATTTATGAATAAATTATTCAGAAGTGTATAAATAATCAAAAAAGTCTGGTATAAATGGATTAATATAATAAAATTTGTGAAGATTATTCATCATTGAATAATTTCAATACTAATTAAAGGGGTGACTTGGATGACTGAAGCGAAAAAAGTTTGGAATGAAAACGAAGCGATTCTTCATTCCCTGCAGGATGATATTTTAGTGACGAATACAGACGGGATCATTCTGAAAGTCAGTGAGGCAACCGGTGGTATCTACAATGTGAAGTCGGAAGATATGATCGGTAAATCCGTTTATGATCTTGAAAAAGAAGGAATCTTCACACCTTTATTGACTCCGTTGGTTTTAAAGGAGAAGAAGAAAGTCACGCTGGTTCAAACAAGTAAAGAAGGCAAGAAACTCCTTGTTACAGGCATTCCAGTCTTTCATGAAGATGGACAATTAGTGCGGGTCGTAAGCTATTCACATGATGTAACCGAATTATTGAATATGAAAAAATATTTAATGGATATGGAAGACGAGATGGAAAGGGTGAAAAGCGAGCTGGAAATTCTCAGGAGCCGTCATTATTATTCTGAAGGAATCACTGCAACAAGCGATGAAATGAAAAGGGTGCTTCAGGTCGCGCTTCAAGTGGCGGATGTAGATGTGAACGTTCTGCTCCTGGGGGAATCAGGTGTTGGAAAGTCCCATATCGCCAAATTCATTCATAACAAAAGTCAAAGAAAGATGGGGCCTTTCATAGAGGTCAATTGCGGGGCTATACCAGAGTCCTTATTTGAAGCTGAATTCTTCGGGTATGAGCCCGGTTCTTTCACTGGAGCGGATCGTAAAGGGAAGGTAGGATTAGCCGAACTTGCAGAAGGAGGGACTCTTTTTCTTGATGAAATCGGTGAACTATCTCAATCAAATCAAGTGAAAATCCTGAAGTTCGTACAGGAGAAACAATTTTACCGGGTTGGTGGAACGAAGCAAAGGAAGGTGGACTTTCGGGTCCTGGCAGCGACGAACAGGGATTTGGAGGTGGCGATAGAGAAGAGGGAGTTCAGGCAGGATTTGTTCTTTCGTCTGAATGTAGTGCCCATTACCATTCCGCCTCTTAGGGAGAGGACATCGGATATTATTACGTTGATCGATTACTTTGTGAACTATTTTTGTGAGAAATATCAAAGGCAGAGGACGGTGGATGAAGCAGTGGTTCACCAGCTGTTGATTCAGGAGTGGAAAGGGAATGTGAGGGAGTTAATGAATGTGATTGAGAGGCTCATTGTAACCTCTTCTAAGCAGTTAATCGAAATGGAAAATCTGCCGGGTCAATACATACAACAGAGTGGTCATTTGTCAGGACTTGCCCATGAAGGTCAATCGTTAACAGACATCTTAGAAGCGGTAGAAGAACAGGTGCTGAAGAAAGCGAGGGACAAGCATAAGACAACAACTCAAATGGCGCAAAGTTTAGGGATCAGTCAACCTTCTGTCGTCAGAAAACTTAAAAAATACAAAATAAAATAAAAATTGGCATGATACTTGCAAGTATTAAGGTGAATCGACTTAGAAACGTATAAAGGGGGAGCGGGCCGTTTCAGCTTCACAGTCATTGGATAAAAATTTCAAAGGGGTGTGTGACAATGGAAGTAGGAAAACCGAATGTAAGTGAGTTGCAAACTCAGTCTAGACCGCTAAAAGAAGCGATGAAGTTTATCATTCCTTCCTTCATAGGGGTGTTGTTGTTTTTGATCCCTGTTACCTATGAAGGGAATATGACCATCGGGGTCGGAATATTCGCTTCTTATTTTCAAGGGATGTTCGAAGGTATATTGCCATTATTCATGACAGTCATTTTTGGTCTATCGGCTTTGATGGCCATTTATACGAAAATGTTTAAACCTCAATGGATTGTGAAGCAATCATTCTTAAAAGGATTATTCGATGTAGGTTATTTCTGGATTGCCACACGTGTCATCGGTACTGTTTTTGCCGTGATGACCGTCAATGGAATCGGTCCGGAGTGGATTATATCAGACTATACGGGTGGAACGGTCCTGTATTCGTTAGTTCCCGTCTTGACGACCTGGTTCCTGTTTGCGGGGCTCTTGATGCCATTGCTTTTAGACTTTGGCCTGATGGATTTCTTCGGGACGCTGCTTCAAAAGATCATGAAGCCTTTATTCCAGCTGCCGGGCAGATCGTCCATCGATGCCCTTGCCTCCTGGATGGGAAGCGGGACGGTTGGTGTTCTCATTACAACGAAACAATTTGAAGAGGGGTACTATACAAAACGCGAAGCGGCAGTGATTGCAACGAACTTCTCGGTTGCATCCATTGCCTTTAGTCTCGTGATTGTCAGTTTCATAGGATTGGAATCAATGTTTGTTCAGTTATACGGTACGGTCGTGATCGCCGGCATCGCAGCCGCCGTGATCTGTCCGAGGATTCCACCTCTTTCACGCAAAAAAGACACGTATTATGAGCCTGTGGGCATGCAGATTTCTGAAACGGTGCCTGATGATGTTTCCCGCCTTCAGTGGGGCTTTGAAAAAGCTGTAGAAAAAGCATCCGAAGTGAAAAGTGTCGGGGAAGTGACCAAAAAAGGATTGCAGAACGTATTGGATATCTGGTTCGGTCTCATTCCCCTTGTGATGGCCCTTGGAACACTGGCCTTGGTCGTTGCTGAATATACACCGGTATTCAATATCATGGCCTATCCAGTCGTTCCATTCCTCGAGCTCCTGCAAATCCCGCAGGCTGCGGATGCTGCCCCTGCGATGATCGTCGGGTTTGCCGATATGTTCCTGCCAGCTGTGGTAGGGAGCGGCATTGAGAGTGAGTTAACGAGATTCGTGATTGCTGCTATGTCTCTTACTCAATTAATCTACATGTCCGAGATCGGGATACTATTGATCAAATCTAAAATTCCCATCAGCTTCCTGGATCTGTTTATCATCTTTATCCAGCGTACGATCATTACGTTGCCGATCGTAGCGTTACTGGCGCATTTCTTCTTTATGTAAAGCCTCGACGATTTATACAAAAAAGGATATGGGGGTACTAAAAATGGAACGAACGTTTGAACAGCTTATAGAGCGCATGCCGGACCGTTTGGCACCAAGTATGGCTAAGGATCATCCGAATTTACCCGTAGTGAAAGAAGAGGGCTGTTACTACTACGGACTTGACGGAAGGAAGTATCTTGATTTTACATCTGGAATCGCCGTGACGAATGTGGGGCATCGCCACCCGAAAATCGTACAGGCGATCAAAGATGCAGCTGACGGGTTAATGCATGGGCCTTCCGGGGTCATCATGTATGAATCGATTCTTCGGCTGGCGGATGAATTGGCGGAGATCCTTCCAGGGGACCTGGACAGCTTCTTCTTTGCCAATAGTGGAACGGAAGCCATCGAGGGAGCTATCAAGCTCGCAAAATACGTGACAAAACGTCCTTATGTCATTTCCTTTACCGGATGTTTTCACGGTCGCTCATTGGGTGCCCTCAGTGTTACGACTTCGAAAAGCAAGTACCGAAAGTTTATGCAGCCTTCAGGATTAACGTATCAGATTCCATATGCAAACGAACGGGAGTGCCGGGAGGGAGAGGACTCGGCCCGGTATGTTGTCGAAAAGCTTGAAAAGGATTTTGAAACGCTTTTTAATCATCAGGTAACCCCTGAAGAAGTGGCCTGTGTCATTTTAGAACCCGTACTGGGGGAAGGCGGATATATTGTCCCTCCGAAGGTGTGGCTTAAGAAGGTAAGGGAGATTTGTGATCGCCACGGTATTTTATTGATTTTTGATGAAGTTCAAACTGGATTCGGCCGTACCGGGAATTGGTTTGCCGCACAAACCTTCGAGGTGACGCCTGATATCATGGCGATTGCAAAAGGTATTGCCTCGGGGCTCCCCCTGAGTGCAACGGTCGCATCCAATAAACTGATGAAACAATGGCCTCTTGGAAGTCATGGAACCACTTTTGGAGGGAATCCGATTGCCTGCTCTGCCGGTCTTGCCACCTTAGAAGTCATGAAAGAGGAAAACCTCCTGGATAATACGAAGACGATGGGGGCTTACGCCGTTTCGAAGCTCGAGCATTTGCAGGAGAAACACCCTGTGATTGGAAGCATCCGGGCGGTGGGGTTGATGATCGGAATCGAAATCGTTCATCCCCAAACAGGGGGACCGAATCAGGAGGGACTGATGGACATCCTTGACCGGGCTCTGGAAAAAGGGGTTTTATTTTACCTATGCGGAAACCACTCCGAAGTGATCCGGATGATTCCTCCTCTTACCGTTACAAAAGATCAAATTGACGCCGGTCTTCAAATGCTGGACGAAGCGTTGACGGAGTATGGAGCATCGCTGATGAGTCATCTTGATTAAAGTGAAAAAGGTTGATCAGTTCACACTGGTCAACCTTTTTTTTACAGCCTTTTAACCGAAATGGCCTTCCTCATCTTTCTAAGCGCATCCTGTCCTTCCGCTTCCCGTCTCATCATTAAATTGACATATAGGGCATCAATCAATGTTAACTGGGCAATGCGGGAAGATAAGGCCTCTGAGCGATAATCGGTTTCTTCGGAAACGGTGAAGAGTGACGTATCGACTCTTTGACTTAATGGGGACTTGGCGAAATTGGTAATACAGATGGTCTTTGCCCCGGTTTCTTTGACGATGTCGAGAACCTGCAGGATATCCTTCGTCGAACCTGAGTGGGATATGAACACAGCACAATCGTCACTCGTCATCTGGGAAGCCGTCATAAGCTGAATGTGACTGTCGCTTGCGGCATGAACACGTAATCCGGTCCGGATGAACTTATGATAAGCGTCAAGGGCGATGACACCGGATCCGCCACTGCCGAAGAATTCAATGGAACGGGCGCCATTCATCATATCTACAGCTTTCAAAAGCTTCTTCTCATCAACCACCATTAATGTGTCTTCTATCGTTTTAACATTGGATCTGAAGACTTTGGTGGCAATTGTCTGTGCTGTATCACCTTCATTGATCCGTTCGTGGATATCTTTAAGTCCAGTGACGATTTCTGAAGCAAGGGCAATTTTCATTGCCTGATATCCTTTGAAACCGATGCGTTTACAAAAACGGAAAACAGTAGAGTCGGCAACTCCCAAGTCTTCGGCCAGTCCATTAATCGTGGAATGGATGATCTCATTTGGATTTTCAAGGATATAATCGGCAATTTTTTTCTCCGTCACACTGAATTGGGGATAGTGGGAACGGATACTTGCTAAACAATGTTGATGTTGACTCATAGACACCACTCCTGTAAGGGTTTTCGTAGTTTTATTATACAAGATTTATAGAAAAATAAAAATAATTTCTGAAAACGGTTGCAAAAGGAAAAATATTTTTTATAATAGAGTTAGGTAGAAAATAATTTTCCTGATGGTTTTGATTGAAAAAAGGCGATTCTCTTCAATTATTTAGAGAGTCGTAGATACATAGAGTGTTTTGTAAACGCTTTACTATTTACCCTCTACAGGAAGTCAGGATCAACCGTTATAAAAAATGGGCAGCAGGGCTGCCGTGACGAAAGAAAGGTAGGGATACACAATGTCAGATCAAATGCTTATTTTAGTGGCACTTGCCGGAATTTTTCTTCTTTTATTTTTAGTAATTAAAACAAAGCTTCACGCTTTTGTTGCCCTATTATTAGTGAGTTTAATCGTAGGGATCGCCGCTGGAATGCCTTTGCAGGAAGTGGTTGCCTCGATTCAGAGCGGTATGGGCGGGACCCTCGGATTTGTCGCCGTTGTCGTTGGATTAGGCGCGATGTTCGGTCGTATGCTTGAAGTGTCAGGAGGAGCGGAACGACTTGCCCAGACGCTGATTAATAAATTTGGGGAAGATAAAGCACAATGGTCCCTTGGTATTACAGGTTTCCTAGTCGCCATTCCCGTATTCTTTGATGTAGGATTCATCATTCTTGTACCAATCGTGTATGGGTTGGCACGTAAAACTGGAAAGTCACTGCTATACTACGGAATTCCGTTGCTTGCAGGTCTTGCCGTTACACACAGTTTCATCCCTCCGACTCCGGGGCCGATTGCGGTTGCGGACTTGATCGGGGCAGACCTTGGATGGGTCATCCTGTTTGGTGCCATCGCGGGGGTTCCTTCCATGATCATCGCAGGTCCACTTTTTGCAAAATGGATTTCGAAACGAATTCACGCAGTGGTACCGGAATATATGCAGGCGGAAGAAATGGAGTACGACAAAGAGCTTCCAAGTTTCGCTCTGATTGCTTCTCTTATTTCGATCCCATTAGTATTGATCTTATTGAATACGCTTTCGGGTGTTATCCTGGATGAAGGAAACATGGTTCGTTCCATCCTGACTTTCTTAGGACATCCATTCGTAGCCTTAACGATTGCAACATTGTTGACGTTCGTTCTATTAGGAACGAAGCGCGGATATTCCCGCCAGGAAGTACAGGAAATTGCAACGAAAGCACTTGAGCCTGCTGGGATCATCATCCTAGTTACAGGTGCCGGTGGAGTATTCAAGCAAGTATTGATCGACTCAGGTGTTGGGGAAGTACTAGGAAATATGATGGCTGGTTCCAGCCTGCCGCCGATCGCCCTTGCCTTCTTGATTGCCATGGTTGTTCGTGTCGCTCAAGGATCAGCGACTGTTTCTATGGTTACAGCAGCAGGATTGATGAGCCCGCTTATTGAAACATTGGGCATGGAGGGACCTGTTCTTGGACTGATGGTTATCGCCATTGCATCTGGAGCGACGGTCTTCTCCCATGTGAATGACAGCGGATTCTGGTTAGTGAACCGTTACTTTGGATTAGATGTGAAAGATACGTTAAAATCATGGACAGTGATGGAAACGCTTATCGGATTCGTAGGATTCGGAGTGGTGTTCATTTTAGGAATATTCATTGGCTAAAATAGGATAGAATAATAGCAGAAGAGGGAAGAGCCATGTCGCTTCTTCCTTTTCTCTATTTATTTAGGAGGAACGAAGATGTCAGAATTCATGATTGGTGTCGATATCGGAACCACAAGTACTAAAGCGGTACTTTTTAATAAACAAGGAAAAGCGATCCATCGTCATGGGATCGAATATCCATTACATACACCGACGCCGGGGACGGCTGAACAGGACCCTGAGGAAATCTTTCAGGCGGTCATGAAGTGCATCAAGGAAGTGGCTGTGAGTACGAAAGAAACGATCTCGTTTGTGTCATTCAGCTCTGCTATGCACAGTTTGATCCTTGTGGATGAGAATGATCAACCTTTGACCCCTTCCATTACCTGGGCGGATAACCGCAGTGCTGCATGGGCGGAAAAAATAAAGAGAGAAATGAACGGATTAGAAATCTATAGAAGAACCGGCACCCCGATCCATCCGATGTCACCTCTTGTGAAGCTTGCCTGGCTGAAGGATGAGAAACCGGAATTGTTTGGGAAAGCTGCAAAATTCATTTCGATTAAGGAGTTTGTCTTCCATCGCTTGTTCGGTAAATATGTCATCGATTACTCCATCGCGTCTGCAACAGGGATGTTCCATTTGGAAAACCTGGAATGGGATGAAGAAGCCCTGAAAGTGGCAGGTGTAGCGAAGGATCAGCTTTCGATTCCGGTTTCTACAACTGAAAGGCTGGTAGGGTTAAAGTCCGAATATACAGAAATGCTAGGATTGCCTGCTGATATACCATTTGTTGTTGGAGCAAGTGACGGAGTTCTATCAAATCTTGGCGTGAATGCCATAGAACCTGGCGTGGTGGCTGTGACGATCGGGACGAGTGGGGCGATCCGAGCCGTGACCGACCGTCCAGTGACAGATCCGAAAGGCCGTATATTCTGCTATGCCTTGACGGATCATCATTGGGTGATCGGAGGACCTGTGAACAATGGCGGAATGATCTTCAGGTGGGTCCGTGACGAACTTGCTTCAGGAGAAGTCGAAGTGGCGAAGCGATTAGGGAAGGATCCTTATGAAGTGCTCACGGACATTGCTTCCAAAGTGGAGCCGGGATCTGAAGGACTTCTCTTCCACCCTTATATGGCGGGAGAACGTGCTCCCCTCTGGAACGCGAAAGCGCGGGGATCATTCTTCGGGCTTGGAATGCATCACAAAAAAGAGCATATGATACGTGCGGTCCTTGAAGGGATCGTCATGAACTTATACAGTGTGCTCCTCGCCCTGGAGGAATTAATCGGCACGCCGAAACGGGTACAGGCAACCGGTGGATTTGCCCGTTCTAAACTGTGGCGCCAGATGCTTGCCGACGTATTCGATCAAGAAGTGGAAGTGCCGGAAAGCTTCGAAAGCTCTTGTCTTGGAGCCGTGGTTCTTGGTATGTATGGAAACGGTATGATCGATTCTCTTGAAGAAGTGAAAGAGATGGTAGGATCCGTTCATTCTCATCAGCCGGATCCCAAAGCGACGGAAGCCTATACGAAGCTGATGCCGATCTTCATCCGTGTTCCGCGTTTACTGGAAGAGGAATACGAAGCAATCAGTTCATACCAGGAAGAAAGCTGACTCGATTGAGTCGGCTTTTTTTTTCGGAGGAATTTATCCTCATGTTTGTTCGTTGTCTAATGTTTTAATTTTTTTGAGGACGTATAAATACAAGAGTTGCTTTTCCATCCCCTTCTTTAAGAGATTTTTCTAGATAGAGGGGCTGGCCGCCGTAGCTGGACAGGTGAGACCCCACAGGCGAGGAGGCTCACCTCAAGCCCCGCGGAAAGCGAGGATCCTGTAGCGGAAATCAACTCCAACATACTATTCTAAGGTGTGGAATCAAATTTACTAAAAGAGCTTTTAGATAGAACCATGGAAGGGAATCACTTAGCCAAAAAGTGCCCTTTTCATGTATAATAGAAACGAATATACCTTTATGATCAGAAACTATCCATAGATAAATGAAAGAGAGTGAAACAAAATGGGACGTAAATGGAATAACATTAAAGAAAAGAAAGCGTCAAAGGATGCCAATACTAGCCGCATATATGCAAAATTCGGCCGCGAGATATACGTTGCGGCGAAACAGGGAGAACCGGATCCCGAACTGAATCAGACGCTGAAATTCGTTCTTGAGCGTGCGAAAACATACAGTGTGCCGAAACATATCGTGGACCGTGCCATCGAAAAGGCAAAGGGCGGATCTGAAGAGAACTACGACGAATTACGCTATGAGGGCTTCGGACCGAATGGTTCCATGGTCATTGTCGATGCTCTGACAAACAACGTAAACCGTACAGCTTCCGAGGTCCGTGCTGCATTCGGTAAGAACGGCGGAAACATGGGCGTGAGTGGATCTGTAGCGTATATGTTTGATGCTACGGCCGTGATCGGGATTGAAGGGAAATCGGAAGAAGAAGCTATGGAGATCCTGATGGAAGCAGATGTTGACGCCCGTGACATCATCGAGGAAGAGGATGCCGTGATTATTTATGCTGAGCCGGATCAATTCCATGCTGTACAAGAAGCATTTAAAGGTGCCGGTATCACTGAGTTTACAGTGGCGGAACTTACGATGCTTGCTCAGAATGATGTTGAACTTTCAGAAGACGATCAGTCTCAATTCGAAAAAATGATTGATGCGATTGAAGATCTGGAAGATGTTCAACAGGTTTATCATAATGTCGATTTAAGTGAATAACATTTCGATGAAGCCCCTTGCGCGTAGTGCGCCAAGGGGCTTTCTTTATGAACGGAATAAGAAACTTCAGATAATCTTAATTAAAGTGGTAAAACTACTGATATCCATTTTAATAGAGGTGATCATATGAAGAAAATGACGTTAAGATTTTTGGTGGTCATGATCATTCTATACATGGGCATCTGCTCAAACGGATCTGCCCATCCTGATCAGGAAAGTGACAAAGTCGACGTAAGCGATGTGAAGTATATTCAATCAGAAACGGTACCTGATCCAAAGCTCGAGGAAGCATTTAGTAAAGCATTAGACCTGAAACGTGGGGAAGATCGTGTCCAATACTATTATAATCATGTCGACCTAAACGAAGATCAACAGCCGGAAACATTTGTATATGTAATTGGTTTCCCTGTGTGCGGAAGCGGGGGATGCAGCGGCGTCCTATTCACAAAGGAGAACAATGACTATAAGCTCATCACGGTGTTTTCATTGGTCAGGAGTCCTATTATAATTCAAGATGAGAAAACAAACGGGTGGAAAAATATCATTATGTATGTTTCCGGTGGAGGGATCAAAGGAGGGTATAAACAATTACGCTTCGATGGGAAGACGTATCCTTCCAATCCGTCCGTTCAACCGGATGTTCAACCGGGGAAAATCAGTGGAGTGGTAATCATCAATGATGACATCTCGAAGAAAGAAGGCATTTCTTTTTAATATTTACTTATGAAGATAACTAGGCACATTCCCGATTTGGGAATGTGCCTTTCTTATTTAGGCTGTTTTCGCAAAGATTGTTGCTATTCGCATACCAACCAAGATTTACGATGCTCTGTCATTTAAGTTGTGGTGCAAGAGGGTGAAGGGAACAGTCCCGCTTTCCACGGACGTTCGGCCGAGCCTCCTCAGTAAAGCCCGAGGAGGCTCAACTCACGCCCCGCGGAAAGCGAGCACCTGTAGCGGAAATCAACCGCCACTCGTTACATCCAAAAGCAACAATGTTTACGAAAACAGCCCTTATTTACAATAACCTTAGTGTAAGTGGTGTCAGGTAAAGTCGCATTAACACTTTATTTGTCGAAAAGATTGAAAATTCAGCAAAATCCTTCATTATCAACGAGTGCTTTGTTATGCTAAAGGTGAATCTGAATAAATACGCGAAAAAGGGAGAGGAAGATATGGGACTAGATCAACTTGAAATGCAGCAGGCAAAGCAGAATGTGAAAGAAAAAACCAAACCCTATTTAACGGCACTGATCGGTTGGAGCCTGCCGGCCATCGAGGCGTGTACAAAGCTTGAAAGACCCTTCGTTGTTGTGGGTCCGCCTGACTTCGAGGGTTACGCAGAAAAACATGACATTGCCTTTATCGGTTGGGACTTCGATCGATTGAATGAAGGCTCAGATCATCTATATAAACAACTGAAGGCCCTGGGTGCAGAAGTTGCGATTCCCTTATATGAAGAATGCGTGGAGTGGGCAGGGGCGTTGAACTCCCGTTTCCGCAGTGAACCACGCGTCTTTAACCGTTCTCTCCTATTAAGGGATAAAGGGATGATGAAGCGTAAAGCTCAAATTGCTGGAATCAAAGTGGGTGTATTTGAAGAAGCAAGGGATAAAGAAGATGTGAGGCGCTTTTTGAAACGTGTGAATGAGGCACTTTTGAAAGTGGAGGGGGATAAGAACGACCCCATCCACGTTAAGCCTCTTGATAAAGCAGGCTCCGTCGGACACCGGGCCATCGAGAATCCGGAAGATATCGATGCCCTCACTGAATCTGAATTTCCCTTGTTGATGGAGAGTCATTTAGACGGTCAGGAATTCTCTTGTGAAGCATTCATTCATAAAGGAAAGATCCAGTTTTTAAATATAACAGAGTATGTGCGATTGGGTTATTCCAATTTCGTACCTGCCTCTCCAACTCTTGAAGAGAAACGTCCAATCATCCGTGAGGCGATACAACAGCTCATCGATGCGTTCGAGATAGAATACGGCGTCATCCATCCTGAGTATTTCATCACGTCCGATGGAACCCTTCATTTTGGTGAAGTTGCGGCCAGGGTGCCAGGAGGGCATATTTTTGACCTGATTGAGCGGGCGTACGGATTCAACGCCTATCAAGCGCAGATTCTTTGTGGCGATCCGAATACGACAGAAGAGGAACTTCGTGAATTTTTCCCTTCAACTGGAGAAAAGGCAAAGGCTCATGCAGGTTGTTTAATGGTCCATCCTCATGTGAACTATGTGGAGAAGCTTGAGGTACCCGATGAACTGGAGAACCATCCTTATTTCGAAAAGCATGATATGTTCAGTCCGGCGCAGGGGAAAGTGGCCCAGCGTATCGGTTTCGGGAACCATTATGGAACGATCTTCTTCTTCGGTGAAGATAGCGAAGTCATGAGGGATTTATTGAAAGAATACGAACAATTTAATTTTTATATTTAATGGTAGACCGTGCACCCTTCAGAGAACAGCCTATCCGATAATCTGAACGATAAAGGAGTTTTGAAATGGCATTTGAATTAACGTCAAAGCTGGAAGATCGATTTTTGCAAGCGTTGGGCGAATTGGAAAGCGCGGCTTCATTTGCGAAATCAATGTATCAAACAGACGTTTACCAGGAAGCCCAGAGGTTACTGGATACAGATAAAGGGCTTGAAATCTTATACCAAAGCGCCAGCCGCTTTGAGAAAGCGGGGGTATTCCAGGACGGTCCATGGGAAAAAGCATCCAAGCTTCAACCCCCTCTTGTAGCCGGATCCCTTCAGGCAAAAGGATTACCATCCATCATCGAGATCCTGAGCGAACTAAGAATGCTCTCGATTGCAGAAGCTCAATATGAGCATCCTGATGTCAGTGATGAAATGGCGCAGGATTTCCTGAACGAAGTCATGGTCCTGAATCTGAACCTGCTGTTCCCTGAAGCGACGGAAGCAGCTCGTATCGAAGGAGGGGAGCAAAGTGAAAGGGCAACGGAATTATTTCACTTCCTATCCGATAAGCTGTCTTACCAAGCCCTTACGACCACACTGATCAAAGAAATCGAACGTTTGACCGCTCAGCGGCCGATTATGGTGAAACGGACCGTTTCCATGATCGAAACGGCAAAGAAAATGCTCCACTCTGATCTTAGCGTCGCGGAACGACTGGTGCTGGAGAAGTATGTTTCCGCTATTGAAGGTCCGTCCCCGGTGAGTAAAACGATCATGCAGCCGGGAGAATATCGCAAGAAGCTGATGGAACTTTCTCACGAGGAATTGGAGAGGGAAGCGACAGCCTTCGCACGGTCCATGCGCGAAACGGGATTGGTTGCACCTCAGCATGCGATTCTCCTGAGGTTCTTGAGCAGAAAGGCGCAGAACCTGGTTCCGGCTGCCCTTCAATTAAATGACAAAGGAAAGGCGAACCTCGATGAACATGCAGAGCTGGTATTCCAGTTGATAAAAGTGGCGGTTTATCCTGCCACAAAGCAATCGGTCTACGGGCTTGCCCTCATGCTTGAACGTGGGGTGCTTTCTTCATCCCCTGTGTCACCGGGATTGAAAAGGCTGATCGAGCTTGATATCAGAGCGGAAGTAAGGAAAACCCTCCTTAATTCATGTAGGGCGGGTGACGGGATTACAGCCAATTCCGTGCTGCTTGCAGGTGTGATCAGTGTCCTGGGTCAGCCGATAGGAATCGGACAAGGATTGAATCCGACCTGTCAAACGGCCCGTGGGATCAGTCTCTGGGCCCAGCATGCCCCTGGGTATTTACTTGAACTCATTCCAAGGGCGGCGAGAGACGGGGATATCGATATCATGTTTGAAGGAACGCCTGTGCATTCCAAGGACTTAAGCGGGGGGCTTGCACCTGAGCTGCATCAGGAGCTTGACCCGGTTTCACTGGTTCTCGTCCCTCATCTTGACAGGATTTACAGTGAGATGATGCGACGGGTCTCCCTTAGAGGGGAAGATGGGCACCGCTGGGTGAATCCGGAATTTTACGGGGATTGGGTCCAAAAGGGATTCAGTACGGTGATAGATCCTTTAACCGGACTCATATCCGATTACCCCGGTTTTGTGAGGCTGTTTTATGCCACTCATCATCCGGAATATAATGATGATTACGGTTTGATTTACCCGAATCCGGTGGGAATTTTCATTACCAATGTCCATGGGAAGCTCCTTGGATTCCACGCCGTGTCGATTCTGCGGATCACTCAAGATCCCGTGGGTGAATACCGGATCTATTTCTACAACCCGAACAACGACGGTTCGCAAAACTGGGGGCAGGGGATCGAGCCTTCTGTTATGGAAAACGGAGAGCTGGAAGGCGAATGCTCGCTCCCATTTCATGAATTTGTCTCACGACTGTATGCTTTTCACTACAACCCGTACGAACAGGGTGATGCTTTCGCAGTGGAAAATGAGATTGTTGATGAGATCAAGGACCTAGCCAGGGAGAGTTGGGGAAGGGATTATACGTGGGTTTGAATATGGAAAGCGTTTGGGCAACGATGCCCAGACGCTTTTTTTGCGTGGGATGATTCTATTGACACCAGCCATACTAATGGATGGAGGTGTTGCAAATGAGAAGTGACGGGAAATTAGACGCGAAATGGATGGAAGCTCCCCTAAAACCGGAATTCACGATGAATGACCGGCGCCGTAATCCGAGCCAGGTATACGTACCAGGTGAATCAATGGAAGAACATCATGCCATTGAGGAAGGAAACGGTGTCATCGAGAGAGAAAGTGATCGGACAAGCAAATGAGAATGGATAAGAGAGGAAGTAATGGATATGAAGGATTTTTCTGTAGCGAAGCTGTCTGAAGATGCCTTGGATAAAGTGAAGAGTGTGGAAAGTGAACTCCGCCAGCAAACAGCGGATGACATCGTCTTAATCGCCTATAAAAATACGGAAAGCAACCCCGAAGGAGAGAGCCGGAATGGATAAAGGAAACAAAGAAATGCCGGACTTTAAAGAGCTGAATGACCGGATCATTGCAGAAGAACCGAAAGGACCGTTTTTCGCCATCAAAACAAATATCGATACGCAAGGCGTAAAAGATAATCCTTATGCGACAGAGAAAGCGAGTCCTGAACAAGAGGAGAAATTACAGCAGTTTTTTGAAGATGAAGAGTTATAAAGGATTACATAAAGAAGCGCCCATCTTCCATGATGGACGCTTCTTTAACTTTATTTAGTACGAGATTGCTCCTCAAGTAATTCACGGGACACTTTAGGGGCTACCCAGAGCATGGGAAGTAATAGTAGAGAAACGGGAACAGCGGTGACCACGATAAAGTTTTGGAGTGCACTTACACTACCGTCTCCTATATATAAAAGGATCGCTGCGATGGATCCCATCAGGATGGACCAAAAGACACGCAGTGATACCTTTGGGTTTCCTTCACCAGAAACGGCCATGGCAATCGTATAAGACATGGAGTCTCCTGTTGTGACAACGAAAAGAATCGTCAATAATAAAAATAGGGGTGAAATAATCCCGGAAAGTGGCAGTTGATTGGTAATGGCAATCATAGCTGCAGGCATTCCGCCACTCGTTAATTCCTGTGATACACTTCCTGGATTCTGCAGTTCATAAAAGATACCGGAACCACCGACAACAGTAAACCAGAAGGTAGTCACGATTGGGGCGATAATCGCAATGGCCAGGATGATCTGGCGGATGGTCCTGCCTCGCGATATACGGCTGACAAGGATCGCCATCATTGGACCATACCCAATGAACCATCCCCAGAAGAACACAGTCCAACTTCCCAACCAGCTCTTATCTGACCGGAATGTGCTGACCTGGATAAAGTGATCTACATAAAATCCGAAAGAAGAGATGAATGAATCAACAATGAATCCTCCAGGACCGAAAATTAGAACAAATAGAATTAATCCCAAGGCCAATCGTACATTGAAATTACTCAGGATTTGGATCCCTTTATGCAGGCCGGTCGCAGCCGAAATGGTCGACACGACCACTAAACAGATAATGATTGCAAGCTGGGTTGAGAATTGATCTGGGATCCCGAAAAGAGCAGACAGACCGTAACTTGCCTGTAAACCGAGGAATCCAATTGGTCCGATTGTACCTGCTGCGACTGCAATAATGGCAAAAGCATCGATAAGGGTCCCAATGATGCTGTTTTTAAGTTTTTCCCCAAAAATAGGATACAGAAGGGTACGGGGTTTCATCGGCATCCCCCTGTGATAATGGCCATACATCATGACGACGGCACTCAATGTACCCAGGATGGCCCAGGCAAGAAAACCCCAGTGCATGAAGCTTTGGGACAATGCCGGCATGATGGCGCCGGCGGTCATGGGATCGACTCCTTTATGCATCGGTGGAACCGTCATAAAGTGGTACATAGGTTCTGCGGCAGCCCAGAACACTCCGCCACCGGCAAGCAGGGTAGCCATGATGATCGACAACCATTTAAATGTTCCGATCTCCGGTTTTTCCATATAACCTAACCGGACCCCTCCGTACTTAGAGAATGCAAGATACAGTGCTACGATGAAATGAACGAGCATTAACACTTGCCAGAAGGCCCCGAAGTATGTCGAAGACCAGGTGAAGCCTTTGTTTACAAAGGCAGTGACGCGATCGAGACGAATAAAAGCCGCGACAACGAAAAGAATGAGTAAACCGCCACTGATGGCAAATACGGGCCAATCAATCTTGGATGTATGATGCTTATTAGACATATAGTATAAATGCTCCTTTAATATTCATTGAAAAACACAAGGTCCTACTATCTCACAGGGGGAAAAGAGTTGTAAAGGAAACGGAAAGAATTCATAAAAGACAATTTTTGTCACGGATTAAATTTGGAAAATTACATCTTTTCAACGGTGAAAAAAGGACTATACTAAAGAGGAAGAATAAAACAAAAACTGAAAAAGGCAAACTTGCTGAAAAGCAAGGACGCAAAGCTATGGGCCTAATCGATTCGAATGGTTGCCAGGCTGCCAGGCTCCTCATAAGAGCCCCGGCTCAGGAAAGAGGAGAATGAAAGATGAACAAAATGTTCAAGTGGATGGGTATTTGTCTGGTATTGGTTAGTTTTATGTTTTTCCCATCAAAGGAAAAGGCAGCTGGTGAAGGCATGGGAAAAAGTACGTGGCTTTGGAATACGGTTGAAATCATAGAAAATAAAGAAGAAATCATTAATTTTCTAAAAACCCGTGGAGTGGATGAAGTGTATCTGCAGGTGAACCCGGCTGTTGGGAAGGAGCACTATCAGCAATTTATTTCGATGGCGGATGTTGAGGGTATAGAGGTGTATGCACTTGACGGAGCACCTGACTGGGTTACCCTGAAGGGGCATTCTTCCTTTCTCGCATTTTTTGATTGGTTGGAAGGATACCAGCTCGAAGCAAGTGAAAGTCAACGATTTTCGGGTGTTCATTTGGATGTGGAGCCTTACCTTTTATCGGGATGGACAAGCGCCTATGGCAAGACGGTATTGAATTATCAGAAGATGGTGATGGAAGCAGTCGATCGTTCGAATTCACTTCAGCTTCCATTGGGAATGGATATACCATTTTGGTTTGATGAGAAATCGTACAATAATGAATTTGGGAAAGGCAAGCTTGCTCACTGGATCATTCGTACAACCGATGAAGTAGGGGTAATGGCTTACCGGGACCAGGCATTTGGATCGAATGGGATCATTGGACTCATCAGGAACGAAATGGATTACGCCTTTTCTGCGGGTAAAAAAGTGAAAGTGGGGGTAGAAACCGCCCCTTCTGCAGAAGGGGATTTCCTGACATTCCACGAAGAGGGGGAAGGGTTCATGAATGAGGAGCTGGCAAGGGTCGATGCCGAGTATGGCACATATTCTTCATATAAAGGAATCGCTGTCCACCACTACGGAAGCTGGAAAGTTCTGTCTGAATAGATATAGAAATGAGGGATGATAGATGCCAAGAATAGCCTTGGTTGCAGGGGCGACCGGCCTGGTCGGTTCCAACCTGGTGGAAATACTTCTAAAGAGTCCTGAATACACAAAAGTGATTTCTTTTGTGAGAAGGGATAGCGGGGTGAAGCATGAGAAGCTTGATGAACGAATCATTTCGTTCGATGGGATGAAGCTTCTGCCCCATGAGGAAATTGATGATGTGTTTTGTTGCCTCGGAACCACGATTAAGAAAGCCAAGACGAAACATGCCTTTAAGAAAGTGGACTACGAGTATCCCATTCAACTTGGGAAGCTCGGGAGATCACACGGAGCCAAGCAGTACCTTGTGATTTCCTCAATTGGTGCGAATCCGGGGTCTCGGTTCTTTTATAGTCAGGTGAAAGGGAACTTAGAAAACGAATTGAAGGAACTTCATTTTCCTTCCCTTCATATATTCAGGCCATCCCTTTTAATGGGGGAGAGGAAGGAATTTCGATTTGGTGAAAAAGCGGGGGAAATCTTCTCGAGAGCGGTCCGCCCTGTCATGGTAGGCAGGTTGAAACGATACAGAAGCATTCCAGGCAAACAGGTTGCCTATGGCATGTACCGGACAGCAGTGGGAGAATCCAAAGAAGAAGTAATCATACATGAATCGGAGCAAATTCAGGAGTTTTAGGGAATAAGGGAAATGGTGAAAGGCCCGCGTCGGAAGCGGGTCTTTCATCATTGTATTTGATAAAACTGTCTCAAAGCATTCATAAGATGCTTTATGGAAGGATCTTCAGCCAGATTCACAAGCATTCCTTTAATGACGACGGGGCGGGTTTCGTCTTTTTGTATTTCTTCTCTAATAACTTCCAGGGAAATCCGGATATTCTCTTCCTCCACCACCTCCAGTGCATCCTGGATCATATGAACGAGTGTCGATTCATTGATTCTGATCGAAGAGGTGAAATCCTTAACCAGGTCATCCATTTTTTCAAAGGATAGCACCGGACTATCTCCACTTTTAAGCAAACCATCCACAAGGTCATCTGTTCGTCTCAATATAAAATGGGATAGGTATGAAAAGTCCAAATTGATTTTATCCAGCATCACAAGTTCTAAATAAGAATGGAAAAAACCTTGGATCATCATAGTGATGTCCCAGAAATAGGGCTCGATCTTCTTTCCGTATATCCCGAACAATCTTCTTCTATAATACCGGTGAGTGTTCATCTTCATCTCGCTTAGTAGATCATGAATTTCATCATTGAACGGCATGGCGTTCTCCCTGATCTGCATGATGATGAACTCTTTATGTTTGCAGATTTCAATCAGCTGGCATTCTAATTGCTTCTGAAATTTCTCATATGGAGGCAAATCCTCGTTTTCAATTTCGTTCACTTTATCCGTGATCATTTTGAAATAATAATTCATGATGGCGAGCAGCAGGGCTTCCTTAGATTTGAAATATAAATAAAAAGCCCCCTTAGATATATCACATTCGTTCACGATTTCTTGAACGGAGGTAGCGTTAAACCCTTTGGTGGCAAAAAGTTTAATGGATGTTTCAATGATTAATTTTTCTTTTTCCTTCATGCTTTCCTCTCCTTGATAAGCTCCTTACGTATATTATGACCGATTGGTCACAAAAAATAAACCCTTTCTTTTATAAGTATATTGACTTATGACTGTTTGGTCAGTTATATTAGATTGTGTTATGACTAGTCGGTCAGATTAAGAGAGAAGGGATGAATACAACGTGAACAGTATTATTAATTTCGTACTTAAGAATAAGTTTGCTGTTTGGCTGATGACGATCATCGTCATTGTGGCAGGCTTATATTCAGGATTTAATATGAAGCTCGAAACCCTGCCGAACATCAACACCCCGATTGTCAGTGTGACAACCGTGTATCCTGGCGCCACGCCGGAAGATGTAGCAGCCGAGGTTTCAGAACCAATTGAAAAACGCTTGAAGAATTTAGATGGGGTAAATGTCGTCAGCTCTACCTCTTACCAGAATGCTTCTGCCGTTCAGATAGAATACAAGTTTTCAAAGGATATGGATGAAGCCAAGACCGAAGTGGAAGAGGCACTTTCCGATCTTCCTTTTCCGGATGGAGTCAATGAGCCGGACGTTTCCAGACTCAACTTTAACGCCTTTCCGGTCATCGCTCTCAGTGTAGCAAATGAGGACCAATCATTGGCACAATTGACATCTACAGTAGAAGATACGATTGTTCCGGAACTCGAGGGAGTGGACGGGGTAGCTTCTGTACAGGCTTCAGGTCAGCAAGTACAAGAGGCCCGGCTTGTCTTTGACGAGGATAAGCTTCAAGAATATGGACTTACTGAAGAAACGGTACAAAATATGATCAAAGGCTCGGACGTGACGGCCCCATTGGGATTGTACACGTTCAAAGATAGCCAGAAATCCGTCGTGGTCGACGGGAACATCACCACGATCGATGATTTAAGAGAAATGAAGATTCCTGTGACTCCAAGCACTGGTGGAGCCTCGGCACAAGGGCAGCAACAGCCTTCTGCACAGGGACAAACGCCACAAGCACCTCCTGCTGGAGCAGCACCTGCAGGCATGAAGATCCCAACTATTCAACTTTCAGATCTTGCTGATATTGAACTCGTTGGTAAAGCAGAATCCATTTCCAGGACAAACGGAAAGGAATCCATCGGACTTCAGGTGGTGAAAACGGCAGACGCCAATACGGTGGATGTTGTCAATGCCGTCAAAGATAAAGTCAAAACGTTTGAAAAAGACATGGATGGTGTAGAAATCATTTCTACCTTTGACCAGGGAGAACCGATCGAAGAATCTGTCAGCACCATGCTGAATAAAGCTTTATTCGGTGCCGTATTCGCAGTCATCATCATCCTCCTGTTTTTACGGGATATCAAATCGACGCTCATTTCCGTCGTATCGATTCCGTTATCTTTATTAATCGCGATTTTACTTCTGAAACAGATGGACATTACCTTGAATATCATGACCCTTGGGGCAATGACGGTCGCCATAGGTCGTGTCATTGATGACTCTATTGTAGTAGTGGAGAATATCTATCGGAGGATGTCCCTGAAAGGTGAAATGCTGAAAGGAAAAGACCTGATCCGGGAAGCAACGAAAGAAATGTTCGTTCCGATTGCGTCTTCTACGATTGTCACGATTGCCGTGTTCCTTCCATTAGGGCTGGTTCAGGGAATGATCGGGGAATTATTCCTTCCATTTGCCTTAACGATTGTGTTTGCCCTACTGGCGTCCTTGCTTGTAGCCGTTACGATTGTACCGATGCTTGCTCATTCTATGTTTAAAAAGGGCGTAGGCAAGAAACATGTAGAGAAGAAAAGCCGTTTAGCGAACTGGTATAAGGGCGTATTGAATTGGACGTTGAACCATAAGATCATTACATCGATCCTTGCCATTGCCATGTTGGCCGGAAGTTTATTCCTGGTACCGTTCATTGGAGTCAGTTTCCTTCCATCAGATGAAGAGAAAATGATCATGGCGACGTACAAACCGGACCCTGGTCAAACGGAAGAAGATGTTCAAAGCATTGCTCAGGATGCAGAAGAGTACTTCCAAGATCGCAAAGGGGCTGAAACCATTCAGTACTCTGTCGGCGGTGAAAACCCGATGAGTCCGGGGAGCAGCAATAATGCGATCTTCTACGTTCAATATAAAGACGATACAGAGAATTTCTCCGAAGAAAAAGAAAAGGTCATCAAAGACCTGCAAAAAGCAACAGACAAAGGGGAATGGGCTTCACAGGACTTCTCTGCAAGTGCCGGAAGCAATGAGATTGTCGTGTTCGTGTACGGGGAAACCCTGAAAGACATCGAACCTGTTGTCAACGATCTTCAAGACATGATGGAAGACAAGAAGGATTTCAAAAAAGTCGGATCAAGCATTTCTGAATCCTATGATGAGTACTCGTTCATCGCCGATCAGGAAAAGCTGAGCGAACTGGGCCTCTCAGCAGGTCAAATCGCCATGGAGCTCGGTCAAACACGTCAGCGCCCGGTCCTCACGACCATTGAAAAAGATGGAGAAGAAGTGAATGTCTATCTGGATGTCGAGAAAGAAAAATATGAAAGCATCAACGACTTAACAGATAAGACCATCCAGTCACCGCTGGGTGTGGAGGTTCCAATTAAAGAGGTTGTTGAAGTCCAGGAAGGTAAAACGTCCGATACTGTTTCACGTCGGGACGGAAAAGTCTTTGCTCAGGTGAGTGGAGAACTGAAAACCGACGATGTCTCGAAGGCATCCCAGGATATCCAAAAAGAAATCAAGGAAATGGATGTCCCATCCGGTATAGACGTGAATATGGGTGGGGTAACGGAAGACATCAAAGAATCCTTTACCCAATTAGGATTAGCGATGCTTGCAGCGATTGCGATTGTCTACCTGATCCTTGTCATCACATTCGGCGGGGGTCTTGCGCCATTCGCCATCCTGTTCTCACTGCCATTCACGATTATCGGAGCATTGGTAGCGTTATTGATCGCGGGTGAAACAATCAGTATTTCTTCAATGATCGGAGCACTTATGCTGATTGGTATCGTGGTCACCAATGCGATTGTTTTAATCGATCGTGTGATTCATAAAGAAAACGAAGGTCTATCCACACGTGAAGCCTTGCTAGAAGCCGGTTCCACCCGACTTCGCCCGATCCTTATGACGGCCATTGCCACAATCGGAGCACTGTTCCCACTGGCACTCGGACTTGAAGGAAGCGGATTGATTTCGAAAGGTCTCGGGGTAACCGTTATCGGCGGATTGACCAGCTCGACGCTCTTGACGCTTGTCATCGTGCCGATCGTCTACGAAATCCTGATGAAAATCAAAGGGAAGATCGGTGGACGTAAGCGCAAGGCAGTGAAAGAATAAATGGAAAGAAAAGCGGTCCTGTTGTGGGACTGCTTTTTTTTATGGGTGTGCGGAGGAATGGTTTTTCTATTATTTGTCTATTGGCTGGATTTTTTCATATTCCGGCTGGATTCGGTCCGATATCGGCCGAATTCTTTCTCATACCAGCTGGTTTTTTAGCAAGAACCGCCGGAATCCAACGAATTTCCGCTGGATTCCACTCCACAAGCGGCACAATCACCAGCAAGAGTCCCATAAGACAGTCTTTCACGGGTACTTCCAAAAAGAACCAACAAATTTTTAAAAGTTTTCTAAAAATTAGTATTGATTCCCTTAAAAGTCTGGACTATAATAAAAATTAACGAAAGCGCTTTCGATGAAGAGGAGACAGCAATGGTTACAATCTATGACTTGGCAAAACGCACTGGTTTCTCCAGTACGACAGTTTCTAAGGCTCTTAACAATTATACAGATGTGAGTCAAAAAACGAAGAAAAAAATCCTCGATGCAGCGGCTGAAATGGGGTATTTACCCAATGCCCATGCCCAGTCCCTTTCGACCAAGAAATCCTGGACGATTGGAGTCATGTTTGCAGAGGATAATGAGGTCGGGTTGAAGCATCCTTTCTTCAGTGCCCTGATTGAGAGCTTCCGAAAGTATGTGGAACGGGAAGGATATGACCTGATTTTTGCATCACGGAACCTTCGGAATCGGGATACAAGTTATCTTGAGCATTTCCTTTACCGGGCAGTGGATGGCATCGTCGTCATATGCTCAGATCCAAGCGATCCCCAAGTACAGGATATGATCAACAGTCATGTGCCGATTGTCGTGATCGATATGAGCAATCAGAACTGCAGCGTCGTCTATTCCGATAATGTCGAGGGTGGAAGGTTGGCTGTAAGTCATCTATATTCATTGGGCCATACCAGAATCGCTCATATTTCAGGGGATCCGTCCATCGATGCTGGAGCTCAGCGGATCAAAGGATTCACTAAGGGTATGGAGGAGCTGAATCTACCAATTCATCAAGGATACCTGGTCAATGGCGGGATGTTCTCGATTGAAGAAGGGAAAGCTGCGATGGAAACGCTCCTCGAACTGGATATGGTACCAACCGCTGTTTTTGTGGCCGGCGATCATATGGCCATCGGTGCCATGGAAGCCATCAAGGAGCAGGGATTAAGAATACCTGAAGATATCTCTATCATCGGGTATGATGACATTGAAATGTCTTCCTACCTCACGCCAAAGCTGACCACCGTCAGACAGGATACGGACCGAATCGGTGCACGGGCCGGACACCTGCTTATGAAGCAAATTATTCAAAAGAAGAAGCTGTTGACGACAGAAGTCATTCCTGTGGAACTTATGATCAGGGAATCTTGTACATTCGTAAAAAAAGAAAAAAAGAAATAATCTTATATTTTTTAAAGGATTTCGAAACCGGTTTCGAAATTTTTAATTGAAGTAAAACGAAACCGCTTTCGTTTCTATAGTTATAAAAGAAAAAGGGGGATTAAGATGAAAAAAGTACTAGCTTTATTCATGACATTTGTACTGGTAGCAGGGGTCCTCTCCGCATGTTCGGGAGATTCCAAGTCATCGGGCAGTTCTAAATCAGATAAGGACGTTGATTTGAAAGTATGGTCATTCACGGATGAATTGAAGAAACCGATCACGAAATTTGAAGAAAAGAACGGTGTGAAAGTAGAATTGACGATCGTTCCGATTGCCGATTATCCGACAAAATTAAAGCCCGTCCTTGAAAGTGGCGTAGGGGCACCGGATGTATTCACGGGGGAAATCGCCTTCCTTAAACAATGGGTAGACGCAGGCTACTGGGAAAACTTATCTGAAGATCCGTACAATGCTGATGAGATCAAAGACAAATATGTTCCTTATGTATTTGACTTAGGTAAAGATAAAGACGGAAATGTAAGGGCTTTATCATGGCAGACAACACCAGGTGGAATCTATTACAAGAGAAGTATTGCAAAAGAAGTGCTTGGTACAGATGATCCAGCAGAAGTTGGAAACATGATGAACTCCATGGACAATGTATTCAAAGTAGCTGAAAAGATGAAAGAAAAAGGTTACAGCATGTTCCCGGATGAAGGATCAATCCGCTGGTTTTCACAAGGAGATAATCCGCAACCTTGGGTGAATGATAAGAATGAGCTGCAACTGACAGATGAAAAGATTGAATATATGGAATCAGCAAAGAAACTTCGTGAAAATAACTATACAGCACTTGCTGCTGAATGGTCTCCATCATGGTTCGAAGCGATGGATAAGCCAATCAAAATGAAAGAAAACGGGAAAGAAAAAGAGACACAAGTCTTCTCCTATGTTCTTCCTACCTGGGGACTTCACAGCGTTCTGAAAACGAATGTAAAGGAAACAGCAGGTGACTGGGCCGTAACAAGCGGACCTAGCCCATACTTCTGGGGTGGCACATGGTTAGGGGTTTACAACAAATCAGAAAACAAAGAACTTGCTTATGACTTTGTGAAAATGATGACGCAGGATGATGAATTCCTGACAGAGTGGGCGAAAGAAACGGGTGATGTCCTTGCCTACAATCCGGTCACAAATGCAATCAAGGATGACTTTAGCAGTGAATTCCTTGGAGGTCAGAACAACTATCAATTCTTCCTTGAGCAGGCGAAAGAAATCGAGCCGGGTATCGTAACGAAATATGACCAACAGCTCGATACGTTCTATGGAAATGCCGTTCAACAATACGTGGACGGGAAGAAATCCAAAGATGATGCGATTAAAGAATTCTATAAAAAAGTTCAGAATGCGTATCCGGACATAAAAGTACCAAAAAACTAAAAAAAGTGAAAATCGGTGGGCAGGCGGCGTGGCTTCATGTCTCCTGCCGATCATCTATTAAACAACTGGGGGGGCTGGGGAATGAAGAAAGTAGATCGATATGGTTATCTATTTATTGCCCCATTTTGGATCATCTTTTTAATATTCAGTATTTATCCCGTGGCGCTGACATTCTATTACAGTTTTACGAACTATTCAGGCAGCGGTACTGCAGAAGTCGTCGGTCTTGCAAACTACACCCGTTTACTCACGGACAGCTACTTTGTAGAAGCATTTTTTAACACCTGGAAGATATGGGGGATCAACTTTGCCCTGCAAATCGGTCTGGCCCTTGTACTCGCGTTAATCTTCTCTGATATGAGAATGAAATTAAAAGGTTTGGCATTTTTCAGATCGATCTTTTATTTACCTAATTTAATCACAATAAGCTCAGTCGCTCTTCTGTTCGGTATCTTATTGGACTGGCAGCACGGATCATTAAATATGATTCTATTAAATATAGGTCTTATATCAGAACCGATTAATTGGCTGAACGAGCCTGCGACTGCACAGCTTTCCGTATCCCTGATCCTTACCTGGATGTGGTTCGGCCACTCGTTCATCGTTGTAATGGCAGGGGTTTCCGGAATATCAAAGGACTACTATGAGGCCGCTTTGATTGATGGAGCAAACAGATGGCAGACGTTTACGAAAATCACGGTCCCTTTATTAAAACCGATCTTACTTTATATCATGATCACGTCCCTGATCGGAGGCCTTCAATTGTTTGATCTGCCAATGCTTCTGACAGACGGAATTGGTTCTCCAGATGGATCACTGAATACCATGGTACTGTATCTGTACAATCAGGCATTCAAATTTAATAACTATGGATACGCTTCAGCTGTCGCATATGGATTGTTCGTCATTACCTTGATCTTCTCGGCGATTGTCTTCAAAGGGATGTATGGAAATGAACGCAAACAAGCAAGGAAGGTGTAAAGCATGTTGGGAAAAACAGCCGTTGAAAAAGAAGTACCGACTCAGAAAATAGAGAAGACAAAGCCTGACCTTCTACCTCATGAGTCAAAACTCAAGACCAGAAATACGATTGTGAAGAGCATCATCTATATCCTGCTTGTATTGATGGCGATTGTCTGCTTCATCCCGTTCCTTATGATGCTTGTCAATGCTACAAGATCAAATGAAGCGATACTGTCAGGTTTCACCTTGATTCCCGGAAGTGCCTTAATTGAAAACTATGCGACGATGATGGAGTACGTAAACATTTGGTCAGGATTCAAGAATAGTCTGATCATCGCTGTCCTCACGACGGTTTTGTCAGGATATTTTTCTGCTTTGACTGCTTATGGATTCGCGTTTTATACATTCAAGGGAAAGAACTTCCTGTTCGTCTTCATGCTTGTGATGATGATGGTTCCAGGGCAATTGGGATTGATCGGTTTTTATGAACTGAGCAAGAACCTGGGGATCCTCGATTCTTTCATTCCCCTGATCGTACCGACCATTGCCAGTCCCTTTGTCGTCTTCTTCCTAAGACAGTACATCCAGACGACGCTTCATCCAAGTCTGATTGAAGCGGCCCGTATTGATGGGGCGAGTGAATTCAAGATTTTTCACACGGTAGCCATCCCGATCATGATGCCGGCTGTCGCGACGATGTCGATCTTTACATTCATCGGCTCATGGAATAACTACATCATGCCGCTCGTCATCCTGTTCTCACCTGAGAAATATACGCTGCCGGTCTTAATGGGATTCTTAAAAGGATCACAAGTAGCCCAAAATTTAGGATCAATGTATTTAGGGATTGCGATTTCCGTTGTGCCGATCATGATTGCCTTCCTATTCCTATCTAAATATATCGTCAACAGCATTTCAGCAGGATCAATCAAAGAATAGAGGAGAGAATGACCTATGAAATTTGATCAAACATTTACCTTCGGAACCGCTACATCTTCCTATCAAATAGAGGGAGCACATAATGAAGGGGGTAGAACACCATCCATCTGGGATATGTTCTGTGACATCCCTGGGAAAGTCTACAAGCAGCATAATGGTGACGTTGCTTGTGATCACTACCACCGATTCGAAGAGGATATTCAGCATATCAAGCGTTTAGGGGTGGACACCTATCGATTCTCCATTGCCTGGCCGCGCATCTTTCCTGAGAAGGGTAAGTACAACCAGGAAGGGATGGACTTTTATAAAAAATTAGCGGCAAGACTCCAAGAAGAAGGAATCAAGCCTGCCGTAACGTTGTATCACTGGGATCTTCCAATGTGGGCCCACGAAGAAGGCGGATGGGTGAATCGTGAATCCGTGGAGTGGTTCCTTGATTACGCAAAGGCATGCTTCACTGAGCTTGATGCAGTCGTTGACTCATGGATTACGCATAATGAGCCATGGTGCGCAGGGTTCCTCGGGTATCATCAAGGAGTGCATGCTCCAGGTCATACCAATATGGATGAAGCAGTTAGAGCCGTTCACCATATGTTGTTGTCACATGGAAAAGCGGTTGAACTGCTGAAAAAGGAATTTAAATCCAAGACGGATATCGGCATTACGCTGAACCTGTCACCGGTTTATCCAAACACGGATTCAGTGAACGATGCCCTTGCTGCCAACAATGCGGACGGTTATTCGAATCGCTGGTTCCTGGATCCCGTCTTCAAAGGGGAATACCCGAAAGACATGATGAACTTGTTCTCGAAATATGTTCATACGTATGACTTCATTAAAGAAGGTGATATGGAACTGATTTCAACGGAATGTGATTTCTTCGGCATCAATTATTACAGTCGTGGAATTGTTGAGTTCAGTGCCGCCAATGACTTTATGCATAAGGGAGCTTACTCAGATTATGAGAAAACAGGCATGGGCTGGGACATCGCTCCAAATGAGTTCAAGGACCTCATCCGCCGTCTGAGACTGGAATATACAGATCTGCCAATCTACATCACAGAAAATGGTGCGGCATATGACGATGTGTTGGAAAATGGACGAGTACATGATCACGATCGGGTTAACTACTTGAATCTTCATCTTCAAGCAGTCTCGGATCTGAATGAAGAAGGTATGGATATACAAGGATACTATTTATGGTCCCTGATGGATAATTTTGAGTGGAGCTTCGGTTATGATAAGCGTTTCGGCATCCTTTATATCGATTTCGATACTCAGGAGCGGATCTGGAAAGACAGTGCTTTCCGCTACGCTGAGATCATCCGGGATCATAAAGACAAGCACGGGCTCACGTCCAATGCTGAGGAAATGGCCCAATGAATATGAAAGTGATTTTGACAGCCAAAGAAACGGGGGATCGGTTCTCTGAACAAGAGCCGGTTTCTTTTTCATCAGGTCGTGCTTCTACGCACATCAATCTTGATCCCACACAGAAATATCAGAGGATGTTAGGATTTGGCGGAGCATTCACTGAAGCGGCGGCTCACAGTCTGTCCCTCATCAGTCCTGAAAAACGGGAAGAAATCATTCACATGTATTTTGATCCGGAAGAAGGACTGGGGTATCGGTTTGGACGGACACATATCAATAGCTGTGATTTTTCATTAGAGAACTATACATATGTGGAGGATGGAGATGATTCGTTGGAAAGCTTCTCCATTGAACGTGAGAAGAAATTTGTGATTCCTCTTATCAAGGAAGCGATGGAAGTGGCCGGCCGGGAACTGTCCATCGTTGCTTCCCCGTGGAGTCCTCCATCATGGATGAAAACGAATGGTGAAATGAACAACGGTGGGAAACTATTACCGCAGTTTGAATCCGTCTGGGCAGATTATTACTCGAAATATATAGATGCTATGGAAGAAGAGGGGATCAGAATCTGGGGATTGACGATCCAGAATGAGCCGGAAGCGAAGCAGGTCTGGGATTCATGCCTGTATACGGGAGAAGAAGAACGGGACTTCATCAAACATCATCTAGGTCCGTCCCTCCATAAACATGGCCACGGGGATGTGAAGGTCATTATTTGGGATCATAATCGGGATGTGATTTATGAGCGTGCAAAGACAGTCCTATCTGATCCCGAAGCCGCGAAGTATGTTTGGGGGACAGGGGTGCACTGGTACGTTTCAGAGGAATTTGAAAATCTCTCTAAAGTACATCAGGAATTCCCCGATAAGCATTTGATTTTCACGGAAGGATGCATTGAAGGCGGGGTCAGACCCGGTTCCTGGGAGACAGGAGAACGGTATGGGCGAAACATCATGGGTGATTTGAACAATTACCTTGAAGCCTGGATCGATTGGAATATGGTGCTGAACGAAGAAGGTGGACCTAACCATGTGGGGAATTATTGTGATGCCCCGGTCATCGCTGATACTGTAAAGGACGATGTCCGCTACAACAGTTCGTATTACTATATCGGGCATTTCAGTAAATATATCAAAGCGGGAGCAAGTCGCATCGGATGTGAGGTTTCAGGTGAGCCGTTACTGACCACCGCCTTTGAAAATCCGGATGGGGAGATTGTAGTGGTTGTGATGAATGCGAGTGACCATGAGGAACGAATTTCGTTAGCGTGTGGTGACGGAAGTTTCAGCACGACCCTTCCATTGCATTCCATTGCAACTTTCATTATTCGGTAGTTGGAGAGCAGTCCTTGCGGGGGCTGCTTATTTTTTGTTTGAGTTGATTCATCTGCAGTTTGCCACAAGTTATCCGGACTAAAGTCCATGCTTTCAAATCATCCCTCTATAGCTCAGCCCGGCACCGGATCAAAGACACCCCATCACATATTCGCCGGACAACCATCATAGAATAGACCATCTAAAACAAAGGCAGGGTACAAAATATGAGTCTGTTTTTAAGGGGAACATTGGTGTTGGTGGTGACGGCTTTCCTGGGTGAATGTTTGGAATTTGTGATCAATATGATTTTGGCCCGGGAGCTTGGTGAATCCGGGCTTGGGACATACATGTCGATTCTCCCTACCGTGTTTCTGATTGTCATTTTATCCAGTATGGAGCTGCCAATCAGTCTTTCTAAGTTCTTTGCCGAGAGGGAGGAACAGTATCACCGGGGTATGCTCCATTATGCTTTCAGGTTTGCGGTCATCACGACGTGCATCCTGTTATTGATCATGGTATTGGTATACGCCTGGACTCCTTTATTTCAAGGGTATCATCCAGGGATACGCTGGCTCATTCTGATCGTGATCCCGATTGTGGCCTTCACATCCATCACGAGAGGATATTTCATGGGAATACAGCAGATGGGGAAGATCGCTGCAGCGAATTTCCTTCGTAAAGGCATCCAACTGTTTTTATTAGTGTCCATCTATCAATTTTTATCCTTTGGCATTGATACGTCCATCTTCATTGCGCTCGGAACATTGATTGCAAGTGAAGCGGTCGTATTTGTTTATTTAGTCCATGCTTACGTTCTTGAAATTAAGGGTAAAAGAAAGAACAGCCACTCCTCCTTATCAAGGGAGGAGATGAGAAATTCGGTGCTGTCTGTTTCTATTCCCACCACTGTCCTGCGCATCTTCCATGCCCTTACCCATGCCATTCAGCCATTTTTGATCAAATGGGCATTGGTTCTTTCGGGTCTCGGGGCAGCAGAAGCGAATGAACATTTCGGGATGCTTGCAGGTATTGCCCTTACCATCGGATTCTTTCCTTCGTTCATTGCCTTTTCGATGCTGATCGTCCTGATCCCGACCGTGTCGGAAAAAGTATCAACGAATGATTTTGAAGGAATCTTGATGCATCTTAAACAGGTGATGTGGATTACATTGGGTTACGGGGTGCCGGCTGTGTGTATTTACTATTCCTTCGGGGACTATATAACTGAAACATTTTTTCACTCGGTTTCTTCAGCATATTACTTGAAACTGCTCTGGCCGTACTTTCTATTCCATTTCCTTGTATTCCCTCTTCAGGCATTTTTAATTGGATTGGGACTTGTAAAGGATGCTCTTCTTCATACTATATGGTCGAGCATTTTCTCGTTTTCACTCATATATTTGCTGGGATCCCGTTTTGGAATGGAAGGAGTCATTCTCGGCATGAATGGAGGGGCCGTTCTGATCACCATGCTCCACTACGTCACCATCTGCCGAAGACTGGAAACGACTCTATGGTTAAAAACAGCCATAAAAATGTAAACTATACAAAACAAATGTGCTGACTCGAGGCATTTGTTTTGCATTATGAGGGACGGACCTTTTATCCTAATTGTAACCAAAAAACACGTACATACCATCTGCTGCTATAATGGCCGATTCAAACCCTCAAAGGAGAAAGCTATGATCGATTCTATTTTATTCAACATCATGTTAGTCGGAGTACTGGGAATTGCTTCTCAGTGGGTCGCCTGGAGATTCAGGCTTCCTGCCATCGTCATCATGTCGATTGTCGGACTGCTCGTAGGACCGATTTTCGGTCTGATCAATCCAAAGGACGATTTCGGGGAAGTATTTAAACCCATTATATCGATGGCAGTCGCCATCATCTTATTTGAAGGAAGCTTGAACCTGGATTTTCGTGAAGTGAGGGGACTGGGGAAACCTGTGTTCAGGATCGTCACAATCGGTGCCATGCTTGCATGGATCCTCGGTTCACTGGGGGCCCATTATGTGGCCGGGTTATCATGGGCCGTTGCCTTCGTAATCGGTGGGCTTTTCATCGTAACGGGTCCTACGGTCATCCTTCCCCTCTTAAGGCAGGCGAAGCTCAAGCCGAGGCCGGCGGCGATATTGAAATGGGAAGGAATCGTCGTCGATCCGTTCGGGGCACTTATCGCCGTATTTGCCTTTGAAATCATCAACTTTTTGATCAGTGACGATGTAACGGGGTTATCATTACTGTTATTCTTCGCCGCTTCCCTGTTTGCCGTCGTCTTTGGCTGGGCACTTGGGAAGTTCACAGGCTTTATCTTTGAAAATGGGCATGTTCCAGAGTTCCTGAAATCACCTGTTGTGTTTGCCCTGGTGCTGGCCTGTTTCACGATTTCAGATCACATCACCCATGAAACAGGACTTCTTGCCGTAACGGCCATGGGGATGACGCTGGCGAATATGCATATTTCGTCCATTGACGACATGCGTCACTTTAAAGAAAACATCTCGGTGCTGCTCATTTCCACTATATTTGTCATGCTGACAGCATCCTTAACCCTAGAAACCCTATTCCAGATCTTCAATTGGAACATCGTGGCATTCGTCCTCCTCATGCTCTTTATCGTACGACCGCTTTCCATCTGGCTGTCTACGATAGGGACGGACCTCTCCGTCAGGGAAAAAATCCTTGTCGGATGGATTGCACCGAGGGGGATCGTCGCCTTAACCGTTTCGGGTTATTTTGCCTCAGTACTATTGGACAAAGGCTTTGAAGATGCAAAAATCTTGACGTCCATCACCTTTGCCCTGGTGTTCTCTACAGTGTGCGCCCATGGCTTTTCGATTAAATGGCTGGCCAAGAAGCTGGATCTTGCCATCAGTGACCAGCCGGGTGTCGTCATTGTAGGGGGAAGTAAATTCAGTACAGAATTTGCCAAAACCCTTCAGGATATGAAGATTCCCGTCCTGATTACGGATTCATCCTGGCAACGCTTGTTTTCGGTCAGAAAAGCCGGGGTACCATTTTACAGGGGAGAGATCCTGTCAGAACAAACCGAGTATTATCTGGACATGACTCCATATGAGTACATGATTGCGGCAACGGAGCTTGATTCCTATAATGCCCTTGTATGTACGACATTCGTGCCTGAAATCGGCAGGAATAACCTGTTCCAGCTAAGCCTCAGAAGTAAGAATGATGATGACCTGGAGGACATGGTCCATACGATTGGAGGACGTATCCTCTTCCAAAATCATGTGACGTGGGAAGAGCTGAATAAACGTGTCGAACGAGGGGACGTCTTCAGGAAAACGAATATTACGGAGAAATATACTTTTGAAGAGTATCTGAAAGAACGGGATGACAATACCCTATTGTTATTTGCTCATAAACCAACTGGGAGAATCGAGTTCTTTACAGAAGGTTCTTCGCCGAAGATCGAGCAGGGAGATGTCATTGTCAGCCTGACCCAGCCATGTAAAGAGTTGAACAAGATCCAGGAAAAGCTGACCGTTCAGCGGGAAACGAAAGCAAAGGAAGACAAAAAGAAAGCAGATAAAGAGAAAGAAAGCGCCGATTGAGTCGGCGCTTTCTTTTACTTTTTCCCGGTATACTGCTCTCCAAGCATTTGCTTCACCTGATTGTACGTGAGGCCTGAATGGGCGTTCTGTCGTTTGACTTCATCAATATCCGTCCCTGTCTTCGTTACCTTTTTGTTCGGCTGATTCATGCTGACACCCCCTGTACTTAATGTCAGTCAGGGGAGGTCATTCTATGCAAGAATAAAGGTCCGTCCCTCGGTTTGAGGGACGGACCTTCGAATCATTTACGTGTTCGCTTGTATACAAGAGCAAAGATCAGGATGATGGCTGCAAGGGCATAGGCGGTATACGAATAAGTGGAGTGCTCTGCCATGTTCTTCACTCCGATTCCGATGAAGGCCCACACAAAGACCAATGGATAAAGAAGATCATGCTGCGTGATCCGGAACCAGAAGGCGAGTAAGGTAGCAGCGATCAATCCAAGATATGCCCACACGAGCTCAGGAATGCCAAATCCGTTCCAGCCGATATCCGTCAAATAATACGTGATGTTCACAATCGTCGCAATCGAAATCCAGCCAAGGTAAATGGAGAAGGGGGCTGAATCCAGGAGGGAGGGACCTGTGCTTCTGATCCTTTTATAAAGGGCGATCAGGGTGAGTAAGAGCCCGATCATGACAAAGACCGATAGTAGAAAGTAATTATAGTGCCACACAAGGATCCAAGCGGAGTTCAACAGACAGCTCAAGACGAATAATCCGCTTGTTTCCTGATAAAGTGGGAGATTTCGCCTGTCTTTAGGAAATTGCCTGATGATCCAGATTGCCAGGAGAAGATAAATCAGGCTCCAGATCGAGAAGACGTAGCCGGCGGGTGTGATCATGATATCGAGTCTGTTACTGATTTGTTCCGTTGATTGATTATTCAAAGGCAAGGTGACAGCAAGTGTATTCATCACGATCACCAGTGCGAAAGCTAAAATATTCAATAATAATTTCATCGTGTATCCCCCTTTTGAAAGTATGGATGTAGTGCTGTGCTATATACTATTCCACTTTTCCCCATTTAAAAACCAAATGAAGAGAGTTTAGGTAGAAGGAATCGTAAAAGATCATGGAGGATTTCAAGGATTTATCGAGAATTTAAAAGAGGATAGGGACAATGTACACAATTCATTTAGGGGGACAATATGGACCATACAACACATACATATTCAAACGTTTGGGATTTAGATGCTTTTTTCAAAGGCGGAAGTGATTCTCAGGAGTTCAGACAACATCTTGATACGTTAGAAAAGAAGAAAGAGGATTTCGCAGAAAACGCACTTGCTTTCCATCCGCCTCAATCGGAGAATGATGCTGAGCTCGTGTGGAATCTGATTGAAGAAGCGAAGGAAGTGATGATGTTTCTCCGTCAGGCCGGTGCTTTCGTCAGCTGTCTGGAAGCTCAGAACATGCATGACCGGAAGGCTGACTCCCTAAGAGGTGAGGTCACATCCTTGAGTGCCGACTTTTCTTCTACATTTACAAAGTTTCAGCAGCAGCTGTCCGATTGTCCGGAACAGATCTGGAACGATTTGCTTCAGCATGACCGGCTCAGTGAAATCGAGTTTGTTCTGAATGAGTGGAGACAAAAAGCGAAAGATAAGCTTACAAGCACGGAAGAATCGTTGATTCAAGCATTGGCGGTCGACGGCTACCATGGATGGGGCCAAATGTATGATACCATCGTCGGGGCGATGAATATCACTCATGACGGGAAGGATCTGTCGGTTGGGCAAGCCAATAACCTCCTTTCAAGTCCGGATCCAAAGACCCGCAAAGAGGTTTTTGATAAGTTGGAGGATGCATGGGAAGGGAATGAGGAACTTATTGCCCGTACTCTCAATCATCTTGGCGGATTCCGTTTGAATGTCTATAAAAAGCGGGGCTGGGACGAATTGATGAAGGAGCCCCTTGAGTACAACCGGATGAAACAGGAGACCCTCGATGCCATGTGGGGTGCCATTACAAAAAATAAAAAGCCTTTCGTACAGTATCTGGATCGCAAAGCGAAACTCCTCGGTAAAGAGAAGTTGGATTGGTATGACTTAGATGCGCCCGTGGCAGAGTCAACGAGCACCATGTCTTATGACGAAGGCGCGAAGTTCATCCTGAAGCAATTCTCCCGTTTTGGCAGTGAAATGGCTGAATTTGCGAAGGGAGCATTTGAGGATCAGTGGATTGAAGCGGAAGATCGTGCCGGAAAACGGCCAGGCGGTTTCTGTACATCGTTTCCATTAAGTGATCAATCCAGGATATTTATGACCTATTCAGGGTCGATGTCGAATGTATCGACACTCGCTCACGAGTTGGGACACGCATTCCATTCGTATGCGTTAAAGCCGATGCATACATTGAATCGTAATTACGCCATGAACGTGGCAGAAACCGCATCTACTTTTGCAGAAATGATCGTGGCAGATGCGGCCGTGAAGGAAGCCGAAAACAAGGAAGAGAAGATTGCCCTCGTCGAGGATAAACTTCAGAGAAGCGTCGCATTCTTCATGAACATCCACGCGCGTTTCTTATTCGAGACCCGTTTCTATGAAGCGCGAAAAAAAGGGATCGTTTCCGTGGAAACACTGAACGAGCTGATGGTGGAAGCTCAGAAGGAAGCGTTCGCCGATTCCCTTGGAGAGGTTCACCCCCGATTCTGGGCATCGAAGCTCCATTTTTATATTACGGGAGTGCCGTTCTATAACTTCCCGTACACGTTCGGCTACCTGTTCTCACTGAGCATCTACGCCAAGGCACTGGAATCGGGCGAGGGGTATGAAGAGAAATATATGGCATTGCTGCGGGATACCGCCGTCATGAACGTAGAAGAGCTCGCCATGAAGCACTTGGGAGAAGACATCACCAAAGAAGCCTTCTGGGAAAAAGGCATCAACCTTTGCAAGGCAGACGTAGAAGAATTCCTTGAATTGACAAACTAAATAAGAAATAGATTGAGGTCCGTCCCTGGATTTGAGGGACGGACCTTTGTCTTGATTGGAGTTACCGACCGCTCTTCAAAGTGAGACAAAACGCGGCAACCTCACCATTGCCTTCATCCTGGTATACTTCCGGTCCTACCATTCCTAAGCCTCAAGTCTGATATGAAAATAAAGCTCCGGCTCGTTATGGAGAATCCGGAAAATAGGTAGGATAGAGACATGAAGAAGAAAGGAGGCAACAACAAATGAAGAAATTCGGTTTGCTTTTAGCTGGAGGGATTGCGGCGATTGTGCTGCTTGCCAATTTAGGACCGATTGTGGGGCTCGCGATCTCGTTAGTGATCATGTACTACAGCTTTAAAGGATTTATTCAAACAGACTCGACAGGGAAAAAGATCCTTTGGGCCCTGATTGGTCTTGCCGCATTCAGTGCAACGGTGTCAAACTTCCCGGCCATTATCGGGTTAGCTGCTCTGTACGTACTGTATGTGATTTATAAAAATTGGAAAAAAGAAGATGTCATCTTAGAAGAAAAATCACCTGACCCTTTCACGAACTTCGAAAGAGAATGGTCACAATTAAAAAACTAAAGGAGAGAACATACAATGGCAAACTTATTTCACCGATTGAAAAATACCGTCATGTCCGACCTTCACGAAGCAATCGATAAAAAGGAGAAGAAAAATCCCATAGCCGTCCTGAACCATTATTTAAGACAATGTGAACAGGAAGTGGAAAAAGTAAGAAAGCTTGTAGAAAGACAGCATCTACTAAAAGAAGAGTTCCAAAAAGAGTATCAGCAGGCTTCGGTTCTGGCTGACAAACGAAAGTATCAGGCAGAGGTAGCATCCAAAGCGAATGAAGAAGGCTTGTATGAATTTGCCCTGCAGGAACAAAAATACTATGAAGAGCGTGCGGTCCGTATTCAGGAATCCAAGCTGCAAGCGACTAAAGAGCTTGAAGAGCTTGAACGGAAATACGGAGAGATGAAACACAAGCTGAAAGATATGTACATCAAGCGCATGGAGCTGATGGGCAGGGAAAATATCGCACGTGCCCATAATAAAATGAATTCTGTCCTGGAATCATCTTCAGGGTATAACAATCAGGCATTTTCTAAGTTTGATGAAATTGAGACATACTTAGATCAACTGGAGCATGGCGTGAATTCTTCGTATTACCGAAACACGATCGATGCGAAAATCGCCAAGTTAGAAAAAGATATGAAATATGAGGAAACGGAAGCCATTCCTTCCTGAAACATGGTATTCTAGGTTAGTAAATACTTGATAACGTAAAAACAGGGGGAACTCATAATGGGTTCACCCCGTTTTAACCTCAGATCCCAACACACATTCAACTATATGAGCAAAGAATCTACATAATCAGGAAGGAGGAACCCCTCGTGTTCAATCGTCTACGCTCCGACGGAATCAGCTGGATCATTTTAATCGGTACACTTTTGATACTGCTGGAAGTCTCTTTTTATGATGGGGGGGTTCTCGTCTTTCTATCCATAGCCGCCTTCTGTATTTATATCGGACGCAAAAAGCTGCCCAGAACGTCGGGGAAAATTCTGTTGTGGTTTGGAATCATCAGTCTCGCCATCAATATCTTCAATACGGTGGCTTTTAAATTTTTATTATTCGGGATTCTTCTTTTTATTATCCTGAGGTTTGCCGATTCCAAGAAACATCCTAAGTACATTTCACCCACCATTAAAGAAACCTTTACCCAAACACATGAGCCACTGATGATGAAGAAGTCCGCCCTTCAAAATGAATGGTTCGGTCCAAAGAGGACGCCGGATAACGTATATGAATGGAACGATATCAACATCCAGGGCGTGATCGGCGATTCAGTCATCGATGTCGGGAATACGGTGCTGCCGAAAGGGACTTCAGTGGTCTCGATCCGAAATATACTCGGGAATATCGAGATACTCATCCCGTATGATGTAGAAGTGAGTATACATCACTCCGTCCTTGCAGGGTCCATCGAGATATTTGATGAAGTGGAACCGAAAGCAATCAATCAGTCTCTTTATTATCAGACACCGGGTTACGATGAGGCCGTTCAGCGGGTGAAGATCATCACCTCCATGTGGATCGGGGATTTAGAGGTGAAGAGAATATGAGTACGGTCAGTAAGCAGGTTGTTGCAGGCATTCTCTTTTCCCTTGTCATGGTGCTGTTTTTATCTTCCTCCTATCTTTATTTATATCCGTTACAGGATTGGTCCCTCTTATGGGAAGTAGAGATTATGGATATCCCGGGGGCGGGATTCATACTGGTCGTCAGCCTTCTGATCGGGATCGTCTTTGGGATCAGAACGGGTTTAAAGGATAAGCGCCAGCTTAGAGAAATGGAAGATGCCCTCCATCAGGTGGAGCAGGGACGGGCGATTTCGATCCCGGAAACGGCGACTTCAGAGGTGCAGCAGGTGTGGAAAAAAGTAGACGCATTAGGGAAGCACCTTACCGATCAAGCCCGCTACTCACAAAAGCTCGCCAATGAAAAAGCCGAGGAACAGGAAAAAAGGATCCAGGAAATCGTTTCACAGGAGCGGAACCGGTTGGCAAGGGAGCTGCACGACTCGGTCAGCCAGCAGCTGTTCGCCGCCTCGATGCTCATGTCAGCGATCACAGAGACGCCATCCCCTCACAGAACCCCACATGAAGAAAAGCAGCTAAGTATGGTCGAGCAGATGATTCACCAGTCACAGCTCGAAATGAGGGCGCTGCTCCTCCACCTTCGCCCTGTGGCGTTAAAAGGCAAGAATCTGCAAGAAGGAATGAAGGAGTTATTGGTCGAATTAGCTCAGAAGGTCCCCCTCGAAATCGAATGGAAGATTGAAGACATGACATTGGATAAAGGCATTGAAGATCATCTGTTCCGGATCTTGCAGGAATCTGTATCCAATACGCTTCGGCATGCCAAGGCGACTTCCCTGGACATCCGTCTCATTAAGAGGGAATCCATCATCATATTGAGGGTGGTGGACGATGGCAAAGGGTTTGACGTGAATGAATCAAAGGTGACAAGCTCCTATGGGCTTCAAAATATGAGGGAACGGGCCATTGAAATCGGTGGAACGTTTAAAATCATCAGTGTACCGAATAAGGGGACCCGCTTGGAAGTGAAGGTTCCCGTTGTGGAGAATGAAGGTGATAAGAATGATTAAAGTAGTATTTGTCGATGATCACGAGATGGTGCGGATCGGGGTGTCGTCTTATCTGTCGGCCCAGGCGGATATCGATGTAGTAGGTGAAGCATCCGACGGTAAGGAAGGCGTCCAGCTGGCCCTTGAACTTCGTCCGGATATTATCCTGATGGACCTTGTGATGAAAGAAATGGATGGCATCCAGGCGACGAAGGAAATCATCCAGGAATGGCCGGACGCGAAGATCATCATCGTCACAAGCTTCCTTGATGATGATAAGGTGTATCCTGCCCTTGAAGCGGGGGCCGTCAGTTATATGCTGAAAACCTCGAAAGCAAGTGAAATCGCTGAAGCGGTTCGCAAAACCCATAAAGGACAGTCGATCCTTGAGCCCGAAGTGACGGGAAAGATGATGACCCGCATGAGACAGAAGACCGTTTCCCACCCACATGAGGAACTGACGAACAGGGAACTCGAAATCCTTCTTCTCATGACCCAGGGCAAAACCAATCAGGAAATCGCTGATGAGCTGTTCATCGCCTTGAAAACAGTGAAGACCCACGTGAGCAATATTCTCTCAAAGCTTGACGTACAGGACCGTACTCAGGCTGTCATCTACGCTTTTAAACATGATCTAGCTGAATAATCAAAGAAAGTGACCCAAAACGAAAACTTTTGGGTCACTTTTTCGTATAGAAAGGTGACAAAAGGTTTTGAGACAGGCATCAAATGGAAAAAAGTCCATACGGAGCTAAAGAAGATGCAGTCAGGAAACAAGTTAGAGAAATAACAAAATGTTCATCAACTGAAGGAGGAATAATGTTAAAATAAGCGATATATTGTCAAATATTGAAAAAAGAGATTAGTAGGGGGATCAGAACATGAACGCACAATTCAGCAAACCAAAAAGATTCGGTGAAATTCTGGATCACACATTTCGATTAAGCAAGAACCACTTTAAAGATTTTTTCCTTGTTTTTCTTGTATTGCTGGGACCCGTATATCTGCTCCAGGCACTCATTGAACTGGCGGCAGGTGTCGGCTTCTTTAGAACCGCCAGTGCAGGCGAAACCTGGTTCGATGGCATCATCAACAGCTTTTCGGGGGAGTTTACCGCTGAACCCGGGCAGGAAGTGAACTTGGGGGCGGAAATGGGAACGGGTCTGATAGGGCTGATCACCATGATCCTTACGCCGATTGCTCAAGCCGCTATATTATTCAGCCTGAATCATATGAGGAAAAATGAAAATTATTCAGTGAAGCATGTCCTTAAGGAAGCATTTTCAAGGTTTTGGCCAATCATCGGAAGCAGCATTCTATTCTATCTAATCGTCTTCGGATTGATATTTATTCCGGTTGTTTCAGGTATATTTGCGGGAGTATTAGGTGCTGCATTTCTTGAACCGGGTGTTGGAATTATTATCACCACATTCATCCTGTTTTTAGCATTGGCTCTCATCATCGCTTATTTATTGACACGTTGGAGCTTCTACCTGGGAGCAGCCGCCATCGAGCAGGATGCCCCTGGACTCGGAAGAAGCTGGAGATTGACGAAGAAGCGTGTATTTACCATCATTGGCTTATATATTGTATTCGGATTGATTATCGGTATTGTCAATATGGCATTCGAGTTTACGTTTGGCCTCGTATTGGGGAACAGTGTCCTCTACGGGATGATCATCAACGTGGTGGCATTATTTACGACGATGCTTGGTGCTGTCGCGTTCGGAGTGATCTTCTTTGACCTTAAAACAAGACATGACGCAGATGATCTAAATGAAATGATCGATGACTATACGACGATTTAACCAGGGAAGTAACCAGTCTGGCCCGGGGTTCCGGGCTTTTGATCTGAAAGCTAGGTGAAGAAATTGTTGGATGAAAAAAGAGCAAGGGATGGAATAGAGGAAATCCTGGATGGAGAAGAGTATCAGGCATATCTCAGGGAGAACCAGGGGGTGCTCGCCGGCTGGTGGGAGAAGGCAAAGGAATGGATCCAGGAGATGCTTGGGAACATTAATCCGGCTCTTGAACCGACAGGCGGCGGTGCTTCGGGGATTCTGATCACGCTGATCGTAATGGCCGTGGGGGCTCTCCTTTTCTTTGCATTTCATGCGGTCCGGAATGGCTTGAGAAGGCGCAAATTCCGTTTGAACAAGCCCATGCAATCCATGGATGAAATGGAATGGTCCTATTCGACTCATTTGGAGGAAGCCCACAGGCACGAGGCAATCGGAGATTATTCAAAAGCGATTCGCCACATGTTCCTGGCACTGCTTCTTTATTTCCATGAAAGGGAATATCTGGAGGCCAGGATGTGGAAGACGAACTGGGAGTATTACGACGAACTGCGTAAAGTGAATCAAAAGTGGGCGGATCGTTTTTTTGAGCTTGCCCTCCTATTTGATGAGGTGGCATATGGAGAGCGACAGGTTAGTGAAAGGGAGTATGCCCGCTATAAGCAGGAAGCCTTTCGCTGGCTGGATAATGGAGATTCATAGACGCGCAGTTTAAGAGAAAGGAGGTAGGATTGAGCATTGAAGTCAACGATCAAAGCGTGGATTTGGCTCTTCGGTATTCTTGGTTTATTCATTGCACTCGGGGTCTTTCTGTCACCGGAGAAGTTAAAGGAGTATCCATCTTATGTATCGGAGTCACCTTCCCCTACGGGAACGAAAGCCCTTTACACCTATTTAGAAAACGAGGGAGAGTCAGTCGGGCGCTGGACTCATTCGCCTGACCGGTTAACGAAAACGGAGTCCGGTCAACTCTTGATTATGGCTGAGCCGTTCACGATTCCTGATAAGGAAGAAATGGAAGAGTACGAGGAATTCATGATGAGAGGAAATACGATCCTCCTATTAAAAGATAATCCAAAAGGAATGTTCGGTACGAAGGCTGTCCCGAGAGGAGAAGGGATAGGAAGTTCCGTCATCCGTGATGGAGAAGGTCATACATATCAAGCCGATATTTTATCGGACGTCCGTTTGGAAGAGAGGGACGGTGATACGGTCTTACTGGACGATGTGTTCGGAACGATTGCCTACAAGTCTGAAATAGGGGAAGGTCACTTGATTATTTCCACCACCCCGGCATGGATGGCAAATGGGAATATTCTTAAGAAGGATCATCTATCCATGATTCTCCTTCTGTTAAAAAACGGGGGAGCGAGTGATGGAACCATCCTGATTGATGAATATCTCCACGGTGGAGAAAGCGGGGCAACCCTTACGACCCTTTATCCTGCATGGCTTTTGTTTCTCCTCCTTCAACTGGCGATCTTCATCCTTCTGGCGCTGTGGATGCAAGGGAAAAGATTTGGAAGCATCCATGTGCCCCGGGAAGAGATGGTCCGTTTCAGTGATGAACGAATCAAAGCCCTTTCAGCCTGGTACTTGAAAGGGAAACAGTACAAGGCATCCCTGTTGATTCAGTCGGATTATGTAAGAGTTCTGTTCCAGGAACGCTGGGGAATCCCGACAAGCAAAGAGTGGTCAGAATTGAAAGGGCCATTGGAACGGAGATTGCCTGCTTTTTCAGGCAAGGAAATCGATGCTTTCTTATCAGGGATGAAAAGTCTGTTAAATAGAGAACGAATCAGTAAGCAGGAATACGTATTATGGTCGAAGAAGATTGAGATATTCAGGAAAGAGGTGGAGGATCGTTGAAACCAGAAATCACATCCTTAATGGAGAAATTTGAAGAGCGCATCATCGGGCAGGGGACGAATCTTAAACTCCTACTGTCTTCCATTCTGGCAGGGGGACATGTATTGATTGAAGGTGTGCCCGGTACCGGAAAGACCCAGATGGTGAAGACCCTGTCCCGATTACTGGGTGGAAGCTTTAACCGGATCCAGTTCACCCCGGATCTGTTACCGAGCGATATAACGGGCAGTACCATTTATAACATGAAGGATAATAGCTTCCAAACGATCAAAGGGCCGATTTTCACCAATGTCCTTTTGGCGGATGAAATCAACCGGACCCCGGCGAAGACCCAGGCGGCACTACTTGAAGCCATGGAAGAAAAGCAGGTGACGATCCAGGGGACGACGTATCCTCTTGAAGAGGTATTCTTTGTCGTGGCAACCCAGAATCCGATTGAATTCGAAGGGACGTATCCACTTCCGGAAGCCCAGCAGGACCGGTTCCTGTTCAAGCTCGATATTGATTTTCCTTCATTTGAAGAAGAAAAATCTGTCTTAAAACAAGTGATCGAGAATCACGCTGACAGGAGCGAAGTGGAACCGGTTCTCGACATTGACACGTTTTTAACCATCAGAAAAGAAATCGAGGACGTCACCTTGAGTGATGCCGTGTTGGATTATATTATGCAAATCGTAAGAAAGACCCGGGAAACGGAGTCGATTCGCTTCGGGGCGAGCACAAGGGCGGCGATTTCAATCGGGAAAGCAGGAAGGGCGTGGGCCTATCTGTCAGGACGGGACTACGTCACACCGGATGATATCAAAATGGTGGCAAGACCCGCCCTTAGACATCGCGTACAGCTATCCCCGCACGTAGAATTGGAGGGACTGACCATTGACCAAGTCATCCAGGAGCTTATTGGATCGATTACTGTTCCAAGATAAGGGGATCCTTCCGACATCCAGGCTTTTAATGGTGTACGCGGGCTTTTCTGCTCTCCTCTTAGTTGGGACATTGATTGGATTGTCATGGACGTGGATTTTTATATCGAATGCTTTGTTTATTGGATTGAGTCTAGTTGATCTCCTGTTTTCTCCTTCCAAAAAGGAGATCGATGTGAATCGTGGAATCCCCGACCAAATGGAGAGGGGCCTCACGTACAAGGTTTCCCTAGAAATAACGAACAACTCTCCCCGTGATCTGACGTTTCGCCTACTGGACGGGACACCTCAAAGTTTTCAAACGTCCCTACCTCTGAAAGGCCCCCTTCATGGCCATTCGGTCGGGAGCGGATCCTATGAAGTGATCACACCGGTCAGAGGAGACTACGTATTGAACAGATTATACTTCCGTTATCGAAGTCCCCTCGGCTTATGGGAGAAGCAAAAAACGGTGGAAAGTCCTGATACTGTGAAAGTCATTCCGGATTTGGCCGAAACGAGAAAGGTTCTGGAAGACGCCCAGCGTTTTTTATTGCATGAAGGCGTCAAAATCAGGAAGCGGCAGAGTGGCGCAGGGGAGTTCTCGAAGATCAGGAACTATGTCGTCGGGGATGACCCGAGAAAGATCAACTGGCGACAAACAGCAAAGCTCAGGGAAGTGATGACGAATGAATACGAGCCTGAACATGGAAAGTATATTACGATTCTCATTGATTGTGGGAGAATGATGGGGGCAGAGCTAAAGAAAGGAAACCGGTTGGAAAAATCTCTTGAAGCCGCCTTGACCGTTGCAGCAGCTGCCCTTCAAAATGGGGACTATGTGTCGGTTCTTGCCTTTAGTAAGAAAGTGAAGGTTTATATTCCACCTGCCAAAGGGATGGCTCATCTGCAGACGATCCTCAACCGCATCTATAATCTTGAGGTGGACGCTGCGGAATCCAATTATGCTGCAGTCCTGCATTATGTTCAGACTGTGCAGAAGAAGAGGAGCCTGCTTCTGTTATTCAGTGACATTCACACATTCCTCCATGAAGATAACGCTCTTTATTATCTCCAGAGGTTAAGAAGGCAGCATCTCTTTTTCATGATCGGGATAGAAGATGACATGTTGATGAATCAAATCAAGTCGGAGCCAGTTGATGACATCAGGGCAATGATGAAAAGCATGGCCCAGAAACAGATGCTTGTCAAGAAGAGGGAGAAAGCCAAGTGGGAGGGTCAGGGCCTCCTGATGGTAGAGGCCCGTGAAGAGAAACTGGCAAGTACCGCCGTCTCGCATTATATCGATATGATGAACCGGGGGTTAGTTTAGGACTGCCTTGTTCAGTCGGAGCTTACCGATGATCATATACAGGATCAAGCCGATGACCGTCAATAATGCCACCATATATTTTGCACCCAGCGGGATGGCGGCCGGTGTGATGAAGCCTTCAATGATTCCTGCGATCACAAACAGCGGAATCGTACCCAGGAGGAGCTGGACGGAACGTTTCGCCTGTTCCTTCAGTTGATATCCCCGTGTGAAGCGGCCTGGAACAAAGAGCTTATAGCCCATCAGCAATCCTGCACCGCCGGCTATGAAGATGGCCGTAAGCTCGATCATCCCATGGGGAACGATATAAGCCCAGAATTCGTAACTCATGCCTTGATGCCAGAAAACAGCTGCTAGTGCGCCGACGATGATTCCGTTATACACCAGCATATAGACCGTTAATATACCAAATGTGACACCGCCTGCAAATGCCAGGAATGCTACTTTGATATTATTGGTCATGATGCCTGCGGACATGATGGAAGAATCCACCTGACCGTCCCTTTTACCCAGGTTGCCCGGATCCACTCCCTGTGACATTTCAGGTGGCAGAATGGAATAGAGATGCAGGGGGTCATTCACAACGGAAAGAAAGGCACCGATAGCACCAACCGCAAATAACAGCATGGCGATGATCACGAATTTCCACTGCCCGAGAAGCAGTCCGATAAACGTGGTGGAGAAAAAATGCCTGACCTGTTTTCCACTGGAGATTTGATCTTTGTATAATAGATTATGAGATTTCGACACGAGTCCGTTCAAATAATCCGTCACTTCCTCATCGGGAAAATACGTCTGGCTGTACGACAGATTTTGAGCAGCCTTTTGATAGAGCCGATTGAATTGATCGATGGAATTCCCCTTCATGTTCTTCTTTTTGCGAAGGGTTCCAAGGAGATCTTCAAGGGCCTTCCATTCGTCCCGGTGCTGTTTGACAAATTGTTTCACATTCATTGTGACACCTACTTGTTCTTTTGATTTCTTATCTATTATTATAGTAAGTTTAGAAAAAAATAGAAACCGCTAAAGGTAAATTCAACCAAAAGGAGGGATGACCATGCAAGAAGGACAAGTCGATATCAGGACCCCCGAATATGTATCCCTGCAATTCCAGCCGGCTGGATTAGGAAGCCGGGCAGCCGCACTTATGATTGATCAAATCATCTTAGGCATCCTCAATATTCTGATTGTGGTGATCCTCTTTTTCGCCACGACGGGTAATAACGGTCCGTTTGGCTTGTATATGTTCGAAATCAACTCAACACTGTGGGGATTCGCCATCATTGCCCTTTTTGTCCTGAACTGGGGATACTTCTTAGCCTTGGAATATTTCTGGGGAGGGAAAACGGTAGGTAAACACCTGCTCGGGATCCGTGTGATGCAGGAGAACGGTCATAGTGTGACACTCCTATCCTGCTTCATCCGCAATTTATTAAGAATCATCGATTTGCTGCCGGCCGCGTATTTCCTTGGAATGATTATGATTTTCCTTCATTCCAGGCATAAGCGCGTGGGGGATATCGTAGCGGGAACCATCGTGGTTCATGAGCGGCGGATCAAAGGGAAAAGAAAAGAGAAAGCCATTGAAAAAGAAGTTCGCCTACGTGGTCTTCAAAAGGAAGATCTGTCAGTGGAAGAGTGGACTCTCAAGCAGCTCGGTGCCAAAGAATGGAGGCTGGTCAAAACGTATGCCAACAGGTTCGGGCAGCTGCCACGCTCGGAACGGAACCATCTGAGCAAAAAGTTAGCTGATATCTTATTCCCCAAACTCGGGATCGATATGGAAGGCAAGACATATGAAGAGCTGGAAAATACGCTTCTTCTGTTATATCTGGCAATGAAGGAAGAATGGGAAATCGAATTATAAAAGCAAAGTCTGTGTAGGGCTTTGTTTTTTTGTTATGGGAGTCTTTTGAACTATAAAAGATTCTTTCCTATTAAATAAACGTTTCTTTCTGGATGACGAGAAAATAGTAGAAAATATAGTAAAATTAGTGGGGATATAGTTTTGTTCGTTTACACAGAGTCTACAATATTTACAAAATTATTAGAAAAGTCATGTCTATTCTCCCCTTACATTACAAAATGCGACAAAATATACTAGTACTGTAATCATTCTTATCTATTTGTATTTTGAAAGGGGAAAGGACATGAGGGCAAAAAAAGTATCAATATCGATTATCAGTATGCTATTTTTACTGACTGGAGGCATGATTCAGCCTCAGGGTGATTGGAACAAAGGTGTGGAAGCAGCGACTCAGTCCGCTGTTATTAACGAAGTGGCCTGGATGGGTACAACGGGCTCTTATAACAATGAATGGATCGAATTACATAATCCAACTTCAGCTGATCTGTCCTTGGATGGATGGGTGCTTGAAGCGCAGGATGGATCACCGAGCATTGCCTTAAGTGGAACGGTCCCGGCACAGGATTATTTTTTACTGGAAAGAACAAGCGACAGCACGATTTCGAACGTAGCAGCCGATCAGATTTATACAGGAAGCCTCGGAAATTCCAATGAAGTCCTGTACTTAAAAGACGCATCAGGCACTGTGATTGATGAAGTGAACAGCTGGTATGCAGGGGATAATACGACAAAAGCTGCGATGGCACGAATCGACTCCTCCGTCAGCGGGACGGTTTCAACAAACTGGAATACGGCCACTACTGCTTATGAAGGTGGTTTTGGAACGCCGAAAGCTGCCAACTCTTCTGCTCCTTCAGGTGGGGGCACTGAATCCCTTACCAATGTGAGTGAGGAGCTTGGTGCGATCAATGTATACTTCAACAAGAGTGCTTCGATTCAATATGCCATGCCTGGTAACGAAGCGAATTACAATGTCAATTTGGAGGATCGCTTACTGAAGCGTTTAAACGCTGCAACGACATCCATTGATTTGGCCACATATGAAATTAACTTGCCACGAGTGATCGATTCGTTGATAAGTAAAGCAGCCCAAGGGGTAGACGTGCGGATTCTTGCCGATGCAAAGGACGCAACGGATCCTCATTATACAGAGCGTTATGAAACGATGCGCTTATATTTAGAAAAGCTCGTCCGAGGCCAGGATGGTGTAGTCGGCACAGGAGATGATGCCCATATTTTATCCGATTCTCCAATGTTTGTCGTAGAAGATGCAGCGAAACGGGCGGCATACGATCTGCCGGCAAGCTTCACAGACTTTCCGCAACGAAACGTGACTGTCGGAAGCACAGCGACAACAGGCTATATGTTCGTGGAAGGGGAATGGAAAGGCACAGACAGCTACTATTCTCCCGGAAATCAAATGCATAATAAATTTGCCGTAATCGATGGGAAATGGGTCTTCACAGGCAGCTGGAACTATACCGTAACAGGACTCTACGGCTCAGAAGAAAACATGAATCAGGGAATTCTGGACGGAAATCAACAGCATGTGGTTGAAGTCCACTCGCCGGAATTAGCAGAAATTTACAAAACGGAATTTGACGAAATGTGGGGGAGCGGGACGACAACCCCTGATAATACCGTTTCAAATTTCAGCACCCGTAAAATCGATAACACACCTCATTCTCTTACAATCGGTGGGGATAAGGTGGAAATCTACTTCTCTTCTGGTGATGACGCTGTCGGGCGCATGACGGAACTTGTGAAAACGGAAGCGGACGAGAATGCATACTTCACCATTTTCGCCTGGAGTGATCAGGCATTGGTGGATGAATTGAAGAACAAATGGGAAGGAAGCTATGTAGATAACCAGGGGACATTGACAGGCTTTGATGTAAGAGGCGTATTCGACCCGGGCTTCTGGAATCAATGGTGGTCGGCAAGTATCGAAATGACAGGAAGAACGGCCACGCAAACGAGTACGAATAACCCCAACACACGCTGGGCAAATCCGGCACCAGTGTATGCAGCGAACGAAAGCCGCAAGCTGCATGCCAAAACGATGCTGATCGATGCAGATACAAACAGTGATCCGACCGTCATTGTAGGATCGACCAACTGGAGTGAAAACGGCAATAACGTGAACGATGAAAATATGCTCATCATTCATGACGATGCCATCACGAATCAATTCCTTCAGGAGTTTAATGCTAGGTACGTGAATGCCGGCGGAGTTGTGCAGTAAGAAAGAATAAAAGGATGATTCTCAATTTCGGAGAATCATCCTTTTTGTTTCACTCCATCCCGGGAGCCTTCTGTATTTCAAAAATAAGGACAATTGCAGTGATTGCATGGGCAATCAATCGGATGACCGGGAAGAAGTTCAGGAAGGAAGCAAGTATTCCAAGGATACTGCCAAGGATCGGCTGATCTTCCGACCTTGAAATATACAGAACGCTCGCATGCCACAGAGCTATTAAGCAGAGGAGAAAAGGAATGGATTCTCCGGCGATATTACCGAATATTGGGACAGCAAGAAATAATTCAATCGAAAACGATAACCATTTTATACGTGAAAGCACGGACACACACCTCCTTATGTTAGTGTATGAATGAAAGAGGGGCATGTGCCTGTTTAGAGGAAAATGTTTTAGAGGTATGATTGATAGGGCCGGATGATGGTGGAGTGTGTTGAATTCCGTGGAGTGACAGTTAAAATGAACGTGAGGCAGATAAATGTGAACAACGGCGTGTGAATCTTCAAAACGACAGATATTCTCCTCATATAAAAATCCACCGTCCGGACGAAAGACGGTGGATAATGATTATGCCAGTAGTTTCTCTACCACTTTATGCTCATTCTCATTCAGTAAGTTTTTCCCAATGGTTTCATGAACTTCTTTATTCATGCTTTCTTCCAAGACAGCGGCTTCTTCCTTATCCCCGACGAGAACGATCCGTTCCCATTTTTCATCAGCCGCCTTTTTGTCAAGGATACTGCCAAGGCTCTTCCACCAGCGTTGTTGATTGGCTTTCAAGCGGCTTTCGAATTCTTCCTGCTGATTGGCTTTCCCACCACCGCTTCCCATGCTGACATCTGCATGATGGGGTCCTTCATGTTTCCGCCAGTCATCGGTTTCCAAATCGAATTCCATGAACTCGCTGGTCTGGATTTCACCGAAAGAAGAGGTGAGGATCTTGATTTGATTTTGCTGAAGAAGGATAAGCCCCGTTAAAGGATATTCCTGATGAAGGGACTTCAGCTGATCGAGTTGAGGATTCTCCTCCCAGTAGAAGTTCGTTTCAACCGGGACCTGAAGCTCGAATGTCTCCCAGATGCCGCTGTCTGCTGAAGCGAAGATGATAAAGCTTCGTGGCAGTTCGCGCTCCAGGCTGTGCACGTGGTTTTCCACTTTCGGCCGGATCGTTTGAAGACGTTCTTGTTCTTCGGGTGCACTTTCGAGATATTCTTCAAGCCGGTTGAACCCGTTCTTAAGGGCAATCTTCCATTCGCCGCCCTGCTGATCAGGGTCGCTCCGGTCCGTGTTTAAGTAGACTGTCAGTAATTTATCCGGTTTTTGTAAGTACAGATTTTCCAGTACATTTAGCGTTTTGTTTAAAGACATGGAACTCCTCCTTATGAATTTCTTACTTTTCATATAAACGGTTGAGGAGGTGTTTAAACATCATTTTGGCAAAAAAGGGAATTGACTGGGAGTGGATGTTCAGGAAAAATAGAGTGATAGAGGAGGAATGAAGATGGAAATCAAGAAGCAGTGGGTTCAAGAAGACAGTGATTACATACGGCAAAAGTTGATTGAATACAATATGAACCTGATCGATGAAGAAACGAAAACGCCACTTGAAAACATCAGTTTTATCATGAGAAACGATGAGGGTGAAATCGTTGGTGGTGTGACCGGTCAGATGTTCTGGCATCATCTCCATGTGGATTTTCTTTGGGTGTCGAAGGATTACAGAAAAGGTGGATATGGGGCGAAATTACTTCACCGGGCAGAAGAGTATGCGAGGGAAAAAGGTTGCCGTCTCGTTATGCTGGACACGTTCAGCTTTCAGGCACCGACGTTTTATAAAAAAATGGGGTATAAGGAGTTTGGTGTCCTGAAGGATTTTCCGAAGGGACAGAGTCAGCATTTCATGGAGAAGAGACTATAACAACCAGCCGCGGCTGGTTGTTTTTTAATTCTCCAAGTGCAAAGACATTTCCTTGGGAGATGTCTTTGTTACATACGTTCCGGCTATCAAGTCATGGATTGCACGCTTATCATCACGGAATATAACGAAAAATGCGCTTAGAATGGCACCGACACCAAAAGTGATGAGATAAAATATTCCGGCAACCACATTTCGCATCAACATGTTTCCGATATGTACGTTTCCTTCATCTTTCTTCACGATTCGTATACCCATTGTCTTTTTCCCTACATCGTACCCCTTCCAAAAGACGGGTGTCAGTAGAAAGTAAAGAAACATAATGAACGAAACAATTGGATCATCCGGGTTAAACTGGTCCGTCACAATAGCGAAAAGGACAAGTAGAGGAAGATTAATAAAGAACCCGTTGGCAATTCCCGCACCTACCCGCATCCAAAACCCTGCTGGTTGACTGATCATATCGCCGCCTCCTTTCAACATTCTTTGATTATTGTAGCATAGAGAGGCTACGGCAATGTTCTGCACAATCATTTTCTCCAAGAAATCAGATAAATCACGTTTTATGTTCTCTACATCGGGTAAATATGTACTAAATAACATTCGACGGGAGAGAATATGATGAGCTATATTAACCAGGGAAGAGAGAGAATTCAATTTGACCGCAAAGGAAAGGAAAAGGATTTACATATACTGGAGTGTACGCGTTGTGAGAACGAATTCCGTTCCACGATGAATGTCAATCAAATCGAGTGCTCCAACTGCTCCACATCAGACAATCCAAAATTGGACCTGTCCCTATTTAAAGTCATTGGATTTATTGAAAATCTTCAAGGGAGTGAAGTCCGTTGCTAAAGAAGGATAAACTGGCTGATATGAAGATGGATTTTCAGGATATTCTTTGGATGAGTTCAGGTGTTGCCATCATTCTATTATTACTTGCTCTTGCAAACTTCTTCATCATTTCATAATCGTTTTTAAAGTTCTCCCACTCAGGAGGGCTTTTTTTGTTGGGGATAAAGAGGAAAAGCCTGACCGTCTATGGTCAGGCTATCTGTTCTATCCATTATAGTTTTCATCGTACTCGAGATATACAACATGTGTTTCGAGGTACTCATTCAATCCGTGTTTACCGTCGGCTCCGCCGATTCCAGATTGACCGCGTCCCGCATGGAACCCGTTGATGGCTTCGAAGTTCTCCCGGTTGACGAAGGTTTCTCCGTATTGGAGCTCATTTGCAGCTCTCATGATTTCGTGGAGATTTTCACTGAAGATCGATGAAGAAAGGCCGTAATCCGTATCATTGGCTAGCTTGATCACTTCATCAAAATCCTTGTACGTCATGATTGGGAGGACGGGACCGAAGATTTCTTCCTGGATGATGTCCATCTCCTGCTCCACATCAACAAGGACGGTAGGTTCGAAATAGAATCCCTTGTCTATATTAACCGGTTTTCCACCAGTCAGGATTCTCGCGCCGTTTTCTACAGCAGTGTTGACCATTTCAGTTACGGTTTCAAGGCGGTCTTTATTGACGAGAGGCCCGATATCATTATCACGATTTGTGGGATCACCCACTGTTGTATTTTTCATTGCATCAGTCATCTTGCTGATAAATTCTTCCGCCACATCCTCATGCACATAGACGCGTTCCGCGTTCGTACACGCCTGACCAGTATTTGTGATTCTGGACGTTTTGATTTTTTCGACGGCAAGGTCAATATTGGCATGCTTCGTGACGATGGCCGGTGCTTTACCGCCCAGCTCCAGGTTTACTTTCGTAATGGACTTGGAAGCTGCCTCCATTACTTTCGAGCCTGCCGGGTAGCTTCCCGTCATGGACACCATGCGTACTTTGGGGTGGCTGGACATTGGGTTCCCGATATCGGAGCCTTTTCCTGTTACAAGATTGAAGACCCCTTTAGGCAGTTTCACTTCATCTACGATCTTAGCAAATTCACACGCCGTATTTGGTGTGTACTGGCTTGGTTTCAGAACGATTGTACATCCTGTCACAAGTGCAGGCGCCACTTTTCTTGCCAGGATGAACATCGGGAAGTTCCAAGGAACGATCCCGGATACAACTCCGATCGGTTTCTTATACACGAGTATGTTCTCGTTCGATCGCTCGCTTTCAAGGATCTCTCCTTCATAGCGGAGCGCCCAGCCCGCCATATAACGGAAATATTCGATGGCAAGATCGATTTCCCCTTCAGAAGCCGCAAGGGTCTTTCCGTTTTCATTTGTCAGCATTTGAACGAATTGGTCCCTGCGTTCCTCCAGCTTATCAGCAATTTTATATAAATACGATGCCCGCTCTTTTGAAGGAACCTTGCTCCACGAAAGGAAAGCCGTATGGGCAACATCCACTGCGTGATTGACATCTTCCTCCGTACCGAGCTGAATCGATGAAATCGTCTCCTCATTCGCCGGATTGATGACATCCCACGTCTCTTTCGATACACTATCCACAAACTCTCCATTAATATACATCTGGTACTTCTCCACTATATTTCCTCCTCAATAACTGTTTTCTCACATATCTCTTCCTTTTCCCGCCCAATGGGGAGGAGTAAACATAGGGATGTGCGAAAAAGAGGGACGGACACCCATCCCGCCTACCCGATTGTTGATATATCAGGGTTTATGGTGAGAAAATGGAGGTCCGTCCCTCAAATTCATTATTTTTTTGGGTCGGCGATTTTGACGAGTTGTTTGCCGATGTTTTTTCCTTGGAAGAGTCCGAGGAAGGCGTCGGTTACGTTGTCGAGGCCTTCTGTGATGGTTTCTTCGTATTGAAGTTTTCCTTGTGACAGCCATTGGCCGAGTTGAGTTGCGCCTTCTTTGAAGCGGTCATTGTAGTCGTTGACGACATAGCCTTTCATGAGTGCGCTTGATTTGATCAGTCTTGATTGTACACGCGGTCCAAGGTCACGATCGGTTTTATTATAGGAAGAAATCGCTCCGCATACTGGTATACGAGCATGTTTGTTTAGTAAACTAAGGGCAGCGTCTCCGATTTCACCACCAACGTTTTCAAAGTACACGTCGATCCCATCGGGACATGCTTCTTTTAAAGATGCGTAAATATTATCCGTTGTTTTATAGTTGATACCAACGTCAAATCCTAAAGTATCCGTCAGGTAGCTGACTTTTTCATCAGATCCTGCAATCCCGACGACACGGGCACCTTGGATCTTCGCGATCTGCCCGACGACGGATCCGACTGCACCTGCAGCACCGGACACGACGACGGTTTCTCCTTCTTTCGGCTGACCGATGTCCATCAGACCGAAATACGCAGTAAGTCCTGTCATACCAAGGATGCTTAAGTAAGTAGAAATTGGTGCGACATCCGGATCGATGGTGCGGACCTCTTTCTCATTCGCAACGGAATACTCCTGCCAAGGAAGCATGCCGACTATGAAGTCCCCTTTTTGGAAGCGTGCAGATTTTGATTCCACGATCTCTCCTACCACTCCGCCGGCCAATGCCTCGTTTAGCTTGAAAGGTTCAACATACGATTTGGCATCAGACATTCTCCCACGCATATAAGGGTCCACGGAAAGGTAAATCGTCTTGACAAGCACTTCCCCATTGGAAGGCTGTGGCACATCGATTTCTTTATAAAGGAAATCTTCTTTTACAGGCATTCCTTCAGGACGGGAGACTAATTGAATTTGCTGCTGTTTTTCAGGTAACATAACAATTCCTCCTTAGAATTTGACTCTATACATTTTTTCCGATTACTTGAAACTTATCACAAGGAGTTCGGTTTCTACAAAGAATAACACTTGAGAAAGGTGTGGTAACGATGCCAAACGTATGGGATGCAGAGGTGGCTGTCACCATTAGTCAGGCTCGAAAGCTGATTGAGTCTCAGTTCCCGGAATTGATTCCGACGGACCTCGAGATCATTGATTATGGTTTTGATAATACGGTGATAAAGGTGAATGCCGAATGGGTTTTCCGCTTCCCCCGGCGGGAAATAGCTGTCAGGCTCTTGGAGACAGAAGGGAGGTTATTGTCCCTGTTTAAAGAGGAAAAGCTGGGCCTTCAGGTTCCTGTCCCCGTTTATTACGGCAAACCTTCATCCGGATACATGTGGCCCTTTCTGGGATACCAATTTGTCGAGGGCACAATTCCTTCCCGGGCAGAAACGGTATGGAGGGAAGGGGTGTCAGCCATCAGGCTCGCACAGTTCCTGAAAAGGCTTCATAAGACGGATGTGAAAGAGGCAGAAAGACAAGGAGTCCCGTATGATGAAATGGACCGGCTGGATGTTGAGAAGCGTACGTCTATTTTCGAAAAAAACATAAGTGAATTGAAGGATCTCAAACTGTTCCGTCATATGGAATTGTTAGAGGATTACCTTGAGCGTCTACCGATGAAATCAATGCCGGAAATCCCGACTCTTGTTCATGGGGACCTTCATTTTAAAAACATCGTCGTGAACGGGGAAGGGGTTTTATCAGGGGTGATTGATTGGGGAGACGTTCATCTCGGTCACAGAGCCATCGATTTAAATCTTGTGTACAGCTTCCTCTCTCTGAAAGGTCGTGAGCTGTTTTTTCAGGAATACGGACAGGTGGGGGACATTGAATTGGAATATGCACGATTCAAAGCCATTTATACAAATGTGGTTTTGCTCCTATATGGTTATCATGAGGAGCAGCCTCATACAGTCAGGGAAGCACAGAAAAGCCTGGAGCTTGCGCTGACATGAAGAAAGCCTGGTCGATGGGATCCATCGACCAGGCTTTATCGATTTATTTTACGTTCTTTTGAATATATTTCACGATTTTTCGTAGTTCATTGGCATGCGGACGTCCGAACGGGCTTGTTTGTCGTTGCTGGTACATGGCCTGTCCTTTTTCGTTCACAAGGAAGTAAGCCGGTTCACCATGCTGTCCGTGATCCTCGTAAGGAGCATCTTCCCCATGGTAGAAAACATCGTAAGCCTTGATGGCTTCTAATTTTTCATCTGCCAATACTGGGAAAGTCAAGTCTTCTTTATTCGCAAATTCCTGCAAGTCTTCCATTTTGTCGCTGGAGATCGTCAGCAGGTGGACATTATGTTTTTCGAAGTATTCTTTATTAGCCTGCAGCTCCCTTAATTCTTCCTGACATACCGGGCACCATGATCCTCTGAAGAAGACGATAAGATGCCAGCTTTGATGATTTTTCCGGTGTTCTTCAAACGAGAATGTCTCGCCTGAAACCGCCGGGAGTGTAAAATTAGGTACCGTATCATTTAATTGAAAAGTTGCCATTATTCATTCCTCCTAGATTTTCTTTTTCGTTCAAATAGGCATAAGGACAAACCTGACCAGATTGATATACATACAGTATAGTACTTGTATTTTCTTACATAGAATGTAATTCCCTTTATGTAAGAAATAAAACGTATCAATGTTCAGAAGATGAGCGGAAAGGAAGAAATCGATGAGAAAAAACGTGTCGCCAAAACTATGTATCTTCCCTGAGTATAAATGGTGTGGACCGGGGTGCAGCGGTCCGGGTGCGCCCATTAATTCAGTGGATGCAGCTTGTAGAGCCCATGATTTGTGCTATGACCGGTACGGACCGACCTGTGAGTGTGACCGCATGTTCATGAAGAAACTTGAGAGAGAAATCAATCAAGGTTCAAGGGAAGGAAGACATGCTTTTCTTTTCTACCAGTATATGAAATTGCAGACAAGTGTGAAGTGCCGGGGAGACAGATGTAAAAGAGACCGGTGCAGGGGATCTTGGATATAACGCGGAAGAAGGTCCGTCCCTCATGAGGGACGGACCTTCTACTTGAGTGTAAGGGTGTAATGATAAACCGATTCATCCCTTTTATAGCCATTCCTTTCATACAATGCCTGTGCCTGTACATTGTCCAAGTCCGTTTCAAGAATAAGTGACTTCGCATTGGTTTGTTCAGCATGCTGTCTCGCTGCGTCCAACAGCATCTGACCTACACCTCTGTTCCGTGCCTTCGAGGATACATAAAGGTCATTCAGCTTCCAAATCCGTTCCATATAAACGGAAGAGTAAGAAGGATACAGCTGGGTGAATCCGATATACTCGTCATCCAGAATGGCGACAAAGATGACGGATTCATCATGGGACAAGCGATCTTCGAGGAAATGCCCGGCCCCGGTTTTATCTGACATTTGATGATAAAACATACGATAACCATTAAATAGTTCCACAAGTCCTTCCAAGTCTGAAAGGCGCGCACGAGATATTTTCATGGAATCCCTCCTTACACAATTAATTTTATGTAGGAAATAAAAGAACATGACTCGGATGAGGGATTGATAAGGGATGTGTTTGGGTTTGAATGCTACTTAAAGAAAAAATGCTTTAAGGGGAGTCGGGTTTGATTCGTATTGATTGAATCTGATTGATTAGAAAGGTGAAATGAAGAAGGAAGTAGAGTAGAATGATAATTGCGTCATTTTTACTTCTCAAAGCGTCGTTTTCTGACTCATTGCGTCATTATCCAATTAATGTAAAACAATACTGCATTCTGGAGGTGGGAAAATGAGCAACAAAGATGAAATCAGGCATAAAGTATGGAATCGTCTGACAGAAGAGAAGCTTGGAAGGTTTCCTTTTCCATTGATGGGAAGGATCCCGAATTTCAAAGGGGCAGAGCTTGCTGCTTCACATGTTCAGAGTATGGATATTTATAAGTCTGCCAGTGTAGTGAAAGTGAATCCCGATGCCCCTCAGCTTCCACTCCGTGCAGCGATACTGAAAGACGGGAAAACCCTGCTCATACCGACACCGCGCTTGAAAGATGGATTCGTCATGATCAAGCCTGAATGGGTTCCGGGGGGAGAAGAGAGAAAAGCAGCGAGCATCAAGCATATGAATACATATGGGCAGGTAGTCCCTCTAGCTGATGTCCCAAGCATCGATCTCATCGTTGTGGGGTCCGTTGCCATTCATGCCGACGGAAGAAGGCTTGGGAAGGGAGAGGGGTATGCCGATCGTGAATACGCCATACTCCGGGAAATCGGGAACAAGCCCGTTCCGGTCATCACAACGATCAACAGTGAACAGCTGGTAGAAGACGACATCCCGATAGATTCCTTCGACCTGGCAGTCGACTGGATCATAACAGAACAAGGCATTAAAGAAACCCACACCCCATACCCCAAGCCACAAGGAATCCAATGGGAACACGTAACCGAAGAAGAAATGGAAAAAATGCCAATCCTGAAAGAATTAAAGGAATATCCCAGAGGGACGGACCTCTGATTTAAACCTATAAACGTTGGTGTGATGGGATTTATACTGTGAATAGTGCTGATTTTGGAGGTCCGTCCCTTTGAATACCGCTTTTGGTTGATCCAGCTCCGGCGGCTAGAGGCTCGAGGTCATAAGTTAAACCTACCAAAAAGGCAAAGAGCGCCTTTCCGGTAGGTTCACCTTATGCTTGTCGCCTCTGAACGAGCCGCCTCCGCTTTTGGTTGATCCAGCTCCGGCGGCTAGCCCCTCGAGGTCATAACTGAAAAATCCCCAAAGGCAGAAAACGCCTTCAGGGATTTTTCAGTTATGCTTGTCGGGGCTGCTCGAGCCGCCTCCGCTTTTCTCGTTGTCCAGCTCCAGGGGCTAGAGGCTCGAGGTCATAAGCCAAGTCACCCAAAAAGGCAAAAAACGCCTTTCCGGGTGACTCGTCTTATGCTTGTCGCCCCAGAGCAAGCCCCTTCCGCTTTTCGTTTTTAATACCCTTCTACAACAAGATCCAATTTCCCTGTTTCTGGACTGATGACAAGGCCGTGGACAGGGATCTTTTTATCCATCAGTGGATGGTTCTTGATCATGTCGACACTGTGGGCGACGCTTTCCTGTACGGAGTTGAAGCCTTTCAGCCAGTCGTGAAGGTCGATTCCTGAGTAGTTGACGGTGTCGAGTGTTTCTTCGGGAATCCCGCGGTCCTTCATTTTGCTCAGGATCTGGTCGCTGTTGATGGCGCTCATGCCGCAGTCGTGGTGACCGATTACAATCACTTCGTCTGCCTGCAGTTCGTAGACTGCCACGAGCAGGCTGCGCATGATGCTTCCGAACGGGTGGCTTACGATGGCCCCTGCATTTTTGACGACTTTTACATCACCATTTTTCATGTTCATGGACTTAGGTAATAGCTCTACTAAACGAGTATCCATACAAGTAAGAATCACTAGGCGCTTGTCCGGGAACTTGGTGGTCCGGTACTCCTCATACGAATGTTCTTCTACAAATTGTTTGTTGTAATCAAGTATGTTCGTTAATAAAGTCATATTGTCTCTCCTCTAAAATAAAGTTATTTCACATTTTGTTGAATGTGATGTTCTATCTCTTTTATTTTATCCATAACTTCTTGCCGATTCCAATCAGATGTGTTGACAAGTTTTAAATATAATGAAGAAATTTTCGCAAGTACTTCTGTGAGATTCGGTTCTTTTCGTGGGAAAGTGGACTTACCCATAAGGTCAAACAAGCCGTTCATTTGCTCTGACACCTTCTTATACTGGTTGTCCTTTGCCATTATGGCTACATGAAAATACTGTTGCAGATCTGAAAATTGAAAGAAGAGCTCGAAAAGCTCAAACGAATCGTTTTTCTTCAAATTCAGTTCCATTTCACCCTGAGTTTGTTTATGAATGATCCGGGCGAACTTCGGTGAACTTTCTTCTTCTACGATTGACATGAAATTTTCACCGGGTTTTAAAAAATCATAGCCTGAATTAGAGGCATCTATTAGATTAAATTGCCTATCCAGCAATAAATAGGGGATAGGGCATAAGTGTAAATTTTCCACATGATCACTCCTTTGTGTCAGGTCCCGGACGTCATTGCCCTATGTCGCCACAAATGGCAATGATATCACGTGGGTTAACATTCCGTAGAACCTCATTTGTCCGGCTGCCTATAGGTAAGAAGTTAGCCCTTCAGGGAAACAAGCCCGTCGGACATATCGGTCAGATATTCATTCAACTCCAACAAATCGTGGAAGCTGGACACCTTTGATCCCTTCAGGAAATCAAGGGAATAGTTGGAAATGAGTCTGCCGCCTACCATTATTTCAACTTCTTTATGAAGAGATCTGATTTCTTCGATGCACTCTTTTAACCTGGTCAGCTCTGTCGTCATACCGATGGAGATAGCAACGGCATGAGGTTCCCATGCACTGATGAAGGCCAGGGCGTCCTTAACAGGGACATTGGAACCCAGATAGCGGGTATTCCATTTCTTCTCCTTGAATACTTCATTCGCAAGCTCGAGCCCCAGACTGTGATGTTCACCCTCTATACAAAATAAAAGGGCTTTTGGTTGGTTTTCAAAAGCCTCCTGATGGGTAAAAACAGTAGCAAGCAAATATTTAAGGGTTGCAGTGGCCAGATGCTCATCTGCAACGGTAATTTGATTTTTCTCCCAAAGGTCACCTATTCTATACATAGAAGGTTTAATGACTTTCTCGTAAAAAGTAAAGTTATCTATCTTTGAGTGAATGGAAGAGGAATGCAATTCCATTAATGAATGCACGTCTCCCTCGAGAATAGACTTGGTGAAATCCTTTACCAGTTGATTCATTAACGATCACTCCTAGCAAAAATACCGTTTAATAAATTCTATTGATTTAAACTAAAATCCTGCTGAACGCGGATTGACTTTCCCAAAATTCTTCTTTAATATTACCTCTATAACACCAAGTATCACTAGGCTAACTGAGAGAGGTTCATAGCATTAACCCTCTATAAAAAACTATGGTTCTATGAATCTGACTTGGACAAATCCTTGCCAAGTTATCCTTTTAGCGTAACAGGATTCCATATATATTGCAATTTTACTGCCTGTTCCGTTGATTCTTAGGCTAATGCTATGTCCTCCTTCATTCGGGTCACTATGAAGAGGAGGATTTTTACATGTCTGGACGTAAAGACGAAGATTTAACAGATTTATCATTATTAGGGAATCAAGGGACAAATTACTTGTTCGAGTATGCGCCTCATATCCTGGAGTCATTCGACAATAAGCACCCGAATCGGGACTATTTCGTGAAATTCAATTGCCCGGAATTCACAAGTCTGTGTCCGAAGACCGGTCAGCCGGATTTTGCCACTATCTATATCAGCTATATACCAGGTGAGAAGATGGTGGAAAGCAAATCACTCAAACTGTACCTGTTCAGCTTCCGTAATCACGGGGATTTTCACGAAGACTGCATGAACATCATCATGAATGATCTCATCGAATTAATGGATCCGCGCTATATCGAAGTATGGGGAAAATTCACCCCCCGTGGCGGAATCAGCATCGATCCGTACTGCAACTATGGAAAGCCCGGTACGAAATACGAAACGATGGCAGATCATCGTTTGATGAATCATGATTTGTATCCGGAGAAAATTGATAACCGATAAGGTGAGTGGACGATTCTGTTTGGGGAATCGTCCTTTTTTAATGGAATTAGACGTGAAGGATCTTTCCATTCCTGTGTGAGTTGGAATTGCAATTGCCAGTTCATATATGGAAAGAATTTGGTTGAAACGAAGCTCGCTTCTATGGTGAAGGGGGCTTTTTTTATTGAACGAGAAGTTATTCACCCTTTCTGTGGAAATATCAACGGGATTTTCAGGATATCGACCATGCTATAAAAACACGGCATTTTTTCCATACCTTCCCATTTCCGTGGAGACTACTCAAAAATTCAAAACCCCATTCTCATCCCATCTGAAAACCCTTCCAATTTTCACAATTATTAAACCTTATTTTTTTAGCCGGATTCCCTTTACAAAGGGTCTTGGTGGGCTTTATAATCCCGTTGTTCAACTATTTACGGAAAACCAAAAAAATCTTAAAGAAAAAGGAGGTTGCGGTGATGCGACAAAGAATACTTTCCTTCTTAATGATGAATCTGGGTGCATTTTTAGTTTCAGTGAATGTCCATTTTTTCTTATCGCCTAATAATTTAGCGACAGGGGGAGTCAGTGGGTTGTCGATCATCATGAACGATCTGTTTCCGGGAATGTCTCTTGGTTTGTTCATGATAATCATCAATATCATTCTGTTTATCGTCGGTGTGATCTTTCTCGGCTTTAATTTCGGTGCGAAAACCATCTACGCGAGTTTTGCCCTTTCGTTTTATGTCTGGTTACTAGAGAGATTTGCTCCAATGAGCGCACCACTAAGCAATGATATCTTGATTCAATTGATTATCGGTCAATGCATTGCCGCAACCGGTATGGCCATCGTGTTCAACCAGCAGGCATCAACGGGTGGAACGGATATCATCGCCTTGATCTTTAATAAATATTTCAATATAGATGTGGGACGAGGCGTGCTGTTGGCGGATCTATCCATCGCTCTGTCATCGGCAGTCCTGTTCGGTCCTCAAGTCGGAATGTATGCTTTCTTCGGTGTCATCCTGAATGGACTCGTCATCGATTATGCTTTGCAACAATTCAATTCGAATAAGGAGATTGTCATCATCAGCCGTTACAGTGATGAAATCAAATCCTATATCGTTCATGAACTTGGAAAAGGTGCGACGATCCATACAGCAACCGGGGCGTTCACGTCCGATGAGAAGGAAGTCATCACGACGATCCTGGGGCGCAAGGACTTCTCCAAGCTGAAAGGTTTCATCACGCAGGTGGATAACCGTGCATTCATCACGGTTCACACCATGAATGAAATTCTTGGTCAAAACTTTAAACGATTAGCTTAGAAGCAAGACTCCATCTTTCATAAGGTGGAGTCTTTTTATGTCAAAAAAATCGCCATTCCCTTCCAGAAAATAAAGGAAATAATCCCAGCCTTCCTGTATAAATAGAAGTAAGGGGGTGTGGATATTGGAAAAAGAAGAATTTGAACGACTGGAGAAAAAAATCAGCTTTCTGGAAAAAGAATTGTATCTCGTCAAAAGGCAGTTGATTGTGGCAAAGAGTGTAAACGAATCACATGTCATACCAAATGCAGAGAACGACACCGAGCCGCAAGAAAAGCAGGTGCTTGCCAAAGAAACGGAGCTATCTATAGAAAAGGACCCATTTGATTTTTCAGTGGAGCGCTGGCTTCCAAAAGTATTCTTATTCGTCCTTTTAATAGGCAGTATCTGGGGGTTCATGGCGGCTTCCCAAAACGGCTGGGTCACGCCGGGGTTAAGGGTGCTGAGCGGTGCCCTGATCAGCATTGTGATGTATCTACTAGGAGAAAAATACAACCGGGATCAGCGTAAGCTATCCATCACTCTTCTTTCAGGAAGTATTGTCCTTGCGATCATAACATTATTTTCAGCTAACATCCTATACGGTTATATAGGAGGACTCACTACTAATCTATTTTTAATCGCCATCATATCCGTCGGGTTGTGGGCATCTCATAAGCACGATTCTCAGTTGATCCTTTGTTTGATCGGGGCCGGTGCATATCTGTTTCCGTTCATCTTTGCAGGGGACGAACGGAATGAGTGGCTGTTTTACGGCTATGAGCTTGTACTGTTCTTTGTGTTGATGACGTTCAGCACGTGGAAGAGGTATCGGATTGCCTGGAATATTCATTATTATTTACTTTATTTCTCCCTGTTCTTCTTTACAGCCTTTGGAGTAGGGGAGGTCACATTGACCGTCCTTATCCCGTTTGCGATTCAGCACCTGTACATTTTGTTGCTGATTATCCTTAATCGGGATGAACGTGTGAGCGCCGAGATGATTCCGGCTCTCGTGACGGGCTGCTTTATCCTTCTTGGGTTGTTGAATGATGTCTATGCAGAAATTCCACTTTACTACTATATGGCGTTTGCTGCTGTGTATATCGGGGTGTCTTTCATAGAGCCGAAGGAGAAGAAGAGGACGAAAGATGTCTTGCTTGTTCTTGGATTCCTGCATGTGCTGCTCTTGCTATTTGAATGGTTTGAATACGATTGGCGATTCGTACTGGTGGCCATACAGGCGAATGCCCTGTTGTGGCTCGCTGGGAGAAGGGAGAGCTATGTCGGCCTTGCAGGTTCGCTCCTTTTAATGTTGTATTCTTTCTTGGGAATGATGACCAGTGCAACGGAGGATTTCTTCAGTGTTGAGCTGCCGATTTTCATCCTGGCATTTCTGTATGTTTATTTGATTTCCGGAATCAATAAGGGGGAATCTTCGTTCCTGAATTTTACCACCACTGCGGTGAAAGTCGTGCTGACCGGTCTCGTCATGTTCTTTGTCCTGCGATTGACGGGTTTCATCGTCATCGGCTGGGAGTACACACCGCGGACGACGGCCTTCACCGTTGCGATTGCAGCACTGTCCATCGGCTATCTCATTTATGGGGAAAGCAGAAAGGATGTGTTCTACCGCTGGGTGGGAATCAGCTTCCTGGCCCTTGCCTTAGTGAAATTTTTTCTTGCCGACCTTGTGTTCCTGGACTTCACGATCCGTGCCATGATCCTGATTCCAATCGGAGTCATCGGCCTGGTGTTATCAAGGATTTTGTATAAAAAGGAATAAACAGATTGCAAAAGCTTTCTGAATAATTGTATAATAGATTTATAAAATTTCGTGTAAGGATAGAAGGAGGTGGAATTGAGATGAATCGTTCTGTAGGATTGCGTGGAAAGTATTTAGATTTTATTTACTTTTGCCGTGCAATTTTTCATGCATTTGCGTTCAAGGGGACACGTATGCCCTTTTTCAGCAAATGAATATGAATACTGAACGGTAAGAGGTCTCAATTCCAATCACTTTTCTATGAAAGAATCGGAAAAAGGGGGCGTTTTCGCTCTCTTTTTTTATCTGTTCTTTTATAAAAAAACGGAGTGCGGTGTATTTAAACCGCATTTCCATCGGCCATGGGGGAGCCTTCTGCTTCTCCATGGCTTTTTTGTTGAACCTCTTACCTCTATATAAAGATACTCGAAAGGAAGAGGAAAATGATTATATGCAGCGCACAGGAATTGAGCAAGATGTTTGGTGGAAATCTCATATTTGAGGATTTATCCTTTGAAATACCCGAAGGATCCCGGATCGGACTCGTCGGTCGGAACGGGACAGGAAAGACGACGATATTTAAGCTCCTTTCAGGGGTGGAAACACCGGATAAAGGACTTATCCATTTGAAAAAGGGGGCGAAGGTAGGCTACCTTGCGCAAATCCCTCAGTACGGAGAGGGTACGAAGGGGATAGACGTCCTGCGGTCCGCGTTTTCTGATTTAATCGAAACAGGTGAACGGTTAAAAGAGCTTGAGAGTTCAATGGGAACAGAAAAGGATCCTGACACGCTCAACCGTTTATTAGCCGAGTACGGGAAGCTGCAGGATCAATTCGCCCTTTCAGGGGGATATGAGATAGAATCCAATATTGGGAAGATCGTGAACGGCCTCAGTATAGAAGAACTCGTGGATAAAGACTTTAATGCCTGCAGCGGTGGGGAGCAGACGAAGCTTTGCCTCGGGCTGATCCTCCTGCAAAGGCCGGACTTATTGCTTCTGGACGAACCGACGAACCATCTGGATATCGGGGCAGTCGAATGGCTGGAGGACTTTCTGAAAGAGTATGAAGGGACCGTGATGTGCATTTCCCATGACCGTTATTTCCTCGATCACGTCATTACGAAGGTATATGACTTAGAGGACGGTGAGTTGACGGTCTATCATGAGAACTACTCCGGATTCGTGAAAGAAAAGGAAGAACGTTTGATGATCGAGTTCCAGGCCTATCAGGAGCAGCAGAAGAAAATCAAGAAAATGAGAGAGGCTATTAAAAGACTGAAAGAATGGGCGAATCAGGCCAATCCCCCGAATGAAGCCCTTCACAAACGGGCACGTAATATGGAAAGGGCCTTAGAGCGGATGGAGAAAATGAAGAAGCCGATCCTTGACCGCAAAAAGATGGGGTTGGAATTTGACGAAAGTGATCGAAGTGGGAAAATCGTGTTTTCCATGGAAGATGTTTCGAAAGCCTATGGGGAGAAGATCTTATTTGAAGATGCCGGTCTTCACGTCCATTTCAAGGACCGTACAGCCATCGTCGGTCAGAACGGAACGGGGAAATCGACGATCATCAAGATGCTCCTCGGGCAGGAAACAGCGGATAACGGTATAGTGAAGATCGGAAGCAATGTGAAGCTCGGGTATCTATCGCAGCACTTTACAGTGGCAGATCCCGCGGTCAGGTTGATTGATGCCTTCAGGGAAGAAGTACCTGTAACAGAGGGGGATGCCCGGCATATTCTCGCCAAGTTCCTGTTTTACGGACCGAGTGTGTTCAGAAAGGTCGGTCAATTGAGCGGAGGGGAAAAGATGAGGCTCAGACTTGCCCAGCTCATGCATCAGGACATCAATTTCCTTGTCCTCGATGAGCCGACGAACCATTTGGACATCGATTCGAGAGAAGTGCTGGAGGACGCACTGGAGGATTTCAGGGGCACGATCCTTGCCGTATCCCATGACCGCTACTTTTTAAATAAGCTGTTTCATAAAACGTATTGGATTCATGGGGGGGGACTTTACTTCTTTGATGGACCCTACAGCTGGGCGAAAGAGAAGCTTGCTGAAATGGCACCTGAAGAGCCTGTCGTGAAAGCTGTGAAGGGACCGGAACCTAAAGCAGTTCAGGAGAAACTGAAACCATCCCGAAAGATAGAGGAAATCGAAGCGGATCTTGAGCGGGTGGAAGCGGAGATCTTCGCCATCGATGAGAGGCTTCTCTCAATGGATGATCTGGACGTCCTACAAGACCTGTACAAGGAAAAAGAGCAAAAAGAACAGGAACGAAACCGGATGTATCAAGAGTTAGAGGAATGCTTGGCATAATGAAAGGGAGATGACGACAGGAGTCATCTCCCTTCCATTTTTTCAGATGAAATTCGTATAATGAAAGCAAAGAGAGGATGAGAGAACATGACGACCAAAGAAGTGATCATTATCGGGGGCGGCCTGTCGGGAATTATGGCAGCAAGGACCTTGTTGGAAAAAGGAATAGAAGATATTCTCATAGTAGAGAAGAGCAGGAGTGTCGGAGGGAGACTTGCCACGAGGCGAATGGGGGAAGGGAAGGCCGACCACGGAGCACAGTTCTTCACCGTCCGGTCCAGAGAGCTCCAAGAAGATGTAGATAAATGGCTCGGGGAAGGGCGTGTAAAACGATGGTTTGGAAACCCCTATCCCCGGTACACATCCGTGAATGGAATGAATGCCCTTGCCAAACAACTGGCAGAAACCATTCCCGTCAAACTGAACACGAAAGTATCTTCCATTCGTGAGGAGAGGGACGGACCTCTTGAAATAGAACTGGAAAGCGGAGAAAACATCTTCGCGAATCAATGTATCGTAACGGCTCCAGTCCCCCAGGCACTGTCGCTGCTTTCGGGAGTGACTGAACCAAGCCTTTCTACTATCTCATTTGCCCCTTGTTTTGTTGGCATGTTCACGTTCAATGGATCAAGCAGCATTCCCTCACCAGGACATGTGGATGAGAATCTCCCTGAAGGGGTTGAGAGGGTGGTGGACCACCATAAGAAAGGGATTTCCCCGTCAGTCACTGTAAGTGTCTATATGACAGGGGAGTGGTCGAAGAAAAATGAAAGCCGCAAGGACAACGAGATACGTACAGAAATCCAAAGAGTGGCAGAACGCCACCTTGCAGAGGGAACTGAAGTTGCAGGAGCAGAGTTGAAGCGTTGGAGATATGCTGAGGCAGAGAAGGTGATGCGCAGCCCGTATGTGGAAGTCGGGGCAAGTAAAAGGATCATTGTCTGTGGAGATGCGTTTCTCCGTGAAGATGACGAAGCTTCGAGGACGCGCTTTGAAAGTGCTTACTTATCCGGGATTTCAGCAGGGGAAAGGGTTGCCAGCAAGGGAAAGTGAATTTGAACTGTCCGCATAACGGCCCTTCTCAGGACAAAGACTATAAAGGATACATAAATCAATGGATAGCAGGAGATAAATGATGAATATACAATTAATCAGGGCATCCCGAGAGCAGCTCGATACCATCATGGACGTTTATATCAGATGCAAAAAGGATCTGGATGAGAATGGCCTTCTTCAATGGAACGATGAGTACCCAAGCAGGGAGTATTTTGAAGAAGTGGTGGATAACGGGAACCTCTATGTGCTCATGGTGGAGGGGGAAGTGGCAGGGTCAGCCACTCTCAATGAATGGCAGTCACCTGAATGGTCGGAAATCCCTTGGCAGCTTGATGATGAATGGGTGATTCATACCCTGTTTCTTGATCCCCTTCAGCAAGGGAAGGGACTCGGGAAGACGTTCATGGGAAAATGTGAGGAACTTGCCGGAGAAAAAGGCTACAGAAGTATTCGGCTGGATGCATACTCCAGAAACACGGGAGCCAACTCTCTCTATGAAAAAATGGGGTATGAGTATCGAGGCTCTGTTTATTTCACCTCTAAACCGGAGGGACATCAGGAATACAGATGTTATGAGAAAGCCGTAACCTCTTAGAATTCAACGGTTGTTCAAATGTACCAAGGAAAAAGATATGGGAAAAATGGTATACTTGAAGGTACAGTATGCGCTGAATAAGATAGTAGGGAAGCGATTATATTGACACCGATTATGGATGAAGCGAAAGCCTTCATTGAGCAAGCGTTTAAGGAACTGGATAAAAGCGAAGCAGACATCGCGCTTCGTTTACAACAAATAGAAGAGGAAATTGCTGCAGAGGGAACCTATACCCATACAAACGAAGAGCTTGTCTTAGGTGCCAAGATGGCCTGGAGGAACAGTAATCGTTGCATTGGCCGTCTGTTCTGGAATTCGTTGAACGTATTTGACGAACGGGAAGCTGAAACCGAGGAGGACGTGTTCCGTGCGTTAGAGCGTCATTTGGAATTTGCTTCAAACGGAGGGAGGATACGTCCCACGATCACGGTTTTCAGACCGTCGCAGCCTGATAAGCCTGACATTAGGCTATGGAACCATCAACTGATCCGGTATGCGGGATATAAAGAAAATGGCCACTTCAGAGGGGATCCCCATTCCATCGAGTTCACGGATAAATGCCAGGAACTTGGCTGGAAGGGAGAGGGGACGGACTTTGATGTTCTTCCTTTCGTCGTGCAAATCGGGGACGAGCTTCCGCGAATGAGACATATTGATCCTCATCTTACACTGGAAGTACCTCTCCGTCACCCGGAATTCGATTGGTTCCGGGATCTCCGATTGAAGTGGTACGGCGTCCCGATCATTTCTGACATGGAGTTGAAAATCGGTGGGATCTCCTATAAGACGGCCCCGTTCAACGGATGGTATATGGAAACGGAAATTGGAGCGCGTAATCTCGCTGATGAAAACCGCTACAACCTGATCCCGAAAGTAGCCAGCTGCATGGGACTGGATACTTCGAGAGCAGCAACCCTTTGGAAGGATAAGGCGCTGATCGAATTGAATATCGCTGTGCTACATTCTTTCAAAGAAGATGGGGTAAGCATTGTCGATCATCATACGGCTGCCCAGCAGTTCCGCCTGTTTGAAGAGAACGAGCAAAAGGCCGACCGTGATGTAACAGGGGACTGGACGTGGTTGATCCCGCCTGTTTCACCGGCGACGACTCATATTTTCCACAAAAAGTTTGACAACACGTGGCATTCCACCAATTACTTTTATCAAAGTAAACCTTACTAAAAAAAGCTGTTTTCTGTTCTATGCAGAAGACAGCTTTTTACTGTTGTCACTTACATTGTAAACGGCGGCCGTTTCGATACTTCAAAATATTGGAACCAAAACCTGAACTCATCGAACAATACAGTACGATCGAATTGAAAATTCTCTAAGAAATCCTCGAGTAATTCGGCGTCGGCGTCGTCCATGATTCCGGTGACATAAAGGGGAGTCTTGAATCTCTTGTATAAATCCTCATATCCATAGAAGCCAAACAGGTCTTCCAATTGATCCTCGTTCATGGTATCACCTTCCTTACTGTTAGGATTTCTATTTCTTCTCAAAATATCCATAAAAAAACAGCATCGGAGGGATTCCGTGCTGCTTTCATCAGGATTTCAATTCAGTGTAGACGACCAGGCGCTTGCTGTAATTCCTTGCAGAATGGTCAAAGTCACCTGTACAGGTGATAAGATTTAGGGAGCTTGCCGGGGAATAACCAAAGATTGATTTTAAAGGTGCGTCGTCCCACGGGTATTCTTTCTTGTCTATCACCACAAATGTCCTCTCTTCACCTTCTTTATTTTTTACGGTGATTTCATCACCCTTTGAAAGCTTGTTCAGCTTATAAAAAACCGCTGGACCATTCCGGCTGTCCACATGACCGCCAATCACGCTATTTCCTGGTTCACCCGGCTTGTATCCGTCCTGATACCATGCAGTCGTTTCAAAGCTTTCTGTTACGGCCATTTCACCGTTTTCCTTCAATCCAACAGCTTCTATGGATGTGGAGACACCAATGGCAGGGATTTCAATTGCAGCGGGAACGATTCCGCTTCTTTCATCCTTAATAATGGTATCTGCATATGGAGAAGGAGAGGTGGTGGTACTGGCCATCTGAGTGGTCGGTTTTTCCTGCTTATGGGGGGGCTTCGCCTGTTGTTCTGTAGAATTTGAACTCATTCCAGCAGAACATGCGGAAATGGGCATTAGTACAAGCACAAGCAGTACAACCCTCATAGTATACATTATGTGAAGCCACTCCTTTCATCTTCACACTGGGGGACGGACCTATAATAGGTCCGTCCCTCTCATGTTAAAGATTATTGCTTGTGTGAAGCGTATTTTTTCATTCCGAGTGTTGTTCCACCAGCAATGATCAGAAGGGCTGCAAGAAGGAATTCGAATGGGAATTCGTTTCCGTCAGCGGTTCCACCCATACCCGTGTTAGGCATTTCAGAAGGCATGTTCGCTTTGAATTTGTCTGGGAATTGATCAGCGAAAGCTCCTGATAAACCTTTTGCCGGGTTTAACATATGCTCATACGCCATACGGATTTCATCCCATGCTTTTTCATAGTCACCGGCTACATAGCTGTCGAATGCGCCTGTCAGCTGTTCAACGTGCATTTGAAGACCGTCTGCCAGGGCATTGGATTTCAAGCGTCCGTCTGTTGCTGTTTCAAGGAATTTAGAGAATTCAGCGCGGTATCCATCAAGGTTTTTGATTGCTTCTTGTTTAGCTGCTTCATCTTCGGCTCCCGTTGCCTTTACATAGTCCACGAAGAATCCGATATGTTTTGACCACATGTCTTTAAATTGGTTACCGGCATCTTCTCCATATACGGATGCGATGGCTGCTGAAAGGTCTTCCGTGTTGGCATTCAGGGCATTGACGGAAGCGTCAAAGTCTTCTGAACCGTCGATTCCGTTTTGCATGGCCATTGTCGCTAAGGCAGCATGCTCGGTTAACAGATGGTTAAGAGTCGAGCGTAGGTCCGTTGCCGGAGTCACCGCCATCGTATTTTCAAATTTGTCCGGATATTGGTCCGTAATCGCACTTGATAGTCCTTTTGCTACCATGCCCATATGACCGATTGCTTCACGCTCATATTCGTATGCCTTTTCATAGTCTCCGGCAACATAACTGTCAAATGCACCGATTAACTGGTTGATGTGCATTTGAAGTCCTTCTGCCAGACTATCAGATTTCAAACGTTCACCAGTAGCAGTCTCAAGGAAATTCGAGAACTCTTCTTTGTATCCTGCCAGATTGCCTAAGGCTTCATCTTTGGCAGCCTGGTCATTCGCACCTGTTGCTTTTACATAATCCACGAAGAATCCGATGTGATTCGTCCAGATCGTGTTGAACTGGTTACCGGCTTCTTCACCGTACACAGAAGCGATGGCTCCTTTTAAGTCGGCTGCGTTATCATTTAAAGCTCCTGCTGCCGCCTCGAAATCTTCTGCGCCTTCAGCTCCGCGTCTCATTGCTTCAACGGCTAAGTAGGCATGTTCAGTAAGTAAATGATCTAATGTCGTTCTTAATTCCCCTGCCGGCGTATCTACTTTCGTCATAGAATGATCTTCACCGTTATGTGCTGATACTGCACCCGCAGTCGGAATCAGTAGTGTCATACTTAATGGGACGGCTAAATAACTTTTTTTCATTTTCATGAGTAAATCTCTCCTTTTGATTTTTTATTTTCATAGAGCTAACGACAGAAGTTGAAACATGGATCACTTTTTAAAAAACTTTTTTTTCAATTCTTTTGGAAAGGCTGTTTTCGCAAAGATTGTTGCTATTTGCATCCAAACTTAGATTGACGATGCTCTGTCATTTAGGTTGTGGTGCAGGAGGGTGAAGGGAACTGCTCCGCTTTCCACGGACGTTCGGCCGAGCCTCCTCAGCAAAAACCGCTTCCGGGGTCTCGACACGCCCGTTTTCCGTAGGAGTCTACGCAGTTCCCTTCACCCCCTAACGTAGTAAGTAGGTGACTAGCAAAATGGTTTGTGACCATCCGTTTAAAAAGAGTAAAGAGTCCTAACTAACCGCCCTTAAAAGAAGTGAAATATTTGTTCAATATTTGTATAACATTTGTTTCATAGGACTATGTTCCCTGGTGCGAATTTCTCAAACATTTAAATAGGCGAATTGCTTCAATTAATAGAGAAGGGAAATGAAAAAATGCCCGTCAGTAAAGGACTGACGGGCAAAACATGATGGGTAAAACTTTTTTTAGATGTCGGACGCTAACACGATGTCTCCCTGGGGAAGCTGACTATCAGCATCGGGTTCAAGGGTGATGGCCACCGTATCCCAATCCTTCTTCGTGAATTCTTCATTGAACTTGAATACGACGGAGCCTTTTCCATCCTTACTGGTGACGAACGTTCCGGCTCGTTCTGGCTTTTCATCTTTAATGAGCCATACCTGATACACTTCTTCATCTGAAAGAGCCTCAAGTTCAGATGCCTGGACCACCATGCTCGTTTGTGTTCCTTGCTTGATGATGCTGGCAGTTCCCTTAGCGTTGCCATTGACGGCGGCGAGATCGACATATTGGACGACTTGATCGATCGTTGCTTGTTCGACTACTTCGTTCTGTTCCTCAAGCTGGGTAAACAAGTAGGCATTTCCGATAAGGGAAAGGGCTAATGCTGCGGCAACAGAAGGCAGGAACCATCTCCTGTTCTTCTTCGCTTTCCTGATTGGTTCAACGCCTGCCGGTTTCTCATCACCCAGAATATGAGCGAAAACACGGTCTTCCAGGTCTTTGGGAGGTTCAACAACGTCAGATGCGAAAGGCATATATTCCGATAACTGTTCCAGTTCATGAAGTTCTTCCTGACACTGGTCACAGCTTTTTAAATGTTTCTCAAATTGAGCTTTCTCAAGTTCAGTTAAATGACCGTTGTAGTAATCCAATAATTGATCGCATGGTTGTATCGTCATTCGAATGTACCTCCTTTCCCTTTTAGACACGTGTGTAAATGTTTCAAGGCTAAACGGATTCTTCCTTTGACTGTACCAAGTGGAGTATCGGTTGATTCAGCAATGGATTGTTGAGTCAATCCTTTAAAATAGAACAATTGCACGATTTTTTGCTGGTCATCCTTCAATGATTGGATACAATCTCTGATCGCAGTTCCTTTTTCTTTCCACTCTAATTGATCGGCGGGAGTTTCATAGGTTACCTGGAGGGAGTCCTTCTCAATATATTCAACAGACTCATGTTTTTTGCGTCTGCGTAATGCATCAAGGCATGTGTTTCTCGTCATTGTTAACAGCCATGATGAGAATCTTCCTTTGCTGTGATCGTAAGGAGAGTGCTTCTTCCAGAGTTTCAAGAAAACCTCCTGGATTACTTCCTCTGCTATCTCACGGTCTCCAGTCATTTTATATGAGAATGAATAAATCAGTTTTTCGTATTGCTGATAAAGCTGTCGTAATGCAGTCGAATCTTTTGCCAAAACTTGTTGATACAGTTCTATTTCCTGACGATCATTGGGCATAATACGCTCCTTATCTTTGACATATTTAAAATAAGGATACTAAACAACGGAGAGGAACTCAATTTTAATAAGCTAACGAGGGGAATAAGAATCTGGATCACAAACGTTTGAAAAAAATGTAAATGGGGTAAACAGTTGGGTTTGATGCTGGGCATAAAAAATATCCCCCAATCGAATGGGGGATAGAATCTTCTTATTTTACTTTTTGTAATTTATGGATCACGGATAGGGAGCGTCCTGTTCCGATGGCTACTGATTCAAGCGGGTTTGGGGCAAGGTGAACCGGCACAACGATTTCCTGGCTCAACCAATCCTGAAGTCCGTTCAGAAGGGCTCCGCCACCTGTTAGGATGACTCCGCGGTCCACGATGTCCCCACTCAGTTCAGGAGGGCAATTTTCTAATGTGGCACGGATTGTTTCCAAGATGTGTAGAAGAGACTCTTTCAATGCATCCTGAATTTCGTTTGATGAAAGTTCAATGGTTTTCGGAAGACCTGTCACAAGGTCACGTCCACGGATATCCATTGTTCTTTCTTCGTGGTCGATCAGTGCGTGACCGACTTCGATTTTCACTAATTCAGCCGTTCTTTCTCCAATGAGGAGATTGTAACGTTTACGCACATATTGAACGATATCTTCATCCATTTGGTCTCCACCGATACGGATGGTATTACATGAGACGACGCCACCGTAAGAGATGATCGCCACTTCCGTCGTTCCTCCGCCAATATCAACGATGACGTTGGCAACAGGCTCACCTACAGGCAGGTCAGCACCAATTGCAGCAGCGACAGGCTCCTCGATAAGGGTCACGGATTTCGCGCCGCTTCCTCTCACCGCATCCTGAATCGCTCTTCTTTCGACACTTGTCGCACCGGAAGGAGTACATACAACAACAGTAGGCTTGCGGATAGAGAATCCAAGTTTTTTGCTCGCTTTTTTCATCACTTGCTTTAACATTTCAGTAGTCACGTCAAAGTCGGCAATCACACCATCTTTTAGAGGGCGTACAGCCACGATCTTTCCAGGTGTTTTCCCGATCATGCTCTTCGCTTCGGTTCCAACAGCCAAGACCGTTTTGTTTTCAGTGTCGATGGCCACAACAGATGGCTCGTTAAGTATAATTCCTTTATTTTTACTATAAACAAGTATATTTGCAGTTCCTAAATCGATCCCAATTTCAGAGTTTGATAACATCAGTATTCCTCCAACTATAAGAATTCTAGACAGTATAACCTTCTATACAGTATAGGAGATTTTCGGGGGTTGTGTAGGTGGAGATATTTACCACCGACAAATTGTTACAAAGTATGACAGAAGTGAAAGCGCTAAACAAAAAACAAAAGGTCTTCATATAAGCTTTTTGTATACCCGCACATGTATGTAGGGACGGACCTCTATTTTTTGTTCGTTAAAAAAATTTAAACGTTCTGTAATAAAGATAGGGGGTGATTTAAACTAGTCGTTAAGGACCGGGGGAAGGGAGTCGTGGGGGAATGGTGTGAGGTGATTGTCATCATATGGGGTGGGGATGTATGGCAGATGCAGGGAGTGGGTATCAGCAAAATATATTTTCACCAGCGGGACTTCCAATATATCCACGAACCCCTATTTAATCAGTGACACGCCCAATAACCACGGCTTCTCCAAATGTAAAATAAGAGAATGCCCCATCATGGGACATTCTCACAGTCTATTAAAGCGTAAACCTCTCCAACTGCTTCTTCATTTCAATTGTCATCTTATTCAACTCTGCTACCTGTTCATTCATTCGTTCAAAGTAGCGGAGCTGTTCCTCTGTCGATGAAGAAATTTCTTCCGTACCCGCAGCGGTTTCTTCCGTGATGGCGGAAATGTTCTCTATGGCGGCGATTACCTGGTTGGTCCGCTCGGAAGATGCAAGCATCCCTGTCTCAAGCTGGGTAAGATTATCATATATCGTAGAGACATTGCCGGAAATCTCTTCAAAAGCCTGTTCCGTTATGTTCATGGAATCCACCTGCCTGGTAGAAAGGGTCTTTCCTTTGTGGGAAGCATCCATGATGGTTTGAATACCGTGTTTAATATTCCCGACCATGCTGCCGATGCGTTCTGTTGCAATGGAAGAGTCCTCCGCTAGCTTTCGCACTTCCTGGGCCACGACGGCGAAACCCTTCCCGGCATCGCCGGCACGTGCGGCTTCAATGGCGGCATTCAACGCAAGAAGGTTGGTTTGATCGGCAATTTCCCTGACCGCCCGTGCAGCGTCTTCAATTTCTCCCGTGTATTGAGCGAAGGATTCAACGGAATCCATGATGGAGGTCGAAGAATCGGCGATCATCTTGGCGAATTCCTGCTGCTTCGTTAAGGAAGTTCTTCCGTTTCCTACAGATGATAATGCGACTTTACTGCTCTTGGAAGATTGTGCACTTTGCTCGACATTATGAGTGAAATCATCCCCCATCACAGCCATAAGGGCAGCGGTCGATTGGATATCCTCAGAAATCGATTGACTTCCTTTGGCCAGTTCCTCCGTGGAAAGGGCCACCTGGTTGCTGCTTTCCGTCAGACTTGTCATCTGCATACTCACATCTTGTGTGAATGTTTCCACTCTGATACCGATGTCATGGACGGATTGAACCGTACTCCTCAGGTTTTCTACCATATGATGAAAGGCAGTTTGAAGCTTATCGACCTCAAATCGGCTATTTTTCTCTTTGCCCGGATCGATGGTGATCGTTAAATCCCCATTGGCCATCTTTTCAGCATGATCCACCATCCGGTTCAAAGGTTTGACAATTCTTCTCGTGAGAAGGTTGGATGCTGTAAGAGAAAGGAAAATGGTAAGAATAAACCCGATGATCGACGCCCAGACGATAAATTGGATTTGACTCTTATTCTCTTTCAATAAATTTTCATACCACTCGTTTGTTTGTTTATTCAGTAGATACATATCATTCAGGACCCCGGAAATCCGGATCGATTGCCGTTTGATTTCCGCTTTATTCATTTCGCTGAGAGCGGCATCCGTTGCCGATTTCAAATCGGTGAATTTGGTTTCTATAGAGGAAAGGGTCTCCTTTTGATTTTTCACTGAAATGAGTTTGTTCAATTCGGATATCTGAGCGGAGGTTTGTTTCAACAGACTTTCTACCATCTGCTTATTCTCCTCTGTTGAGTTGACAGAGTAATTCGAAAGGGCTTGTTTTGTCACAATGAGATCCCCTCTCAAGGTTTCGGTCTCCAGAAGCACCTGCACATCTTCCTTTGCTGAATTCTGCAGTAAAATCAATTGTGAGACAATATACCCTATGATAATGGTAGAAAGGAAGAGGGGGATCAGCCCCAAAATCAGTAAACGTTTTTTTAATGCCATGAGATCGATTGCTCCTTAGGTAGAATTATTGCATGTTAACCGTGATATCTCCTGAGATGATGTTATTTTTAGCATCCTCCAGTTTTTTCGTTTCTTCCGGTGACAGATTCACGACCCGGATCGGTGCAAGCCCGACACCATCTTCTTTAAGCCCCAGTTCATAGGAATGCTGGGAAATACTGTGATCGGTCATGAGTTCTTCCGTTATGTTAAAAACAGCGTTGTCGACTTTTTTCACCATGGAAGTGACAACGGATTTTTCTGCAATGAAATATTGATCCGAATCGACACCCCCCGATAAGACACCTGCTTTCTGTGCAGCCTGGATGGCCCCGACGCCTGTGAAACCGGCAGCGGGATAAAGGAAATCCGCCCCTTGCTTCATCTGTTTCTCTGCAATGGTCTTCCCTAATTCGGCGTCCCCAAAATTGTTTGCCGTATCTTTAATGATCTTGATGGAGGGATTGATATATTTAGCACCCTGTTCATACCCTTTTTCGAAGCGCTGTATGACGGGAACATCTGCCCCACTGATGAACCCCACCTTGCCGGTTTTCGATTTCATTGCGGCCACCATACCGAGAAGGAAGCTTCCTTCATGTTCTTTGAACGTAATCGATGTAATATTGTCGAGTTCTGAAAACCCATCGATCAATAGGAACTGTTGATCTGGATTTTCGCTTGCCACCTTTTCAAAGGCATCCTGGATCGAAAACCCGAGTCCAATGACAAGTTCATGATCCTGATTGACAAGTTCCTGCAGGGCTCCTTCGAAATCCCCATCCGGCGCTTCTCTATAATCAAATAAAATCCCCAATTCCTCACGGGCACGTTCAAGCCCCCTGAAGGCGGAATCATTAAAGGAACCATCCCCAAGACCTGTATCAGAGAGAAGGATACCGATATTTTGTTGTTTTTCTTTACTGGTTTCTTTCGTCATAGGCGTAGAACACCCTGCGACTAAAAGCATGACAAAAAGAAACATACTGACTACTTTTTTCAAACCGTAACCTCCAAAAATGAAAATAATAAGACATTTCACATGTCCGTACCTCTGTATTATCGGAGGGACGGACCTATTTTGAAGGGGTAGGGGAAAAAATGGTATGGGGAATCATAATTAATTGCCGAATATCTCAGTCATTTGATGACAAATAGCAATGAATATGTTTCAAGTGGACCGGTGAGGGGGAACGGCAGGGAATTAGAACCGGTGTATGACGGATAACGGCGAAATCTTCAGTTTATCGGCGAAAATTTTAATATAACGGCGAAATCTCCAATTTATCGGCGAAAATATCAATATAACGGCGAAATCTCCAATTTATCGTCGAACGCCCACCCATTCCGACAAAAAAAGGAGATGCTCTTAACAAGCATCTCCTTGAAACTAATACGCTTTACGGAAAAATTCCGCCAGCTCTTCACTATGTTTTTTGCGTGCTTTACGGTGTTCGGCCCGATTTTGGGCTGTTTCGTTCAGCCATTTCTCTTCTTCTGTTTCCGGCACGACTTCAGGAATGATCGCCGGCTTGTTTCCTTCCAGTGCCACAAAGGTTAAGAAGGATATCGCAGCCACATTGGTTTCTCCTGTCAGCAGGACCTCCGAGGTCACTTTCACGCAAATTTCCATGGAACTGCGCCCGGTATAAGTGACCATCGCTTCTAATGTAACGGCGTCACCGACTTTGATGGGTTGAAGAAAGTCGACGGAATCCGTGGAAGCCGTTACGACGGGCTTGCGGGCATGACGGGTGGCGGCTATGGATGCTACGTCGTCTATATAGGCCATCAGTTTTCCACCGAACAGCGTACCGTGATGGTTCGTATCAGGTGGAAGAACGTGGGTCGTTTTACTGGTTTTCGTTTCTTTCATGGTCTTTGTTTCTCTCAATGGATTCACCTTCCGTTGTCAATGTGAAAAAAGATTACTACCTTATACTATTCACTAAATGGTTCGGGAAGAAACATAAAACACGCAAAAAGTTATAGAAATATACTAATGATGATGGCTGTGATAAAGCTTGCGAGTGTTCCTGCAAGGATGGCTTTCAAGCTTAGTTTAGATACCATCGGTCGTTGCGTCGGTTCCAATGAACCCAGTCCGACAATCAACTGTCCAATGGAAGACAGGTTGGCGAAATTACAAAGGGCAACCGAAAGGATCGCCACGGTCTTGGGTGATAGCTCGCTCATCATTCCAGATAGCTCTTTGTAGGCCACGAACTCGTTCACAGAAAGCTTCGTCCCGATGATCGACGCGGCACGGAATGCTTCATCCACCGGGATGCCGACGAGGAGAGCCAGCGGATAAAATACGTAGCCAAATACGGTTGACAGGCTCGTATCCACTAATCCGAGCAGCCCATTCACGGCGGCCAGGATCCCGATAAATGCGATCAATAGCCCACCAATATTAATCGCCAATTGAGTTCCGCTCAGTGCGCCTTCGGAAATTGCTTCAAATACGTTTGTATGAGTGGTTTTTCCTAACGAAATATCTCCGTTTGTCAGGGATTCTTCGGTTTCCGGCTCGATGATCTTCGAGATGACAAGGGATACGATGGGAACACTGAATACTGATAGAAGAAGGAATTTCATATCGATCCCCATCAGTGAGTATCCAATCAGGATGGCCCCGCTGGCTGAAGCCGTTCCCCCTACCATGACGGCAAACAGTTCAGAGCGGGTCAACTTCACCAGGTAAGGCTTGATGAGTAAGGGAGCTTCCGCCAAACCGAGAAACGAATTCCCGATCGCATTAAACGACTCAACCTTCGTGGTGCCAAGGATCTTCCCTAATCCAATCCCGATGTATTTTACAAAGAACGGAATGATGCGCAAATAGTAAAGAGCTGAGATCAGGGCCGAAATAAAGATGATGGCACCTAACACGTTGATGGCGAAAACAAAGGAGATATTCGTCCCTTTTTCAAAGAATCCCCCGAACACAAACATGATCCCTTCATTGCTGTAATCAATGACTTTCTGGACACCGAGTGCCGCTTTCTTCAGGACCGTTTGGCCAAATGGAACCTTCAATACGAAAAGAACAAGCAGAAATTCAAGGCAGATCCCGATGATGATCGTCCGCCATTGAATGGCCGAGCGGTTGCTGCTCAACAACCACGCAAGAAATAAAACGCCAAGTAAAGATAAGATGCCATACACTAAACTCACAGTACCAATCCTCCAAAAATGATTTCTTCATTGAATCCTCAAAGCTTATGTCGTATGATGTCAGACTTCTTAAAAAAACAAATAAAAAAGTGCATGAAGACATTCTCTAATAAACATAGGGAAAGTCTCCATACACGTAGCATATAGAAAAGACTTTCCTTATAGTCTAGCAATTTACGGCTGCCAGGTAGAGACTTATGGTCCATATCACCATAGATATATAAGGAATTCGTATGAAGTTATTTTTAAAATATGTTCTTTACTTTATCACAGGATGAAAGGCCTCCACAACCGTTTTTTTAAAAGTATTTAATGGAAAAACGTGGTGGTTCCTTATGACTATTTTTAATAAAATTCCAAAAATAATAGTTTACTAGTATAACTTTTGGGGAACTTTCTCAAACACATGTAATAAATATGAAGGGAAGAGATTCAATGTTTGAGAGTGGTTTACTGTTTACACTAGTATCTTGTGTCTTTTTTATGGGATTGGTTGCGTGGGTTTCATACATAAAAACGAAGGGATCCCTGAATGACTCCACAGGTTATTTTTTGGCAGGGAGGGGGCTGACAGGAACCTTTATTGCCGGGTCGCTCCTACTCACCAATTTATCGGCAGAACAATTGGTGGGATTGAACGGACAGGCATTCCGGGCGAACCTGTCGAACATGGCGTGGGAAGTGACGGCCGCATTTGCTATCATCATCATGGCCCTGTATTTGCTCCCGAAATACTTGGGGAGGAGTTTCACCACATTACCCGAGTTTCTGAATCAACGATATGATAAGGGCGTACGCCAATATACGACCATTCTCTTTATGCTTGGTTATGTGTTTGTGACCATTCCTTCAATGCTCTATTCAGGAGCGCTTGCTGTTTTGAAGTTATTTGATGTCCCTGAACTTCTTGGGATTTCCTATACGCAATCGATTTGGGTGATTGTGTGGACGATCGGTATCATCGGCAGTATCTATGCCATTTTCGGTGGACTGAAGGCTGTTGCGATTTCGGATACATTAAATGGAGTGGGACTCTTGATCATTGGAATCCTTGTACCGATCTTAGGATTTTATGCACTCGGAGATGGGAATATCTTCTCCGGCGTGAAGGAGATTGCGACGAAGAATCCAGAGAAGCTTAATTCCATAGGCTCTGCGTCAGATTCCGTCCCATTTTCGACGATCTTTACCGGACTGCTCTTTGCCAATCTATTCTACTGGGCTTCCAATCAATATGTGATCCAGCGTACCTTAGGTGCAAAGAATCTGGCGGAAGGGCAGAAAGGTGTCATCATTTCGGGCTTCTATAAATTGCTTGTCCCGTTTATGATGATGCTTCCGGGAGTCATTGCCTTCCATTTGTATGGAGATTCTTTGAAAAGCGTGGACTTGGCCTATCCTGCCTTGATCAACGCCGTGCTTCCTTCATATTTGACAGGCTTCTTCCTGGCTGTATTGCTTGGAGCGGTGCTAAGCTCCTTTAACTCATTGTTAAACAGTGCAGCGACACTATTCGCCCTTGATATTTACAAGCCCCAATTCAATCCGGAAGTGAGCGATCAGAAGTTGATCACCATCAGTAAATGGTTCGGTGCACTGCTGGCCGTTGTGTCTATGTGTGTATCCCCGTTACTGATTAATGCGACGGACGGGTTATGGGACTTGATCAGACGATTCACAGGATTCTTCAATATTCCGATCATTGTGGTCCTGCTCGTCGGTGTGTTCTCAAAACGCATTCCGGCAGTGGCTGCGAAAACGGTCATCATCCTTCATGTCATCACGTATTACATGCTCGTATGGGGGACGGGACAACTATTCGGATTCAGTATCGACATCAACTTCATTCACATCTATGGCATCCTGTTTGTGGCAGAAGTGTTCTTGATGCTTGCGATCGGCTGGTGGAAACCGTTGGCAAAACCATATGAATACCGCTATAATCCAAAGGTGAACATGATGCCATGGAAATACAGCATCCCACTTTCCATTGTACTGATGGCTTCGGTCGTACTTACGTATTTCCTTTTCTCACCGATTGGACTGGCGTACGAGTCAGGTGTCATCTCACCTTATTTCTGGCCGGCCACTGCAGGACTGGTGCTTGCTACTGCAGGACTCATTCTCTGGTCACTGAAAAGCTGGAACCAAAAATACAAAGCATACCTGCTCAAAAACAAAACATACAAACTCAACCGCACCAAAAAATATACCATGCAACAAAACCTGAACCCAATCTACTCTTCCAAACTACTGAAATAAAAAAAGGGACGGACCTTCATTCCTATGACCTGGTCATAGGAATCGAGGTCCGTCCCTCTTATTTTTATTTTGTACGTTCTAGTAGGTTTGCAAGAACGTGTTTTTTGTATGACTCGACATAGCGTTCTTCGTAGTGTCGTACTCCCGCTTTTTTTAGTTCTTGTACGTACCAGCCTTTGCTTCCGATATGCATTGAAATCAACATCCTTTCTTTGCGTAGTATTGAGTGGAATCTCCGACTAACTCTCAAGAGAGTTACGTTAAGATTGCTTACGGTTTTACATTGTAACATCTCACTTTTTATGGGGAAAGGGGGTAAACGGAATTTTTCGGATTCATTCTTTTCTGAAAATTTCCCGCTAGATAATTAAATTTCTGTCATGAATAGAAAAGGACGTGGCTGGAACATAACTAAATCTATACACTCTAAAGACAAACAGTGAGATCTCGTATTCCACCGCCGATGATTTCCGTGCAGGACTTCGCTTTCCGCGTGAGGAAGGCAAGACTCCTCACAGCTTTCGCTCCTGCGGGGTCTCACCTATTCCGCTTTTCCCGCAGGAGTCTTTGTCTTGCACTCCAATCAACAGCCAGAACCTACTTAATACATGGAGTAAGCTTTAGCACAAAAAATGAAAAATCCGAACGAGTTAGATTTTTATCCAATCACTCGTTCGGATTATTCTTTCGCCTAAACCCTTTTGTCCCAGGCTCTTTTTTTAATGAACAGCTTTCTTCAGTTCCATCTCTTCTTTTTCAAAGCGCTCGAACATGATGAAGAAGAGTCCGGCACTGACAAGAGCAAGAATCGAAAGGATGATGAACGTCCAATCATACCCTGCATAAAGAGACAGGGTGATGGACAGAGGCGCAATCGTCCTTGCAATCGTGAAACGCAGACTGGCTGCGGCAAAGTACTGCCCCCTCATATGTTCCGGTGCAAGCTTCGATACGAAGCTTTGCTGAATACCGGCTGTCATCAATTCCGCAAAAGTGAACACCGCCATGCTGATCACAAACATCCACACAGAACTCGTTTGACCAAACATAAAGATCGAAACCGCATAGATGAGAGAAGACAGTATGAACACATTACGCTCGCGGAATTTAGTGATCCATCGTGTAATGACCACTGTCAGAAGGGCCACCAGAAATCCATTTTCGGAAAGGATCAAACCGAATACCTGCTCACTTACGAGAGTCAAGGACCAATCCCCGAAGCTGAACAGCGTGGCTTTATCCACTACATCTTTAATATATACAGGGATAAGAAGGTCCAATTGCATGAACGTCTGACCTACCAAGACCCCGGCTAAAATAAACAATAAAAATGTTCTGTCTTTAAATATGATACTATAATCCTTAAATTGATCAGACAATACACTATGCCATGCTTTCTTCTTTCCTTCTGTGACGAGAAGCTTATTCTTATCGGCGGGTGCCGTTTCCCTCGTCATTTTAGATAGAAGAAGAGCTAAAAGCATACAAATGAGTGCGGCTGCAATCAATAATTGAAAGCGGTAATGGACGTAGAAAATGCCCCCTAATATCGGTCCCACAACGACAGCGATATTGATGGACGTGTAAAAGACGGCAAACACATGGCTCCGGTCTTTCTCATCCACGACATCTGCGACCATTGCCTGACTGGCCGGCCAATAAAATGAGCCGAATACACCTACTAAACTGAAACAGATAAATCCGATCATGGCAGAATCCAGCCATGGTGAGCTGGCAAGTCCGAAGATCAAAAAAGCAAAGCCTTGTCCAAAGGCAGATATGACCATCATTCGCTTACGCCCGAAGCGGTCGGCACAATACCCTCCCATCAAGTTAGCAACCACTGCGAAAACCTGTGAAAGGACCAATAATAACCCCGCCGTCTGCTTTCCGAACGACTCAGTAAAATAAATCGTCAGAAACGGAAAGAACATCCAGAAGGTAATATTAATCGCTGCTTCCCCGAACAGCCGGACCTTCAAATTACGGTCCCAATCCCGAATTCTCATCTATATTCCTCCCCTTATGAAACTCTAGATGAACTAGATTATCATAGCCTGATGTGACAAATTAAACAAGACTCATTTACTGTTATTTGTAATAATACAACCATGATGGTCCCGGTTCCAAAGATACCAATTTCAATTCTATGAATACATTGATCGTATGAAGGATGAAAGGATTGGTGGATGGAGGTGATTGATAGACTAATTCTCATTACGGGAGTGTGGACTCAGGTGATCGGGACGGTGATTGCCGCCATTGGAGAAACCATGATTATTAGGGAAGTACGCTTGAATCAGGAGCCAGTCGGATTTCGGCTCGTCTCCATCGGAAATGGATTCGAGGCAGCGGGAAACTCCATGCAGGCTGTCGGTGCCGAAAAATTGTCGGATGGATCAATCGGGGAGACCTACCGGATCATCGGTGACTGGATCCAAGCGTCGGGAAACGCAACGAATGTCTACGCGGCGGAACTCCAATTTTCAGGAAAAGAGCTGGAAGGATTGAATCTGGATGTCTTCGGCGATTCCGTTCAATCCGTGGGTGCGGCACTTGAGGCATACGGAGCTACTTTAAGTACTCGTGCCTTTTCACAGCTCCTTGCTTATGGTAATACGCTCCAATCCCTGGGTGCCGCCCTTGAAGCGGTGGGGGAAGTATATATTTTAAAGGATATGAAGGATATCGGACTTCAGATCTCGACTTTCGGGAGCTATGCCCAGGCTGCAGGGGCTACCATTGCTGCGATAGCATTGACGAAACAATTTGGATAATGATGACTTGGGACTGATATTGGCTGGATGCCTGACTATATAGCAGGTGGAAGGGGAATCAAATGGGGTAGGAAACGGGAATTGCGTCATTTTGTTAGTTGATTGCGTCAAAATTAAATTAATTGCGTCATTGTGTATTGGGATTGCGTCAAACGTATGGTTAATTGCGTCTTTTTACAAATTTACCCATTCGAATGAGCGCTCAGTCAAACCGCCGCCCGTAAAAAAAACCCCCAAAAAGCAGCCAAGCCACTTCCCGGGGATTTCTCCATACATAGATTAAAACGCCCAACCGCCATCACGGAATACTGCTTCAGTTGTGCCATCTTCTTTCACTCCATCGATGTTCATCTTATCTGAACCGATCATGAAGTCAACGTGCGTGATACTGTTGTTCAAGCCGTTTTTCTCAAGCTCTTCTTCACTCATTTTCTTTCCGCCTTCGATACAGAATGCATAGGCATTTCCAATCGCAAGGTGGTTTGATGCGTTCTCATCAAATAATGTGTTGTAGAATAACACGTTCGATTGAGAGATTGGAGATTGATGAGGCACAAGTGCGATTTCTCCTAAGTAATGAGATCCTTCATCCGTATCGACAAGACGTTTCAGAATTTCTTCGCCTTCTTCCGCCTTTACGTCTACGATGCGTCCATTCTCGAATGTGATCGTGAAGTTGTCGATGACGTTACCACCGTAGCTAAGTGGTTTCGTGCTTGATACTTTACCGTTTACGCCGGTCTTAAGTGGAACTGTGAATACTTCTTCCGTCGGCATGTTTGCCATGAAAGTGGTTCCTTCTTCGTTCACGCTTCCAGCTCCAACCCATAGGTGACCTTTCGGAAGTTCGATGGTAAGGTCCGTCCCCGGTGCTGTGTAATGAAGTTTTTGGTAGTTCTTTTCATTCAGGTATTCGACTTTTTCGTGAAGGTTTGCGTCGTGATCTTTCCATGCCTGAACAGGATCTGCCTGGTCAGCGCGTACGGCTTTGAAGATGGCATCCCATAATAGGTCCTCTTGCTTTTCCGCAGACGCATCCGGGAATACTTTGGCAGCCCAGTCTTTCGAAGGAGCGGCCAGTACACACCAGCTGACTTTGTCCGATTGAATGAACTGACGGTACTTGGACATGGCTTTACCGGCAACCTTCTGGAAGTTCGAGATGCGGTCAGGGTTTACGCCTTTTAACAGATCGGGGCTTGAAGAAACGATGCTCATGAATGCAGCTCCGCCTTCAGCAAGCGTTTCTACTTCACGTGCTTTCCACTCAGGGAACTCCTGGAATGCTTCGTCAGGGGCAAGGTCGTATTTCGTACGGTTGACGGTATCGTCACTCCAGTTTACGTATACGTGCTTGGCGCCTGCTTCATAGGCTTTCTTTACTACTAAGCGAACAAATTCTGCCGAGTCGATTGAAGTGTTGATGACAAGGGTCTGACCCTTCTGGACATTCACTCCGACTTCTACAGCAAGACTTGCGTACTTCTCGAGATTCTGTTGGAAATTAGTCATTATGTATTCTCCTTTTTTCAGAATGTTCTATTACATTCTTATTGTATCAGTGCCGGCACCGTTTGCAAGTGTTTACACCTATCTTTGTATCCTGTGTAAAGATGCCGGGAATTATTTGCGAATCCCGGAGAGTTTATGAACGTTCTATGGCATTGGACGAAGAATCATAGCCTCGTTTCAGACAACTATACTATAATGATGAGAGCACATTTTTTTATAAAAAGGGGGAGTACAAAAATGCGGTGGAACGTCCTTTTATTACGAATGGCTGCCATCTATGGGTTTATCGGAGCATTTCTCGGGTCTCATATGGCAGGGGCAGGATCATATGCATTCAAGCCGATTCACGCACATATTTTAGTTGTGGGCTGGTTGAGTTTATTTGCGTATTCTTCTTATTACCGTTCCTATCAGGTGCCGAAATCTTCTAAACTGGCATTTGCCCATGTCTGGTCCGCGATCATCGGGTCGATTGGATTGACCGTGGGGATGTGGATGTATAATTTAAATCCATTCAACCTGCCGTCAAGCTTTACAACGGTTTTCTACATTGTCGGGGGAAGCACATTATTACTTAGCTTTTTCTTATTTATGTTAATGACGTTTACATATAGTGAGAGCAGAAAGTGAAGCGTTCAGCTGCTGATTATTTACGTTTATTCAGCAGCTGTACTCCTTGATCAAGCGTTCCCCTATACATGCCAAAAAACTTCCCACCCTCTGCAGGTGAGAAGTTTCTTCAGGTTGACGTTTCATCCCGCTTCTGTTCCTGAAAGAGGAACCGGTAATCCATCGGGTTCTGAATCAAATCGGCCAGGCTATATTCATCGAGTACGGAGAGGTAGGCATTCAAGGCTTTGCCGAGTACATGCTTCAATCCGCATACAGGTGTAATGATGCAGGAGTTAGTTTGGGCATCAAAGCATTCGACAAGATGAAAATCCTCTTCTGTGATCCGGACGAGTGTACCAATATTTATTTCTTCAGGGGATTGTGCGAGTTTGATACCGCCGTTTCTGCCACGGATCGTTTCAATCATTCCCATTTTTCCCAGTTCGTACGTCACTTTCATCAGGTGATTCTTTGAGATGCTGTAGGCATCAGCAATTTCTTTTATATTAGAGAGTTCGTGCTTCGGTTTGGTAGCCAGGAAAATCAGGACTCTCAGTGAGTAGTCAGTGTATAAAGTTAGTCTCATGTATCTCACCTTTCCGTTCCGTTCCTCTCATTATACAGAAGGAAGTAAGTTTGTGTCTAAATGTGACTGTTTTGTTAAAGCTGTATTTTGTATATTGCTTTAAGTGAAGAAGAGGAGTAACTTAAAGATGTATTCAAAATATATCTTTTAGGAGTGACCAATATGCTATCTCAAAAAACCATTGAAATCGTGAAATCAACGGCTCCTGTCTTAGAAATCAAAGGAACGGAAATTACGTCGACCTTTTATAAAAATTTATTTAACAGCCATCCGGAGCTTTTGAATATCTTTAATCATGTCAATCAAAAAAAGGGAAGACAGCAGACGGCCTTAGCCAATACGGTTTATGCAGCGGCTCAAAATATTGATAAGCTTGAGGGCATTCTTCCCGTTGTAAAGCAGATTGCCCACAAGCATCGAAGTTTGGGTGTCAAACCGGAGCATTATCCGATTGTGGGAGAGCATTTACTTCAGGCGATCAGGGAAGTTCTAGGAGAGGCAGCGACAGATGAGATCATTGAAGCATGGGGAGAAGCATATGGGGTCATCGCAGGAGTATTCATCAATGTTGAAGAAAACATGTACCAGAATGCTGGTTACAGAGATTTCAAACCGTTCTTCGTTGCAAAAAGAGTAGTGGAAAGCGATTGCGTCACTTCTTTCTATCTTCAACCAATAGAAGGAGGGAATGTACCGGGTTATAAGCCTGGACAATATATTTCAGTTCGGGTGAGAATCCCTGGTGAAGAGTTCACCCATATCCGTCAGTACAGTCTTTCAAGCGCACCGATGGAGAAGCATTTCAGGATCTCGGTGAAAAAAGAAACAGAACATGATCCAAACGGGAAAGTATCTACCTTCTTACATGACCAGGTGACCGAAGGAAGCACGATTGAAGTCAGTGCACCTGCAGGGGATTTCTATTTAGAAGAGGGTGTTCGCCTGTAGCCTTTATTAGCGGGGGTGTAGGCATCACACCTATGATGAGTATGCTTGAATGGGTGGCGAGATACGCGCCCGGCCGCAAAACGGCGTTTATTCATGCCAGCAGAAATGAAGGGGTGCACGCATTTAAAGAAGAGGTCGGGAAATTCATGAACGAACTTGAAAGCGGGGAAGCCTGCTATGTATATGAAAATCCACATAATGAATCTCTGTCCCCTTTTACTGGCTACGTAAACAAGGACATTCTGAAGCAACACGTTGATGCAGGCACAGAGTGCTATGTATGCGGTCCGGCACCGTTTATGAAGGCGGTTATTGAAATGCTTAAGGAAATGGGAGTATCAAAAGTACGATATGAATTCTTTGGTCCGGCGATGGATCTATCGAAGAAGGAAAGTACCCCAGTTTAACCTTTTGAAGATAAAAGAATGGCGGAGCTTAACCACATCCAGATTCCTCGTCATTTCAGCAGGGGAAGAAGAAAAACGCTAGGAATCCTAGCGTTTTTCTTCTTTAATACCGATGTTCATCCTGATCTTCCCGATTTTTAAATGCTTCCTGTGTCACAATCAGCTCTTCATCTCCCGGTGCATCTTCAGAATGTTTTCGAGCCGTGCTATTTTGAGGGAGATTCCCTGGATGCCCCTTTTTCTTTGATTCGAATGATTTACCACGTGCCATGTGTGCCACTCCTTTTCGTTTGTGATATAGGTAGTTTTTCCAGGAGGGCTAAAAATATGTGAGAAGGAATTGTCAGAAAATAGACGCATCTTCTGCACTCAGAAAACGTGCAAATTGGATATAATAAGAGGAACGAGTTACTTGCTGCCAAGAATCAACTGATTCCAATGAATGGAGGGGTATAGTTGGATTTTTCCATGATTGTATCAGAGCAACGGATCAAGAAAGCATACGAGGACGGAGATTTCAGTCATTTGCCCGGATATGGCAAACCACTGAATCTGGACGATGATTTAGGTGTCCCCGAGGAATTGAAGATGGCCCACCGGATGATGAAGAACGCAGGGTACACGATGGACGAAATGAATGTGAAAAAAGAAATGATGCGGATCGAAGACATGATCAGGGCCTGTGAAGATGAAGGGGAGAAGCATGGACTCCAGCAGAGCCTGAATGAGAAAATGTTGAAATACAACAGCATGCTCTCAAAGAAGCGGGTCAATACAAATAGCTCGCTATTCAAGAATTATGAGCATAAGCTTGAAACCAAACTACTCAAGTAAAAGGAAAAGACCACTTTCATCCAAAGTGGTCTTTTCCTTATTTCGGCTCCTTGTCTTCTTTAAATAAGAAGAAGGAAATCACACCCGAGAGGACCGTGCCCCCGATGATGAGCATGACCTTAGAGCCAAGCTCGATCTCGGAATAGTATTTGCCTAGCATCCAATAAGAAGCAACGGCTACAAGGATCATGATGGGAATGATCATGGTGAATCGTTTATCCAAAAGTGCCACATCCTTTAAATCTGCTTCCTTTAGTTTACCATAGATTATGCGTTGACACTGTTCTGAATCCGCTCTGCACTTGTGGAAGTATCTTGGACATATTGAGCGATCGTCCGGTTGTCACCATGAAGGGTTTCGATGGTGGCACTGATTTCTTCAAGGCCGGCAGATGTCTGTTGGATGACGGCGGCCAGTTCCTTCGTTGACAGCTCTGCTTCTTCCGTCTGCCCCCTTACTTCTGAAGCGGTGGACGTAAGGTGTTGAAACTCGTTTGAGAGGGCATCAAGCTTCTCCCGAAGTGTGGTGAAATACGATGTCACTTCTCCTGTTGCGCCTACGTTTTCATTGAGCTTTTCAGAGCTTAGATTCATAATTTCAACGGCAGAGGAGTTCACGGCGTTAACGGAAGCCAGGTTGTCGTTGATGCGTGTCGCTGTGTTACGCGTAATTTCAGCCAATTTCCGGATTTCATCGGCCACGATACTGAATCCGCGCCCTGCATCGCCTGCACGTGCTGCCTCGATGGATGCGTTAAGAGCCAGTAGATTGGTTTGATCAGTAATATCCTGAATGCTCCCGATAAAGGTATTGGTTTCTTCAATTTTACTGGTGAGCTCTTTAAATGTTTGATGAAGACCTTCGATGATATTTTTCAGCTCGATCATGTTTTCCTGAAGATCCATGACGCGTTCGCTCCCTGTAACGGCAATGGCATTCGCATCAGTGGAGTGGGAGGTCAGATCCTCCGAAAGCCTTGCTACTTCTTCCATTTTACTCATCGTCGTTTCGGTCACAAGAGCGATGTTATTGATCTGATCGCTTTGAGTGACACTTCCCGCAGAAATTTCATTCACAGCCGTTTTCATTTCATCGTGGGAAACGAGGTGGGTTTGGACCTGTTCGTTGATTTGGCTGATACTCGATGAGATGGTCGCTAATTCTTTTTGTAAGAAGTTTCGCTGATCTTCTTTTTTCCTGCCTTCCCTTTCAGTCATGTGAATAAATTCTTGAAGCTGGTTGAATTGAGAGCGATTTAAGTGAATGACGACTCCAAGGACCACGCCGATCAAGACGTAAACCAAAAGGGCAGGAACATATAACTCGGCATAGATGATATCGCCTTTAGGCGCAAGCACCCCATTCATGATAATCAATACCAGACCGGACAGATAACCGATTCCAAAGATCACCGGATTGAAATGAATTGCGCTGACGACTGCTAAAAAGAGCAGTGTGACTAAATCGGTAGGATTGGCTCCTTCTAAAAACAACCAGACTCCCATAAGGGCATACACTGTCGGAATGCTGAAGTAAACATATGAATGAGGTTTCTTTAAGACCAACTGCAGCACAACGAAATATCCTGCAAGAAAAGCGATTTGCAGGGAAAAGATGGTGACAGTGATCGTTCCCGACTCATGGAGGATCGAATACGAGAGGGCAGCTGCAAGGCTGATTCCGTATGTGATCAAGAGCAGAAGGTTCTTTCGTTTACTATCTATTTCTTTCAATTGCTTGGGGGTCATGACTTTCTCTCCTTTTAATAAAATCCCGTATAGTCCATATATCGACAAAAACGTTTGCGCTTACATAGGCCTTTACAGTGATTTGAAAGAAAATTTCGAATCGAACTTCCTCTCAATAATCAGCGGTTCCATCCGATATTAGTAATAGACTACGATGAGTAAGGTGGAGCGATCAGATGGATAAGACGTCTTTAATAGGAGTCATTTTAGGATTGATAGCAGTTGGAGTGGGGATGGTATTCAAGGGTGTAAGTCCTGTTGCCTTATTGAACCCTGCTGCCATTTTAATTATTGTACTGGGTACGGTTGCCGCCGTGACCATTGCCTTCCCGACACACGAGATTAAAAAAGTACCGAAGCTTTTCGGCATACTGTTTAAAGAACAAAAATTGCAGGACCCGAAACAAACGATCCAATTCTTCTCACAAATAGCCGATCTCGCCAGGAAAGAAGGTTTACTGGCACTCGAAGCGAAGACACACGAAGTGGACGATCCGTTCCTGAGGGACGGACTGTCATTAGCGGTGGATGGACAAAGTGCCGACTACATAAGGGATGTCCTGCATGAAGAAATCGACGCAATGGAAGAGCGTCACTCAGCTGGAGCACTCATCTTTACACAGGCAGGAACGTATGCTCCTACACTTGGGGTTTTGGGAGCGGTCATTGGATTGATTGCGGCCCTCAGCCATATGGACAATACGGAAGAACTTGGACATGCAATTTCAGCGGCATTCGTTGCGACACTCCTGGGGATTTTCACGGGATACGTTCTGTGGCACCCTTTTGCCAATAAGTTAAAAAGGAAATCGAAAGTGGAGGTCCAGATGAAAATGATGATGGTGGAGGGGATCCTGTCCATCATCGAGGGAGAATCTCCCCGTGTCATTGAACAGAAGCTGGCATCCTATTTACCTGCAAGCGAACGGATCATGTTACTAAAGGGGGATGAGGATGAGGCGGCGTAAAAAGAAACATGACGACGATCATATGGATGAATCGTGGCTGATTCCATATGCCGACTTACTTACCCTGTTGCTGGCTCTGTTTATTGTCCTTTACGCATCGAGCTCGGTGGATGCCCAAAAGTTCAAGGAGCTTTCCCAGGTGTTCAGTGAAATCTTCACCGGGGGCACGGGTATGATGGAGTATCCAAGCCCTGTGGCACCCCAGCAATCGAGTGATCAGGCAGAGAAACAAGCGGCATCACCAGGGAAAGAAGAGGGGAAAGAGAAAGAATTAGCTAAAGAAGAGCTCGATAAGCAGGCATTCCTGAAGGATCAGGAAGAGTTGAAGGAAATTCAGGGAAAAATCAATGAATATATTAAAACGAATAATCTTGAGGCCCAATTCATCACCAAGTTGACAGATGAAGGCCTGCTCCTGACCATTCGGGATAACGTATTATTTGATTCAGGCTCTGCCACAGTCCAGGGAAGTGACCTGAGCGTGGCAAGTGAGTTATCACAACTCCTCGTCATGAATCCGCCGCGTAACATCATCATCAGCGGACATACAGATAATGTTCCCATCAGGAATGCGGAGTTTGACTCGAACTGGGAGCTCAGCGTTATGAGGGCGGTCAACTTCATGAAAATCATTTTGGATAACCCTAATCTAGATCCCCAATGGTTCAGTGCGAAAGGCTTTGGTGAGTTCGAACCCATCGCCGATAACGGGACAGCCGAGGGACGAGGACAAAATCGCCGTGTGGAAGTGCTGATATTGCCACGGGTGACCGAATAGGGAGAGGATCTGCAGTCGTTTGTCGGCTGCAGATTTTTTTGTATTTGGAGGTATTTCCGGGGAAATGGAGAGATATTGTCGAAGAATCGTACAGGTTCGATTATCATTCATATACTCCAGCTTCGTCTCGAAATTTATCCCTATATGTTTCACTGTTCCTATTTTAGGGAAAAGTCTGGAAAAGCATTTAGAAGCAGTGGCTAATTTTTCTGGACTTGGGGTTTCTCGACTTTATACATACATAGACATTTCCCCCCTGTTTCAATCCAAACGTTAGCCAATGCCTCTAGCAAAGGAGGAGCATTATTGGATACGTTTTTCGACATCATAGGTAAAATCTCGGCATGGTTATGGGGTCCACCGTTAATCATTGTCTTGGGTGCAACGGGTTTGTACTTAACATTTTTATTGAAATTCGTACAGTTCAGATACCCTCTGTACATTTTCAAGCAAACGATAGGAAGTGTGTTTAAAAAGCCGAAGGGAGAAGGAACCGTCACTCCCCTGCAGGCCTTGACGTCGGCACTGTCGTCCACAATCGGGGCGGCGAACATCGTCGGTGTCCCGGCTGCGATCATGTTTGGTGGCCCTGGAGCCGTTTTCTGGATGTGGGTGATTGCCCTGATCGGGATGGCCCTTAAGTTTTCAGAAAGTGTCCTTGCGGTACGATACCGTGAGAAGAATGAAAATGGGGAGTACGTGGGCGGTCCCATGTACTACATGACAAAGGGATTGAACATGAGATGGCTAGGCGTCTGGTTCGCTTTTGCCCTCATGATTGAACTGATTCCAAGTGTGATGGTGCAGGGGAATGCCGTTGCCTCTACTGTGGAAGAAACGTTTAATGTGAATGGTTGGATTACGGGTGTGATTGTGGCGCTCATTGTCGTGCTGATCGTATTTGGAGGAATTAAGCGTATAGGTAAGGTAACAGAGGTCTTCGTACCGTTCATGGCTTTGATTTATGTGGGGAGCGCTCTAGTGATTTTGTTTATGAATATAGGTGCAGTGCCTGAATTCTTCCGATTAATCCTGTCTCACGCCTTTCAGCCCATGTCTGCCATGGGAGGTTTTGCAGGGGTGGCCATCGCAGAGACGATTCGCTGGGGGTTTGCCCGTGGCCTATATTCCAATGAGGCAGGTCTCGGAACGGCTCCGATCGCCCATGCAGCTGCTCAAACGGATCACCCTGTCAGGCAGGGACTATGGGCTATTATCGGCATTGTAATCGATACGATTATCGTCTGTACAGCCACGGCGTTTGTCGTTTTATCTTCGGGGGTATGGACTGCAGAAAATGCACTGGACGATCCTTCCGCTCTGACAACAGAAGCCTTCACGAAATATTTCGGTGAATTCGGAGGGATTCTCGTTACGGTTTCATTAATCTTCTTCGTCCTTTCAACGATCATCGTCATCGTCTTTTATGGTGCCAAGCAGGCTGAATTCCTATTTGGCTTGAAGGCGGCACAGGGAATCAAAGTGGTTTACACGGTTGCGATCGTCCTTGGATCCGTTGGAGCGGCAAAGGTCATTTGGCAGTTCCTTGACTTAGCCCTTGCAGCCATCCTGATCCCGAATATCATTGCAGTCCTGCTGTTAAGCAAAGAAGTGAAGAGGCTCACAAATGAGTTCTTTACGTCCGATGAATATTACTTGAAGGACACAGGAAAAGTGAAAGATAAGAAAGTATCCTAAACAGAGAGACTTGTTTTCCTACTCAGGAGAACAAGTCTTTTTTTGGTTTTTAAACTTCCAACTTGTGTAAACACAAACAAAAGTTTAGAATATTAACAAAAGTTACTTTTCTTTATAGGGGTGGGAGAAAATGAACGAAAAAGAAACGCTTTTATTGTCATACATTGAAGAGAATCCATTTATGACACAGCAGGAATTATCAGAGAGAAGCGGGATTTCGCGCTCGGCCGTGGCCGGGTATATTTCTAATCTGGTGAAGCAGGGGAAGATTTTAGGAAGAGCGTATGTGATGCCGAAGAAAAACGGGATCACTTGCATAGGGGGCGCCAATATCGACCGTAAGATGCGGCTTGAAGACAGGTTGATTCCTGAAACATCCAATCCTGCAAAGACTGAGCAAACGAGCGGTGGAGTAGCCCGTAATATTGCCGAGAACCTAGGGAGATTGGGTAGAGAAGCAAATTTGATCACCGTGGTGGGGGAAGACACAGAAGGGAGCTGGCTTCTGCAGCAGACGAAATCATTCGCCGACGTCTCGGGTTCCCAGAGGGTAATGAATGAAAGTACAGGAGCATACTCGGCTATATTGGATGAACGCGGTGAGATGATGTTCGCCATTGCTGATATGAATATTTATGAAAGCGTTGACATTGGGTTCATCGAGAAAAAGTGGGGGATGATATCCTCTTCAGAGATGGTGTTGCTGGACACGAACTTTCCTGAAGAAGTGCTCACTTACATTATCCGCAGGTGCCAGTCCGAAGGGATTCCATTGACGGTCATACCGGTGTCTGCTCCTAAGGTGAAGAAATTACCTCATTCATTAGAGGGGGTTTCCTGGTTCATATGCAACAAAGGGGAAGCAGAAATGTATCTTGATATGAAGATCGAAACAGAGGGGGATTACTTTAAAGCAGCCAAGGAGCTGACATTAAGGGGGGCTGAGCGGGCGGTCATCACCCGTGGAGATCAGGGGCTGATCTATTACACCACCTATAAAGAGGCGACGGCCATCCTGCCTCCAAGAGTAGAGGTCGAGGACGTGACAGGAGCCGGGGATGCTCTTGTCGCCGGGATATTATTTGGTTATTTGAAAGGATCAGATACAGACGGAGCCTGCCGAATCGGTGTGATCTGCTCGTCGATCACTCTTCAGTCAAGATACACAGTGGCGCCGTCTTTGAATACAAGCAAACTTCAACAGGAATTCAGTCTTTATTATTAAGGGGGCAATGTGCGTGAATCTAGAGGCATATGTAGAATATTCAGAAGAGGTAAAAGAAGCGAAGAAAAAAGGGTTTCCCATCGTGGCATTAGAGTCCACGATCATTTCACACGGAATGCCATATCCGCAAAATGTCAGGACGGCAAGGGAAGTGGAGGATATTATTCGTTCCAGGGGGGCCATACCTGCAACGATCGCGATACTGAATGGAAAGATTAAAATCGGTCTATCTCCTGAAGAGCTGGAGTATTTAGGCCAGGCGAGCGGAGTCATCAAGGCGAGCCGCCGTGATATTCCATATATCCTTGCCTCCAAGAAAGACGGGGCGACAACGGTTGCGGCAACGATGATTTGTGCAGAGATCTCCGGCATCCCTGTGTTTGTGACAGGGGGCATCGGGGGTGTGCACAGGAATGCAGAGGTGACCATGGATATTTCAGCGGACCTAGAGGAGCTTTCCATCACAAGTGTGGCTGTCGTTTGTGCAGGAGCCAAGTCCATCCTCGATATCGGATTGACAATGGAATACCTGGAGACAAAGGGTGTACCCGTAATAGGATATGGAACAGACACACTGCCGGCTTTTTATACGAGGACCAGTCCTTACTCCGTAAACTATAGAGTCGATTCAGCAAATGAGATGGCGAGTATGTTAAAAGCGAAGTGGGCTCTTGGCCTAAAAGGCGGGGTAGTAATCGCAAATCCGATCCCTGAAGAAGATGCCCTGGATGAAAGTGAAATGACCTCCATCATAGAACACGCTCTGAGGGAAGCGGATGAACAAGGGATCAGAGGGAAAGAAGCAACGCCTTTTTTGCTCGGGAAAGTGAAAGAGTTGACCGATGGGAAAAGCTTGACGGCGAATATTGCCCTGGTGAAGCATAATGCCCACGTCGGTGCAGATATTGCGGTTCGTTATTCAGAGATGAATAGAGTGGAAGCATTTTAATTTAAATGATTGGTAGTAACCCGGGCAGAAGGTAATGTCCGGGTTTTTGATGTGAATTGATATTCACCATTTATATGTTGGTGGAGGTAGGGTAAAATGATGGTAAATAACGTTACGAAAAAGGAAGGTACTATGGCTGAAATGCACCCCTATCATCCATTGAATGTTGATTCAATTCCCGTCCCTGCAGCAATCATCGATGGGAACAACCCATCGTATATAGAAGAAAATGAAGAGTGGAGAGGAATCATCCTGAAAGAAGACGATCTTCTATCGAAGATTATAGAGGATGAGGACTATTCCATCCGTTTGAATCATCAACCTTACGGGTTCAAACGGAAGCGGTTGGATGAATCAAAGGTATTAGTCATGATGATTCCTAAAGGAATGAAGCGTGAAGATTCAACCGATTCCCAATCCGCAGTGTATGAATCCCTCATCCACAATACTCCGACTTGTGTGTGTATCATTGATAAAAAAGGAAAGGTCCTGGAAATGAATCATTCATTCCAGAAACTGTTTCACATTTCCAATGCCGTTCTGGGCGAGTCCTTGTGTAAGCAGCAGCCCCTGGAGAATCAATCTTTTAAAACCATCGTCATGAATGGATTGAAAGGATTGAATACGACTGGGGAAGAAGTGACCTTCGATATGGAGAATCAGCGTAATATCACATGCAATATTACCATTTCCCCTGCGAATTATAAGAGTGATGGAACCGTCGACAGTGTGGGGATCATCCTCCATGATATTACGGAGAAGAAGGAGTATGAAAAAGAATTAATGTCTCTGAAAGTCGAACTTGAAAATACACTCCGCCTTCAGAAGACGATCACATATAAAATCAAGAAAAGCAATCATGACTTCGTGATTGAAATGGCAGCAGGAGAGCTTTTGAAGAAGCTGCACCTGACCCCTTCCAAAGTCATCGGGAAAACGATTCAGGAAGTGTTCGATTCCCATCATTTAGGGAAGATACAACCGAAATTAAAGCGGATCTGGGAAACAGGGGACGAATTGACGTATGAAGATGAATACAAGGAATTAGAGTATTTGGCATCCATTGTCCCGGTACTGAGACATGGTACAGTGGTGGAAATCATCGTTTCCATTTCGGATATTTCCCTAATCAAGGATATTCAGAGAAAGTTGATCGAAAGTGAGCAAAAATATAAGTCGATTGTCAAATACAGCCCGGATAATATTTATATGGTGGACATCAATGGGATCATACAAGAAGTGAACCCTGCTGTGAAAACGCAGTGGGATCATATTTCACCCCATATGATCGGCAGTCATTTCAGTGAATTCATCGCACAGGGAAGCAAAGAAACGGCCATCAAACAATTCGAAGTCGCCCTCAGGGGAGAAGCATCAAGGTTTGTGACCACCTTCGAAAATGGGGAAGGTGGGAAAAGTCATGTAGCGGTGACCAATATCCCCATCCGTGTTAAAAATGAGGTCATCGGCATCTACGGGTTCGGCCAGGACATCACAGAAAAACTGCAGATGGAAGAAGAGCTGAAAGAAGCGAAAGAGTTGCTTGAAGCCTACTTTGAACATGCTGGTGACGGAATCGCCCTTCTTGATCCGGAAGGAAATGTATTAAAGGTAAATCAACAATTTGAGTCCATGTTCGGCTGGTCGAAGGATGAAATCACAGGAGAGGTGATCACTTTCCTTCACCAGGAAGATCAGGTCGGACAGTTCAAACAGAATCTCGCCACGGTGAAAGCCGGTAGGCGGATCAAGGATTATGAAACGGTCCGTTACCGGAAAGACCGCTCCCCGGTGGAGATCTCCTTTAATATGAATCCAATTTTAAACGACAATGGACGCTTGATCGGGATTTCAGCCATCATTCGTGATTTATCAGAGAAGAAGCGGAATGAAGACTTACTTAAGAAGTCGGAGCAGCTGGCGATGATAGGCCAGCTTGCAGCGGGTGTGGCCCATGAAATCAGAAATCCTTTGACTACACTGAAAGGCTTCCTTCAGCTCATGAAAGAAAATGCAGAAGATGATTTTCACCTTAGTGTCATCCAGGGTGAGCTTGATCGCATCGAAATCATCACCAATGAATTTCTGGCTCTGGCGAAACCAAGGGCCGTCAAATTCTCCCTCACATCTCTGACGACCCTCCTCACAAGCTCGGTCGAGTTCATCAAGATGGAGTGCCTCAAGCAGGGAGTGGACGTGAGATTCTCAGTGGAAGAAGCCGAAATCTACTGCGATTCCCATCAAATGAAACAGGTCATTTTGAACGTGATGAAAAATGCCCTCGAAGCCATGCCTTCAGGCGGACTTCTCAGTGTTCATCTTGAGAAAGAGGAAGACTGCGGCAAAATCACCATTCAGGATAATGGAAGCGGAATACCGCCTGAGCGGATGAAGCATCTGGGCGAACCGTTTTACAGCACGAAAGAGAAAGGGACGGGCCTCGGATTAATGATCTGTCAGAAAATCATCAAAGAGCATCATGGCTCACTATCGATCGAAAGCAACGTAACCGAAGGGACCACTGTCACAATCCTGCTGCCAATTGCAAAAGGGAAATAAAGCGTACTCTACGATGAGAGATGAATCTTGTCGTAGAGTTTTTTTGTTTAAACGGATTTTGTCGATAATTCAAAGAAGATATTCCGACAAAAATAGCATTTCATCTCACTGAAAACGCTGATATTTTCCGGGAAATAGTGCGTTCTGCGAAATTCTTCACGGGGAAAAATGGGGCTGAAACTTGTCACATCATGGAAAGAGCACATCGGCAAGTTTCAACATCCTGGAAATGGGATAAAGAATTGGAAAGAGGTGAAAAGAGATGAAGACGAACGTCTTTATAAGCGGTGGAGGGATTGGCGGACTGACCCTCGGGTTGAAGCTTGCCAGGTGTAATATTGATGTAACCGTCGTCGAACGGTTAAGGGGGCCGGGTTCCGTCTACAAAGGCGAACTACTCCAGCCGAAAAGCTTGGAAATATTCGATTCTCTGGGAGTCATAGATGCCGTCCTTCGCAATGGCCATCGCATATCTGATCTGGAATTGATCGAATTGAAGCAGACAAAATCCAAAACGGATCATTCAACCATGAGCTATTCGATCCTCCCCACCCCTTACCCGTTCTCTCTTATGATCCACCACGAAACGCTGAAGGATATCCTGAGGAAGAAAGGGGAGGAATATCCAACCTTCCATTATCGTCCGAATACCGTCTGTAAGAAAATCAATGAGCATACGGTGACCATAGAGGACCGAGAGACGAAGGTGGAACAAGAGATTCATAGTGACTTCATTATCGGGGCAGAGGGAAGGAGCTCCGTCACCCGCGACTATATGGAGGTGGAGGTGAAGGAGAAAAAGTACAATCATCATTTCCTGACCGTTACATTCCCGCGCCCACAAGAAATGACAAAGGGCCGGATCATTTCTACATATCAATCATTCTTAGGTTTGTTTCCCCTGCCGGACAATGAAGTGAGATCCGTTTATCTCATCCCGGCAGGTGAGTACAAAACCCTCCGTAAAAAGCCGGTATCGGAGTTTCATAAACTGTATATCGAGATGTGCCCGGATCTTGCCGGGTATGTGGATCAAATTGAAGATTGGAAGAAAATCCAGCTCATGGTCCCTCTGAAATATCATGCGGAAACCTATGTAAAAGATCATCTAGCCCTCATCGGGGACGCAGCCCATACAGTGCATCCCATGGCAGGGGAAGGGATGAATATGGCGATCCAGGATGGAAGCATCCTTGGAGAGTTGCTGTGCGACATGTATGCAGTTGGAAAGATGAATCCCATTAATCTTGAATGGTATCCAAAGGTCAGAAAGAGAAGGGTTGCACACCAAATGCATCTCAGCCATTTATCCGCCCTCGTCTACTCCTACCCTTATCGCCCGGTCGGCTGGCTGAGAAATAAGAGCCTTCAGAGAATGGAGAAGGATTCGATTTCCCAATACAAACAGATGCTGAACATTTCGGGTCTCGGCATGTGGCGGGAATCCATTTACGACAGGTTGGTTCAGGGGGGGATGCTTCCGATCAGGCACGACTCGTTAACCGAAGAAAAGAAAACATCGACTACATTTACCAGAGACCAAGATTACCCTTGGAAAGGAAAGGAGGCATTACAGTGATTGGAGAAATAGTGAAAGTATGGAGGGCGCGAACCTGGATGAAGAAGAATGTCCCGTTCCTTTACAGCTGGCATGCTTATGTCGGATATGAGATGGACCTGTTCGACAGTTTCACAGAGCCTGCGTCCATCCAGGAAGTGGCCCTCTCGAGAAACATTGAAATGGACCTCCTTGAGCAATGGGTGGAGGTAGGCATCACCATCAAGCATCTTAAACGGGTGGAAGCTGAGAAAATTACGACGAGAAATAGATGGAAGCTTCCGACTTCAAAGAAAGATCCCCATTCTTCAGGGATCCTTCTGAAAGAGATGATGGAGCTGCATATACCGGCCCTGTTATCTTACCCTCAGTTACTGAGGAACCAGACGAAACAGCACTTTAATTCAGATCTCCATGGCGCAACCGTCGCGAAGACGTCGATCCTGTTGGAACGCTTTGCCTTCCCAAAGGTACAGAAGGCGATAAAAAAATACAACGTGGATTCCATCCTGGACTTAGGGTGTGGTGAAGGGGGATATGTGAAAAGAATTGGGGACCGTTATCCTGATAAGAGAATGGTCGGAATCGAGATCCATGAAGCCGTCGCCAAGGCAGCTGAAGAGTCCCTTCAAGATTTTCGAAATGTGGAGATCCTTTGTAAGGACTTGCATGAATATGAACCCGGGCAGCGTTTTGATATGATCATGGCCAATAATCTTTTTCACTATATCGATCCATCGGAGCGGCTGCAGTTCTTTGAGAAAGCCTCAACGTGGCTCGCGGAGGAAGGATTGTTCTTCGTCCTCACCCCGATGCAGAAATCCAAGCATGGGAAGCAATTCTCCAGTGCCTTCAACAGCTTCTTCATGTCATTCCAGAACCTTTACCCGATCCCGTCGCAGAAGGAGATGGAGACCCTTGCGGCGAAAACCGACTTTAAAGTCGAGTCCGTGGACCCAATCGTAAAAGAAGGCGGATGGTATGTGATGATTTTCAGGAAAAACTGATCCTTGTGAGGGGATTGGTTTTTTGTTTGGGGTAAGTTCAGCTGCTATCGCTGAAAATCACCTTTCAAAATCAATAAAGAATTCAGAAGATGAATCCCCCACCCATCCAAAAAATTAATTTCCCAAAACAGGATAGCCTCCCATCATTTTAGGGTAAGAATAAAAAAGTAGATTCTGAATGTGGAGGAGAGCCAATTGAGTAGACAAGACATGCATGATTGTATCGGGATTGGGATCGGGCCGTATAACTTAAGCCTGGCTGCCCTGATGGAAGAAAAAACGGATTTAAAGGTGAAGTTCTTCGATCGGACACCTGAGTTTCAATGGCATCCCGGGATGCTGATCAACCTGACGGATCTGCAAGTACCGTTCATAGCAGATCTCGTGACGTTCGCGAATCCTCAGAGCCGGTACAGTTATTTGAATTATTTACATACCCATAATCGTTTATATAAATTTTTCTTTTTCCAAAAATTCGAAATGCCCCGGCAGGAGTATAATGACTATGCCCGCTGGGTCGCAAGTCAGCTCAGCTCCTGTCAATTTCACAGTGAAGTGATAGGGGTCACGGATAGCGGGGACTGCTACAAAGTGGTGGTGGATAACCGGTTGACGGATAAGCGTGAAATACATTATGCCAAGCATGTGGTGCTCGGGACCGGGAGTAAGCCTCTTGTCCTGGATGGAATGGAAGGTCTTCCGGATGAAGACGTCCATCATACGAGCAAATACCTCTTTCATAAGAAGTCGACGATGGGGGGCTCCACCATCACCATAGTGGGATCCGGTCAAAGCGCTGCCGAGGTATTCTTTGATTTATTGAAGGAGCAGGAAAATCATTCGTATCAGCTGACATGGCTGACGCGGTCCGAAGGAATCCTTCAGCTTGAATCGTCAAAGCTCGGTCAGGAATTCTTCGCCCCTGACTATGTGGATTACTTCCACGGTTTGACGTTCGAAAAGCGTGAGAAAGCTCTGGAAACATTGGATCAGCTCCGTAATGGGATCGATCCGGATACCCTCAATAACATATATAATATCCTTTATAATCATTCGGTCAGCGCTCAATCGCCGAGCATTACCATACAGCCCCTGACGGAAGTAAACAAAATCCATCAAGAAGGTGAACATTATGTGTTGGACTGTCGTCAATGGCAGGAGGACCATGATTTTTCCTATCAAAGTGACAAGGTGATCCTGGCAACAGGGTATAAACCAAATATACCCGACTGGTTTATGGAAGAATTCGAGGAAAGAATTGTCTGGGAAGACAAGATGAAATTTAAGGTATCGCGAAACTATAAGATTCAGTTCAAAGAAAACCAGGACCGTCATCATCATTTTTACACGGTGACGAACCTGGAGCATTCCCACGGTGCAGGGGCCACGAATCTCGGGCTCGCCGTTGACCGCAACATTCAAATCATTAATGATATCGTAGGTGAAGAAGTATATGAAGTGCAGAGGGATACAATCTTTTCTCAATTTACGATGGATTAAAAAGGGTTTTAATTTCTGCCTGCAGGGTAAAGTACAAGTGTGATAAAAAATTAAAACTAGTATAGGGAGTGTTTCATTGTATGGCTAAGATTGCAACGTTAATGACTGACATGTTTGAAGACGTGGAATTTACAGATCCTGAAAAAGCGTATAAAGAAGCAGGCCACGAAGTTGTGACGATTGAAAAGGAAAAAGGCAAATCAGTCAAGGGTAAGCAGGGAGATGCGACGGTGACGATCGATGAAAGCATCGACAATGTTAATCCATCAGACTTTGATGCCCTGTTTTTACCGGGTGGATTCTCTCCGGATCAGCTCCGCGCAGATGACCGTTTCGTGAAATTCGCGAAACATTTTATGGATGAGAAGAAGCCTGTTTTCGCGATTTGCCACGGTCCTCAATTATTAATCACGGCAAAGGCGCTGGAAGGAAGAAAAGCAACGGGATTCAAGTCCATTAAAGTGGATATGGAATATGCAGGTGTGACATATGAGGATAAGGAAGTCGTCGTTTGCGGCAATCAACTCGTAACAAGCAGAACTCCAGATGATATCCCGGCATTCAACCGTGAATCACTTGCGCTTCTTTCTAAATAGGACAAGTTAATGAAAGGGGACATTCCCCAAGGTATTTTATACCTTAGTGGGAATGTCCCCTTTTTTATAGAAGCAGCCGGCTTACGCTTTTCTTCTAAGGTTCCCCATTTCTTCGATAATCGCATTCATTTCACTCGGGCTGAAGTGATCTTTGCGATTCACCATTACATATAAGTCGTGAAGGTCCTCGTACATTTCTTCATTAAAGTCTTCCGGTTTTACAGCACCTGCGTTCACCATTCTAAGTTTTTCTTTGATGGCAGTGACCATGAATTCGATGTTTTCAGTCGTGTTTTGAGATAAGTCCATTTCTGAATCGTCCTTTCTGACGTACCTTTACTACCATTAATCTTTCCATGATTCCTTCATCCTGTCAATAACCCCCGAAAATGAGTGACTCTTGGAGGATTTTTTTCGAAGAATGTTTTACACTATTAAGGAATGGGAAATGAGTAGGTAAGCTAAAACGTTAGGAGAGGCTTGTAACATGGTATCTGTGTTATTTGTGTGTTTAGGAAATATTTGCAGGTCACCGATGGCAGAGGCGATTTTCAGGGCCAAGGTAGAGGAAGAAAATCTTGATGAAACGATCGAGGTAGATTCAGCAGGTACAGGAGACTGGCACGTAGGTAAGAAACCTCATGAAGGAACTTTAGCCATTCTTAGAGAACATAATATAAAGAGCGATGGTCTCGTCGCAAGGCAATTTCATGTTGAAGACAAGAAATATGATTATATCGTAGCCATGGACGCTTCGAATGAACAGAATATGAAGGACATCCTGGACCTTGATGATCACGGTAAGGTATTCAAGCTTCTGGACTTCGTGGACGATAGCCCGGATAAAGATGTCCCTGATCCATACTACACGGGTAACTTTCAGGAAGTGTATGAACTGGTGGAATCCGGCTGCAGCCGATTATTGAATACAATAAAAAAAGACAACCATTTGAAGGAGGGTAATACATATGGGAAGTAATAAATTTTTCAAAGGGGTTTTGTTAGGTGCTGTTACAGGGGGGCTTCTCTCTCTCTTAGACAGATCCACCCGTCAGGAAGTGGGTTCCACTTTAAAGAATAGCGGACAATATATCTCCACTTATTCAAAAAATCCTCAGAAGCTTGTCGAGTCCTCCAGGGAAGTGTATGAAAAATTGCGTACGACCGCTGATCAGGTCTCAAGGGACATTCAATTCATCAGTGACAAAGTCGATGAAATCAAAGGGATGACACCTCAGGTAAAAGAAATCATCGAAGAGACGAAAGAAACATTCGAAGACTCATCAGAAGCATATAAAGAAACGTTTTCCGACCGGGAAACATCCAACGAACTAACTGCTCAGGATGAAGAAAGTCAGCCGATTGCTTCTTCCTTTAAGGGGTATTAATGAAATGAGGTGAAAGCATGACGGATGAAACGGTCAAAGGAGGATGGAAAGGCTTTTCAAAAAGTCTTTTCTCAAATATCAGTTCCAATGATGTAACGGGGCTTGCCGCTCAAATTGCCTATTACTTTCTTTTATCACTTTTTCCATTGCTGATCTTTATCGTAACCCTTCTCCCATATCTTCCGGTCCAACAGGCTGATATCCTGGGACTGGTCAGGGATTTTGCTCCGGGTGAAACGATGTCGATGATCCAGGAAACGCTACAAGATGTCATGTCCAACCGCAATTCGGGTTTACTGTCTGTCAGTATTATCGCCACGATCTGGTCGGCATCCAACGGGATGAATGCCATTGTGAAAAGCTTAAACCGCGCATATGATGTAGAGGAAACCAGGTCGTTCATAGCGACACGTCTAATGTCGATCCTTTTGACACTTGGCATGATCCTGGTATTCGTCATAGCTCTCTTACTACCGGTATTCGGAAAACAAATTGGCCTTTTCTTATTTTCTCAATTTGGATTTTCAGATCAATTTCTGACCATATGGAATGGAATTCGCTGGGCGATCAGCCCCATCATTCTCTTTATCATATTTGTCGGATTGTACTATTTCGCTCCGAGTAAACGAATCAAGTGTTTAAGTGCATTTCCGGGAGCGATCTTCGCGACCCTCGGATGGGTCCTGGCATCCCTTGCATTTTCCTATTATGTAGGAAGCTTTGGGAACTACTCTGCCACATACGGGAGTATCGGGGGAATCATCGTTCTCATGATCTGGTTCTATCTGACGGGGATCATCATCATGATCGGTGGGGAAATCAATGCCCTCGTTACAATCAAGGACCATGATTCATGTTAAAATAGGGGAAAAGTACTCCCCTGACATAGCAAAAGAGTAAAAAGGGGAAGATTCTATTAAACGATCCGTTTAGTGAATCTTCTTTTTTTGTGTAAACGAAAGGAGGGAGCGTATGCTGATTGCAGCCATGGTGGAAAGGCTTGGAATCATCGTGACGATTGCCTTTGTGATGACGAGGATCAGCTTCTTCCGTCATTTGATCGAGAAGCGGACCCATGTGAAGAAATCCCAAACCCTTCTCTTTATCCTGCTGTTTGGTTTCTTTGGGATCGTTGGTACATATACAGGATTGATCGTAAATCCTTTTCAGGAAGAATACACGAAGTGGCAGTGGCATCTTCAGCAAAATGAAGCAATTGCGAATTCCAGGGTCATCGGGGTCGTGGTAGCGGGACTCCTTGGTGGTCCGTGGATCGGTCTCGGCTCCGGATTGGTTGCAGGAGTCCATCGTTACTTTCTTGGTGGGTTTACGGCCTTCTCTTGCGGGATTTCAACAGTTTTAGCCGGGTTGCTCGCAGGGTGGATTGGAAAGAGGGAAAAGAAGAACAGGCTCGTCTCGCCTCAGAAAGCCTTTCTTGTCGGGTTCGCGGCGGAAGGGATGCAAATGTTACTCATCCTTCTTTTGTCTAAACCGTTTGACGATGCCTCCTTACTTGTATCGGATATCGGCTGGCCGATGATCCTGGCGAATGGTATCGGAACGGGAATCTTCCTTCTTATCATCAAAAGTGTTTTCTATGAAGAAGAACGGATGGGGGCGGCACAGTCCCAAAAGGCGCTGCGCCTGGCTGACAGTACCGTGAAATATATGCGGAAGGGGCTGAATGCGACCTCAGCCCAGGCAACATGTGAAATCCTCATGAGGGACGTGAATGCCCTTGCCGTATCGATCACAAATACGTCCCATATCCTTGCTCATGTTGGTCTCGCATCAGATCATCATCATGAAGGCAGGCCGATTCAAACCGAAGCCACGAAGCGGGTCATCGAAACCGGGGAGATGAAGAAGGTCGGACGGGAGGATATCCAGTGTGACCGGAATGGATGTCCCCTCGGAGCGGCCATCATGGCGCCTCTGTTAAATGGCGACACCATCGTGGGTACCCTTAAATTTTATTTTCATTCGGAAAAGGAGATTTCCCCTATCCTCATGGAATTAACAAAAGGGATCGCCACACTCCTCAGCCATCAATTGGAGCTGGCGGAGATTGATACCCACAAAGAGCTGGCCAAACAATCGGAAGTAAAGGCACTGCAGGCGCAGATCAATCCCCATTTCCTGTTCAATACGATCAACGTGATTGTGTCACTGACGAGAATCAATCCTGACAAAGCCAGGACCCTGCTGATTTCCCTTTCCCAATTCGTCAGGCAGAACTTAACGGGGAGCACAAAGTCCACGTCCACCCTTAAAGAAGAAGTACAACATGTGAGAGCATATCTCGCCATTGAAGAAGCCAGATTCTTTGACAGGCTTGAAGTGGTGTACCACATTGATGAAGAGGCACTGTCGGTAAAGGTTCCATCCATCACTCTGCAGCCCCTTGTGGAAAATGCGATCAAGCATGGTATGAGGAATATGGAAGAAGGATTTATATTGAAAATCTCCATCGCAGGGGGAGGGGATGAAGTGACCGTCCAGATCGATGATAACGGGGCAGGTATCCCTGAAGAGAAAGTGAATACCCTTTTAGCGGAGACTGTTGAATCCGATTTGGGTACCGGCATAGGTCTATATAATGTGAATAAGCGCCTGGAAATGATGATGGGAAAAGGAGCCGGTCTGCACATCTCCTCATCAACAGGCAACGGAACCGTCGTAGAATTTACCGTAAGGAGTGAGAGGGAATGAAAGTCGCGATCATCGATGATGAACCATACAGCCGTGAGGAAATGAAGCATCTTCTGAGCGGGTATCCATGGGTAGAAGTCGTCGGAGAAGCAAGTTCAGCAGAAAAAGGGCTGGAGGTCATATTAACAAAGGAACCTGACGTTCTATTTCTGGATATAGAGATGCCCGGAATGAGCGGAGTGGACCTGGCTGAAACCCTTCAGAAAATGAAGAGTAAGCCGCAAATCGTGTTCGCGACAGCGTATCCTGACTATGCCCTTAAAGCATTCCGGGTAGAAGCAGTGGACTATTTGTTGAAGCCTTTTGAAGAAAGTCAGCTTGCACAAACGATGGAGAGGCTAAAATCCTTTTTGAAGATAAATGCAGATACCCGTGAAGGTTCCTCCATGGGGAAACTCGCCGTGCAGGATGAGGACAAAATTGTGTTCATCAGTCCTCAAGACATTCTTTATATTTTCCGTGAAGAGCGGGAAACGTTCATCTGTACGGATAAAAAGAAGTATACGTGCCGTTTGCCAATCAAAGACCTCGAAGCGAAGCTCGCCACCTTTCCTTTCTTCCGGGTCCACAAGAGCTATCTCGTTCAGCTGCCGTTTGTGGAAGAGCTGATCCCATGGGGGAGCGGTGTGTATCAGCTGAAGGTCCATGGAGCGGACGAAGCGATACCCGTGAGCCGGAATTATGTGAAGGAGCTTCGGGAGCGCCTGGAGTTGTAAGGTGGGGATGGGTGCCAGGCACAGTGAGTGGGAATGGTGCCAGGCACGTTTTTAGGTCTTGGTGCCAGGCACAAAACAAGTGATTTGTACCTGGCACCTCCCCTCAATGACCAAACCTTCTGCACGTCAATCACCTCATGCCACACGTCAACCCCGATTTTCGACATCTTGAACGGAATGTGACGAAACTGTGAATCAGATTGCTATAATGAAAGCGTATTCATAACTGAACGAAAGGGGATCATATACATGGTCACATTTCTGGTCTCGATTGTTGTCTTAATCATAGGTTACTTCACATATGGAAAATTAATTGAAAAGATTTTTGGTATTAATGAAACACGTTCAACGCCTGCCTATGCAAAGGCGGATGGAGTGGACTATGTGCCAATGGACACAAAGCGGAACTCCATGATCCAACTATTAAACATCGCCGGTGTCGGCCCGATTTTCGGTCCGATCATGGGAGCGTTATACGGACCGGTTGCTTTCCTTTGGATCGTACTTGGGGCGATTTTTGCCGGAGCGGTTCATGATTACTTGACAGGAATGATTTCGATCCGTAACGGAGGAGCTCATTTACCGGAGCTTGCAGGACGTTTTCTTGGGAAAACGATGAAGCATGTAGTTAACGCATTCTCAATTTTGTTACTTGTATTGGTTGGTACGGTGTTCGTCACAGCGCCTGCGGCACTGATTGCGAACTTAACACCAGCTTGGATTTCACTTGGTGTGATTATCGCAGCGATTTTCATTTACTACATTGTCGCAACATTACTGCCGATTGATAAGATCATCGGTAAAGTGTACCCGCTATTCGGAGCACTTCTTCTGATCAGTGCGGTAGGGATCGGAGCAGGATTAGTGATCACGGGAGCGGATATCCCTGAGGTTTCCTTAACGAATATGCACCCTGATTCTGTCGCTATTTTTCCTTTATTATTCTTGACGATTTCATGTGGTGCCCTTTCAGGTTTTCATGCCACACAATCACCGATCATCTCAAGAACGACTCAAAACGAAAAGAACGGACGAAAAATTTTCTACGGAATGATGATCTTGGAAGCGATCATTGCCATGATCTGGGCAGCGGCAGCGATGAGCCTGTTCGAGCCTGGTGAACTGAATACGATCTTAAAAGAAGGCGGACCGGCAGCAGTCGTAAGCGAAGTGTCTGTTCTGATGCTTGGTTCCATTGGTGGCACTCTTGCCATCCTTGGTGTGATCATTCTTCCCATCACTTCAGGTGATACGTCATTCAGAAGTGCACGCATGATCATTGCCGACTACATCAAAGTAGGACAAGTGAAAATGTCCAGCCGTCTTTGGATTGCAATTCCCCTGTTTGTGATTTCAGTCGTACTCACCCGCATGGACTTCAATCTGTTATGGAGATACTTCTCTTGGGCAAACCAATCGACAGCGATGATCGCCCTTTGGGTTGGCGCCATGTATCTAGGTCTTCAGAAGAAACCGCACTGGGTCGCAACGATCCCTGCGATCTTTATGACGATGGTGACGTTCACATATATCCTGAGCGCACCGATCGGATTCGGACTTTCGATGGGGACAGCTTACATGGGTGCATCCGTTGTGACGATTGTAGCCATTCTGGCCTTTATCTACACATTAAGAAAGCGCTTAAACGGTGGTTCGGTCATCCAGGTCGACGAAGAGGCACCCCAGCCAGCAGCGTAAATGGAGAGTTTTCCGGTTATTTCCGGGAAACTCTTTTTGTTTTCTGCACAAAATAAAGAGGATTCACAAACTATGATGTAGGAGTGATTCAGAATGACAAAGAAAACGAAAAAAGACGGCGGCACCAAGCAAAATCAAAACGCAAAGCCAAAACATAAAACATCCGGTTCTGCCAACGGACAGAATGGATATCACTAGAAATTCAAGGCCAATTCTTCACGGGTTGGCTTTTTATTTGTAGAGCAGATGTCTTTATTCTGAAGGATGTATTATAATGGTGATAGTTTCAAAAATTTAGTAGTCTCAAAAAGGAGATCCCATTATGCCAGATACTAATGATCAACAAATACAGCCAGAAAAGAAAAAAATCAGCCTTCAGGAAGCGATGAAGCAGCAGCTTGCGAAGAAGAAAGAAGCTCAGGCAGGCGGTAAGCAGGCAACAGGCGGCTTAGCTTCGAACCAACGCATGCAAAGTCAGCAGACAAAGAAGCCTAGTAACACCCGCCGGAAGATGGGGAGCTAACATAGTGGGAGAGGAGCACTCGGGATTTGGGAGTGCTCTTTTTTTTTATGGGATTTTGCCAGGCGGCTTCGGGGTGCGGAATTTGTCGGTTATTGGCGAGTGGTCGATAAAATCAGCGCGAATGAAATTCCTATTTACACTTCCACCCCATTCATGCTACCATTATTAAAATTTCAACTAAATGCCATGAAGAGAAGAGTAGGTATCAAAGACTTCTTTAAAGAGAGCCCCGGCAGCTGAAAAGGGGCAGGAAGGACGGTATTGAACCAAGACTCTGAGCAGTGCATCGGAACCCGGTGGGGGATGGTGTGACGGGTGCTCCCGTTATCGAGCTAGGGTATATGCCAATGAGCCGTACCTGAAAAGGCCGGTATGGTGACATATTCGGCGAACTGGGGTGGCACCGCGATTCATAATCTCGCCCCCAAGATGAATGTCTTGGGGGTGGGATTTTTTTGTTTCACAAACATAATCGCGGGGAGGAATAGTGTATGAAAAAATGGAAGGATCCTTTATTGCTTTTGCTTGGAATCGGAGTTTCGAATATCGGCGGATGGATTTATCTTATCGCCCTTAATTTAATAGTATTGGATGAGTGGGAATCGCCTATGGCCGTCGTCATGTTGTATGTATTGAAGCCCGGGGCGGCCCTTTTAACGAATGGATGGGCCGGAAGTGTGATTGACCGGGTGAATAAGCGTAATCTGATGGCATTTCTGGATTTCTTCAGGGCAGTCTTGATTGCTGGGTTGCCGTTTCTTTCAACAGGATGGTGGATGTATGCAGTGGTGCTTTTCATCAATATGGGAAGTGCGATTTTTTATCCGGCATCCATGACATATATTACGAACTTGATCCCCGCGGGTAACAGGCAGAGGTTCAATGCTCTAAGGGGACTGATCGGATCAGGGGCGTTTTTGATCGGGCCCGGGGTTGCGGGTTTGATGTTCATGATGGGAACCCCGACGATAGCCCTTTACCTGAATGCCCTGGCACTTCTTTTATCAGGAGTGATTACCCTCTTTCTACCGAAGCTTGAGGAAGGGGAGCGGACTTACACGAGCGGTACCAAATGGGAAGTGGTCAAGAGTGATTGGATGGTGGTATGGAGCTTTAGCCGCCGGAGAGCGTATGTAATGGTCCTTTACGTCCTGTTCACTGCGATGCTTGTTATGACAGCTGTGATCGATTCCCTTGAAGCTGCTTTTTCAAAGGAAGTCCTGTACCTTTCCGATAGCACGTACGGTTATCTTGTGAGCATTGCAGGGGGAGGATTCGTCCTTGGGTCACTTCTGAACACGGCATTTTCTCACAAGCTCAAGCATATGACTCTTATGGGCGCTGGCTCTGTGGTCGTTTCACTTGGGTATATCGTCTATGCCTGTTCATATGACTTCGTGACGATTGCAATCGGGTTCGCGCTATTATCCTTCGCCCTCGCCTTTGCGACGACAGGATTCGAGACCTTCTATCAAGAACATATTCCAGTTGATATCATGGGTCGTGTGGGCAGCCTTTATGGATTGCTGGAAGGTGTATTAGTCATTTTATTAACGGTGGTGATCGGAATCGGGGCAGAGGCCTGGTCGATCCGGGGAGCCGTGGCGGGAGGTTCGATTCTCATGCTTTTGCTTACATTGGTTTTATATTTCTGCCTGAAGAAGAATTCTTGGGAAAAACAGTTAAAAAACATTCAGAATGTTATAATAAATAAAAAACATACTCACACAAGGGGGTTCGAGGATGAAGTTGACAGTGGATCAGTATTGGGACAAATGGGAAGAACTGATGAACAGGGGAGAAGCGAGCTTTGATAAGTGGAGCGGCCTGGAGGATCTATTGTTCATTGCCCAGAAAGAAAGGGATCTCTATAAGGAGTTCTGCTGCCGGTTCGGGATCATCGGTACCGTCAACTATCTTGGGGAGTATGAGGAATTATTTGATCATTTTGAGTGGTGCAGCGGCTTCTTCTTTGACAATGAAGAGAATCTGGAGGATTGGGTGGAAGACCTGCTGTGGATGTATAAATGGATGGCGGAGCATCTAGTGAAGATGCCCGGCATTGAAAGGGAGCTTCTGGATGCCTTTTTCCTGGATTTTCAGGAGATATACGACCGCTATGGATACAGTCTTCGCCCTTTTTATCAGCACCAGCATAAACGGGCACTGAAGACAGGTGAAGCTGGGGACGTCCACGATTATTTTACAAAATGGATGGCAGCCGAGCGTGATTCCCTTTCGGATTGTGAAGCGTGTGAATATCAAACGCAGCTGGAGTATTTTTATTTTACAGGGGAAAAGGATAAAGCGGCTCCCATCGAAAAGCTTTTACTGTCAAAGGAAGTGAGCTGTGGTGAAATCCCTCATCTCACCTACAGTAAGCTGCTCCTTCCTTACTATGAGGATGGACGGGTGGAGGAGGCCCGCCGATACCAGTCCGAGGGATATTTTTTCATCTATGATAAACCTCATTATTTGGTGGAGGCTTCGGAACATATCCGTTTCCTTGCGTTAGCCGAACCGCTGAGGGGAATCAAGGTGCTGGAGCGTCACATTGAATACGCCGACAGCGGGAAGGATCCGTATGGGATGTTTTATTTTTATATGAGCTGCATTGTCCTTCACCGAAAGCTTCTGGAAGCGGGGCATCGACCTGGCTTCTCGGTGGATGTGATGAGTGAGGTGGCCGAGGAGATCGCGGCGGATTTTGATGATAGGAATGGAAATGATTATTTTGAGAGGGAGATGGGGAGGTTTTATGCTTTGTAAGTGTGGTAGGCAATATGCCGTGATCATACTAAGCATTCTTTCACTGTGGGCCTGCAGCAACCAGGATTCCAGGGAATGGTTTGAGACGGAGGAAGAGGCCATTCAATATGGATTACGCTCGGAAGATTTTGAAGGGAGTCCTCCAAAAATACTTTCTGCGAAAGAGTACCGTGGGGAAACCCTCGTATTCTTTGACTTGGCAGGTGATTTTGGCGCGGCCAGTATATCCAGGAGTGAAAAAGGATATAGCTGGTATCGGTCGACTCCTCATTTCGGATTTGAAGGAGGCGGTGATTACTCTACGGGAGGATTTGAACTTTCAACGGAGAGTGGGGTCAAAATTCCGATTATATGTGGGAAAGCGTTTGATTCCAGCATTGAAAAGAAGGTGTTATCGGGGGACGGACCTCAAAAGGATTTGACATTCACCAATGGCTCCCGGCTGTATTATAGCATTCATGAAGCAGACTATAATGCGTTAGAGGTATCCCCTGTAAGAGCGGGTGAATAAAATGAAATTGACACCTCCATCAAATCTCTATATAATCATCTAAAATAACTGAAACATTGAAGAGGATCAGTAAAGGGATTTTGTCTTTTCAGAGAGGGAGCGGTTTGGTGAGAAGCTTCCATTGATGAACCTTTGAACCTGCCTCCAAGTTCTGTATCGAATGAAGATATCAGCGGTTCGAAACCGTTATCATGGAATGAGTGTAAAGCTTTGCTTTGAATCAGGGTGGTACCGCCAGAAATGGTCCCTGATGAGAAGCAGAGCTTTTTCTGTTTCTGGGGAGCGTTTCGCCGATAAAAAGAAAATTTCGCCGATAAATCCGGGATTTCGCCGATAAAAAGAAAATTTCGCCGATAAATCCACAACATCGCCGATAAAACCAATCCAAACAATGAGGTGCTCAAAATGGCTAAAGAATTTGTAAAAGATGTAACGGGCATGGAGGAAGACTTTGCCCAGTGGTACACCGATGTCGTCAAGAAGGCGGAGCTGATTGATTATTCCAGTGTCAGGGGCTCGATGATCATCAGACCTTACGGGTATGCAATTTGGGAAAACATCAAGGATGCCCTTGATGCAAAAATCAAGGAAACCGGGCATGAAAATGTATATATGCCTCTTTTCATACCTGAAAGCCTGCTGCAAAAAGAGAAGGATCACATCGAAGGATTTGCTCCGGAAGTAGCGTGGGTGACCCACGGGGGGGACGAGGAATTAGCGGAGAGACTCTGCGTGCGTCCCACGTCCGAAGTATTATTCGGTGAGCATTATAAGAATATCATTCATTCTTATCGGGATTTGCCTAAGCTTTATAATCAGTGGGCGAATGTCGTCCGCTGGGAGAAGACGACACGTCCGTTCCTAAGGACGCTGGAATTCCTGTGGCAGGAAGGGCATACATGTCATGAAACGGATCAGGATGCACATGACGAAACGGTGAAAATGCTCGAAGTATACGCAGAGATTTGTGAGGAGATGCTGGCGATACCGGTCATCAAAGGTCAGAAAACGGAGAAGGAGAAGTTTGCCGGTGCCAAATATACGTACACGATCGAGAGTCTGATGCATGATGGAAAAGCCTTGCAATCAGGTACATCCCATCACCTGGGAGACGGGTTTGCGAAATCATTCGACATTCAATTCACAGACCGTGATGGCAAGCTCCAATATGTACAGCAAACATCGTGGGGACTCACCACCCGCATCATCGGGGCCATGATCATGGTCCATGGGGACGACCGGGGGCTTGTGGTGCCGCCAAGGATCGCTCCAACACAGCTGATGATCGTACCGATTGCCCAGCACAAAGAAGGCGTCCTTGACTTTGCTTATAACCTGAAAAGTCAGCTGACTGATGTTGCCCGTGTGAAGATCGATGCGAGTGACAAAAAGCCCGGCTGGAAGTTCAATGAGTATGAAATGAAGGGGATCCCACTCCGTCTGGAAGTCGGGCCAAGGGACATCGAGAATGGCCAGGTAGTGCTGGCCAGACGCGATACCGGTGAGAAAATCACCGTGAAGATGGAGGAGCTGGAGGGGAAAGTCGCTGAGCTTTTGGAAGAGATCCAGCGCAACCTCCTGGAAAAAGCAAGAGCTCATCGTGAAGAAAAAACGACAGTAGCCAAGGATTTTGACGAATTCAAAACCGTCCTAAATGACAAGGGAGGATTCATTAAAGCGATGTGGTGCGGAGACCGTGCCTGCGAAGATAAGATCAAGGAAGAAACGGGTGCCACATCACGCTGTATGCCGTTTGAGCAGGAGAAGGTAACGGATACATGTGTATGCTGTGATAAAGATGGGGAACATTTGGTGTATTGGGCAAAGGCATATTAAGCTCCAGCTCATCAGGGGACTTTCGCACCTTTTCCCTTCTTTTTCTTACTAAATCCTTCTTTTTCCTATGTTTCGTTAATAAATATAGGTAAAGGAGGGGTCGATTATATGGATGTGGGACTCATCATCATATTTTTCATGGTATTCGTGGTAATCAGCCTTTGGACCGTGCATTCCAAGCTCAACCGTATCACCGAACATGTACAGCAGCTGGATGAGGAGTATCTATCAGACGAACAGATCGAGAAGGAATTAGAGGAAGAGTGGAGTAAAGATAAGTGACGATGAAGGCGTTTCTCGGATTGAGGAGCGCCTTCCTTTTGTTGAAAAAGAGCTACCATTCTACTAGGGCAGTTGGTACTATTAACGTAATACATACAAGGGGGGCGCAGTAGATGAAGCATAAGGACTTGACCATTGAAACGCCGCGACTGGTGATCAGACCTTTCGTGAACAATGATTATGAAAACTGGTTAAGGGAACATCTGAACAGGCTCCCTTCACAGCATAAATATGATGTGGGTTACCAGGATATGAACGAGTGCACGGAGTACTGGTTCCGGGAGATGCTCAAGAAGCATGACGAAATGATTGATGGGGATCAGGTCTATATTCTCGGGATCTTCCTGAAGGGAAATGGAGCCAATATCGGGACCATCGATTTCTCTACTCTCATGAGATACAACTTTAATTGGGGAAGAGTGGGCTATACCTTGCATAACCGCTACTGGAATCGGGGATTTGGGAAAGAAGCGGTGAAAGCGGCTCTTCACCTTTCTTTCGTGAAATTGAATTATCATCGGATCGAAGCCCATATCAATCTGGATAATACACCGTCGATCCGGCTCGCAGAGAGTGTCGGGATGCAGTATGAGTGTACGAGGAAAGGCTTCATTTATGAGTTCGGGAAGTGGACGGATAATCTGGTGTACTACGTGAATGCCGGAGAGTAGGGAGAGAGTTATCATTGTTCAAAACCATTGTACACTGGTATATTGATAGGTACAAAGAATTAGTTCTAATATACTATAAGGTGGCGAAAGAACATGGGAGTGTATGGCTTTTCAGCTAAAGCAATCAATGGACAGGAAATAAATCTTGAGGAATACAAAGGAAAGGTTGTCCTTATAGTCAATACAGCGGGAAAATGTGGGTTTACATATCAATATGAAGATTTACAAAAGCTGTATGATCGATATAAAGATAAAGGTTTTGTGATTCTGGGCTTCCCCTGCAATCAATTCGACAACCAAGAACCGGATTCAAATGATAGGATACAAACGAACTGTCTCCTTAACTATGGAGTTTCATTTCCGTTATTTCAAAAAATAGACGTTCGTGATGGGGGAGCTACTCCATTATTCCGTTATCTTTCGTCTCAGAAGCCATTTGAAGGCTTCAACCCTTTCCACCCGGTAGCAAAAATTCTTATTCCTTTACTGAATGATAAACATCCTGAATATTTAAGTGATGATTATTCAATCAAGTGGAATTTTACAAAGTTTTTAATTGATGCCGATGGGGAAGTAGTCAAACGATTTGAGTGTACGACTGATCCAATTGATATGGAAAATGATATTGAAAAATTGTTGGAAGCTGTTTCTGTATAGAGAAAAGGCCGGAATCCTCAGTGATTCCGGCCTTTTCTTTATTGTTGCAGTCCTTCGATCGTCATGTCTTTTACAGGGAGGAATGCTTCTCCTGTATCCATATACGTAACGTTCACTTTGTCATTTTCCTTCAGATAGATCGCGAGTAAGCTGTTTTCTGAAGAGACGATATAATTTTTCCCATTGTCGAGAAGGAAAGATACCACGGTGTAGTCACCGGATTTTTCTTTGTATACACGGACGACTTTACCGGTTGCTTGTTTCTCCTCCGCTTTTGAGCTGCCGTCGACACTTCCGCCGCCTCGTTGAAGAGCTGTTTTATAGGCTTTCAATGCCTGGTTCGGCGTGTTCGCATAAGCAGAGATTTCCGGGTTGGCAGCTGAGACGATGAAGTAGTTCTGTAAGAAACCATTCGCATCTAGGACAGGTGTCAGCCAGCTCGCTTCTCCGTAGAAGTTATACAGTACCGGCATTTCGCCGTCCCATTTCTTCTCGATGAATTTCTTCTGGATAATTTGCAGGGCCCCTTGTGAATCCATATAGGATTCTTCAAGGTTACCAGTGTAGAATGTTGCTTCACCGGTCCGTGAATTCGTCAGGGAATAACCCAACATGGAATCGACGCCTTCTTTCGGCGACGTGAAATCGGTGAAGTAGTACATGTAGCCATTTTCGTCAAAAATTGGGCTCACATTTGCTTCCGTCCCTTCATCAGAAGGCAGTTTCACATCAGATTTACCAAAGCGGCTGTTCCAGAATCCTTTGACATAGTTACCGAAATAGCTGTTCTGGAGACTCACCGTTTCAGGGGAAACCGCGCCGTCGATGAACGCAGGAACATCTTTGATAGCATAGGATTCGGTATCACCTGTTAGGGGATCAACCATGACAATCCCTTTCACTTCAAATCCGTTACGGGCAGAGATAAAGCTCCCGTAAGTCTGGATATAGAATGGTTTTCCTTCATCGTCGATTTCAAGTTGCACGTCTCCGTTGAAGATTTCTTTCGGATAGTTCAAGCGGATGTGACGCTCGATTTTTTTGTTGAAATAAGCGGAAGGAGTATACACCATCTCTTCTTTGATGAATTTAGGGTTGGCGTTTGAATCCGTCGCACTCAGCTTGAAGTACCCAGGAGTCTCGTCTCCCTTGAACCATTTGAAGAAACCGGAGAACTCAACGGGAGCGATGTACACATACTCTCCGTCCACCTTCTGGATCTGCAGGCTGCCCAGCTCATAATAACTCGTATTCGGCACCTGACCGAAGGCTTTCTTCATTTTATTCCGGGCAAATTGTGGAGGGACGCTTGCCGGCGTTTCCTTTTCATCAAATGCTTGAATTTCGGTTTTGACCTCCATTTTCGCCGATTGGAATTTTTCATCGGCATTGAAGACAAAAGCTGTCATGAAGTAAGCACCGACGAAGAGTGTGGCAAGGAACAGAACACCTTTCACCATTCGTTCTTTCCCCGTTGCGAGTGTTGCGCCAAATCCTGAAGCAATGATTAACAGGATCCACATGCTTGTGAAGTTCTGATCGAGGTTCGTCAGGTAATAGAAGACGAATACGACAAGAGATGTGATGATGAGAGTGGCTCCAAACAGGGCCGGGAAGGATGGATATCCCTCTTTTTTATGTTGTTTTTTCATGATGGCCATCGGTACGAGCAAGAGTGCCATGACCAATCCGACAATCAGTGAAAATAGTAAGATGTTTCCCATAATGTTCCCCTTTCAAGGTTGTGATTCTGTTTATAGTGTATATACGGATGAGGGGGGTGGCAGGTTTCATTTGTTTTTTGGGCAGAGTTCATGGTGGACTGTGCGCCCGGTCTAGATAGGAACGGTTTTTGTCAAAAAGGTTAGAACGGTCGATATCTAATCCCGCCCACACCCTCCAATAATAAAGAAGCAGCCGACACCAATCGGCTGCTTCTTTCAATTAGGACATCGCTTTCTCAGGTTTTATCGGATACAATCGTCCATCCTCATCCCGGAATACGATGTGTTCCCGTCCGAATTTCGTCGGTGTATCGATTCCTGCGGCGGCGGCCAGGTTATAGAGGCCTTCACGCAGAGAGATGATGTAGTTGCAGACGCGGAACGATTTTTCCTCCACGATCAGAGCGCGTTGCAGCTTCTTATCGGTGGTGGCAACTCCGACGGGGCAGTTGTTCGTATGGCAGACTTGTGCCTGGATGCAGCCTACGGAGAACATCAATCCCCGGGCGATGTTAACGAAGTCTGCTCCGAGGGCGAGTGCAAAAGCGATCTTATCCGGCGTTAACAGTTTCCCCGATGCGAAGATTTTGACTTTGTTCCGGACCCCATATTTCACCAGTGTATCGTGGAGAAAGGGAAGGGCTGATTTGATCGGGACTCCGGCAGATGCCGCCAGTTCCTGATATGATGCACCTGTGCCGCCTTCTCCTCCGTCCACGGTGATGAAGTCGGGATGCTTGCCGGAAGTGGCCATATAGGAGGCGAGGCTTTCAATATCATCAGTGTTTCCAACGACCAGTTTGATTCCGACGGGTTTGCCGCCTACTTCCCGGAGCTCTTCGATGAAATCCAGCATCTCTTCGTTATTGCTGAATTCCTTGAACCGGTTTGGGCTGTCGATGGATTTCCAAGGCTCCACGTTGCGGATGCTGGCAATCTCCTCGGTTACCTTTTTTCCATCAACGTGACCTCCCCGGGTTTTGGCCCCTTGTGCGAGTTTCAATTCAAAGGCCTTTATTTCTTTAAGTTCACTTTTTTTCTTGAATTCTTCCCACGAGAATTCGCCATCCTTTGTCCGGACACCGAATAGGCCTGGGCCGATTTGGCAGATGATGTCGACGCCGCCTTTCAGATGATGCTTGGATAATCCACCTTCCCCGGTGTTCATCCATGATCCGGAAGCGAGATTCAAGCCGGTGGAAAGAGCCGTGATGGCCTGCTCACCGAGTGACCCGTAACTCATGGCGGACTGGCCGACGAGTCCTTTCACTTTAAAAGGGTACTTACAAGTATACTCGCCGATGACGGGGGAATCCTCGTCTTTCAGGAGAAAGGGATCTGCTTCTGTTTCTTCACGGTGTTCCCGTCGGCTCAGTAAATTGTCTTTGTCCAGTTTATATACTTTGGTTTTCACCTTGGTAGTCTGATCGATCCTGAGTTCGTCCCTCTGTACAGGGAACAGGGTGTTACGAATATAATAGCCCTCTCTTTCGAAGTCCCGTTCGGATCCGAATCCGAGCATTCGGGACTTATATTTTCCCGCCATAACGGTATTGGTGTATTCAAGTCTTGAGAAGGGTTTCCCTTCGTTGTCATTATGGAAGAGATACTGCCTCAGTTCCGGACCGATTTTCTCCAGGATGTATCTCATTTTTCCGAGAACGGGGAAATTCCTTAACACCGCATGCTCCTTTTGTTTTTCATCGGTCATCCATACATAAAGAATAAGTCCGATAGGGATAAGAAGTGCTAGAACGATGACCGTAAGGAGAATCCATTGAATTAGGGATATGCTGTTCATATTCATTCCTCCAATAGGGAAAGAGAGCCCTTTTTACAGGCTCACCCTCTTTTTAAAATAATCTCTTCAATGCTTTTCGTAACGGTGGCATTTCGGCTTCATGCTTCTTGAAGAATTTCTTCATGACGTGTTTAGAGTAGCCTGATGCCTGTTCGAAATTGATCTTTCCTGGCAGGGGAGGCTGGTCTTCGATCACACAGTCGATGATGACCGGCTTATTGGATTTGGCCGCCATGTCAAAGGCAGGCTGCAGGTCCTCATGCTTAATGACGCGATAACCTTCTCCTCCACAGGCTTTGGCAAATTGGGCAAAATCAATGTCCTGGAGGTCGGTTTCATATTCCAGATGACCGATGGACTCCTGCTCATATTTGATCATGCCGATCTTCCGGTTATTCATGATCACGACGATGATCGGGAGCTTGTATTTTACGGCGGTGACGAAATCATGCATCACCATGGTAAAGCCTCCGTCTCCGCACACGGCAATCGCCTGGCGGTCCGGCTCGGCAATACCGCTTGCGATGGCACCAGGGAGGCCGCAGCCCATTGTCGCCATCCAGCTCGAGACAATCATTTTCTGATTGGTCATTTTGAAGTGGCGGGCCGTCCATACGGTCACATTGCCCACATCGACGGACAGTATCGCATCATCGTCTGCAATCCTCTGAAGGGCAGCGATGACTTGAGGGGGCTTTATGGGTGCCGTCACTTCGACTTCATCTTTTTCTACATGCTTCCACCAGTTCTTCATATTGGTCTGGCATTCTTCCAAAAAGGTGCGGTCCTCTTTGTCGGGTAAGTGCTGGTTCCATTGTTTCAGGACCAGGTTCGAGTCGCCTACGATCCCGACAGAGACGGGATACCTTTTCCCGATTTGAGTTGGGTCCGCATCAATCTGGACGGCGGGTGTATCATCAGGAAGGAAATCGCGATAAGGGAATGAGGTCCCGATCATGATAAGTAAATCTGCTTCTTCCATGGCTTCATATGCTGGCTTCGTCCCGATTTGACCGAGCTGTCCGAGATTATGGGGATGCTTGTCAGGGAATATGCCTTTTGCCGGGAGTGTAAAAATGACGGGAGCTGCGATTTTTTTTGCAAATCTCTCCAGTTCACGTGCTGCATGTTTGGAGCCGGTTCCCGCAAGGATGACCGGACGTTTCGATGTATGTAGATAGTCCAAACCGGTCTTCACGTCTTGTTCCAGTGGTGCGGGGATGGATCGTGCCGGGATACTGGATGTGTCTTTCACACCGTCCTTGATTTTTTGTCCGGGAATATCGTCGGGGATGATCAATACGGATACACCCTTTTTGGCGTAAGCAGTCCGGATCGCCTGATTCATCAAGTCTGGAAGGGACTCTGGTGATGACACCCGTTCACAGTAAACGGAGACATCTGCAAATACGCGGTCCAGATGTATTTCCTGGAATGAATCCATTCCGAGTTCTTCCGTTGCCACCTGACCGGCCAGGACCAATACCGGTGCTCCGTCGGCTTTGGCATCATAAAGACCGTTTAATAAGTGGATGGCGCCGGGCCCTCCAATGGATAAACAGACACCGATGTTTCCTGTCAGCTTAGCATAAGATGATGCGGCGAGTGCCCCGACTTCTTCATGTCGGACCTGTATGAACTCGATTTCTTCTTCCTCACTTCGAAGTACATCGACGAAGTGGTTGATTGAATCGCCTGGAAGACCGAATACATGCTTGATTTTCCATTGTTCCATAATATCTGCTGCTAGTTGCCCTGCGAGTTTGTGTCCCATAGTCAAACCTCCTAATCTTGTATAGTGATTTTTACCACTATGGGGGGATTGTTAAACGTAGGGGGAGGGGGATGACCCGGGGATTTGCAGAATTTGTCGAAAGTGGTATAACGGACGATATACCATCGGTTTCTGATGATAAATGAACATAACGGTCGATAACCTCCCAGGAAATCATTCCGAACACAAAAAAGCAACCGATCCAGGATCAGTTGCTTTCTCTGAGCACCACTTCCACTCCGAAATGGTCCGAGACAATAGGTTTATTCTCATTATTAAAGATAACCCGGGATGATTTCACCGGCATTTTATCACTGGAAAGGATAAGATCAATCCGCAAATCTACTTTATTCCCGTCCCATCCGGCAATGTTTCCTTGAACAGTGACACCGCTGTCCTGTTCGACAGCTTCATTGAATGTGTCCACAAGCCCTTTGGAAAGAAGATGATCGTAGCCTTCCCCACGGATCAGGGCATTGTTATTGAAATCCCCCATCAAGAAAAACGGGGATTCAGGGGTGACCTGTTCCAACAAGTTGTCGACCTGGAACTTGAATGGCTCTTCATCATCCGTCCACCAGCCGAGGTGACAGGAATAGAAGGTGAGAGGCTTACCTTTATATGTAATCGTCGCTCCAACGATTTTTCGGGTTTTCCAGTAGGATCTGTCGTGGCTTTTTGAAATGAAGAAGCGGTGCTCTTCCACAACAGGGTGCTTCGTCAGGATGGCGACTCCTTCTTCATACATGTCGTATCCGATATGAGCGAAGTCCCAAACGAGGGTGTAATCTGTCACACCACGCTTCTCAAGTTCTGCGAGGGTGACCAGTGCGTAATTGCCTTCTTTGACTAATCCCTGGACTGGCGTGCTTTCAATCAGCTGACTGACTTCCTGCAGGGCGATGACATCGTAGGATTTCTCTGCGATGTCATCAGCCAGTATCGAGATTTTTTCATGTTGGTTGTCTTCCTGCCAGGAGTGACAATTAAGCGTCAGTAATTTCATGGATTACGCGCCTAACAAATCTTGAATATCCGATTTGATGACGTCTGCTTTTGGACCATAGATGGCCTGGACGCCTTTGTCTTTCAGGATGAGTCCGAGTGCCCCGTTTTTCTTCCACTCTTGTTCCGTACCGACAAGTGCAGTGTCTCTTACCGTTACGCGAAGGCGTGTCATACAGGCATCTACGTCTACAATGTTTTCTTTCCCGCCAAGCATGGCAACGACTTTTGGAGCAATGGAATCGGCACTCACCGTACCGCCGCCTGTTGATGCTTCATCCTCAATGTAGTTTCCGTTACGACCCGGTGTCGGGAAGTTGAACTTTTTGATCAGGAAGTTGGCAACCGTAAAGTTCAGACCAAAGAATACGACGCAGGCAATGACAAAGTTTACAAGATCCACCCACAGACCTGCTTTGATGATCATCGGTACGCGGGTAAGAAGCTCGATGGATCCGAATGAGTGGACGCGGATATGAACGATATCCACAATCGCAAAGGCAAGTCCCGTCATGATGGCATACACCACATATAGAAGCGGGGCAGCGAACATGAACATGAATTCAATCGGCTCGGTAACACCTGTTAAAAATACAGCTAAACCAGCTGATAAGAACATGGATTTGTATTTTTTCTTCTTATCTTTATCCACATTACGGTACATGGCATAGGCGATACCGATCAGGGCAGCTGTGGATAAAATCATTTGACCGACTTTGAAACGGGCAGGTGTCACATCATTTAATAGTTGTTTGTAGCTTGCCGTGTCCCCTGCAGCCAGGAAGTTGTTCAAGTCGGCGATCCAGGCAAGCCATAATGGATCTTGACCTGCAACCGTTGATCCTGCACTCGAACCTGTCAGGATCGTGTATGTCCCGCCAAGTTCTGTATAGTTGATCGGAACCGTTAACATGTGATGCAGACCGAATGGCAATAATAGACGTTCTAAAGCACCGAATACGAATGGCGCGATGATGGGCGCCGTGTTACGTGATGTGGCGATCCATTGACCGAAGTCATTCAGTAACCCTTGAATGAAAGGCCATACAACCGACATGATGACGGCGATGATGACCGATCCACCGATCACTACGAATGGTACAAAACGTTTTCCATTAAAGAAGGAAAGGGCGTCAGGCAGTTTACTGTAGTTATAATATTTGTTGAAAAGATTCGCTCCTAGGAACCCGGAAATGATTCCCACGAATACACCCATGTTAAGGGCAGGGGCACCGAGGACCGATGTGAAATAATCTGAAACGACCAGCGTTTGGCCGAAAAGGGAAGAGACTGTTGCCTCCGGATCTAAAAGCATATCTCCGCTCACTCCGAAGATGGCTCCTGTAATACGGTTGATCAGTATGAATGCAATCAGGGCAGCGAATGCTCCGCCCGCACGTTCCTTCGCCCACGAACCACCAATGGCTACGGCGAAGAGGATGTGAAGATTCGTGATGACTCCCCACCCGATATCCTCCATTACTCTTGCAATCGTTTGCACTAACGTGATGTCTCCACCCATCATGGCAATTAACTTACCGAGGGAAATCATGATTCCTGCAGCTGGCATGACAGCCACGACCACAAGCAATGCTTTCCCGAATTTCTGCCAAAAATCAAATGACAATAAATTCTTCATAAACCTATTTCCTCCTTTAATATCAATCTATTGGACTATTTTTCTTACATTGGATAACATGAGTGCGTTTACATTTCAGGATAAAAAGAAACATATCTCGCAGTGTCTTCATCGTAACGCGCTATGTAACAAGAAAGGTTGCAATATAGATGCAACCGTTTGCACTAACATAAACACATTTTATGATATCCCTTTCAAGAAAGCAATAACAAATTATTATTTTAGTAAAATATTAGTGTGTGGAGGGACGGACCTTGGTTGGAGTGGATGGGGAACAGTGGAGTTAGGCAATCGGTATAGTGGATAAGTCGGGGGTGAGAGGCTGTGGATAATAATTCTAGGAGAAAAGATATTCACATGTGGATAAGCTGGATTTAAAGGATACGATTATCTATTTAACCATAACGTTAAATGAAAAAGCATCCAACCTTTCAGATTGGATGCTTCAATACGCTACTTCAGCAAGCGCAGACCGTTCAGGATGACCAAAATCGTACTTCCTTCATGACCGATGACCCCAAATGGAAGGTCAAGGATCTGCAGGAAGTTAGACGCAATCAACAGCATAATGACAGCGATGGAGAAGATGACGTTTTGCTGGACGATGCTCTTCATTTTTTTCGATAATTTGATGGCTTCGGCAATTCGGGTCAGGTCGTTTTTCATCAGCACGACATCGGCGGTTTCCAGGGCGACGTCGGTTCCTTCACCCATGGCAATCCCTACGTTGGCCGTTGCAAGGGCAGGGGCGTCGTTGATACCGTCACCGACCATCCCGACGGTCCCGAATTGGTGCTTTAATTTCTTCAATTCATCCACTTTCGTTTCAGGAAGGCATTCGGCAATGTAACTTGCGACATTTGCTTCCTCTGCAATGGCGCGGGCTGTTTTCTCGTTGTCACCCGTCAACATGATCGTTTGGACACCTTCCTTCTCAAGGAGCTTCAAGGCTTCGACGGTTTCCTTTCGTACCACGTCTTTTAAAGCGATCAGGGCTACAATTTTATTTTCTTTTGCCACAAATACGGTTGTTTTTCCTTCTGAGGCAATTCTTTCGTATGCTCCGTTCATAAACCGTTCTGCTACCATTTTATCCACAAAGTCCGCTTTCCCGATTTTCCATTCAGACCCTTTCATAAGGGCTTTGACTCCCCAGCCGGAGACGTCTTCAAGGGAATCGGGCTGGGTAAGCTCCACGTTAAGCTCCCGGGTTGAGTGACCGACGATGGCTTGTGCGAGTGGGTGATTCGATTGGTTCTCAATGGAAGCAACTATACCCATTATCTCATGTTCTTCCTCATTGTCAGCAAGCAAAATATCGGTTACTACAGGCTTCCCTTTCGTTAAGGTCCCTGTTTTATCGAAGGCTATGGCTTTGATGTTACTCAAGTTTTCAAGATGGGCTCCGCCTTTGAAAAGAATTCCGTGGCGGGCACCGTTTGAAATAGCCGAAAGACTCGCCGGCATGATGGCTGCGACCAGGGCGCAGGGTGAAGCGACAACGAGCAGAACCATGGCCCGGTAGAATGTCTCCGTCCAGCTCCATCCGAGAACGAAGTGAGGGAGGAACATCATCAGAAACACGATGGCAAGAACGATTTTGACATAGGTCCCTTCGAAGCGTTCAATGAACTGTTGGGAAGGGGATTTTTCGCTTTGCGCTGACTGGACAAGGTCAATGATCTTTTGGAAAAGGGTTTCGCTGCTCGGTTTGGTCATTTCCACCGTGATGGCACCGTTGATGTTGACCGTGCCGGCGAACACCTCATCCCGCTGTCCCTTAGTCACGGGAACGGCTTCACCGGAAATCGCCGCTTCATCAATGGAGGTTGTGCCTTTTACGACGACACCATCCGTTGGCACTCGTTCACCGGGTTTGATCAGGATATGATCACCGATTTCGAGGCTTGCAACACTTACTTTCTTTTCCCCGGAACTGGTGACGAGCCAGGCTTCCTCCGGCTGGAGCTGCATAAGGGCCGAAATTTCTTTTTGGCTTTTATTCATTGTGTAGGTTTCCAGTGCACCGCTGACAGCGAAGATGAAGATCAGGATCGCTCCTTCCGTCCAGTACCCAATGATGGCGGAACCGACAGCGGCAAAGATCATCAGCATTTCCACATTCAGCTCTTTATTTTCGATGGTTTCTTCAATTCCTTCTTTTGCTTTGGCGAAGCCTCCGATGGCGAAGGCAAGGAGGTAGAAGATGATGCTCATGCTTGAATCATCATTTGATGTTAGCCATCCAAGTAGTATAAAGACGCCACTGATGAGGGCGGCTATCAATTCTCCATGAGGCTTTATTTTTTCAAGGAAGTGGATTTTATCATTCGGTGTCCCCATGGTTAGTGCTTTGGATTGCGAGCTCATAGTATATTCCTCCTTTGATTAATTGAAAATGTGAGATTCTTATTGAGAATAATAATCAACGTCATTACCCCTATAAAACGACGAAAGCTGCCACCAGTGAAAGGTGACAGCAAAACGACACGTGCTCTTAGCTGAAAATATATGAAGTTAGTAATTTGTAATTATTATAATCTAATCCTACCACAAGTATATGAGGATGGAAAGGGTTTTGTGCTAGTTATTCTGGGTTATTTCTCCATGTCGGTTTTGAGATGAAAAGACAAGGAGGCTCACAAAGATCATCAGCATCATGCCGGCAATCAAATAGAAGAAGCTTGATCCTTTTAGCCAATCAATCGTGATTCCACCGATGAAAGGGCCGATCATGCTGCCGAAACTGAAGAAAATTCCGCACATGATGTTGCCGGCTGGCAGTAATTCCCTTGGGAGAAGATCAGTCATATAGCTGATGCCGAGGGAAAACGTCGAACCCACGGCCATCCCGGCAAGGGTGAAGCAAATGAATAGGCCGATTGTCGATTGGGATACGATTCCGGCAGCCGAGAAACAGAGGAATCCGATCATCATGACGATGAGGAGGACATTCTGTCTACCGTATTTGTCGCTCAAAATGCCAAGGGGGACCTGTGAGATAATGCTTCCCACCGCAAATGCAGGAAGGAGGATCGCCACGGCTTCAATGGCCAATCCGTTTCGCAGGGCGAAAACAGGGAAATTTCCGTTTAAGGAAGCTTCGAGGAACCCATATCCGAGAGGCGGCAGCAGGGCGACCCATGCGTATTTGAGAACCTTCCCGAAACGCTGGAACGAACCCAGGAATGAGGCACTCCCGATGTTCTGCTGCTCAGGGTATTCATTTTGTAATTTAAACACAAACATCCAAACGGTTAAGCTTAATAAAGATGAGATGATGAACGGCAATGCCTGATGAATCGTGATGAGCTGCGTCATCATCGGGCCGACGGCGAATCCGATCCCAAAGGAGACCCCGTAAATGGAGATGTTCCGTCCGCGGTGCTCTTTCGGTGAAAACGATGTGATCCACGTCTGGGTAGAGAAGTGAAGCATATGGTCACCGATTCCGATCAGAAGGCGGAGGATGAACCAGAACCAGAAAGACTTCCACACCGGAAACAATAAGAGTGATGCTGCGACGACGATCCCGCCGATGATGATCATCGGTTTATAGCCGATCTTCTGCAGTGGTCTTTCCATTAAAGGGGAGGCCAGCAGGATCCCGATGTAAAGGGCTGTTGCGTTTAATCCGTTCAGGGAGGAGGACAGGCCGTCCTGCTCAAATATGATGGCAATGAGGGGCAGGAGCATACCCTGCGAGAAGCCTGAAATGGCAACGATCCCGACAAGGACCTTGAAACGGAAGGATAATGTTTGATTCATTTGTCAAAACTCCCAATCGTAGTAAATATCTTCTTTGATGGTACCCTCAATTGCAATGTTTGGCAATACGGGGGGAATAGAGTAAAATCAAAACATCTACTAACACAATAAGGAAGGAATGAAGAAGAAATGGAATATAAAATGCAAGAAGGCGGTTTTTACACAGATTTAGGGTTTGGCAAACTGGAGGTATCGGGTAACGAAGAATATGGATTCCGTCCGTTCCAACTACTCGTTTCATCCGTTGCCGTCTGCAGTGGGGGCGTGCTTCGTAAAGTACTGGAAAAGATGCGCATTCCATTTGAAGACATCCACATCAAAGCCGACGTCACCCGCAACGAAGACGAAGCCAACCGCGTCGAAGCCATCTCCCTCCACTTCACGATTAGAGGGACGGACCTTGACGAAGCGAAGATTGAAAAGGCTATGAAGCTTACACGAAAGAACTGCTCCATGGTGCAATCGGTGCAGGACAGCATTAAGATTGAAGAAACATTTGAATTGGTGGGATAAGGAGTTTGGAGGGACGGACCTCTATCTGGTGATGGGGACGAGAGGTTTATCGTTGTGTGGAGGTCCGTCCCTAATGAAACAGGAATTCGTCTGAAGTGAGTGGATAGATGAGGGACGGACCTTCGAATGGATAGAAACCCTTGTACGTCTCTACCCATTCGAAGGTCCGTCCCCTGAAAGAACAACAACTCTATTTTATCTCTTCTATTTTGAGGTCCGTCCCTCTTCTACAGCTCCTGGGGTTCGCTTCCAGGTTTTTCGAAGTAGAGGATGGTTTTGGGGGTGAGTTTGAGGAGCAGGTATTCGGGATCGTCGGGACTTGCGATCCAGTGTTTGAGCTTTTCATTCCAGAATTTCGCTTTGAGCTCGGGTGATTCTTCTACCGATGCCTCAGCCTCGATTTCTACATAATGTTCGTGATTGGAATCACGGTCATAGCCTAGAAGGATATGAACATGAGGGTTCTGTGCGATATCTTCTGCCTTATGGGCATGTTCGTTGGTTGCCGTGTAAAGAGTAAGATCGTCATGATCGAACATCATAAACCGTGAGTACGGTTTGTTGTCACGGATCGTGGCAAGGGTGCCGATCTGATGATGGGAAAACAGTTCTACAATTTTATCTTTCAAGGATTGTGCCATTACTATTCCTCCTAAATGGGTTCTATCTATAATGTGTCTAAACAGGACTGTTTTAACCAAATTTCTGCAAAAGGAAGGATCGTTAACGTGAATAAAGTATTTACTCTGCTCGTATTCGCAGGTGTCCCGGTTTCGGTGATCGGCTCCCTGCTTCATTGGCCAAGTGTCATCATGTTCGTCGTTTACTGTGTCACCATTATCGCATTGGCAGCCTTTATGGGAAGGGCGACGGAAAGTTTGGCCGTTGTGTCGGGGCCCCGCATCGGTGGACTACTCAATGCCACATTCGGAAACGCTGTCGAACTGATCATTTCCATCTTTGCACTTAAAGCCGGTTTGATCGGAGTCGTTTTGGCTTCCCTGACAGGATCTGTCCTTGGAAATCTCCTTCTGGTTGCGGGACTTTCCTTCTTCGTGGGGGGCGTGAAATTTAAACGCCAGAAGTTCAACGTGTTCGATGCCCGTCATAATTCCGGTCTCCTCATGTTCGCCATCATCGTGGCATTCGTCATTCCGGAAGTATTCTCCATGGAGATGAATGAAGGGAAGACCATGAATCTATCCATCGGAATCTCGGTCATTCTGATCCTCCTTTATCTATTTGCCCTCTTCTTCAAACTTGTCACTCACCGCGGAGTGTATCAGAGTGAAGGGGGAGAAACTCACGATCATGATGAAGAACCGGAGTGGAGTAAGGGGAAGGCGTTGCTTATCCTGGCTTTATCGACGCTTGCCGTTGCCTATGTTTCCGAACGACTTGTCCATACCTTTGAAGAGGTAGGGGAAGCCTTCGGCTGGAGTGAGCTCTTCATCGGGGTCATCATCGTCGCCATCGTCGGGAATGCAGCTGAGCATGCTTCGGCTGTGATCATGGCGTATAAGAACAAGATGGATGTCGCTGTTGAGATTGCCGTCGGTTCAACCCTGCAGGTCGCTATGTTTGTGGCACCTGTACTTGTGCTGATTTCGTTATTCTTTGAAAAGAGCATGTCCCTTGTGTTTACGCTGCCTGAACTTGTGGCGATGGTGTCTGCCGTGTTGCTTACCGTCATTATTTCCAATGACGGGGAAACCAACTGGTTTGAAGGCTTGACCCTTCTTGCTGCATATTTCATAATGGGAATTGGATTTTATTTACTCTGAACACAAGCCCCGGAGGTTCTTCGCCGGGGCTTTTTTCTATTGGGCTACACTTTGTGAGGACCGCCTGTACGCTTTTGAATAGTATATAGAAATAATGTGTGCATAGGGGTGAATCAATGTGAAAAAGAAGAAGAGTGAGTGCTCAGTCGATTTACTGCCTAAAGGATGTCCGGGCATCTATCCCTACAAGGGCTGTACAAATCCGGTCCCCCGGTTGGAGCAGTTTGGAGCACGATTAAAAAAGCAGTGAAACCCAATAACGGATTCCACTGCTTTTTTAGGGAATGTAGGAATGATTGAGAACGCCTGCTTTGTAGGAGAAGCTCTGGCGTTCCCTCTTCATTGATAGTATAAGATATAATTTGAATGTTGTAAATATTCTTTCAAGTAAAGTTTTTGGGATAAGGTAATGGTTCTAGGAAAAACTAACGGCAAACCCTTAAGCTAAGATTGAAAGGAGTCACAATCATGAAACTAATGCGCACTGCTCTTATGGTCATTCTCGCATTTTTCGTTGCCACTACTGGGATTCATGCTGCAAATAGTCCCAAAAAAGAAAGTAAACCAAAAACGGAGAAAACTCCACAGTCAGTGGAGGATACCTCTATAAAGGTCCCGAACTCAGTATTGAATATCGCCAAGGAAAATACGTATCCGAACTCCACACAGGATCAGCCGTATCTTCAACCGAGCGAATGGAGTCAGGAATTAATCGAAACCTCTAATGTGAGAATCGAAAATCCGAATCTGATCCGCATGTTGAACGAATCCACCGTCAATAAAGCACCGACGATCGGACTTCGTGCCACGATCTATCTCGGGGAATGGCCGCTGAACTATGCATCAACGGAAACATCTCCAAACTGGGAGTATCAAAAGGTGAATACGAATTACTTTGATAACCGCGGAGGAAAGAATAATTACCAAATTCACTACGTCCAGGAAGCACAGAAGGTTGTAAAAGGTGGACTAACGGCAAAGGTTCCACATGCTGATGATGTAGAAAAAATGATGCTCATCAAAGCCATGGATAAATCCAAGCTGCCTCTTGCTTTCCAAACCATCGTCGGGGCAGGGACGAAGAAGGATCAGGTATACAATATCTCACCTAAACGACTTGGTTACTTATATGCTTACGCCCCGGCCATCAATGAAAAAGGAAAAGTGACGTACGGGGAAGTCTACCTCGTCATGAAAGGAACCAAACGCTCCATCATCGTCAAAAACGTTACGTCTCAAGGAGTCGGCGCCTGGATTCCAGTTCAGGATCACGTCCATTTTGGCTTCATGGCCAGTGAGACACCAAGATAAAGGTTTAAAGAAGAGTGAAATGGGGTAAAACTTATTTCACTCTTTTATTATTTTCTTCAATATGTTATAATAATTAGAATATTCAGAATTAAAGGAGAGATACAATGAATTATTTACTTATTTTTGGAGGTCTATTAATCGCTTTCATCACATTACGTGTATGGTTCGGAGCGAGAAGAGCCAAGATCTATGCTGAAATCAAAAAACAAAAATACAATGTCATGGATCCGGCAATGGAAAAAATCACCACCAAACAAGACCGCGAACCCATCGGATAAAAAACACCTCGGATGGACATCCGTGGTGTTTTTTATGAGGAGATAGAGTTGAGGGACGGACCTTAATTTTAGAGGTGGAAAGCCTGAAGAATAAGGGTTTAAAGATGTATTTAGAGGGACGGACCTCCCGTAGAGATAGTGTGGAACCGGGACCAGGTTTATCATTTGGCACGAGTTTGGTTGCAAGAGGCACAAGTTCCCTGAAGGAAAGAGAAATTGTTCTCCAAGGGTACGACCGTACCTCAGCTATCAAAAAAGCCCAAATCTACTACAGATTTGAGCCTCCACCTTCCTTTACCGAGAAATCTTCGCTTCACGCTTCGAAAAGTCTACATCCTGATAATACATCGACTTTACAAGCACGTTTGGTCCAAGGCAGCGGGCCATTGGACAGTGGCAGTTCAGTTCTTTCGCTAAGGGCTGCTCCTTCCATTTTTCAAAAATGTCCGGTAGCGTATCGTTTATGATATTTCCAAGTGGCGGGGTGTCGCCAAAGTCCGTGACGATGACGTCTCCGGTAAAGATGTTAACGTTCAGACGGGAACGGCCGTCCGGGTCATTTCGTACGCTCACCTTCTTTGCCGAATATAGTTCCTTCAGAAAATCCAGATCTTCTCGTGAAGAGCTGCACGGATAGAAAGGTAGAGTCCCGAACAGCATCCACACATTCTCATCGCGAAACGCAAGAATATCACGGATGGCTTCACGTGTTTCCTCCAACGTAAGGGTTTCCAGGCTCGAAGCAAAGTCCGATGGATACATCGGGTGAATTTCATGACGACCGCAATTCATTTCGTCGACTACCTGCCGGTGGATTTTTTCCAGGTACGGCAGAGTGTTTTTATTTAACATGGTTTCCGCTGAAACAAGCACTCCGCGTTCGGACAATGCACGGCTGTTGTCAATCATGCGGTCAAATAGTTTCCTGCGCTGATCCCTCGTTGGTTTCCGCTCCATATTGGCAAATCCGACATCGATGAATTCATCGATCGTTCCCCAGTTATGGGAGATGTGCAGAACATCGAGGTACGGGGCGATCATCAAATAGCGGTCAAGGTCCAGGGTCAAGTTCGAATTGATCTGGGTATGTACGCCCCTGGAATGTGCATACTTGAGTAAGGGAAGTACATAATGTTCTACGGATTTCTTGGACATCATCGGCTCCCCGCCGGTAATACTAAGGGAACGGAGCGTCTTGATATCATCAAGTTTTCCAAGGATCAGTTCAATGGGCAGGGCACTCGGGTCCTTCGGTGACAGGGTGTAACCGACGGCGCAGTGCTCGCATCTCATATTGCAGAGCGTGGTGGTGGTGAATTCGATATTGGAAAGGGTGATATCACCATGCTCATCCACGTCTAAGTAAGCCTCCCAAGGATCATGGTCGATGGACATTTTCTTGGAGAGAGGTTCAGTTTTCATTCGTAAAAGCTCCTTTATGATTAAGTCACTCATCCATTATTGAGAAAGGGCCAGCCCTTGTCAATCGCAAAGTTATTGGTTACCATAGTAAACGTATTGAAAGGAGAGAGAACTGTTGGGTAAAGCTATCAATGATAAAGACTCACAAGTAAGCTATCTGAAACAACGCCTGAATCTGTTCGTCGACGTTCTGGACTCTATCGACCCCGAACAAGCGGACATTGACGATATCGATCGCCTGATCGCCATGATCGATGATATAGAAGTGAAATGCGAGCAATTTAAGAAGAGTGAGTAGGAGTCCTTTCTGGGGCTCTTATTTTTTTGAGGGACGGACCTTGGTGTGGGAAGTCAGTATTTCTCGTTTTTAGCAGAATGGTCGATAAATCCCCAAAACGGTCGATCCCCCCTATCTTCCATCCTATTCACCACCAAAGGCAGGAATGCACAAGCAGGATTTCCCCATCATTATGTCTAACTTTTAATACAACACTATTTATTAAAGGAGCGACACCCCATGATCATCACACCCATCGAAAAACATCAAAGCGAGCAGGCGAAACATGTGATCCTCTCAGGATTTCTCGAACGTTTTGGATTCATCGATCACACCCTTAATCCCGATATACATGATATTTCACTCGAATATGACGGCACGCAGCATCATTTTTTTGTAGGAAAAGAGAAGAACAAGATCATCTGTACAGGTGCGATCAGAAAAGAGTCACATCACACCTATCAAATCGTCCGGATGTCTGTTCTATCCTCCTACAGAAAACGTGGACTCGGCCGTATCATGCTCCAGCATCTCGAAGACAAAGCACGATTTCTTGGCGCTCACAGACTCATTCTCGAAACAAACAAACAGTGGGCGGACGCCATCCAATTTTATAAAAATAACGGGTTTACTTATATGGAAGAAGACGAGATTTCTTGTTATTTCGAGAAGGAAATTCCATTGTGAAATCCCTTTCAATCTCATTCTTATAGGAGTATAATGATGAATGAAAATTACGACTGTTATTGAGATCTTTAGAGGGGGAGAACGATGAATAAAGAGACATTACAGCAAAGTATGTATGATTTGATTGTGGAAACGTCCACGAACCTGCCAAGGGATGTACGACGTGCAATCCGCTCGGCGAAAGCCCGTGAGAACGCAGGAACCCGTTCAGCGATGAGTCTGGACACCATTTCAAACAACGTAAAGATGGCGGATGACAATGTATCGCCGATTTGTCAGGATACAGGTCTTCCTACTTTTAAAATAAAAACACCGGTCGGCGTAAATCAGCTTGAAATGAAAGAAGCGATTTATGCCGCCATGGTACAAGCAACGAAAGACGGAAAGCTCCGTCCGAACTCTGTAGATTCACTAACTGGTGCGAACTCAGGGGACAATCTTGGTCTTGGGACGCCTGTCATCAAGTTCGAACAGTGGGATAAGGATTATATCGATGCGCGCCTGATCTTAAAAGGCGGCGGTTGTGAAAATAAAAACATTCAGTACAGCCTTCCGTGTGAGCTTGAAGGACTGGGCCGTGCAGGACGTGACCTTGATGGGATTCGTAAATGCGTGATGCATTCGGTGTATCAGGCACAGGGACAGGGCTGCAGCGCCGGGTTCATCGGCGTTGGAATCGGTGGAGATCGTTCTTCCGGATATGATCTGGCAAAAGAACAACTATTCCGTTCCGTTGAGGATGTGAATCCGAACGAAGATCTTCGTAAACTGGAAGAGTATGTGATGGAAAATGCCAACGAGCTTGGAATCGGAACAATGGGATTCGGTGGTGAAACGACGCTGCTGGGCTGTAAGGTCGGAGTCATGAATCGTATCCCAGCAAGCTTCTTCGTATCCGTCGCGTATAACTGCTGGGCGTTCCGTCGTTTAGGCGTGAAGTTGGATGTGACATCAGGCGGCATCGACGAGTGGTTCTATCAGGAAGGCGACAAGATCGACCTGACTCAAGGTTCAGTTGCTGAGCTCGAAACGGCAGCGGCAAGTTCTGGTGAACAGCCAAATGTAGTGGTTCTTGAAGCACCGATTACGGAAGAAAAAATCCGTGAACTGAAAGTGGGAGACGTCGTTCATATCAACGGCCGCATGTATACTGGCCGTGACGCGATCCACAAGCATCTGAGTGAAAATGACGCTCCCGTTGATCTGGACGGACAAATCATTTACCATTGCGGACCGGTTATGCTGAAGGACGATAAAGGAAACTGGCATGTGAAGGCAGCGGGCCCGACGACGTCCATTCGTGAGGAACCTTATCAAGGCGATATCATGAAGCGTTTCGGCATCCGCGCCGTCATCGGAAAAGGCGGTATGGGACCGAAAACCCTTGCTGCTTTGAAAGATCACGGCGGTGTTTATCTGAATGCCATCGGTGGAGCAGCTCAGTATTACGCTGATTGTATCAAAGGTGTAGACGGAGTTGACCTGATGCAATTCGGTATTCCGGAAGCGATGTGGCACCTGAATGTAGAAGGATTTACGGCTGTTGTGACGATGGATTCTCATGGCAACAGCCTTCATGAAGAAGTCGATAAATCTTCTTTGGAAAAACTGGCTCAGTTTAAGGAAAAAGTGTTTAAATAAGTTGAAAGTACCACCTCGTACAGGCTGCGGGGTGGTTTTTCTTATGGGTGATTATGTTAATATAGGTGGAGAAATGAAACTTGAAAGGACGTTCATCCGTATAACATACAAACAGAAGAGCTGGAGGATTAGTATGATATTCAATAAACTATTTGGCATGTTGATTCTAACCTTGATGATCTTATTGACCGGGTGTGCCGCGAATCCTGAAAAAGATGCGGATATCACTTCCATTGACGATGTAAAACTGGATATTTTAAAAGAAAATAGCGGAACCTATGTAGGAGATAACTCCAAAGTACAGGCCATTCTGCAAGAGCTTCCCGGTGGCGAGACAATCAAGGAGATCGACCTTTCCGGTGAAATGGTGAAGGTAACATACGGCTATGAGAAAGAAGGGAAGCTATCTGAAAGCGATGTGAATGAGTACTGGTTCGATGGCACCAACGTCAATCGGAAAAATTTCTACTACAACGCAATTTATCTGACCCTTCTCGTTCCCAATGCAAAAGAATATCACTTCACCGTGGACGAATCCATGGTATCCGTGTCCAGGGACAAAATGGTCGCAGGTATGTCCAAACAATTCAGCGACTTTCCAAAGGGGGAAAACATCTGGGACAAAAAAGCTGTCTCCACCTTCATCGACGAACATGAAGGCAAACTGACCGAAATGGCCACGAAATATCAAACGTTTTTTGAATAGAGGGACGGACCTTCAATGGTGGAAGAAAGAGAAAGTGCCGCAACGACCGTTAATATTGCCGCCACAAACACTAAAAGTACAGGGACAAACGATTAAACTGCCTCAACCGGCGAGAAAACCATCATTCATGAACAGAATTTTCATACGCCATCCCATTTATGGATACTATTAGTACACATGAATCCTTCGACTTCTCAAAAACTATAGGAAACGGAAGTGAAAGAAGGGTTCAACTTGCGAAAATCACTAAAAGTGTTCATAATAGCGGCAATCTTAGTATTGCTCATACCGGCCGAGGCTTATGCAGTATCCAATAATCCGATCGGCTGGGGATTCAAAAAGAGTCAAAATGAAGAACAGCCGGAAGCGGGAGCAGCATATGACCAGCTCCTTGAGAAGTACGATGCCTTTTATAAAGGCTCACCGGATAAAAAAGTACTTTATGTCACATTCGACAACGGGTATGAAAATGGCTATACGGGAAAGATCCTCAATGTCCTGAAACAGGAAAAAGTACCAGCCACGTTCTTCGTGACCGGGCATTATCTGCTGAGTGCCGAGGACCTCGTCAAGCGGATGGTGAAAGAAGGACATATCATCGGAAACCATTCCTGGCATCACCCGGACTTCACGGCAAGCTCTGATCAGAAGATCCGGGAAGAGCTTGAAAAAGTGAAAGTGAAAACGAAAGAATTGACTGGACAGAAAGAAATGAAGTATCTGCGTCCGCCAAGAGGCGTATTCTCTGAACGCACGCTCCAGATTGCCAAAGAAGAAGGCTACACACACGTCTTCTGGTCACTCGCGTTCATCGACTGGAAGACCGATCAGCAAAAAGGATGGCAGTACTCCTATGACAATATCATGGCCCAGGCCCATCCCGGTGCCATCATCCTCTTGCACTCCGTCTCAAAAGACAACGCGGACGCACTGGAGAAAGCCATACAGGACCTTAAAAAACGGGGCTACATATTCAAAAGCCTCGACGAGCATCCAATGATGAAATAAGAGGGACGGACCTGCATTCCTAGGACTTGGTCCTAGGAATCGAGGTCCGTCCCTAAAATATATTCGTTTCAAATGAGGGGGGGATCTTTTAAAGGTCCGTCCCTCTTCTGTTAAAGGAGTATGTGCTATAATACACATACAAGTTTTGTGCGGGGGGTTGAGGTTAATGGCAGTTAGGAATGTTAAGATTGAGGGTCCGTATGATTTTGACCGGGTTCTGGAGCGGTTGGCGCTGGATCCGTTGAATGCTGTGGACCAGGCTGACAGAAGTGTGAAGGTGCCGTATTATCTTCCAAGTGGGAAGGGTGAGGTCATCGGGGTACAGGCAACAGGTACGACGGATGAGCCTGAGTTCAGCATCACTTTTGAAAACGAAGAGAATCTGAATGAGAAGCATAAGCGTATTTCTGACATATTCCAATGGCAAACCGGTCTCCACGATATGCACACGCATTTTCTTGAAACCGACCTGAAGCCGATTTTTGAGGAGCATGTGGGAACACCGCTGGTTCTGGAGTTCGATCCCTTTGCCACCATCATCAAAAGCATCATCCATCAGCAGCTGAACCTGAAGTTCGCTTTTACTCTGACCCATCGTTTTGTCACGACCTATGGCTGGGAAAAGGACGGAGTCTGGTTCTACCCATCTCCGGAGGATCTATCAGCCCTCACTGTGGAGGAACTGCGGGAACTGCAGTTCAGTCAGCGAAAAGCGGAGTATGTGATAGGAGTCGGGGAAAAGGTGTCGAGTGGAGAACTCGATTTAGCTAAGATCGCCAAGCAAACGGATGAAGAAGTCATCAAAGAACTCACAAAAATCCGCGGGATCGGACCATGGACGGCCCAAAGCTTTCTGTTATTCGGACTCGGCCGCCCAAACCTATTCCCGAAAGCGGACATCGGCATCCAGAACGCCATCAAGAAATTATTTCAGATGGAAGAGAAACCGACCATGGACGAGCTGGACGAATTCAGCGCATCCTGGCATCCTTATTTAAGCTATGCATCCCTGTATTTATGGAGAAGTATCGAATAGAACGGACGTGAATCAATGAAAAAGCAATACGTAAAAAAAACACAACACAATGAAGTGAAAATCGAGCTGAAACAGCAGTTTCCTCTGACCATAAAGAAAATCGGCATCAACGGGGAAGGAGTCGGGTTCTTTAAGCGAAAAATCGTTTTCGTACCGGGAGCCCTCACAGGGGAAGAAGTGGTCGTCGAAGTGACCAAAGTCCATCCGAAATTCACCGAAGCCCGTATCAAAAAGATCCGGAAGAAGTCACCAGAGCGCGTGAAAGCGCCATGTCCTGTCTATGAACAATGCGGAGGCTGCCAACTTCAGCATCTATCCTATGAAGGACAGCTTGACGCGAAACGTGACATCCTTCTTCAATCCCTTGAGCGCCACACGAAGCTCAATCTAGAAGACTTGGATATCCGACCGACAATTGGCATGGACAACCCATGGCATTACCGGAACAAAAGCCAGTTCCAGGTGGGAACGCAAAACGGTAAAGCCATCGCAGGTTTATACAGCATGAATTCCAACAAACTTATCGACATTGATGAGTGTATCGTCCAGCACCCGCTCACAAACAAAGTGACAACGGAGATTAAGCGCATCATCAACGATTTCAACATCCCGGTCTTCGATGATAAAAAGAAGAAGCCGATCCTGAAAACGATTGTAACACGTGTCGGATTCGAAACGGGGGAAGTACAGGTGGTACTCGTCACCTCTGAAAAGAAAATCCCACGCAAGGAATTGCTGATCAATGAGATCCAGAAACGTCTTCCCGAAGTCGTTTCCATTGCTCAAAACATCAATCCGAAGAAAACGGCCCTTGTATTTGGGGACGAAACGGTCCACCTGTCAGGTAAAGAAAGCATTGAAGAACGTCTGGACGAATTCACGTACGAGCTATCCGCCCGTGCCTTCTTCCAGCTGAACCCGATCCAGACGAGTAAGCTCTACAATGAAGCGAAAAAAGCAGCTGCCCTTACAGGTGAAGAAAAAGTCGTCGATGCCTACTGTGGTGTCGGTACCATCGGGTTATGGCTTGCAGACGGAGCGAAAGAAATCCGCGGAATGGACGTCATCAAAGAAGGAATCAATGATGCGAAAAAAAATGCGGAGAAATTCGGTGTGAGTCATGCCGAATACTTCGTCGGGGGTGCCGAGACTCTCATGCCAAAATGGAAAAACGAAGGCTGGCGTCCGGACGTCGTCGTGGTCGATCCACCGAGGACGGGGTGCGACCACAAGCTTCTCGATACGTTGAAAGAAGTGAAACCTAAGACATTCGTATATGTATCGTGCAACCCGTCGACGCTTGCGAAAGACATTGATTATCTGAAGAAGCAGTATCGTGTAAAGTACTTGCAGCCGGTGGATATGTTCCCGCAGACGGCACATGTCGAGTGCGTGGCGTTGATGGAGTTGAAATAGCGGGGTTTCAATGGGTTTAGTGGATTTTGATGAATACTGAAGTATGTTTAATGTTCCCTCGGACTTTTGGTTCGGGGGATTTTTTTGACCCCCGAGGAGACCCATGGATGAGCCTGCGAAAAGCATAGCACCTGGAGCTCGAATCAATAGCCTGGTTTACCATAGCTTTAATTTTAAAAGGGAAGCCATGTCTATTGTCATACAATTTGAAAACATTATAAGCTGTGATTTTATTTGTCGAGGCATTTTTAATTGAGGAAATATGGTTTCAATTCATGTTGAAGGGAGCTCCATCGAAATCTATGATTTAGTTGGATAGATTTACAGTCATTTCAACAAATTCTGCAATCATTAAGAGAGTGTTGGTGGATTAATCCACCAACACCACAAGCTGATCCCCCTCTTCAAGATTGAGTTTTCCTTTTAGTGTGATAAAAAAGATGTTCCCATTTTTGTTTTTGATACATAGTGGTGTTCCTTTAAATGATTGTTCTTTATGGGGGAAGGTTTCCTTCTTTTGAATTTCAATGGTTTGAATGGTATGTCCAATATTCACTTTTTTATTTAATTTTGGAAACGTTGCGTCTTCTTGAAATAGCAAATGGTTTTTCACAAAAGGCGGAAATTCTCTATTTTCCAGTACACTTTTTTCGATAGGTAATGTAAATGTATTATTATAGCCGAATTTAGGGATATAGGATTGACATACAAGTGCATTATAAGCAGCGTCACCCGTCATCGCTAAAATCGTTTGATAAGGAGTAGTGTCGATATCGAAGTCGCTTTGCTCAGAGAGGATTTCACCATGGTATGTAGCGATTCCTAATTTCTTTGCTTGGTTTAAACGATCTTCGGATGTATCTGTTAGTAGGACTGATGTCCCCATTTGTTTCAGATGATTGGCAAAGGCAATGCAAAAGCTACTGGCTCCGACTATTAATACACCCGAAGAGTTGGCATTGGCTAATCCCATTTTTCGTGCCAGTGGTCCTATTGAAAAACCATGAGCACAAACTGTAATAAATACTAACGCTAAAGTAAGAGATGTTAAAATAGTAGCATGTTGATAACCATCTGCAATTAATAGCTCCGCAAAATATCCAGAAACCGTTAAGGCAACAATTCCTCTTGGGGCAATCCATCCGACAAGTGCTTTTTCTTGTAACGTAAGCTCGGTTCCAATGGTTGAAATTCCAATGGATAATGGACGGATAAACAATAGCATGACTAGTACAAAGCTGATAATGGGCCAAGTGAAAATCTCGAAAACGGTCTCTCTCGTTAAAGAAGCTGTAAGCAAAATAAAAACAGTTGAAGTTAGCATAACTGAAATATTCTCCATAAAATGACCGATACTACCAATGGAGTGGACATATTTTTTGGTGCGTGCTAACGAAAGCCCCATTACGGTTACAGCAAGCATCCCCGTTTCATGCATTATGACTTCACCGATCATAAAACAGATTAACACAAAACAAAGGACAATAGGTGATTTAAGATATTCTGGAATCAATCCTTTGCCCACAAGAACACTGACTAATATTCCAATGACGTATCCAATGATAATGGCTAAAAGCGAGTCGACAAAGAAAGGAATAAAATCAGTAAAATGGAAGGAATCCTGAGAAGTAATTTGTATAATCTCATAAGCAAATAACGCAAGCAATGGACCGACGGGGTCCACGATAATTCCTTCCCATTTCAACACCGAAGAGACTCGTGGCTTTAATTTCGCTTGTCGTAACATAGGAATAATAACGGTAGGTCCTGTTACAACAAAAAGTCCGCCGATGATAAAAGAAATTTCGAGACTGAGTCCTGCAATGAAATGAGCGGCCAATGAACCACCAATCCAAGCTATAAAAGCACCAACCGTTACGATTCGAAAAACCGATTTTGAAATTCCTTTTAGTTCACGGATATCCAGGCTTGTACTACCCTCAAATAAAATCATTGCAACAGCAAGAGAGATGATGGGACTATAGAAACTTCCAAGTGCTGCTTGTGGGTTAATAACTCTTGAAATAGGACCAATCAGTAGTCCCGCTATCGACATAATGACAATGGACGGCCACTGAATTCGCCACGCCAGCCACTGTGAGAAAATACCGAGTGCAATGACTATTACAATACTAAAAAGAGCAAATTCCTGTTCGATCACGTTCACCTTCTTTAATCTTTGTATATACCATTTTTTATAAACTTGAAAATGTATATGCATACAGTATATCAATTATATAAGAAACAACCCAAATTCCAGAACAGCAGAAAAGGTTAAACGTATTACTGAACATCTTTGTGGGAATGTTGGTTTCTTCTTTTGCTACTCTCTTTAGTTACCTGTTTAACGAACGAATGGAAATTGGTATAAGAATAAAGATCGGTGGTCGAATTGAAATTATTAATGGATGCAAACTGGGGCTCCCTCGAAAATCGAGGGAGGCCCATTTTAGATTTTGCGGACACATCCTCCAAGCAGATGTCTGTTCAAATAGCTAAACATCTATTAAGATTTCCTTTGAACAACTACAAGGAGGCAAAATCATGAACAATAAATATAAAGAGTTATTAACACCATATACATTTAAAAACGGAGTCGAGTTAAAAAACCGCATCATCATGGCACCGATGACGAATTTTTCATCGGATGAGAAAGGCAATGTCACGGATGCAGAAGTTGCCTACTATGAGAGGCGTTCAAAAGATGTGAGCATGGTAATCACCGCCTGCACCTATGTCACGCCTGACGGAAAAGGATTCCCGGGTGAGTTTGGCGGAGATACGGATGAAATGATCCCGAGCCTTGAACGTTTGGCAAAGGGAATCAAGGATCAGGGTGCAAAAGCCGTCCTCCAGATTTTCCACGGAGGAGTTCAATGCCCACCTGATCTTGTTCCAGACGGAGACGTTGTGAGCGCAAGTGATGTAATGGGTGAAAATGACGAGAAGAAAGCCAGAGCCTTAACAGAAGAAGAGATCGAGAATATCATAGGTGCGTTCGGTGAGACGACCCGCCGTGCGATTGAAGCGGGTTATGACGGCGTGGAGATTCATGGAGCGAATGGATATCTGATCCATCAATTCTTTTCACCGATGACGAATCAGAGAGAAGACCGTTTCGGCGGCAATCTTGAGAACCGTATGACCTTCCCCCTTGCCATCGTGGATAAGGTGAAGAGCGTGGTCGCCGAGCATGCCGATCCATCTTTCCTCGTTGGATATCGTTTCTCACCAGAAGAACCTGAAGAGGATGGATTCACGATGGGGGAGACCCTGACTCTCGTGGATGCCCTTGCAGATAAAGACTTAGATTATCTTCATGTCTCCTTGTTCGACTTCTTCTCGAAGCCAAGAAAAGGCGTGGATGACCTGGAGAAAGCGAGGATCGACTATCTGCTGGAAACCATCGGTGACCGTACACCTCTCATCGGGGTAGGTTCAATTTATTCTGCGGATGATGCCGTTCAAGCATTCGGGTCAGGCGTTCCTTTACTCGCCCTCGGCCGCGAACTGATCATCGATCCTGATTGGCTCAAGAAGATCAAAGAAGGAAGAGAAGATGAAATCGTGACGGAGCTTGACAAAGGGAATCAGGAAGAATTGGTCGTCCCGGATCCGTTATGGAATGCGATCATGAACGCCCCGGGCTGGTTCCCGGGAGTATAAAGACATAAAGAAGCGTCCTGTGATTTGTTCACAGGACGTTTTCTTTTAAACCGAACTTTGCTTGGATCCTTTATTACCAGGAGCAAACCAACCCAACAGGGCGATCCCGACAAGAACACCGTAGAAAATCAGGGTCCATACGGTACTGTGTGGGAAATCATGATCAAGAACTCCGATATCCTCATGGGCAAGAGTGATGACGGCAAGTTTCACTCCGACCCAGGCAACAATGGCATAAGCCGTCGTTTCCAGTGCAGGTCGCTTTTCGAGCAGCTGGACGAACCAGGTTGCCGCATATTTAATCAGGATCAGTCCTGCAATTCCGCCAAGAACGACCACGATGAATTGTCCACCGTCCATACCTCCGAAATCCCCCAGTGGAGAGTCGGGCAGACCGAGGGCAAGGGCGACAGCGGCGAGGATGGAATCGATGGCAAAGGCAAGGTCTGCCAGGGCGATTTTCCCAACCGTCGGCCAGAATCCTTTACCCGCTGCTTCTTCTTCCGTTTCTTCCTGATTATTCTTATTTTCTTTTCCGAACTTCGCTTTGATGACATGTTTGAGACCGAGATACAGCAGGTAAGCTGCACCGATCGCCTGGATCTGCCAGACATTTGCGATGAACGAAATGGCAAAAAGGGCCACAAATCTGAAGGCGAATGCCAGGAAGATTCCATACTTTATGGCTTTCTTCTTTTCATCCTCTGATAAATGTTTTGCAATCACGGCAAGGACAAGGGCATTGTCAGCCGATAACAAGCCCTCCAGGCCGATGAGGACTAATAATGTCCATCCATATTCCAACCAAATCGAATCCACTTGCAACTCTCCCATCTACCATATAGGCAAAATTAGTTCTTACGCTTATCTTACCACTTATTTTCCATATGATACGATTCAAAAAGGGCTTTGCATCCCCCTAGAGTTTCATGATATAGTAAATTTACTAAATATGACAGGAGTGATGGGTGGACGATGAAGAACTAATCTTATTTTCGAGACGTTTGAAATTCCATATTTCAAATTAACTTAAAATAGGATTAGTCTGCCCATTTTTATATGCGTTTTTAGCTATTGAACGATTGATAGCTTTCTTTGTGTACGTGACCGGTACGGCTAATCCTTCCAGAACCAATGGGAGGATTTTTTTGTTCTCCCTTTTTCAAAGAGAGGGGAAGATACGATGAAAGAAATATTGAAATTATTGAATGTACGGTATGAATTAATGGACCATACCATATTTGAAAAGGTGAATGGCAGGGTGCAGGAGGGGGACGTCATCGGGATCATCGGGAATAACGGTGCCGGAAAGTCGACCTTACTGCAATTAATCGCAGGTGAACGGACACCAATGGAAGGACAGATCCAATGGCTTCACTCTGATGTGACGATCACCATGGTAGAGCAGGAAACCGAAACCCATTCCTCAGAAGGAATGAATCCAACCCAAGCTGCTTTGATGGAAAAATGGCAAGTTCCCAGTCAAGAATTTCAGCAGTTGAGCGGCGGAGAAAAACTGAAAGCGAGGCTTGCCAAGGGTTTCTCAGAGAGAGCGGACCTTCTCTTATTGGATGAACCGACGAATCACCTGGATCGACAGAGTCTGGAGCTACTGACTAGACAGATTAAAGAGTATAAAGGCACCATTCTCCTTGTCTCACATGACCGATATTTCCTCGATGAAGCTGTGACGAAAATATGGTCCATCGAAGGGAAGAAGTTGATTGAGCATAAAGGTAATTATTCCAGCTACATGGAAGCGCGCAAAGAGCGCAGGTTGACTCAACAACGGGAGTATGAAAAACAGCAGAAAATGGTGGAGCGAATTGAGAACCAGATGAAAGAACTCTCATCCTGGTCCGCAAAAGCCCACGCCCAGTCCACGAAACAGGAAGGGTATAAGGAACATTACCGTGTCAAAGCAAAACGTACGGACAGCCAGGTCAAATCCAAGCAAAAACGTCTGGAAAGAGAACTGGAAAAAACAAAAGTAGAAGCAGTCGAAAAGGAACACAGCGTCCGCTTCTCCATCCAATCCACCCATAAAACGGGGAAACGGTTCCTTGAAGTAAAGACACTGAAGAAATCATTCGAGGGACGGACCTTATTTGAAAACGCAAATTTCACCATCCAGCATGGTGAAAAGGTATCAATCCTTGGACCGAACGGAAGCGGAAAAACGACACTGCTGAAGATCATCATGGGAATAGAACCCACAGAAGGCGACGTATGGATGTCACCATCCGCCAATATCGGTTACCTGACCCAGGAAGTGTTCGATCTGCCACTAGACCAGACGCCGGGAGAGCTCTTCCATAAAGAAACCTATGAAGAGCGAGGGAAGGTTCAGACACTCATGAACCATCTCGGATTCCAGACGTCTCATTGGCATTCCCCGATCCGAAACATGAGCATGGGGGAACGGGTGAAGGTCAAACTGATGAAGTACATTCTCGAAGAAAGGGACGTATTGATCCTCGATGAACCGACTAACCACCTGGATCTCGCTTCCCGGGAGCAGCTGGAGGAAACCCTGTCCGATTACAACGGAACCTTGATCCTCGTATCCCATGACCGTTATTTTCTTGAAAAAACGACGGGGATCAAGCTTGTCATGGAAAAAGGCACCATAGAGAAACAGCTGGATGAGCCGCTAGCAAAACGGGATGACAAGGAAGAGGAGCGGATGAAGCTCGAGACGGACAGACAGGAAGTATTGGGGCGACTGAGTTTCATGATGCCGGGTGATGAAGGCTATGCAGAGCTTGACGGAAAGTTTAGCGAATTAACTAAACGAATCAATGAACTGAAGTAGCAAAAATGACAAATAAGCATCCAATCAACATCGGATGCAATGTCTAAAACGAATATTCGATACGAAAAGTGTTTTCAAATTATTTCCAATTCCACTATACTGAAGAAGTACACGAATATGATAGGAGATGAGGATATAGTGAGGAAAATGACTTTTATGTTTATTGCCGGCTCTCTACTCTTTACCGGTTGTTCTAATACAGAACAGGCCGATGCGTACACCATGGAAGTAGCGACGGATAACGGAGACACGCTGGTGGATGAAGAAGGCGAGGTATCGAACCTCGAACAACTGCTGCGATTCGTAGACGGAGTGGAGGAAAAGAAAGAATCCGACGTAACGGTATCGAACTTTTTCAACAATCAGGTCAGTATCAATGAAATGTCATTCGATGGAAATGAAGTCCACTATGTGTTAAAGACCGGGACCGGGGAAGAAAAGAGTCAGGCGGTATGCGAAGGAATTGAAGAAAAGAGTGGGTTCATCTCGTTGCAGGGGTGTGACGGGGAAGAGAACGCCATCGGGATCGTTCAAGTATCGGAATACCAGATAAATAAAGCCAGGGCTTTAATGAAAGACTAAAAAGCCCAGCAACGGTGCTTCTTGAATGTTTCTCTACCTTCTTGATTTTTCAGAGAAACTATAAAGGGGATTTAGTTAAACCAACTCAAGAAGGAAAAGAGATCGCCTGTGAATTCGTCCATAACGGAATGAAAGGATCCCGCCAAAGGATAATGATATGAAACCTGGTGCAGAAGGCGCACGTCCACATTAAAAATAGGAATAAATATCTCCTCCAATCTCTAAAAAATAGAGATTGATCACCGATAATATAGTTAATGAATAGTGTCCAGGGCATCTATGCTGAGATCATCTGCAGGAGCTGTTCATCATTTATGGGGGGATAAACGGTGAATATAAAAAAAGGACGGATAAATACATTAAGAGCTTTCTTGACTTCGGTATTCGTTATCGTGATCGGGGTATTATCGATCATAAGTGGTGTATTAATCTATTTGACTTCTAATCAATCGGTTTATGAGACCATTAGTCAGAATACGATTCTTGATGCAGAGAGAATCACCGCAGAAATAGATATGGAGAAGTATGAACGGTTCCTGAATAATCCTGTGAAAGATGATACTTATACAGAACTTCGGGAATTACTGAACGAGTATCGTGAAAAAACCGGGGCCATGTATGTGTATACTCTTCAGGTCAATGAAAAAAAGGTAGAGATTATGGTGGATGGGTTGTCATCAAATGAAGAGGCGGTTCCTGTCGGAGAACCGACAACGGCCACCACATATGAAGATGTAGCTCCTGCTCTTGAAGGGGGAGTGAATAGTACAGATATCGTTCGAGATCCTGAGTACGGTGATTATCTGTCAACTTTTGTTCCCATTAAAGGGAGTGACGGGAAGGTGATCGGTGTCCTTGGCGTAGACATGGATGCCAAGGAAGTGGGAGCAATCAATCAAGAAGTCTTGTCTTCATCACTCCCATTATTTCTCGGAATCTTCCTAGTGGTGTTCATGCTGGTAGTAATAGGCATCTACTATTATTTAGGTAAGCGGCTGAAGCCCCTTTCACAATTGAGTCAGGTGGCATTGTCCATTAAAGAGGGGAATGTGACTCAAGCGAAACAACAGTTAAAGGGAATAGATAATAAGTATAAGGATGAAATTGTAGGATTGACCCAATCCATGGATAAGATGACGGAATCTCTCGGCGAAGTGCTAAATGGAATCCGAGTTGCTTCGACGAATGTAGGCCGGCAGGGGGAAGTGTTAAGAACGACATCAGATGAAGTGTCCGAAGGCTCTTCCCAAATTGCTGTCACCATGGAAGAAATGGCATCTGGTGCAGAATCCCAAGCTCAGCTATCAACAGACATGTTAGTGGATATGGAAGAATTCACGTTCTTGATCAACGAGTCAAGAAACAAGGGAGAGCATCTAATGGACGCTTCTTTAAAAGTGGAGAAAAACACTCAAATGGGAGCCCGGCTCATGAAAAATTCAATCGATCAAATGGAACATATTTATGAAGTCGTAAACAACTCGGTGAATAAGGTTCAAACCCTCGAATCACAAACCAATGAAGTCACGTCTCTGGTCACATTGATCAGTCAGATCGCGGATCAAACGAACTTGCTGGCATTGAATGCAGCCATTGAAGCAGCGAGGGCGGGAGAACAGGGTAAAGGCTTTGCGGTGGTGGCCGATGAGGTTCGGAAGCTGGCTGAAAGCGTTTCGAAATCTGTCAAGAGCATACATGATATCGTGAACAATGTGAGGAGCAATTCAAATGAAATGGCTCATATTCTCTTAAATGGATTGGAAGTGGTGGAGAACGGCCGCAGGAATTTAAATGAAACGGGTGTCGCATTCGGGGATATATCCATGACCCTCTCGGATATGAACGGACTTGTGGAAACGGTGAGCATCCAACTGGAGAAGGTACAGTCAAAACAAGTCAGCATGAAGGAGTCCATTGAACAAATAGCTGCCATCTCAGAGGAGAATGCGGCAGGTATAGAGCAGGTTTCGGCTTCCACCCAACAAATGAGCGGTTCTACAGAAGAAATGAATCGTTTCGTTGAAGAGTTGGTCAAGATGTCGGAAGAACTGAGGGGCTTGAATAATAAGTTTAACTGACAGAATCACCCGTAAAAGATTGCATAAAAGAACACACTCCTGAATATCCTTTCAAGGTGTGTTCTTTTAGTTCCGTCCCACTATTTAATGATGTTCTGTTATATAATAAATCAATAACCCCCCAGGAGGTACACATGAAACAGCAAAACTATGAAAATCACAGCAAGGTTGATCCCGTCTTCCATGTAGGGATTGCCCTGTCTGCCCTTATCACTCTCATTTTGACAATCACGTTTTTCGTAAAGAATGTGGGAGACGAAACCCTGCTCAGCTTTTTAGTTCTCGTGGCGGTGATCACCATCATCCTCATCGGAGTGAGGCTCCGCACGTATGCCCTTCAGGTTCAGGACCGCGTCATCCGTGCAGAAGAGAATTTCCGTTATTACCGTTTAACGGGGAATGAGCTGGATAGCAATCTATCTCTGAAGCAGATCATCGCTCTCCGGTTCGCGCCGGATGAAGAGTTGACAACCTTAGTCGAAAAGACATTGACGGAAAGCTTATCGCCTAGTGACATTAAAAAAGCTGTACAAAATTGGCGTGCAGATCATCATCGAGTATAAACAACAGGAATTGGACCGCTCATTCATGGGCGGTTACGTTTTTTTAAAAGGAGGCTCGTTATGCCGAATGAAGTCATGGTAGATGTTAAAGATTTAGTGAAAAGATATGGTTCCTTTACGGCGGTGAAGGGAGTCCGCTTTCAGGTGGAGAAGGGGGAGATCTTCGGTTTGCTTGGACCCAATGGGGCAGGAAAGACGACGACGATCGAGATGCTCGTCGGGCTCCGGAAGCCTGACGCGGGGACGGCAAGCTTAGCGGGCTTTGACGTACGGAAAGATGTGAATAAAGTGAAGGAAGTGATTGGGGTTCAGCTTCAGTCGACTTCGCTGTTTGAACTCCTCAAGGTGGAGGAGATCCTCCATTTGTATGCGAGCTTTTATCCGAAGAATGTGGATATCGATGAATTGATCGAGGATATGCTGCTGACCGAAAAAAGGAAGGACCGGATCAAGGGATTGTCCGGCGGGCAGAAGCAGCGTCTGGCAATTGCCCTCGCACTGATCCATGATCCGAATATCGTCTTTCTCGATGAACCGACGACGGGACTGGATCCACAGGCACGAAGGACGCTGTGGGATATTGTTCTCAGACTGAAGGAGCGGGGGAAGACGGTCATCCTGTCGACTCACTACATGGATGAAGCCCACGTGCTTTGTGACCGGATCGGCATTATGGATCAGGGGGAGCTGATTGCCCTTGATACGCCGACGAATCTTGTGAAAACATTGCAGTCAACGAGTACGATCGAGTTTCATCTGGACAATCCTCCTGAACAGGAGTGGTTTATGAAAATGGATGGGGTGGAGGACGTGGCCATCAAGGATACCTTCGTCCAGTTGTATACAGATGAGTTACAAATAGCGTTGACCTCACTCATCACTCTGTCGACTGAGCACGTCTTGAAAATCGAGGACCTTCAGACCCGTCAGGCAACACTCGAGGATGTCTTCATTCATATGACAGGAAGGAGGCTGCGGGAATCATGAAAGCGTATTGGCAGCTGACACTGGCACAGTTACGGATTTTTGCACGAAACAAGCAAGTTATATTCTTTACCCTGCTCTTCCCGGTGATCCTCATGGTAGCGCTGGGTTCATTCGCTGGAGGGGGGGATTCCGTTTCACTTACTGTCGGGATGATCGATAGCGATCAAACGGATGCCTCAAATGAATTAAAGAACGTATTTAATGAGAATGAAGGATTCAACACATCTTCATTCGATAACGTCAAAGCCGGGAAGCAAGCCGTGAAAAATGGCGATATCCAGCTTCTGATCGAAATCCCGGCAGGATACGGTGAAAACGTGAAAGCAAGGGAAGAGCCGTTTTCGATTCCCGTATACTATAACGAAAAGAACCTGGCCACCGCGGAGCTAGGGATTACGGTTGTGAATGGGATCATCGATCAATACAGTAAGGACCTTGTCGATTACAAGCCTGTCGTGACGGTGGAAAAAGTCGGGATCGAAGCGTTGAACATTCGCTATGTGGATTTCCTTGTTCCCGGTATCGTCGCCATGATGATCATGAGCAACAATATGAACGGGGTGGCCGGTCAGATCTCCGCATGGCGGGAACGCGGGATCCTCCGCCGCATGCAGGGGACGAGACTGAAGGCATCTACCTTCATCGCGGCCCAGATCACGGCGCGCCTGATGCTGAACGGGACGCAGGCACTCCTTGTCGTACTGATTGCCGATCTCATTTTTGACATCAATGTAGCGGGCTCGTGGCTTGCGATGATCTTCTTTATCATCCTTGGGACCCTGGCGTTCATGTCTCTCGGCTTCATCATTGCCGGGATGGCGAAGAACCCGGAAAGTGCGGGACCGATTGCAGGTTTCGTGACGTTCCCAATGCTGTTTCTCGGCGGGGTGTTCTTCCCGATCAACGATATGCCGGACATCATCCAGCCCATTGTGAAAGTGCTGCCGATTGCTCACCTCAGTTCAGCGCTCCGGGAGACGATGAATCTCGAGACGCCGTTTTGGGAGCTTGGAACAGAGACGCTGATTCTTGGAGCGTGGCTCGTCGGCGGGTTTGCCATTGCCAGTTATGTGTTTAAGTGGGAATAGAAGAAAAAGGTCCGATCGGTTCAAACCCGATTGGGCTTTTTTCTATGCCCTCTTCTCCAAATCCTTTGCCGTCTCGCTCATCTCCACGTCATCCCCTTCTTTGTAGGTCCCGAACAACACATCAACAAATGGAGTGGACACTCCGTACCAATAATTCTCATTTTTATAATGATGAAGAATATGCGTCTTTTTGAGCCAGCGGCCGAACCGTGTTTTCGGCTTCATTGGCCGGTGAGCGATATAGTGCTTCCATTCGTATACAAAGAACATGAAGAGGACCCCGGTGGTGAACGCAAGGGTAAAGGACATCGAGCCGGTTTTGAAGTAAAACAACAGGCACAGGACAAACAGGTTGGGTGCACTGTACCAGATCGGCAGAAAGAGGAGCTTCAGGTCATTCGGTTTTTTGTGATGATCATAATGCAGGCGTTTAATTAAATTCAGTAAAAAAGGGTTCTTCGGTGACTTGATGTGGAAGAGAAAGCGGTGGGTGAGGTATTCGCTGAACATGTAGGTGACAATCCCTGCGGCAAAAAATAATAGACTGAACAGGGAAAGCTCCATCGTGAACAAAAAGCCAAGTACCACAAGAAAAATGCCCATCATGATCAAAATGTCTAAGTGTAAAAAGAAATCCCGATACAATCGATTCTCCTTCATTTCTCCATGCCTCCATCCATTTTTTGTTTCCATAGCCTAATGCTTGTTTCCATCATGTCCCGGATGGTTTGCCCGGCTTGTTGGATGTCACCGGCCAATATCCAATCCAGAAGTCTGTGGTAATAGTCACGTGAAGCAGTCCTATGTTCAGGTTCCGAGAAGTATTTCTCTGCCATCCTGATATAAATATCCTTAAAGCTGTTCAGGATCAAGAGGTAAATGGGGTTCGGCGACAGCATGGCAACCCCGTGCTGGATCTGCCAGTCGAATTCCGCATAGGCATTGGTTTCGTCCGGTATGTCCTCGAACGGGGCAAAGAGGGAAACGACTTTCAGCCTGCCGTTCTCCAAGGCATCCATGAAATAAGCCGGGGTAATCGAGATCCGCAGCTGTAGCATATGGATGATGAATTCATCTGGAATCTCCTCTTCGTGTTGAAGGATCGTGACGATCGTCATCAAGTTCCCCTGCTTCCAGTAATCATTCACGACAGCGGGCATCCCCTTGCGGCTGGTGATCCAGCCGTCACGTTCCAGGCGCTGGAGGGCTTCTCTGATGGTGGGGCGACCGACTTTATAATGGGCAGCGAGATCCCTTTCCGATTGAAGGGAGTCATGGATCTCAAGAGCTCCTGCCAAAATGGATCGGGTAATGTCCCGTGCGATGAGATCCGAAGAGCGTTCTTTCATTTTGATACCTCCTGATTGGTAATACCAATTTTAATTATGGTAATACCATTATATGATTCCGATCAATATATTTGTCAATAAATTCTGGAAAATAGTGCGTTCCTTTTTAACATTAGAGATAATGAGGGAAAAGCGTGGAGGGAGCCGATGAGAAAGGTCATAATGGCTATAGCCATCATATGTGTATCCATGAGCGGTTGTGGTCAGGGGGATGATCAAGACGCAAATCCCGTAATCAAAACTGCTTATGATTCTCTTTCACGGTCAGAAAAGCATGAAATAAAAGGGGACTGGAAAATGCGACCCTGAAAGAGGGGACTGTGAATCACCAAATGGGTGTCTTAAAGGATCATCATTATGATGGGAAACAAACGTATATCATCGTTTTCTATACGGGAAACAATCATTCACTGGGAGATATTGATGTGTACGTTTCAAAAGACAAACTGAAAGTGATCGGGAAAGGATACCGGGACTAAAAGAACCTTGGGCTGCGGAGAAGTGAACGACAGTCCGAGGTTTTTTTATTTGTACATTTTCATCTTATTACTTGACTCCGTATAGTTGCCCCCCTAAACTATAAAATAGCGATATTTAGTTTAGGGGGTCAACTAGTTGGATAAGCGGTTAATCGAAGCAGTCGAGCTGTTCGAGGATGTCATGGTATTCGGGACAGAGCGGGTGCTGAAGAATGTAAAGGCAGAGGTGTGGCAGGAGTATTCACCGGAGCAGATCCAGATGCTGAAGCTAGTCAGTAAGAATGGACCGATTCCTGCCGGGATGATCGCAGAGCTTCAGTGTGTTCATAAGAGTGCGGTTTCCAACCGTCTGAAGAAGCTCGAGGAGAAGAATCTGATTGAAATCGTCAAGGCTGAAGGGGATCAGCGTTCCAAACTCGTCTGTCTGACCGATGAAGGTCATAAGGTCGTGGCGGAGTCGGATCAAGCGGTCTATACCTATATTGAAGCTTTATTCGCCGATCAGGTGAAGGATGAAGAGTTGGATCAATTCCTCACCATGTTCCGGAAAATCAAAACCATTTTAAAATTGGAGGGTGAAAAAGGATGAAATCCATTATCAAATTCAAGTGGCCGATTACGATTGGTCTGCTCATCATAACGGCATTATTATTTGTCATCTCACCGAACCTCACAAAACAGGCAGAGGAAGCGGGTACGTTCCAGCTTCCGGATGATGCAGCATCGAAGAAAGCGATGGAAATGCTGAATGATGCCGGTGCCGGGGATGAAACGATCTCCGTGGTGTACTCACTGGATGAAACATTGACGGATTCGGCGAAGAAAGACATTGCGTCGAATGTAGAGGAAATGAAGAAGCTTGGAGATCCGGTCAGTTCGGTCCTCGATCCGTTTGAAAGCGAGGAACTGGAAAACCAGCTCGTCTCGGAAGACAGAAAGACTGTCCTCGTGCCCATCACGGTCGATGGGTCACAGGAGGAAGTCGTAGATTTGGCGGACTCTATAAAATCAGATATTCTCAAAGGAGAGTCATCTGTGTACTTGACGGGGGAAGCCATCATCAATAACGATGTGAATCTGAGCGCACAGGAAGGATTGAAGCGGACGGAAATCATTACGGTCGTGCTGATTTTTGCTCTCTTGCTCGCCGTGTTCCGTTCCATCGTGACACCTCTGATTCCCCTTGTAGCGGTAGGGATCACGTATTTGCTGAGTCAATCGATCGTGGCCTTTTTCATTGACTGGTTCGGTTTTCCTGTTTCGAACTACACTCAAATCTTCCTTGTCGCCATCCTGTTCGGGATCGGGACGGATTATTGCATCCTGCTGTTGAGCCGTTTCAAGGAAGAACTGGGAGCGGGTCAGCCCATCAATGAGGCGATTATCCGTACGTATAAGACAGCGGGGCGGACACTTTACATAAGCGGGCTCGCCGTGTTCATCGGGTTCTTTGCCATCGGGTTTGCCGATTTCCCAATCTTTAAATCAGCCGTGGCCGTAGCGGTCGGAATTGCGGTCCTCCTTCTGGTCTTGAGCACGGTTATGCCGTTCTTCATGGCCACATTGAAGGAAAAGCTTTTCTGGCCTTCAAAAAAATCCGTTTCTCACAATGACAGTAAATTATGGGCGTGGATGGGCAAGCTTTCCGTCAATCGACCCCTGCTGTCCATGGCAGTAGTGGCGATCATCACAGTTCCATTGTTGTTCACCTATGACGATGCCCTTTCATTCAACACGGTAGATGAAATAGGAGACAGCTATGATTCAGTCAAAGGTCTTCAAGCGATTGAAGACGGATTTGGTCAAGGGGATTCCCTGCCGGTGCAGGTCCTGCTTTCAAGCGATGAGAAGCTTGTGACCGAGGATACGGTCCCTTATGTTGAAAAGTTGAGCCGAGAGCTTGCGAAAGTCGACGGCGTGAAGAGCGTCCGCTCCATCACACGACCTGCCGGGGACGCGATTGAAGAATTCAATGCGGACTATCAGCTCGGAAAGATTGCTGAAGGGGTCGATCAGGCGGCAAATGGTCTCGACCAGGCTGTAAAAGGACTAAGCCAGCAAGCAGCCATGGCCGGGCAGGGTCAGGCACCTCAATCAGGGGCGCCGAATCCATTGGATGGCCTGAACCAGATCACAGATGGATTGAACCAGGCAGGTGATCAGCTCCAGGGGATGAGCGACAGTCAAACCATCCGGGATACGGGCTTGTATCTCCCACCCGGTACTCTAGATAATAAAGACTTTGCCCAAGTGATCGACCGTTACTCTTTTAAAGACGAACAAGGGATGAAGCTCGAGGTCATCCTGTCCGATAATCCGTATTCACCGGAAGCCATCGACACCGTTGAGCGCATCAATGAAACAACCGAACGTGTGATCAAGGATTCGCCACTCGAAGATAGTGAAGTTGCCATCGGAGGGGTCTCGAGCATCAACCGCGACCTGAGTGAAATCTCAACGAGTGATTTCACCCAAACCGTGACGATCATGCTCATCAGTCTGTTCGTCGTCCTGGCAATCCTGTTCCGTTCTTTCATCATGCCGCTTTACATGATCGGATCCCTGCTTCTGACATACTTCACGTCTGTGGCCGTAGCCGAGTGGATCTTCGTGGAGGGGCTTGGATATGACGGCATCAGCTGGGCCGTGCCGTTCTTCGGATTCGTCATGCTTGTGGCCCTTGGGGTCGACTACTCGATCTTCCTCATGGATCGTTTCCGTGAACAATCGGCAGAAGGGATGACGGTGACAGACGCCATCAAAGCATCCATGGCGAAGATGGGAACGGTCATCATCACCGCAGCCATCATCCTCGCAGGAACATTCGGGGCCATGGTGCCATCGGGGGTTCTGAGTCTTGTGCAGATCGCGACGATTGTCATCACAGGGCTGCTCCTGTACGGACTGATCGTACTGCCGTTGCTGATCCCGGCGATGACGGTATCATTCGGCAATGGGGTCTGGTGGCCGTTCAGAGCAAAGAGAGAGAAGTAGATTAGTAGAAGCCCGCTCTGATGGATGGAGCGGGCTTCCTTTAGAAAAGCTCATTTGTACTTTGACGAAGAGTCTAATAGAATAAAAAAATGTGAAATTTGAAGTACCTAGTGAACGAACCATTAATAGGCGGAATTATCAGAATCATAGACGGGCTCATACCCGAAAAATATTTTTCTGAAAAACTAATAATGGATCTCTACTGATTTAGTCGGATTTGCCTTTGGGGCGCTAGGGTTCAGAGGGGAAAAGGTTCTGCTAAACCTTTATCACCACGTGTTCTTGACACTATTTTCACTTTTGTTTTTTCGTAAAATAGTTTATAATAATCAGATAATACTAGATATTTTACCCTATGAATCATTATAATAAAAGACGGTATGATTTTTTTTGACACATGAAGGTGCTGGATTGGAAGCGCCTGCAAATATAGTGGATGAGGAAGGTTATAATGAGCAGCTTACAGAAGAAAACAGATGTTATCTTAATTGGTGCTGGTGTCATGAGTGCGACTTTAGGAGTAATGCTGAAAGAGTTGGCGCCGGAATGGGAAATCACAGTGTTTGAAAAGCTCGCGAAGCCCGGGGAAGAAAGCTCGAACGAATGGAATAATGCCGGAACCGGACATTCTGCACTATGCGAGCTCAACTATACGTCCGAAAAGCCTGATGGATCTATAGACATTACGAAAGCAATCAAGGTTAATGAACAGTTCCAACTATCAAGACAATTCTGGTCGTATCTCGTCAAACGCAATCTCATTGGTAAACCAGAGGACTTCATCATGCCGATCCCGCATATGAGCATGGTTCAAGGTGAAGAGAATGTGGAATTTCTGAAAAAACGTTTGGAAGCGCTGTCAGCGAGTCCTCTTTTCGAAGGAATGGAATTCTCCGATAATCCGGAGAAATTGAAGGAATGGATCCCTCTGATCATGGATGGCCGCGAGTCGGATGAACCAATCGGAGCGACGAAGATCGATTCAGGAACCGACGTCAACTTCGGGGCATTGACCCGCAAGTTGTTCGACCACCTGAGTGATAAAGGCGTGGAAATCAACTACAACCACAGTGTGGAAGATATTAAACGAAAATCTGACGGTTCATGGGAAGTAAAGGTCCATGACATCGACGGCATCAAGATGGAATACCATACAGCGAAGTTCGTCTTCATCGGCGGAGGAGGCGGAAGTCTTCCCTTACTTCAAAAAACCGGCATCCCTGAGTCCAAGCAGATCGGCGGATTCCCGGTATCCGGCCTCTTCATGGTATGCAACAACCCTGAAGTCATTGAAAAGCATCACGGGAAAGTGTACGGAAAAGCCAAGGTCGGTGCTCCACCGATGTCTGTTCCGCATCTTGATACCCGTTACATCGATAACAAGAAATCACTGTTGTTCGGACCATTTGCCGGCTTCTCACCGAAGTTCCTGAAGACGGGGTCGAATATGGATCTGATCACATCCGTGAAACCGAATAATCTCTTCACGATGCTTGCAGCCGGAGTAAAGGAAATGGGACTAACCAAATACCTGATCCAACAGGTGCTTCTGTCCAATGAGAAGCGCATGGAAGAATTGCGCGAATTCATCCCGAACGCTAAGAGCGAAGATTGGGATATCGTCGTAGCCGGCCAGCGTGTTCAGGTCATCAAGGACACCGAGGCAGGCAAGGGAACCCTTCAGTTCGGTACAGAAGTGGTGAGCGCGGCCGATGGTTCCGTAGCTGCATTACTGGGTGCGTCACCGGGTGCCTCTACAGCCGTTCACGTCATGCTTGAAGTACTGGATAAATGCTTCCCGCAGCACATGAAAGAGTGGGAGCCGAAGATTAAGGAAATGATCCCTTCCTATGGAGTGGCATTAGGAGAAAACCCTGAGCTTTTCAGGGAAATCCATACGTCGACTGCGAAGGCATTGGGTTTGAGGGATAAAGAGGTAGCGTATAGCTAAGTGAATAAGGAGGAATGCCCTGTGGATCCAGGGCATTTTTTATATACAGAATGGGGGGATTGGGGTGAATACCAATCTTATTATCGTCGAGGGTATACCTGGTTCAGGTAAGTCGACAACGGCTAACTTTATGAAAGAGCATTTGGAGAAAGAAGGGATCAAGGTTAAGCTCTATCAGGAAGGAGACAGCAGTCATCCTGCTGATTATGAATCGACCGCTTGTCTAAATGAAGAGCAGTTTCACGATATTCTTGCAAGGTTTCCAGAAAGTCGGGACGCCATTCAAGAATATACGGTGAAAAGAGAGAGTCGGTTCTTTATACAATATCGAAACCTTACTAACGCGGACTCCTCACTTATTGAAAACTTAGCTGCTCATGATGTCTATGAATTAGATCTGGACAAGTATGAAGACGTCTCTTACAACTATTGGAGAGAGTTCATCGAACATACGAATTTCTCTGATGAAGTATACATATTTGAATGCTGTTTCCTGCAAAATCCGTTTACCAAATTTATCGCCATGCACAATGCAGCGCCGTTTAGGCTCGAAAGCCACATAAAGAAAATCAGCTCGTTGATCTCACCTGTGAATCCTCTGCTGATCTATCTTTACCAGGAAAACGTCGATCAATCGTTCAACCATGTCTATGAAGAGCGCAGTCAGGAGTGGCGTCAGTTCTTCACGGATTATCATGTGAAGCAAGGCTACGGAAAAGCGAATGGGCTCGAGGGATACCAAGGGCTTGTGAAGTTTCTTAAGATGCGCAGGGATCTGGAGATGGGGATTCTTGAGGACTTGCCGGTTAAGCATCTGCTGATTGAGAATGGGGAAAAAGACTGGGAAGTATATTATGAAAAAATGAAGGAAGCGATCAGATATTCGGAGGGAAAGAATTGTTTTTATTATTTCTAATCATCACAGCCTCCATCATTGGATTTTTATTGATCCCATTACATGTATTCGGCCTGGCCATCGGTTTTGGGATCATTACGGGTTGTTTGGTGAGAGGGTTATACCTTTTGCATGAGATTAATAGGAAGTTAGATAAACAGAACAGTGAAGGACAGTAGGCGGCTCGGGTGGGGTCGTCAAAAAAAGAATCGTGAAGGGATGGGGTTCGTCAAAATGGATTCAAAACCGAAAGTGATGGTCCTGGGAACATTTCATATGCGCTATACACCAGATCTTCACCGTGTGGAGCTTGATGATGTTTTGTTACATGATAGACAAAGAGAAATCAAGGAAGTCGTGAACAGTTTGAAAGAGTTCAATCCTACTAAGATCGCATTGGAAGTGGAGAAGGACAAGAATGAATGCCTTAATGAAGAGTTCCGCAAATATCTAAACGAAGACTTGGCATTGGAAGTGGATGAAATTCATCAGATTGGATTTCGACTGGCATCTGAGCTGAATCATAATAAACTATTTGCCGTTGATTGGATGGACAATGTAGGCAATCTTGGATTGGGGCAGGTCATGGAGTGGGCGAAGGAAGAGCAGCCGCAAATGTATCAACACATCGATGATACATATCGTAAGAAGTTACAATTAAATATGGCACCCAATATTTATGAAATGGTCAAACAAAGTAATTCGAAGGCGAGAATCAAACTCGATCACGAAATGTATATGGCAATAGCCCGTATTGGCAGGGAAACCAGCTATATTGGAATCGATTGGGTGAGATGGTGGTACCAACGGAATTTAATCATCTACTCGAACCTCGCTGAAATCAGTACGTTGCCTGATGACCGCACACTGTTGATTATCGGGTCGGGACATGTGCACCTGGTAACCCAGTTTCTGAAGGAGAGTGGGTTGGTGGACGTGGTTTCGCCAAATGAGTATTTTCGATAAAGAGGTATACTTCCAGAATTTAAAAAAGATAAAAAGCGAAGAGAGGACTCAGGAAAAATGACGAAAGAAGCACTTGTACCGGTGAACGATTTCAAATTATACGCCAAACGGATAGGGAAGAAAAACGGTAAACCCACTGTGGTGATGGATGCCGGATACGGCGATTATTCCAAAGCGTGGAATCCGGTGATCGGGGAGTTATCGGTAATATCAGAAGTACTGGTATATGACCGCGCCGGACTAGGGAAAAGCGGGAAGAGTCCAAATCGGAGGACGAGCCGCGAGATGGTAAGAGAGCTGAAGGAATTGTTGTGTGGCTTGAATATCAAGCCTCCTTACATATTGGTCGGTCACTCTTTCGGAGGAGTGAATGTGAGTGTATACGCTCATGAATATCCGGAAGAGGTCGCGGGTTTGGTGCTGGTTGACTCAACTCCGGTGGATTATAGGGAACGTTTCCTTCCTACGATGCCAAGCGATTTCCAGAAAGCCTATCACAGGCAATTTGTTCGTGAAGGCAATTACGATGAATTCATGGAAAGCCTGGGGCAGTTAAAAGAATATAGGGAGACTCTAAGTATGCCGGTAATCGTGCTATCCGCTGGTAAAAAAGATCATTATTCTGAAGTGTCCCAGAATTTGTGGAATGATATGCAGAGGGAGCTGGCACTGATTTCTTCTAGGGGTGAATATGTGCCTGCGAAGAATAGTGCGCATTATATACAAAGGGATGAACCAAATGTGGTGATAAGGGTAGTTGCAAGATTGCTTGAGCTTTATCAGGTTGAAACCACAAAAGAACATCACTAGCAATGTTCTCTTGTGGATAGTGCGCTACTGTTGCACGTAAACAGAAACAGAACCGCCATTTACACTGAAATTACCCCACCCGTCATGATTGATCGTCACTTTGGAAGTCGAGTTGCCGGTAAGATCATACCACGTTTCTCCCGAGTTTTTGGTACCTACATACATCCATTTGTTTCCACCCTGACCGTCGGTGATGAGGGTAGCAAGACCGGATTTCATGTGCTCACTATCTCCTTCCCTTGTCCAGCCTATGATATCGGGATGGTCGATGTAGTCTTTTTGTGTTCCATAAGCATAGTCTTTTCTGGCTCGGAGAAGCGGATCCAATTTTGACTTTTGCGGCGGGATTTCATAAGTAGAGTTTCCTTTAGTGCCGTAATAATCTCCGTAGAATAGTGTAGGGTACCCACTGGATCTAGTCAGGATAAATGCATAGGCAAGTGGCTTAAACCAATCCATTACGGTTGACTCCAATGCCTGTCCCGGCTGTGAATCATGATTGTCCACGATAGTGACGGCTTTAGTAGGATTAGAAGCGACCAATGTTCCGTTCAGGATGGTTCTCATATCGAAGTACCCGCCACCTTTTGAGGCATCGTAGAAATTGTAGTGGAGTGGGACATCGAAAGCAGATTGAGAATACCCTGTTTTGGAAAGATAGTTTTGAATAGCCCCTAAATCATCCTTCCAGAATTCTGCAACGGTGAACATTTCTTTATTCGTATTACTTCTAACACTTGAAATCCAATCCTGAAGAAAAGAGTATTTGATATGCTTAACGGCATCGAGACGGAATCCGTCCAGGTTTAATTCATTCGCATACCATGTTCCCCAGGTTTTCATTTCCTGAACAACCTCTGGATGATTGTAGTCAACATCAGCATACATTAAATAGTCATAATTTCCATTCTCGGATGAAACCTCCCAATCCCATGTTTTACCGTCGCCTCTAAACTTATAGATTCTGCTCAGACTACGGGACTGATCCCAATCTGTCCCATCAAAGTGGTACCATTGCCATTTAAAGTTGGAATACATATTGTTGCGCCCCGGAAAGTTAAAGCCGGTCCATGCCTGGATTTGATACTCACCTGATGTTTCGTTATTCCGATTGTTAGGATCGACTTCTACTGCCGTAACATTTTGAGTATAATCTGCACCGCCTTTATGATTCATCACCACGTCCCCATAAACCTGGATATCGTTTTGATGAAGGGAACTGATCGCATTTTTTAACTGTTGCTTTGTACCATATTTAGTACGTACGGTTCCCTTTTGATTGAATTCCCCGAGATCATATAGATCGTAAGCTCCGTATCCGACATCATTCTGGGAAGTCCCCTTATATGCGGGTGGAATCCAGACGGCGGTAATTCCAGCATTTTTTAAACTTCCAGCATCCGTATTGAGCTTGTTCCAATGATTCCCGTCATTTGGCAGGTACCACTCGAAATACTGCATCATGGTCCCATTTGTGTAAGCGTTTGCACTAACGTTCAAAAAGGGGCCACATACTAACATCAGCGCAAGTACCGTGGACGTGACTTTCATCGTTAATTTCATTTAATCATTCTCCTTCCTTAATATGAAAACGTTTGCATTCATAAATATAGCAAAAATAGAATTTTCTGAAAATAGTTCTTTAGTTATAAAATTCAATACAGCAAAGATAAATGAAACTACCGGGGTGGCATGATCGTATAGTAAGTAAACACACGGAGGTGCAACCATGTATGAATATACATACGTCCAAACCAGTTTAGGCGGTTTTTTCACCGAGCCGAAGCACAGGGAAATCATCGAGGAGTATGCTGCTGAAGGATGGCGGCTCGTCCAGGTGCTTCCCCTCAAGTACAACGGGCACGGAAAGCCGACAGATTATGAGATCATCTTTGAAAGACTGCTGTCTGAATGAACAGATAAAGCGGATTTCTTCAAAAGAGAAATCCGCTTTGTTTTTTATTATTGGAGCTTTTTATTCACTGATTCAATCTCTTGATTCAGTTCCGTGAGGTCGACCTCATCAATTTGGGTATCTTCCAGATGGTAGGTTTGTTTCAATTGAATGATTCTCTTGACGCTTTCGTCAATTCGTTCTTCGGATATTTCTCCTTTTTTCACTGCTGATTTCAGCGCCACAATCGCCGCTTCGGCTTTACGGGCGTCATGGGCGATGAGGACCAGGTCGCTGCCGGCTTTGACGGTTTGCACTGCTGCTTCTCCCATTCCGTAGTTGTCCGTAATGGCTTTCATCGTCATATCATCGGTGATGACGACCCCATGATAGTTTAGTTTTTTTCGTAAAAGACCGGTCACGATTGCCTTCGATAAGGAGGACGGATACGTGTCATCAAACTTGGGAAGCAGAATATGTGCCACCATGATAAGGTCGGCTCCATCATTGATGGCTCGCTTGAATGGAACCAGTTCCATGGATTCCAGTTCCTGAAGGCTCTTGTTGACAACGGGAAGGGCAAGATGTGAATCCACGGAAGTATCACCGTGACCAGGGAAATGCTTAATTGATGACAGAATGTTTTCTGATTGAATCCCTTTCATTGTCTGAACCCCTAATTCGCTGACGATATCAGGATCCGGGCTGAAGGACCGGTCGCCGATGATCGGATTATCAGGGTTGCTGTTTACGTCAAGCACTGGGGCGAAGTTCAGATTGAATCCGAACTCTTTCAGTTCCTTACCGAGAAGGGTCCCCACTTCGTAGGACACGTCAGGATTATTCGTCTCTCCGATTTTTTGATTGGTAGGGAAGTCCGAGAGTCCTCCAGGCAGCCTAGTTACATTCCCACCTTCCTGGTCTACGCTCAAAAGGAGAGGAAGGGGATTTTCTTTGTTGGCTTCCTTCATGTCATTCAGGAATTGAATGGTTTGATCGGGTTCCTGCAAATGATCAGTGAAGAAGATGAATCCCCCGACTTTATGCTTCTGGATTAAATTCTTCGTCGGTTCATCCATTTGGGTGCCATTGACGCCGGCTACAAGCATCTGACCAATTTTTTCGTCGAGGGTCATGTCGGAAATCAGGGAATGGGCGTCACCTTCCCGGTTTTTACCCCCGATCGGATTGATGGTGAAATACGACAGAATGATTACTAAGATCATAATGATCAAAAGGGAATAGCCAATTTTGATTTTTGACATATCGTTGGTCCTTTCAATGTTTGATACTTGGTATCATTCTGTTCGTTACTGCTGTTGCGTAAACGGAAAAGTACAAAAAGACCCGTGTGGGTCTTTTTGTACGATTGGGTGTATGGATTATTGTTTCCATACATGTGAACCTCTTATAGGAGATGTTTTTCTTCCTTTATGATCCGGATATCCATTATTTAATTCTCATTTCAGGTATTTCATCCGGTTTGTCCAACAACCTTTACGCGCGTCTACTCGTAGCATCATCCTCAAACGTGAAATACCCACACCACAATCGGACCAACCACTGAACCAAGAAGGGCGCTCAACGTCATGGACACCGAGCTCATCGAGACGGTCAATTCCCCGTATTCCATCGCTTTCGAGGTACCAAGGGCGTGGGATGCGCTGCCGAGGGCAATTCCCTGGCCGAGTGAGCTGTGGATGCGACCCATCTTTAAGATCAGCGGCCCCAGAATAACGCCGGAGAAGCCGGCGATCATGACGAAGATCACGGTCATGGAAGGGATGCCTCCAAGACCCGATGCAATCTGAATGGCTACAGGCGTGGTGATGGACTTTGGCACAATGGACAGAATCAGGTCACGGTCGATGCCGAGTAACCGTGCAAATAAGAGTCCGCTTATCATTCCCGTCAAGAGTCCCGCGATCACACCGCCGATAATGGGGAAACGATACTTCATCAGGATCGTCCGCTGCTTATACAAGGGGTAGGCAAGGGCGACGACTGCCGGACCAAGCAGTGAGTGGATCCACTGACCGCCGATCATATAATCATCATATGAAAGATGCATACTCGCCAAAAGTCCGATAATCACAATCGTTGTGGTCAGGACAGGGATCAGCATCGGATAGGAAAATCGCTGATACACCTTCACCATGGCAAAATAAAGGAGTGAGGTGAGGGAGATAATCACGATGGCGATCAGTGCTTGCTGCATGCTTGTTCCCTTCTTTCAGATCGTTTTTCTAAATGCTGACCGGCAAAACCGGATACAGCCATGGTCACAATGGTGCTTATCACTACAATGAGAAAGAGGATGGCACCGTTCCCGGATAGAAGAGACGGGTAGTTCATGACCCCCGTCATGGCCGGGATGAATAACAACGGCAGGATGGCGAGTAAAAAGCTTGCTCCATCCTCCACGATGATCACAGGGACAATCTTTAGGGATAAGCCAATAAGAAGCAGAATCAGTCCAATGATGCTTCCGGGTACCGGGATATGAAGGAGCTGCTCAATGACGCTGCCTATAAAGGAAAAGGCATATAATATGCCGATTTGGATGAGTATACGAATGATTTTCATAAAACAGGCTCTTCTGATAAGAAGACCTTTTTTCCCACCTTTCAATGAAAACGCTTTACATCCCCCTGTATTACTTGTATGATACAACTATATACTTGTATTATACAAGTACTTGGTTCGTTGTCAATGATAAGGAGGGACATCTGTGTCCAAAGAGATCAAACGGATTGAATATGAATTGACCAGTCTTATTAGAAAGGCGGTTTTCAGGGATCAATCTGAACGGAAAATCGGGATATTGGAGCGGTCGGCTTATTTGTTGATGAGGCAGCTCGATGAACATGGGCCCTCACGATTAAAGGAACTTGCACAAGCGTTTCAACTAGATATTTCGACGTTATCAAGACAAGCGGCCGCCCTTGAATCGAAGAAGCTCATCCAGCGGTTTTCCGATCCAAGTGACGGACGCGTAAGCTTATTTGATCTGACGGTGCTCGGGAAAGAAAAGCTTGCCGACGATAGCCGGATGAGGCTCCAGTGGTATGAGGGACTGCTGGAAGGCTGGTCAGATGAGGAGAAGGAAATGTTCGGGGAACTTCTGGTCCGAATGAACGGGGCGTTTGATGAATGAAAAGGTTTGCTTTCTCGTGTCTGGGTACATGAGAAAGCAACCCTTTTTTTGTCGAAAAATAATCATTAACCATGGAAATATCTAACAGTAAAATAAAGATTGATTAATCAATCAATTTTAAAAAAGGGGGGGAACATCATGTCTCGTGAGGAAAAGATGATGAAAAAGAGAGCGGCCATCCTTGGAGCAGCCGTCAAACTATACAGCGAAAATGGATTTGCCGAGACGACCATTTCGGCCATTGCGAAGGAAGCGGGGGTCAGCTTCGGATCCGTGTTCACATACTTTGCTACAAAAGAGATCCTCTTTGAAGCAGCAATTATTGAGCCACTGGAGGAGATCAAGCCTTATTTCATTGAGATTGAGGAACGATATAGTGGCACCCCCATGGAGATGGTCAGTGAAATGATTGACTGCCAGCTGGATGTATTTGCAAGGAAAAAGGATTTCCTGCGCCTCTCCCAGCAGGTATTGGCGAGGCCGGACAGGTATCCCGTGCTGTTTGCGGAGCTGAGTGCCTTTGTCGATGTGTTTACAGAACGCATTTATCCTGTTATTGAAAGAGGACAGAAGGAGGGATGCTTCTATGGAGGGTCGCCGGTGCTGATGGCTCAATCGTATATTTCCTTATTGAATGGGTTGCGACTGACCTTCATCGACGAACATACGAATCTGATCTGGAGTAATATGAAACTACAGGCCCTGCGGCTATTCGGTCCTGTGACGGAAGGGTGGGATGTGTCATGAGAATCCGCGATATTCATCCCAACCTGAAGCTGCGGCTTGCCATGCAGTTCCTCGGTGGACTTGTATCCATGGCCGTCATTCCGTTCATGGCCATCTATTTCGCCCAGAAGATCGGGGCCACCCAAACCGGGATCATCTTAGTCCTGATTGTCATCAGCGGAATCATCGGCGGCTTTATTGGAGGTCATATTTCCGATAAAATCGGTCGCCGGAAGATTATGATTCTGGCTGAACTCGGCATCATGGGAACATACTTCTGCATTGCCTTTTGCAATTCACCGTGGTTCGATTTGCCATATGTAACTGCGGCGTTCTTCGTCCTTAATATGTTTGCCGGCGGAATGTTCCAGCCTGCGGCACAAGCGATGATCATCGATGTGACGGATTCAGATTCACGAAAACTCGTTTTCACCGTCAGCTACTGGCTCGGAAACCTTGCGACGGCCATCGGGGGCATCATCGGAGCGTTTCTATTTAAAGCCTATCTGTTTGAGCTGTTTCTAGGGATCACAGGAATCACCCTCCTGTCCGTCCTGATCACCATCTTCTTCATCTCAGAAACCTACACACCTGAACCTGCCGCCACTGAAACCAATTCTTCATCCAACAGAATGGTTCAAAGCTATTCAACCGTATTAAAGGATAAATTATTTATGATGTATATCCTCGGTGCCGTTTTCATTTTCACCCTGGAGCAATCCCTGACCAATTATGTGGGGATTCGTCTCGAGAGGGATATCCCTGAGCAGCAGGTTTCTCTCTTAGGCTTTGACTTCATGCTTGACGGTACGCGGATGCTCGGATTCCTGAGAACGGAGAATACGATCATCGTCGTGCTCTTATCCGCCGTCGTTTTATTTCTGTTCAAAAAGTGGAGTGACCGCTGGACGCTTGTGACGGGAATGTTCATCTTTTCCGTTTGTTTCAGCGCCTTTGCTTTCACGAGTAATATTGTATTCCTCTTTATCCTTGGTTTTGTCGGAACGTTCGGGGAGCTCATGTATGTGCCGATCAAGCAGGCGATGATCGGGGACCTGGCTCCGTCCAACGCCCGCAGTACGTATATGGCCTTCTACAGCCTGACCTTTTATGGAGCCATGATCATTGCATCCCTTCTTATCATCGTAGGGGAATGGGTGAGTCCAATGATGATGGGAGGCATCCTGTTGGTCCTCGGGATGACAGGGACTATCATGTATCATATGATTATGAAAACATTGGAAGCGAAAGCGGTGCCGGAAGTGGAAGTGAAGGCATCGGTTTCTTCTTGATAACGAGTGAAGACCCTGATGGCAGGGTCTTCTTTATTTTCTGATGAAAATCGTATGTTTCTCCAATCGGCTCTCCTTATAGGCCTCTGCGATGCCCATCTTCCGGATCGCCGTCTTGTCCACTATTTTATAAGGCAGGGTTACTTGAAAATCCGTTTCAAAAGGATAATCCTCCAACGTCACCTCATGCTCATTCACCCATCTGGCTTTTAGCTTTTGATTCCCGGAATGAAAGCCTTCCGTATTCTTAAATCCGTCCTTGAACCACGGGTGCTCGTTTTCTTTCTCCAATCCCGGCTCGTTCAGGCAAAAGTAGAGTGATAGATTATCTGAAAGTTGAAGGAGCTGAAAGTGCTGGATGAGCAGTTCTTCATCGAGCTCCGGCAGATGTTTTCGGATAGTCTTCTGCCTTGATGCTTCATCTTGCAAAAATTGCAGGCAGTGCGGATCCTTCGATTTGGCAAAAAAGGAGCAGAAATGGAGACTGCACAGGAGTGCCGCATAGAGATTGATCGCCTCGATTTCATCCACACCCATTTTATAGAATGCAAGTTTCGGGAGAAGGGGATAATCTGAGAAGGTGAAGGGTATCTGCTTTTCGTCGTTCCAGATTGGCGTGTGGTCGAGTCCGATCCAGCTCCGGTCATGCTGATGGGCTGCGTATACGACATCATCGAAGAGGTCATCTGCTTTTAATAGATTCTTATTGACATGTTTGATCGTTTCGCCGGATACATAGGCGTGGTCATGTTGTTTGATCATAAGGAAAGAGTCTTTGGTTTCTCGGATAATCATAGAAATTACATCCCCTTTTTATGACCATTATAGCAAACTGGACATCTCCTATTCTGTCCAAAAAAGATCGAAAGCAGCGTGGGCTTTCGATCTTTAAACATTAATGGTGCTGACTGTGCTCTTCACTTTCAGCCGGAGCTTGATCATTCAAGGCTTCGACGTCTGCTTTGGATAATTTCCCTACTGCAAAGGGCAAGGTCGGCATAATGGCTGAACCGTTGTTTGCCGCGTGGACTTTAATGTAATACAAGCCATCTTCACTCAAATTCTTATGGAACGTGTAGACTCCATCTCCTGCATTGTCGGCTTCTTCCATATCATCGTGGAAGGAACCGTCCCCTTTCCAGATTTCCACATGAACATAGTCGGCATCAGCGACTTTCTTGTTGTCCTGTGTGATTTGGATCTTGATTGGATCATGTCCGGAAAAATTGTCAGGCATCGTAATATCCGCCTGAAGAGGCGCTTCCCGATGGTACAATTCCGCTGCATCTTCCTTCGGGGCGCAGGCACCGAGTAGCGTGCAAAAAATGAGGATACTACCATATTTTAAGATTGTTTTCATATCGCATCGTCCTTTCTTATGCCGCACCGAAGAATTTTTTCGTAGCAGGGATTTTTTTGATCAACAACCGGTCAAGAAAGAGAACGACAATCAAGGAAGCCCCGACAAGTGGGAAAAGGATCCCGAGTGCAATCATGACGAGCAGGAAGTACTTCATCTTCAGGATGCCTGGTGATTTCGGTGCCCCCATTTCTTTTTTTGGTTTCCGTTTAAGCCACAGATAGAATCCGCTTACTGCCACAAGCATGATGCCAAGGCAGATGAGCAGGCTGATCAGCTGATTGATGAACCCGAACTGTGTACCTGTATGGAGGGTGATCCCCATGGCGACGATTTTCCCGCCGATCCCGTAGTGATTGAATCGGTAATCAGCAAGTACGGCTCCTGTATACTGATCGATGTGCATCGTGACTTCATTCTGAGCTTTCGCAGGGAAAGCGGATAATGTATAGACTCCGTTTTTATCCTGTGGGATGTAGACTTTATAGCTCGGATCGATGCCTTCTCTTTCAGCAATGTTGACGATATCGTTCAATGATAGTGGTGTATACCCTTCAAGGGCCGATACAGGGACTTCGAGGTTCTCCGCTGCCCAAGGGACGTCGGCGATTTCCTTTGTTTGGACGACGGACTGTGGAGCTTCCCCACTCCAGATGGACGGGGGATATCCGGCTCCTGCGTTCGTCATGAGATTCTGGAAATTGGCTCCCCAGAAGCCGGACCAAGGCAGACCTGTCATGATCAGGAACAGCATTCCCGCTGTGACCCAGAAAGCCGGTACGGCGTGAAGATCCCTTCTGAAGATCTTCTTTCCTTTATTGAAGCGGGGAAGGAACACGCCTGATAGCTTGTCTTTCTTACGGGGGAACCATAGGAATAATCCTGTGATAATCAGGACGACAGCCCAGCAGGCGACAAGTTCGACAATGCGGTCGCCGATGGTACCTGCCATCAGCTCCCCGTGGATTTCTTCGACTTTATTCATGATCCGGTCCTCAGGCTTCAATTCACCCAGTGACTTTCCTGTGTAAGGATTCAAGAAGACCGTCCTAGAACCTTCATCTGTACTGATGCCGATTTCACTGGAACGGTCGGCACTTTCCCCGGGGCGGAAGCTTGTGATCTGTGCATTAGGATGAAGCGTTTTCACTTTGTCGATGAGTTCGGTTGCTGGAAGCTTTTCACCCTGTGGATTGACTTCGTAGTATTTTTGATAGAGATTCTGTTCGATCTGGGGCTTGAAAAGGTAAATCGATCCCGTTACAGCGAGGATCAATAGAAACGGGGCGATAATGAGGCCCGCATAGAAGTGCCATCTCCAAATCGTTTGATATGATTTCTTTTCCATCGTTTTTCCTCTTTTCTTAGTCGTGGCAGCAGCCCGATCCTTGCATGTCTTTAGAGATCGCCGTGATGGCTTGTTGAAGATTGTGGAGTTTCCCTCCGAATCCGGTCTGGAATTGTTCGCCCTGCTTTCTGGATTCAAAGGCGATGACCTGTGGCTGACAGCAGTTCAAGTTCAGGTCTGCATCAATCAGGTAAGTGGCCGTCTTTCCGCTGATGGTCATATCCGTCAGGAAATCCCGGCAGAGGATCTGCATGACTTCTTCCTGGATGTCTTCGTAACGAAGTAATCCACAGTGCGGACAGCAGGTAAGTTCAATGGTGTGATCCTTCTTTATAAGTTGAACGGATCTTCTGGAGGTCGTCGGTTTCAGACAATACATACAGGAATCAGCTGGGAGGCTGTGAGATTCCATCGTCGAAATACCGTTGGAAGTCTTGCAGATTTTATTGGCATCCATCAGAGGTTTTAGATCCCGATAGATGGTCATTTCCGATACATCAAGGCGGGAGCTGATATCAGATACACGAAGTGTTCCTTCTTCCTTCAGCCAAGTTAAAATCTGTTCTTGTCGATCAATCGGCAGCATCGTAATCACCCTTTCCGCTTTCGTTTACCAACTAAATAATAGATAAGCATGGGGCAACGTTCAATAGATTGCTTGTGAAAAAAAGTGAAAAAATGATGATATGTAACACAATGTACAAAGAAACTTCTCAATTTCCACACAATTAGCATGTGAATCTTTGTGGAAATTGAGAAAGAATCAGTCAGTTAACGGGATGATTGCCTAGTTGGATCACGTGGGTTCCAATTTTTTTATCATCCTTAGATGTTCAGTATCTTCTTTTACGGTCTAAGATGGTACTCTACTAGTAAAGGCTGTTTTAAATAGGCCTACTAGGCTTCTTAGATGGATAAAGTGAATAGAGTAAAAGGGAGGGCATGAAAATGAAAATCAATGAGTCCATTGCCATTGTAACAGGTGGCGCTTCAGGCTTGGGGGAAGCGACAGTGAAGAAGATCATCCAGGGAGGAGGAAAAGCGGCTATATTGGATGTATCGGATGAAAGAGGCAGGTTCCTTGTGGATGAGCTGGGGGATCAAAGTATGTTTATCCACACGGATGTCACAGAAGAGGAGGACGTGACCAATGCCATTCAAAAAGCAGTGGGAGGTTTCGGCTCGATCAATACTGTCGTCAATTGTGCAGGCATCGGACCAGCCTCCAAACTGCTATCCAGGAAGGGAATTCATTCCCTCGACATGTTTTCCAAGGTGATCTCCATTAACCTGATCGGTACATTCAATGTCATTCGTTTGGCCACGGAACACATGGCAACCAACGAACCGAACGAGTTAGGGGAGAGAGGTGTCATCATCAATACGGCATCAATAGCGGCATTTGAAGGCCAGATTGGACAGGCAGCCTACAGTGCTTCAAAAGGTGGCATCGTTGGGATGACCCTCCCGATCGCAAGGGAGCTTGCATCGTACGGCATCCGGATGATGACGATTGCACCCGGTTTGTTCCATACGCCGATGTTTGAATCGTTACCTGAGGAAGCGGTTGAATCGCTTGGGAAAATGGTTCCATTCCCTAAGCGACTTGGACACCCTGATGAATATGCCCAGCTGGTGGGAATGATCCTGACGAACCCGATGCTGAACGGAGAAACGATCCGACTTGATGGGGGAATCCGCATGCAGCCGAGGTAGGGGGAAGATACCTCACTCCTTAATGTGATCTAAAATAAGTGAAAAATCGATTCCGTCAGGTCAAAGAGGAAGTGACCCGGGATTCCGAATAGATTATAATGGGAATACAAGACTGAATTTTCAGAATCAACACAGTGTGGGGTTTGTAACTGGGAGTAAATCAGATACAGTACTTATATGCAAATACCTAACTATGAACACCTTTCTTTAAATAAAGTTTTATTACAGGAAGCTATGCCAAGAATGGGTGTCTCCTAAAATCAACATGCACGATTCATAGAGGAGAGGGTACGATGAAACATCTTTATTTAACAGATGATCATGACATGTTCAGGAGGTCATTACGGAAGTTTTTAGAAAAGGTTGCGTATCCCCGCTATGATCAGTGGGAGGAGGATCGAATGATTCCCCGTTCCTTCTGGAGGGAAATGGGGAAGCAGGGCTATCTCTGTCCGGATATTGAAGAACGATATGGTGGGAGCGGTGTAGACTGGGGATTCTCTGTCATCATCAATGAAGAGATTGAGAGAGTCGGATCAGGGCTTGTGGGCATCGGACTTCATAATGATATTGTAGTGCCTTATATCACTGCCTATGGAACGGAAGAGCAGAAGAAACGCTGGCTTCCTAAATGTGCCACGGGCGAAATCATTACGGCCATTGCCATGACGGAGCCTGGAACAGGGTCGGATCTTGCGAATATCAAGACGACAGCGGTCCTTGATGGTGATCACTACATTGTCAATGGTGCGAAGACGTTCATTACGAATGGAATCCATTCAGATCTCATCGTGGTTGCCTGTAAAACGGACCCCAAAGCGAATCCGAAGCATAAAGGTGTCAGTCTTCTTGTAATTGAACGCGATGCTCCCGGCTTTTCACGGGGAAGGAAGCTGAAGAAAGTGGGACTGCACTGCCAGGATACGGCGGAACTCATCTTTGAAGACTGTCGCGTCCCGAAAGAAAACCTCCTCGGAGAAGAAGGCAAAGGGTTCGTTTATTTAATGGAAAAGCTGCAGCAGGAACGACTGCTCGTCGCGATTGGTGCCCAGACGGCATCGGAAGTAATACTCGAACAGACCATTGACTATGTGAAAAGCCGTGAAGCATTCGGGAAACCAGTGAGCAAATTCCAGAATACACAGTTCAAAATTGCGGAAATGGCAACAGAAATCGAAATGGGCAGGGCATTCCTTGATCAATTGATCGCCGAGCATATGGCGGGGGAGGATATCGTGACAAAGGTGTCCATGGCCAAGTGGAAGCTAACGGACAGTGCGAAGAAGATTGCGGCGGAATGCCTGCAGCTCCACGGGGGATATGGATATATGGAAGAGTACGAGATTGCGAGGAGATTCAGGGATATTCCGGTCGCGAGTATTTACGCAGGAACCAATGAAATCATGAAGACGATCATTGCGAAGAACTTAGGTTTATAGATTTTTCACTAACAGAAAGGGAGATGGAATATGCGTGAAGTGGTCATTGTAGAAGGAGTGAGAACACCCGTCGGAAGAAGGAAGGGGTTATTGAAGGATATCCGTCCTGATGATCTTGCTGCAAAGGTGCTTGAAGAGGTGGTCAAACGAGCCGGGATCGACCCTGGGCTTGTGGAGGACGTCATTCTTGGCTGCGTCTCACAATCCGGGGAACAGGCAGGGGATGTCGCCCGTGTCGCTGCCCTGATTGCAGGCTTTCCCGTTGAAGTGCCCGGTACGACCATCGACCGCCAGTGCGGGTCGAGCCAGCAGGCCGTCCATTTCGCCTCACAGGCCATATTAGCAGGGGACATGGATGTCGTGATCGCAGGGGGCGTTGAGAATATGTCAAGAGTACCAATGGGCTCCAACTATGGGGAAGCCGAGCCTTTCAGTCCGAAACTGAAAGGACGCTACGAAATTATCCACCAGGGCTTATCAGCGGAACGGATTGCCGAGAAGTATGGGTTTGGCCGCAGGGAGCTTGACGAATATTCCGCAGAAAGTCATCGCCGTGCATTGCAGGCCCAGGGGGAAGGACGTTTTAAACAGGAAATCATGCCGCTTCAAGTCACTGATGAAAATGGGGAAACCATAACGGTGACCGAGGATTCCGGTCCGAGGGAAGGGACGACTCCAGATGTTTTGGCCGGCTTGAAGACGGTCTTTAAGGAAAATGGTGTCATCCATGCAGGAAACGCGAGCCAAATCAGTGACGGGGCAGCTGTCCTTTTGTTGATGAGCCGTGATAAGGCAGAGGAACTGGGGTTGAAACCACGCTTCAAGGTTCATACCCGGGTAGTGGTCGGCTCTGACCCTACCCTGATGTTGACAGGGCCCATCCCGGCAACTGAAAAAGTGCTGAAGAAATCAGGATTGACCCTTCAGGATATCGATGTATTCGAGGTCAACGAAGCCTTTGCGTCCGTCCCGATGGCCTGGCTCAAGGAAACAGGGGCAGACCCTGAGAAACTGAATCCGAATGGGGGCGCCATCGCCCTTGGTCATCCCCTGGGCGCAAGCGGGGCACGTCTGATGCTGACCATGATGAGCGAGCTTGAACGAACGGGTGGGCGTTATGGGCTGCAGACGATGTGCGAAGGTCACGGAATGGCGAACGCGACCATCATAGAGCGTCTTCGGTAAATAGTTATAGAGGGAAGAGGAATCCGTCATGTTGAATGGAGTTTAAACGAATCGCATAATGGGCTTTTCTATGAAAAAGGAAAAAAGAAGGTTTGCTTCCCTAAACACCGAAATCTTATAATGAATGATAATTTTTTCAGGGGGTATGAACAATGGGGAGAATGGTACATTTCGAAGTACATGTGGATGATATGGAACGGGCAAAGACGTTTTATGGGGAAGTATTCGGATGGAAATTCGAGGACTGGAGTGAATACGCCGGAATGCCTTACGTCGGGGCGGTGACAGGGGATGAGAATGAAATGGGGATCAACGGTGCCTTGATGCAGCGTCAAAGTCCACCACCTGAACCGAATCAGCCGATGAACGGGTATTCCTGTACAATGGGTGTAGGAAACTATGATGAAACAGAAAAGCTCATTCTCGAACACGGCGGTAAGGTCGCCATGCCGAAGTATGCCTTACCAGGGATGGCTTGGCAGGGGTATTACATAGACACAGAAGGCAATGTGTTCGGGATTCATCAGCCGGATAAGGACGCGAAGTAGATAAAGATGTGTCTGACCTGAAATAGGGGGTCAGGCACTTTTTTTAATAGGGAACTTTAGAATTGCGGAATCAACCATGTTAGAAATAATGAGAAAAACGATCAGTATCATTGTGGCGGCAGTAGCGATCTATGGTTTGTTTTCGGACAATAACGATTTCCTTCCATTTACGATGGCGGGGTTGGCGGCTCTCATGGTGATTATGGGAGTAGAAGAATACCAGAAGAATCGGAAGTCGTATAAAGGCTATCTGTTAGTTGCTGTATCCATCTTTATGTTGTTTGTCTTTATCCAAGTTCTGATGTATTAATCACATATCTTAAAGAAAGGGATGAGGCACCCATCGCCTCATCCCTTTTTCCTTGTCATGACCTGAATGAAATCCTCTATGAATTTCTGATAATCGAGCTCAAGGTAAATGTTAATATTCTTTTCAGCCGGTTTTGAGCTGACCCTGAAATCGGCGATGGATGTACCCTGACCCAGTCCTGAGGTGAGTACTTCGACGTCCCTTCTGATGGTTTTCCCCATGTCGGGGTTCGCCATCAGGGAAAGGGTGACGACATCATGGAGGGGGGCACCGTTTATGCCGGGTATCAGCTTCTTGTAGGCGTCGATATAATAGGTCATGACGTCATCAATGATCTGGACAAGGGGGTTACCGTTCATCTCCTGGATGGTCTTGATATGTTCAAGAGTGACGATTGCCTTATTTGTTACGTTCAGAGGGGCGATATACAGATTGTCAAGATCCTTGACCACTAGCTGTGATGCAATCGGATCTCCGTAGAAGTTGGCTTCCGCTGAAGGCGTCACATTCCCAGGGACGAAAAAAGCCCCTCCCATAATATAAAATTCTTTTACATCCTTGGCGATATCTTCTCCTAACACATAAAGGGCAGCGAGTGATGTGTTCCTTCCGACATCGACGATTGTGACGTCTTCGTTTTCCTTAATAATCTTGTAGATGGTGGAAAAGTTGGTGAGTTCTCCGGCGAAGTTTTCCGGAGGCCGGATTGGTCCCAAACCGTCCTTTCCGTGGATTTCAGGGTAATAGGTCGGGATTTTTCCGGATGACGGGCTGTTGGAACCTCCGATGATCGGGATATCCGTCCTATCGGCAAGCTTGAGCAAGTAAGCGATGTTATCCGTTGCCTGTTTCTTCCCGACATTACCGTAGCTGGATACGATGCCGAGGACCTTAATATCCGGATTCAACAGGGCATATATGATGGCGACGGAATCATCAATGCCTGGATCCGCAAATAAAATGATGTTTTTCATGGGGAATTCTCCTTGATAAACGTTTCTTAAAACATATCGAAGAAAAGGGAGAATTATTCCATTCGGCGATAAAATGAAAGTATTGCCTCAGCCATTTCCAGGATCTTTTCCTTTAGGTCAGCAGGCTCCGTCACTTTCACCCCATCGGCAAACCCGAGGAGATACCCTTTCGCCTCTTCTTCCGTATCAAAGGAGAGCGTCACTGGTATCCACTCCCCACCTCTTCGTTCCCCGACTTCGAGGACCCGGGCAAACCTTCCGGTGAATGTGAGTCTGGATAATAGATGGGGCGCCACCTGGACTTTCACTTCATAAGAGGGCAGTCTTTAGATGAAGGATTGGGTGGAGGACGACCAATACTGGGCTAGATCGAAGTCTCGTGGTCTTTGGAACGCCTCGTCCAAAGTGTCTGTGTGGCGAATACGTGATACCCTGTAATTCCGAATTTCTCCGCTTTCCTTGGCAGCGATGAGGTACCAGAGATCGCCTTTGGCTACGAGGCCTAGTGGTTCCACTATTCGTTCATCCCTTTCACCGTCGGCCCGTTCGTAGGTGATCCTCAATTTGATCTCTTGAAAGACAGCCTCTTTGATGATTTGGAGGGAAGCCGTCTTGTTTTTCTGTTTTCGCCACGAGCTTGTATCGATATGGATTCGGTTCCAGACATCCTTCCCGCTCTCGCGATATGTGGATGGGAGGGAGGCCATCAGTTTATTCCTTGCTTCTTCTGTTGTATTCGTCAGACCCAGGTCCTCCAGGAGATGAACAGAAGGGGATACGAACAATGCCCGGATTTCCGATTCCTTAAGCCCTGTCAGGTCCGTGCGGTAGTCCTCAAGAAGCGACCATCCGCCTTTTTGGCCACGTTCCGCCACCACGGGAATCCCGGTCCCGCTCAGGGCATTCATATCCCGATGGATGGTCCGCTCGGAAACCTCCAGCTTCTCTGAAAGCTCCTTTGCCGTCATCCGGCCATGTGTTTGAAGGAGTAATAGAATGGATATCAAACGATCGCCTCTCATAGATCTCACCTTTTTTCTTGGATTTTCTTTTATTTAATGAAATATGACAAAGGATGTCAAGAATGTAATCGTATAATGGGGTTATCTTAGATGAAGAAAGGAATGGTTAAATGAAATCACTGACAGGAAAAGTAGCACTCGTAACGGGAGGAAGCCGGGGAGCGGGGCGTGGGATTGCCATTGAACTCGGGAAAGCAGGAGCAACCGTGTATGTGACTGGGCGCAGTACGAGAGGGAATTCGACTCAGAACTTTCCAGGTACCATTGATGACACGGCAGCCCAGATTGATGAAGCCGGTGGTACAGGGATCGCGGTACGCTGTAATCATACGGTCGATGCCGAAACGAAAGCAGTCATCGAGCAAATCCGTGAAGAGCAGGGGAAGCTTGATATTCTCATCAATAACGTATGGGGCGCACATGATATCGGCGTGAATCCAGGAGCTTTCTGGGAACAGTCTCTTGAGAATTGGGATACGATGTTCACAGCAGGCGTAAGGGCACAGCTCGCGACCAATCATTTCGCCATCCCCCTACTCCGGGAAAATAAAGGGGCACTCATCATTCATACGACTTTCTGGGATGAAGGCAGGTACACGGGACAGTTCTATTATGACTTGGCGAAAAACGCCCTCGTCCGCATGGCATACGGACTTTCCAAAGAGCTGAAAGAAGACGGGATCGCCGTCATGGCCGTATCCCCGGGATTCATGAGGACGGAGCTTGTTCTCAAGCATATGGGTGTAACGGAGGAAAACTGGCAGGAATCCGAAGACTTGAAGGTATCTGAAACCCCTCATTATGTGGGACGTGCCATCACGGCACTTGCCTTGGATCAAGCCGTGATGGAGAAGACGGGACGTGCGTTGAGGGCAGGAGATTTAGCGAAGGAATATGATTTTACGGATGTGGACGGGAGATTTGTTCCGCCGTTTACGTTATAGGAAAGTCCCTTGGGGTGGTTAAACCCAAAAGTCAGTTTTCTACTCTAACTTTTGGGGGCCATACCTGGAGGGACTTTTTTATAAGTTGGCATTCTTAATCAACCTCTATGCTGAATAAACTATTCAGGATAACTATTTTTAAAAAAGAGGGGGGAGGATGGTGTGAGAAAGGTACTGGCCATTAGCAATATCATGGCTGCAATGGCAATCCTTCTGTTTATCATCCAGCCGTTCCGTACAGCTCCGCCGACACCGAAAGTGACAACAGGGGGAGTCTCCATACCGACAACAGAAGGTTCCTACTGCTGGGACGGACTCTTTTCAAGTCAGTGTGTAGATAAGGCGTATTCAAGTGAGGCAGCAATGGCAGGAGAAAAGAAGCGAACCGTCGTGTCCCCTGGTGAGAAAATCATAGTGAAATTTCAAAAGAAACCTGAAAAGATCAATGCAGAGCGATGGATCGGAAATGAGCAGGGAGAAAGCGTGAAAGTGCAGAATCATATGATCGTCGTTCCAAAGGAAAAAGGGATTTTTGTCTATCATCTCGTCGCCCACTGGAAGCAGGGAGACGGGAGTTATTCGTTTTTGGTAGAAGTAAAGTAATGCCCAAAAACGCTTGGTTCCCCAAGCGTTTTGTCATGCCTTACAGCTTAAGCTTCAATCCTTCATGGGTTGGCTTAAAGCCCAGTCTCTCATAAAATCTCAATGCATCCGGCCTTTGTTTATCCGTCGTCAATTGAATAAGGTGGCATCCGCGTTTTTCAGCACGGGCAATCGCCCACTGGATCATCTTAGTCCCCACGCCTTCCCCTCTGACAGAAGCAGAAGTCCTGACACCTTCAATTGTCGCTCTCCAACCGCCTTGATGAGTGAGGTATGGAGTGAACGTGATTTGCTGCACCCCGACTACTTCATCTCCGGCACAAGCGACGACCAACTCATTATTGGGGTCCATATCAATCGCTTTGAATGCCTGTAGGTAGCTTTGGGAAAGGGGCTGTTCATAGCGCTCGCGCTGCTTTCCAAGTACATCATCAGCAAGCATTTCAACAATACAATCTACATCTTTTTCAGTAGCTTCCCTCAAGTGCAATTGTTTCTCCAAATGAATCCTCCTCGTAATGAAAACGTTCTTTATAGCTTCTATGCTAGCTGAAATCATTTAATAAGTTAATAACGATTATGTTATGTAAATCTATAAGGTTATCTTATGAAACTTCAAAGAGGCTGGGACATTACTATATCTATATATTCTAAAGACGAACAATAAGATCAAGTGTTACACCGCTGCCCGATTTCCGTGCAAGACTTCGCTTTCCGGGCGGAAGGCAAGTCTCCTCGTCGTTCACGCTCCTGCTCCTGCGGGGTCTTACCTATTCCGTTTTTCCGCGTCTTCGTCTTGCACTCCAATCAACAGCTAGAACCTGCTTAATGTATGGATTAAACTTTAGCACTAAAATTAAAAATCAGAACGAGTTGGATTTTTATCAAATCACTCGATCGAATTTTTCTTAATCTGAACCCCTTTTGTCCCGGCCTTCTTCCGTTTATAACCTTTCACCCCAAGGTATCCAGTTTTGATCCCCGTCATTATATAAAGGGTGAGGGTCAATGGGTGTTGAAGTGGAAGGGAGTGAAAAACATTATAACTATGAACTAACTTAATTGAAACAGGGTTTTTCACCTGAGAGGTGCCCCTCCATTTCCTATGCCCAAAACGAAGTGAATCACCAATGGAACTAGCGTGAAAACAGACTTTAGATCTTTAAAGAAGGCTGTTTTCGTAAACATTGTTGCTCCTGGATGTAGCGAGTGGCGGTTGATTTCCGCTACAGGTGCTCGCTTTCC
>NZ_JAFKOH010000049.1 GCF_017303375.1 Bacillus sp. NTK074B | reverse complement strand
GGCCCACAACGCCCTCCAAGAGAACGAGCCGCCCGAGCACTCTGCAAGTTGAATGGCCTCTCTGCGGACACCTGTCTTTGCCACACCGCCATCATCCCGATCCGCGTCAGCCTCATCAACCGCTTCAATGCCATTAGAACCGCCGAGATCGTTCTCGTGGCCTGAGCCCAATGGGGAAAGGGGATGTCACGCTTCCCGCCTCAGTTACGCAACAATGCCTTCCAGATGGCACCGCACCCGGCGCGCTTGCCACGCCCGAAACCGACGATTATCGACCCAAAGACCCGCGTTTCAACTGATGGATGACCCGGGGCGCAGGCAAGGCGCCTTGAATCCA
>NZ_JAFKOH010000048.1 GCF_017303375.1 Bacillus sp. NTK074B | reverse complement strand
GCCAAAAACAGATGTACTCGGTTCGCTAGAAGGAGCGATTGTCGCCTTGCCCGATCCATCCTTACTTCGTTTATGCATGGACAGTGCCCAACCCTTGAGCTGTGACACGGCGAGCACACGCGCGGACGGGCAGCGTTGTCGCAGGCGTCCTTCGAGCATGTTGGAACCGTAGGCGAAGTACTTTATGGTCATTTTCCAATGCCTTTTTTTTGGGATGACCGAACAAAGATATGTGCTCCCTTTCCCGTCTCGATTCAATCGTACCGGCCGCGAATGTACGCATGATCGGGAACTGACATTGGGACTGTGATGCCAGTATCGCGCTTTGGCCTCGTCGC
>NZ_JAFKOH010000047.1 GCF_017303375.1 Bacillus sp. NTK074B | reverse complement strand
CGGGGATTACACCACGCTTTCGGTGCATGAGCCCCTTGGCGTCGTCGCCGCGATCACGCCGTGGAATTCGCCCATCGCGTCCGACGCTCAGAAAGTCGCGCCCGCGCTGGCAGCCGGGAACGCGGTGCTTTTGAAACCCGCAAGCTGGTCGCCGCTGGTCTGCCTTGAACTCGCGCGGATCATCGACGAGGCGGGGCTGCCCAAGGGTCTGTTCTCGGTCTTGCCCGGCTCGGGGCGCGAGGTCGGCAACCTGCTGGTCGAGCATCCCGATATCGCCAAGGTATCCTTTACCGGCGGCACCTCGACCGGCAAGCATCTGGCGCGCACCGCCGCCGACAAGCTG
>NZ_JAFKOH010000046.1 GCF_017303375.1 Bacillus sp. NTK074B | reverse complement strand
GAAGACCCGCATCCATCATCGCCACGGCGCCGCCATCCTCCGAGTCAAACAGCACGACCGCGCCGCGATGGCCCGACAGGCCCTTGGCGGGATTGCCCGGAAACAGGCTGACCAGCTTGACGCCGTAGCAGGCCGGATCGCCCAAAGCGCCGGACATCACGCCCATCATGTTCTTGCCGCCCACCGGCACGACATGGCGCAGCGGCAGTTCCGCATCGCCGCGCGACACGGTGCGCATCGTGGTATCGATCACGGCGATGGCCTCAGCCATGGGCAGCAGGTCCGCGACATCAGCATTCGATAGGAGTCTCATGCCTGAAAGGTCCCGTCTTCGCTTTTGGTC
>NZ_JAFKOH010000045.1 GCF_017303375.1 Bacillus sp. NTK074B | reverse complement strand
CCCTTCGCCTATCTGCCGATCCGGGCGCGGCTGGAAACGCTGGATCCGACGCTCGAGACCGCCGCCGCCGACCTTTATGCCAATCCGTGGCAGGCTTTTCGCTACATCACCCTGCCGCTGCTGGTGCCGGGGATCGCGGCCGGATTCATGTTGGGATTCGTGATTTCCCTCGATACCGTGGTGATCACCGAATTCGTCAAATCGGCCGGGCAGGACACGTTGCCCACCTACATGCTTGGCCAGTTGCGCCGCGTCATCACGCCCGAGATGAACGCCATCGCGACCCTGTTTCTGGCGCTGTCGCTGCTGTTCGTGACGGCGTTCTTCCTGATCACCCGTAAACGCGGGTGATCCAATAA
>NZ_JAFKOH010000044.1 GCF_017303375.1 Bacillus sp. NTK074B | reverse complement strand
CATCGATTCTACCTTCGACCAAGACCTCGAACAGATCCGCGAGCTGATGCTTGCGATGGGCGGCCGCGTCGAAGAGGCGATCACCCTCTCGGCCAAGGCCCTGGAAGAGCGCGACGAGGATCTCGCGCAAAACGTGGTCGAGGGCGATCACGCCGTCGACCGGTTGGAAGAGGAAATCGACCAGAATGTCGTGCGTCTTCTCGCCTTGCGCCAGCCGCAGGCGGGCGACCTGCGCGCGGTGATCGCGGTGCTCGTCGATCTGCTGGTCATCGTCTACGTCTCGGCCTTCGTCTGGCAAACCTGGATCTCGGCCCTGTCGCGTACCGAGCGCGGCGAGGTCTGGGAGATCCTCGGCGGCTA
>NZ_JAFKOH010000043.1 GCF_017303375.1 Bacillus sp. NTK074B | reverse complement strand
TGGTGGAGGATGACGGGATCGAACCGCCGACCCTCTGCTTGTAAGGCAGATGCTCTCCCAGCTGAGCTAATCCTCCGTTATGTAATGGTAAGTTATTTTGCTTTCACAAAATCATTGGTGACCCATACGGGATTCGAACCCGTGTTACCGCCGTGAAAGGGCGGTGTCTTAACCGCTTGACCAATGGGCCAGTCTATTTTTAAAAAAATAAAAGCTTCCAACCGGGCTCGAACCGGTGACCTCTTCCTTACCATGGAAGCACTCTACCTGCTGAGCTATGGAAGCAATGGCTCCGCAGGCAAGATTCGAACTTGCGACCGATCGGTTAACAGCCGATAGCTCTACCACTGAGCTACTGCGGA
>NZ_JAFKOH010000042.1 GCF_017303375.1 Bacillus sp. NTK074B | reverse complement strand
AAGCATGGCGACATGTGGAGTTGACTGATACTAATCGATCGAGGACTTAACCACATTATAAAGCGGAGGCGGCTTGACCTCGAGTCTCTAGCCGCCGGAGCTGGATTGCAGTCTACTTTCAATAGTAGCTGCAACAATTGGTCGATATTCGGCTTTCTTGACATCAATCCTTTATCTAGTTTTCAGGGAATGAATTTTATGTGAAAACATAAAAAATACCTTGAAAAATTATGTCTAAACGATATAATAATACTTGTCCTTAAAAAAGGGACAAGATATAGTCTGGTGACAATGGCGAAGAGGTCACACCCGTTCCCATGCCGAACACGGAAGTTAAGCTCTTCAGCGCCGATGGTAGTTGGGGGATC
>NZ_JAFKOH010000041.1 GCF_017303375.1 Bacillus sp. NTK074B | reverse complement strand
GGTGACCAGCACCCGCATCCCCTCGGCGGCGACGCGGCGGACCTCGTCGAGCAGATCATCGACCTGCATCGAGACCGGGCGGATCTCGACCAAAGGATCCAGCAGACCGGTGGGGCGGATCACCTGTTCGGTAAAGACCCCGCCCGCCTGCTCCAGCTCCCACGCTGCCGGGGTGGCGCTGACGAAGACCGATTGCGGGCGCATTGCGTCCCATTCCTCGAACTTCAGGGGGCGGTTATCCATGCAGGACGGCAGCCGGAACCCGTGTTCGGCCAGCGTCGCCTTGCGCCGGAAGTCGCCCCGGTACATGCCACCGATCTGCGGCACGGTGACGTGGGATTCGTCGGCGAAGACGATGGCGTTGTCGGGGATGAATTCGA
>NZ_JAFKOH010000040.1 GCF_017303375.1 Bacillus sp. NTK074B | reverse complement strand
TGCAATTCCGTGTGGGTCCGCGTCGTCGCTCGCATGAAATCGCGCCCGCCGGGCCCTTCCGCCCAATCCGCCGTATAGACGCCAGGCGCACCATCGAGAGCGTCGACACACAGCCCGGAATCGTCGGCCAATGCCGGCAACCCAGTGGCCTTTGCCGCTGCATGCGCCTTGATCCGGGCATTACCGACAAAGGTCGTCTCGGTTTCTTCCGGTTCAGGCAGGCCCTTCTCGGCTGCAGAGATGATCGACACGCCATGCGGCGCCAGCAATTGCCGCAGCTCTTCGACTTTGCCCGCATTGTGGGTCGCGAATAGCAGGGGTTCGCCGCGCAGGGTCACAATGCGGCCTTTTGCGCCGCGACCAGCTCACCCACGCCTTTCGACGCCA
>NZ_JAFKOH010000003.1 GCF_017303375.1 Bacillus sp. NTK074B | reverse complement strand
ACATATGGAATACCATGATCTGTTAGAAAAGCTGCGAGATTCATCCAGTAATGGCCGGTAGGCTCAAAACCAACGATAACTTCCTTTTTATTATGAATACTCATTAGCTTTAAGATAGTCGCGTAAAAGCTTTCAAATCCTTGAAGAGATTGGCGGATGACAAAGCTTTTCTTGAGTTCACGTCCACGCTCATCTACGGCACAGGCGTAATGATTCCGCTTGGCTATGTCAATACCAACAACCAGTGTAGTTTCAGAAATTTGATTAATACGTTGATTTCGATTATCATGCATGTGAAGATCCTCCTAGTTATGAGCGATTGGTTAGCACCTGCATCATAACGGAGGGTCTTTTTTTATGCAATAGATGAATTCTCACCTCACAGGAATAGCTCCTGCGGGAAAAGCGGAATAGGTGAGACCCCGCAGGAGCGTCAGTGACGAGGAGGCTCGCCTTCCGCCCGAGGAAAGCGAAGTCTTGCACGGAAATCAACAGCGGTGTAACACGTAATCTTATTGTTCATCTTTAGAGTGTATAAATTTAGTTATGTCCCAGCATCTTTGTACAATTAAAATGGATTCGTCGCCCACTGAAGGGACTGTTTGATAAAGATTCTGGGATGCAGTTTCAGCTGTGATACCATATGCTCCGCCAGATCTTCAGGCTGCATGTATTTTTCCATATCAGCTTCATCGATGTGATCAGAGGTCAGATCCGTCGCCACCAGGCTTGGGTTCAAGGTCATGACACGGATATTATGTTTTCGGACTTCCTGCATGAGTGCTTCTGTCATCCCCTGGACAGCAAATTTCGACCCACTGTACGCCGTGCTTCCTGCCGTGCCTTTCAATCCGCTGCTGGAAGAGATATTGATAATGTCGCCTCGGTCCTTCTCCATCAACTGGGGCAGGACGGCACGTGTGACATAATAGGTTCCGAATACGTTGACTTCAAATGTGCGCTTAAAGTCTTCTGGATCGATTTCAAGAAATGATCCGTACGTTCCGATACCGGCATTATTGATCAAGATGTCGGCAGATCCCAATTCTTTACTGAGTTTGGCCACAGCTTGATTGACCTGGTCCATTTTGGAAATGTCCGCAACAGCCACACTCGCTTTCACACCAAGGGAACGCGCTTCCTCCGCTACTTTTTCAAGAGTGCTTTCTGTACGGGCAATCAACCCGACATGGACGCCTTCCCGGGCAAGTTCCAATGCCGTCGCTTTTCCGATCCCCCTTGCTGCACCTGTAATATAAGCCGTCTTGCCTTTGATCGATTGTGCCATTTTCATCATCCTTTCAATGGGTTCTATCGTAAGTGTAAAGTGATGGACAATGGTAGGCAACTAATATACCTGATGGGTCGTGACGAAAAAACTTCGGGAGCCCCGGAGCGTTCTCATTCACTTTTTTGTCTCAAGTACCTTTTGTCGTTCATGAATAAACTCCAGAAATAGACAAACCCGGGGAACAGGATAATGAACCCGACGATATAGGTGATGAATACCGCCTTAAAGGAATTGGGGTCTGTAAATCCAGACTGAATCGTGACTTCGGGATAGATGATATAGGGCAAATGTGCTTTACCGTATACATAACTCGCCAGTACATATTGAAAGGTTACGGCGATGACTGCGACCCGCGGCATCCCTTTCATTCCCTCTTTATTCGTCGGCAGGAATAAAGCACCTCCTGCAACGAGGAATCCGAGAAGGGAAATCAGTAAGATAGGCAGGTCTTCCATCATCCTGTCATAAATCCATGCGGCCTCATTTTTCATGGTGAACATAATAAGAAAGGCCATGACAACCGAAATGGGACCGATGATCAGAGCGTCACGCCGATACACCTTGAAGGCTTCAAATTCCTTTGAAGCTTTGGAGTAATCAGCTAGAAGCAAGGATGACAGAAACAATGTACTTGCGACGGCGAATCCGAAGAAAGCATATTCATGGGGACTACTGAACAGTTTCCCAAGGAGAAGGGTCTGGCCGTCTTCAAAGTCGATATAAGGTCCGTGAGAGATAGGTAGAACACTGATAAGCAGGCCCGGGATCAACAATCCGGTGATCCCCGTTACGTAAGTCAGCGGTTTTCTGTAATCATCCGCCACATGGGAGAATACAAGAAAGGCACTCCGCAGGGCCAGGAGCAATAGAATCAGACTTCCAGGAACGAGTAATACTGTCCCTAATGAATAGGCAGCGCCCGGGAACATACTGTATACGGCTACTACGAGGGCGACGATGAATGTGTTTGTCACTTCCCAGGTAGGAGACAGATACCGATTGGCGATATTCGTTGCCTTCGTTTTGTCATGGTTGATATAGATCATCGACCAAAATCCCGCCCCGAAATCCATCGTAGCCATGACAGCATAGATAAAGACAAATCCCCAAAGGATCGTGATGGCAATCAAAGCTTGTGTCATATCTTCACCTCCAATTCCTGCTGTTTAAGTTGATAGGGGAATATCCTTCTGATTCGATTCCGCTTTGTTAATATCCTTTTCCGGAGGATTCCGTTTAAAGTAATACAGGAGAACCAGTACGACGGAAACGGCCAAAATCGCATATACAGAGACGAAGAGAATGAAAAGGGTCCCTAAGTTACCAGAAGTGGTAACTGAATCTTCCGTGCTCAGGATGCGGTAAATCGTCCACGGTTGCCGACCTGTACAGGCGAAGATCCATCCAAACTCAATGGATAAGATCGACAACGGCCCACTCGCAACAAAAGCCCACATCAACCATTTCGGGAAACGGTCCTTTTTCAGTAACTTGTTCCATACATAAGCGACGAGGGAAAGAAGAATGAGCAGCGACCCCATCCCAACCATTGCGTTGAACAAAGTATGAACGAACAGGGGTGGCCAGTACTCTTCAGGGAAGTCGTTCAAGCCGATGACTTCTGTATCAAAGCTGTTCCCGGCCAGAAAACTGAGGGCCCATGGAATTTCAATCCCCCACTTCACTTCTTGCGTAGCAGGATCAGTGAATCCTCCTACAGAAAGAGGTGCATGTGTCTGTGTTTCGAATAGCCCTTCGGCGGCAGCCAACTTCTCCGGCTGGTATTCATGAAGCTTTTGAGCAGATTCATGTCCATTAATCGCTGTGAGAAAGGCGAAGACTCCTCCGACTAATAGGTTAATCATGAGCGATTTCCGATGAAATGTATAAATTCTTGAACCAAACGAAGATCGTAGCATTTTAAATGCGGAAACGGTGGCGATGGTAAAGGCGCCCGCTACATACGCAGACAGTGCCACGTGTCCGGCCGTCACGAAGAAGCTTGGATTAAAGAATGCTTTCCAGGGATCCACATTGGTGATTTCCCCATTGATGATTTCAAATCCGGCCGGCGTCCCTTCAAAGGCGTGGACATTGGTGATCAAGACCGCTGAAGCAAGTCCCCCTATAGCGACTAAGATTAGACTGACAATCCTCATCCAAGGGGCAATCCGATTGGCCGCATACACATAGATGGACATAAATAATGCTTCCACAAAGAAAGCGTAGATTTCAATCTGAAATGGCAGTGCCATGACGCGCCCGATGACTTCCATGAATCCGGGCCAAAGGAGTGATAATTGAACGCCGGCGATCGTCCCAGTCGGGATACCCACTCCTAACAGAACCGCGAAAGCCTTGGTCCAGCGCTTCGCCATGACGGAATAATCAAGATCATTGGTCCGTTGAAACATAATTTCTGCAACAAGAATCATTAACGGTATACCCACTCCAAGTGTGGCAAAAATAATATGAAATCCCATTGTAATCCCAAACATGGAACGAGCAATTACTAATTCATCCATTCTCAAATCTCCCTTACTAGTCTTTAACATTTCCTTATTGTCCACTTAATGGAAAATAATATGCATCATTTTTAGGAGAAAGAGAAGGTTGGATACTTATTTTAAGGAGTTGATAACATAAGTGGGGGAGTCATATATGTGCTGAAGCCGATAATATAACGCTTCTATACGTGCATAAGCGTTGAAAGATACTGCCCTGTCAGAGGTGTGATGGTGGGTTTTGAAAATACAATGATTAGTTTTGAAAATAAAGAGTCCGGATTTGATAATAAATCATTCTTTTTGATAATAAGTTGCCATTTTTGAAAATAAGTGTGGAAGAGCCCCTTACTGACCACAAAAAAGAGCAGCCACTGAGGCTGCTCTATTGCAAGGCTTGTTTCAACGTATTGATATTCCGTTCCATCAATGAAAAATAATCCTCATCCTTTTTCCGATCCTCTGCTGTCAGGACAGATAAGTTGTGCAGAGTCAGCGACTTCGCGTCAAGTTCATTTTGGACGACCTCTGTCAGACGGGAAGAGACGTTTTGTTCAAAGAGGATGTATCGAACATTGTCACTTTTCCCTTTTTCAATGATTTTTTTCAGCTCCTGCTGAGACGGTTCGTCTGCTGAATTCAGCCCGGCGATGGCTTCCTGATGCAATCCGTAGCGGTCTTCCCAATAGCTGTAGGCTGCGTGGGAAACGTAAAAGGTTTTCTTCGGCGCATTGTCCGCCATGCTTTTGAACTCAGCGTTTAGTTCGTCTAGATCACTGCTTAACGCTTCAAGATTCGCCTGGAATTCATCTTTATGTCCGGGCATTTCTTTTGAAAGAGTGTCGGCGATATTCTTTGCCATTTCTTTCGAATAAACGGGATCTAACCAAATGTGGGGATTCACATCATGGTTATGCCCATCAGCGTGTTCGTGTCCATCCCCGCTTTCGTGAGGCACTTCGATTCCTTTGCTTGTAGGTACTACGGCAACGTCTTCGTTTTCCAACAATGATTTGGATTTCTCAACGAATCCTTCAAGGCCCATTCCAACGTAGAAGAAAACATCTCCATCAGCCATCTTCATCATGTCTTTCTGGGAAGGTTCGAATGTATGTTCATCCGCACCGGGAGGGTAGATGCTTTCAACCTCCACATACTTTCCGCCGATTTTTTTCGTAAAGTCCTCTAATGGATAGACCGTGGTGTATACCTCTAATGTATCTTTCTTTTTGTCCCCATCCTGGCCGGAGTCGGTTCCACAGGCAGATAAGACGAGAATGAATGATAATAGCAAACTCATGCGAATATAGTTCAAGAGGAAGCCTCCTTTTTAACAAAATGATTTCATAACTGTAATGATTACGATTTAGCACAAAGGTTATTTTACTACCGATATGGGGAATAAGCAAGATAAATGGGATGGTTTTATAAAAAAAGTTGTTTTCACAAAGATTGTTGCTATCCGCATCCAAACTAAGATTTAGGATGCTCTGTCATTTAAGTTGTGGTGCAGGGAGGGGGATGGGAACAGTCCCTCTTTCAACGGACGTTCGGCCGAGCCTCCTCAGGAAAAACCGCTTCCGGGGCGCCCGTTTTCCGTAGGAGTCTACGCAGTTCCCTTCACCCTCTACAGTAGTAAGTAGGTGACTAGCAAAATGGTTTTTTGACCATCAGTTTAAAAGGATTAAAGGACGATTAAATAAACTCAGTCACTGCACGTGAATGAAAAAGCAGTGGTATACGCGATCTCCACATTTCTTATGTGATCGTCAAACTTTTCGTCTGTCTAGTCGATTGTAGCGGAAAGCAACCGCCACTCGCTACATCCAAAAGCAACAATGTATACGAAAACAGCCTAAAAAAAAAGACTACCTCCCGATTTGGAGCTAGTCTGAATCAGTCATCTTTTCACGCGGCCATTCATCTGGCACATGGTCGACACCACCAGGATGGAATGGGTGACATTTGACAATCCTCTTTATCGTTAACCAGCCGCCCTTTAGTGCACCGAAACGGCTTACTGCCTCGACCCCGTAATGGGAACATGTAGGGTAAAACCGGCATGTAGGGGGTTTGAGGGGGGAGATGACGCGCTGATAGAACTTGAATAGTAATAACAAAACCCTTTTCATGATCTGTCTCCTAAAAGAGATTTTCTTTTACTATATCAGAACCTGTACGGGTATTGAAAGGGATCGGCTTCTAGAAGATGAGGATAGGAGTGGAAAACTGGTTTTTTGCCTAATTCATATTAAGTTGATGAAATAACTATGAATTTACGTTATACTATGAAGTAGAAACTAAATGGGAGTGATTTTAATGCCTTCAGTAGAAAGCTTTGAACTAGATCATAATGCAGTGAAAGCACCATATGTCAGACATTGCGGTGTCCATAAAGTAGGTAGCGACGGACTTGTGAATAAGTTTGATATCCGGTTCTGTCAGCCGAACAAGCAAGCGATGAAGCCTGATTCCATTCATACTCTTGAGCATTTATTAGCCTTCACGATCCGTAAATATGCTGAGCCGTATGCTCATTTCGATATTATTGACATTTCCCCAATGGGTTGCCAAACGGGCTATTATTTAGTCGTAAGCGGTGAGCCCAAAGTGGAAGAAATCATCGACCTTTTGAATGCTACCATGAAAGAAGCGGTCGAAATCGAAGAGATCCCGGCAGCCAATGAAAAACAATGCGGCCAGGCGAAGCTCCATGATTTAGAAGGTGCCAAAAAATTGATGCGTTTCTGGCTCAGCCAAAGCAAAGAAGAATTGAAACAAGTATTCGCATAAGCACAAAGAAAATCCACCGGGAGCCGGTGGATTTTCTTTGTGCTTATTTTTTCTTTTCCTCTTCTTGCTTCATCTTTTCAAGATGAGGATTATTTTCAAGTGGATCGACTGTATGCTTAACGGTTGTATAGGCTTTGGAGGTAGTAAGGGCACTTATGAAAATCACCAGAATGCATATCACAACCGCGATGATCAGGACAAGAGTCACGGACATCATGCAACCCCCTTTTTTTCACTATTTTACCATAGAATGCTCAGACGTTCATGGAGTAAAAATAACAATATTATGTCGTTTCCTATGATTTCCAATGGATGTTTGTTAATCTGAATACAAGGAATGAATTTATTTTAGTATGCACCAAACTTAACAATCGAAGCGAGGGGGAAGTTCCCATGGAAATCTCTTCTATGATGGGAAAGCAGGTTGCTGAACTTCAAAGGACTCTCAGTTTGAATCTGCTGAAGAGCCAGATGGCGACTCAAGCTGCACAAGTCACGGTAATGATGAAGGATATGCAGCCCGCTCCGCATCCGAGTAAAGGACATGCAGTGGATGTGAAAGGATGAAAAAAGCGTTGCTCGTGGTATTCGGAGCAACGCTTTTTTTATTGTCCAGCCCCAGAGCAAGCCCCCGGACCATTTCTTAATGCAGACTCTTCTTCTCAAGTCTTACCCGTTCTTCACTGTTGGACCATTTTTCTTTCAATGTTTCGAATATGTATAGGCGGAAGAAGTATTGTAATTCTTCTGTTTCCATTTCCTGTATGAGTTCTAATAATTCATTCCTAGAGGTATCTTCTAAGATTGTAAGGGCAATGAGGTCTAAGTCTTCGTCGGTACCTTTGATTCTTCCACGGTACATTTCATAAATCTCTTCGATCAACTTCATGCGCTTCACCTCCCTTTCGTTTCATTTTACCATGAACGTTTATGAATTTCTCTACATATTATGCTAGGACAACTGTTATTTGTCTTTACCCTTTATCGTACTTTTTAACCACGGGAAGGTGTTCCGGGGTGTTTTTGATTTAATCATCCAATACCGAGGAAGGGATTGTCAAATCAATACCAACCATTAGGAAAAGGAGATGCTTTATATGGAGAAAAGCACGCTGTTCGTTGGGTCGGGTCTTAGTGCCATTATTCTTAACCTATTCGGTGAATGGGACATGCTGATCACATTTCTGTTGATTGCCGTGACCCTCGATTATGTGACAGGGATGATTGCGAGCGGTATAGAAGGCAAGCTGTCCAGTAAATTCGGAGTGAAAGGGATCGGCAGGAAAGTGCTGATTTTTTCCCTCGTTACGGTTGCCCACCTTATTGATACTATACTAACAAATCATCACTTTATTCGTAATGCCACGATTATTTTTTATTTATGTAATGAAATGATTTCGATCATTGAAAATGTCGGCCGGGCGGGAGTTCCGGTTCCGGAATTTTTAAAGAAAGCGGTTGAAGTATTAAAGAAAAAAACGAAGTGAATAGAATTTCGTCAATTGAGGAAAATGAAGGATAAGGAAAATGAAGGAGTGGGAAGATGAGCGAAGAACGTCACGATTATTATATAGAAGTAGCGACAGGTGAAATTTCCAGAAGCTCGACTGATTCCGAATGGAATTTTAAAATTTCTGCAACGGATGAAGAAATCACCCAGCTTCGGGAAGTGTTCGACTCCAATCATTCCGTCGATTGGCAGAATTTCTACAGGGCTCATGTCCCGTATGTTCAATATCATTTCGACCGGGAGAATGATGCCTATGATGAAAACCTGCAGCAGGTGTACGGGATGCTGCATCGCCTCGGGGATGAAGAGGTGAAGAAGTTCATTGAAAGTATCGGCATTCTAAATGATCACCCTCATGAAAACAGTGAGTAAGAGCGAAAAGTGTTGGTTCAGAAGTGATTTCTGTGGACCAGCGCTTTTTATGTATGGTTAGATGGAGTAAAGAACGTACGCAAGGGGTGAAGTCAGATGGAACGGTTTGTAGATGAACACGGAAAGACAGTGGAAATGTCATTTGAAAACGGACGGTTTCGCCAGGAATCAAATCATGTTCTTGTGCTATGCCGCTATGAGGGACATTGGTTGCTGACCCGGCATAAAAAAAGGGGGCTCGAGTTTCCCGGTGGAAAGCGGGAAGAGGGGGAGACCCTTACGGAAGCTGCGATACGGGAAACATATGAAGAGACGGGTGGGATCATCAAGGAACTAGTATTCATTGGAGAATATAAAGTGTATGATGACCCGCCGTTTGTCAAAACGATTTATTTTGCGGAAGTAGTAAAGCTCATCCCCAAAGAGGATTATATGGAGACAGAAGGTTCGGTCCTTTGGAGTGGGGATTTTAAAGACATTCAAGAGGATCCGTCTTTCAGTTTTATCATGAAGGATCAAGTGGTGGAGCTGGCAGTAAAAAGGTTAGCCCATCTAGATGTTAAGATTTGATCCATTTCTTCTCAAGTATTTCCACCAGTTTATACATAATCGTGGCGAATACGGCAATCACCAGGAGTGAGAGCAGGACAAGGGTAAAGTTAAAGACCTGGAAGCCGTAGATGATCATATAACCAAGTCCTTTGGCGGAAACAAGGAATTCACCCACGATGACTCCTACCCAAGACAGCCCTACATTGACTTTCAAAGTCGAGATGATTGTAGGAAAGGAGGCGGGGAGAATGACTTCTTTGAACATCTGGCCCCTTTTTGCCCCGAAGGTCTGCATCACCTTTAAGTAATTGGGATCCACTTCCCGAAAGGATGTATAGACGACGATAGTGGTGATGATGACGGAAATGACGGTCCCCATGGCAATGATCGAAGTGAAGCCCGGGCCCAGTCCCACGATCAATATCGGGCCGAGTGCCACCTTGGGCATGGCGTTCAGGATGACGAGATACGGATCCAGTACTTTTGAGAGAAACGGTGACCACCATAACAAGGCGGCAAGCATGGTACCAAGGAGAGTGCCGAGGATGAAACCTATCACGGTTTCACCAAGGGTGACGGACAGATTGGCTAACAGGGTCCCGTCTCCCATTTTCACAATGAATAATCTCCCTATTTTCGAAGGGGAACTGAAGATGAGGGGATCCACCCAGCTGTTTCGACTGGCTATCTCCCATAACGAGAAAAACACGGTGAATATGAGAGCTTGATAGAACCAAACCCACCGCTGCTCTTTTTTCAGTGAATGGATATATTCCCGATGCTTTTGATTAATGCGTTCGTGATTCAAGTTTTTCAAGCTCCTTCCAAATAGATTGGAAAAATTCCGGGTATGCTGCATGGTTCCGGACTTCAAAGGGCATCATTTCTTTTAATTGTGATGGTACTTCGAAAATGCTGTGGATATGACCCGGTTTCGTGCCGAATAAAATGATCCGGTCACTCATGGAGATGGCTTCCCCGATATCATGGGTGACGAGGATGGCTGTTTTACCGAAAGACTTCAAGGTGGAAAACACCAGATCCTCCAATTTTAATTTCGTTTGATAATCAAGAGCGGAGAAAGGTTCATCCAGGAGAAGCAAATGAGGTTCGGTGATGAGTGTACGGATCAGCGCGACCCTCTGCCTCATCCCTCCGGAGAGTTCCCGGGGATAGGATGATCCAACCCCTTCAAGCCCCATTTCGTTCAATAGCGAGTGAGCCTCGCTGCGCTTTTCCTCAGTCAGGGTGCCCATGATGGTCAACCCCAACAAAATATTCTCTTCGATTGTTTTCCAGGGAAACAGATAATCCTGCTGCAGCATATAACCCAGTTTCTTTTTCATCGTTCTTATGGGCTTATTCCTTAACGTTACCGTTCCTTCTGTCGGCTTAATGAGTCCTGCGACAATGGAAAGTAAAGTCGTTTTGCCGCATCCTGAGGGACCAATGAAAGAGACGAATTCTCCTTCATCTACCTGTAATGTGATGTCTCTGAGGGCATGGGTGGCTGTTTTCGGTGAAAAATAGGTATGGTGGACAGAATCAATTCTTAGAAAATTCACTATGATAAGCCTCCATTCTCTTTTTTTACAAGGGAAGGGCTGACGTGTGAAGTCAGCCCCCCCGATATTACTCTGCCGCTTTTTCAGCGATGGATGTGTTTACAAGCGTTTCGTGATCGACGGTTTGGGGGAGTTCTCCTGCTTCATCCATGATGGCTTGGAGATTGTTCCACTCGTCTTCGTCAAGAATCGGATCAGTGGCATAGGAACCTTGTGATTTATAGCGGTCCACAACGGTTTCAATCAAGTCCAGTTCCGTGTCTTCAAAATATGGTTGAATTACCTTGGCGATGTCGGCTGCCGAGTTTTCTTCCACCCATTGCTGCGCTTTGTATAAGGCTTTCGTGAACTTTTCCACTGTTTCTTTGTTCTCTTTCATATAGCTGTCTTTAGACATGAAAGTGGTGTAAGGAACATGGCCTGATTCCGTGCCAAAAGAAGCGACGATATGCCCTTTTCCTTCTTGTTCAAAGATGGAAGCTGTCGGTTCGAATAATTGGACGTAATCTCCAGTACCGGATGCAAAGGCGTTGGCAATGTTGGCGAAATCGATGTTCTGGATGAGATTTAAATCGTTTTTAGGATCGATGCCGTGATTCTTTAACACGAACTCACCGACCATTTGCGGCATTCCGCCTTTCCGCTGACCGAGAAAGGTGGAACCCTTGAGCAGATCCCATTCAAAGTTCTCGACTTTTTCCCTTGAAACGAGAAACGTTCCGTCGGTCTGGGTCAATTGGGCAAAGTTGATGACAGGATCATCGGACCCTTGAGCATGGACATAGATGGAGGTTTCCGAGCCGACCAAAGCAACGTCCGCACCACCCGATAATAAGGTGGTCATGGTCTTATCCCCGCCCCACGTAGTGGTCAGTTCAATGTCGATCCCCTCGTCTTTGAAGAACCCTTTTTCTATTGCCACATACTCAGGTGCGTAGAAGATTGAGCGTGTCACTTCTGCTACCCGGACCTTTTGCATGGTTTCTTCTTTTTCTCCACAGGCGGTCAAGCCGATCGTCAACGTGAAAATAAGGAGTATACCTAAACCAGTTTGAAGCCATTTTCTCAATTCAATCTTCCTCCTTTAGTTCTAGCGGATAATCAATAGTTGGGATGAGTGCAGCTGTTGCCTTGTTTATCTATCAGGCATTAGGGTAGGATGATCATAAAGCTGTTGCCTATTCAATTGGCTAAAGTATTCTATGTAAAGGATGAAAAATGTGTGATGACCCAATGCACGTTTTGAAAGGAAGAGAATATGAGAGACGGAAGTATTGTGAAAAAAATATTGTTTCCCTCTCCAAATCCACGTGTGGAATTGTATGAGGTCACTTATATATCGTCTGGGCTCAGGGTGAAGGGATTGCTCGCGGAACCTGTTCTGAAGGGGAAGCATGATGCCTTCCTATATTTAAGAGGGGGAATTAAAGGGGTGGGAATGGTCAGGCCGGCACGGATCGCCCAGTTCGCCTCCCACGGCTTCATTGTCTTTGCTCCCTATTACAGAGGGAACCTCGGTGGTGAAGGGAATGAAGACTTTGCGGGGGATGACCGGGAAGATGCACTTTCCGGGGTGGAATTGCTTAAGAACCATCCGCGCACAGACAGAAACCGCATCCATGTATTCGGCTTTTCCAGAGGGGGTGTCATGGCTCTCATGACGGGAATCGAGTGCAGCGACATCACGTCCATCGTCACATGGGGAGGCGTGTCGGATATGTTCCTTACCTATGAGGAGCGAAGGGATCTCCGCAGGATGATGAAGAGAGTGATCGGGGGCAGCCCCAATAAAGTTCCTGAAAGGTATGAATGGCGAACGCCTCTCTATTCACTCGAGAAGTTAGAGGCACCGGTATTGATCATTCACGGTGAAAAAGATCAGAACGTTTCTGTGGAGCATGCATATAGATTAGAAAAAAGACTGAAGGAGCTCGGAAAACCGGTCACGTCCCATTACTTCAAAGAGTTCACCCACTATTTTCCGCCGAGAAAGAACCAACAGATCGTTTCCCTGCTCTGTTCCTGGATGAAGGACCAATAGTCAGTGGTGTATGTTGAGATTAAAAAGGATTGAGGTCATACAAGATGGGCATGGGCTTAGAGCTTAACACGATGATTGTGACAAAAGGGAAAGAAGAAAGAAGAGAAGGGAATCTCTTTCAACTTCAAAAATCAGGATATCGTCTATTTCCGATGCATATCCCCGTTGATGTGAGAAAGTCAAAACATAGTGATCCGATCGGCTTCGGAAAGATTGAGAAGATGGAGTGGAAGGATGGGGTCACGACGATCTTCTACCGGTTGATCTCCCTGAACAGGACGAATTAACTAAAACGAGTGGCTGCAGGCAGCCACTCGTTTTAGTTAATTTTCTCATACAACAGGTAACGGTTATCCTTCGTTTGAGCAATAAGATAATCTTTATGGTCCTTCACACTATAAATAGGTGTTCCTTCTGCTAATGTATTTGCCGTAAAGTCCTTCACCGGATGATACTTGGTTTCGATCTTTTCTTTGATGGACCCGATCTTTTTCTCGAGGGTCAGCTTCTTCTCTATGGATACCTTCACATACTCCTTGTCGTTCACCACCATCATATCCCCATATCCGCATAGCTCATAGGATGCAGGCTTTTTTTCTCCGCACGCACTCAATACACATACGCATAATAGCAATACAATCAGACGTTTCATATTTCTCCTCCTTCACTGTGCACATATTCAAAAGATATTCAGGCTTGTACGTGAACATGTTTCTTTTTTTAAAAGTGTTTGATATTCCTTATGTGGGGTTTAAGAGGGAAAAAGGGTTGCAAGAAAAGGCGAAGGAGTCCGTTGAAAAAGGATCAAACCTCTACCGGTAATGATGGTTCGTATATTCTCATGTTTTAGAAAGAAATGTTGATTCTGCACGAAAGGATCATGGATCTTGAGAAAGAAGTGAAGAGCATTCAGGCCCAGTGCAAACATGTCCTCTATGAAACGGAAGCGGCGTGTACATGCATTAAATGACATTACGCAGAAAGTACCTACTATTACTATTAAGGAGATGGGACAAGGGTGATAATTCCTGTTGGCAGCCTTAATCAGCTAATATTGCCATGAAACTTATGACAAGAAAAAAAGATATGAAATATATATGCCCCGAATAATAGAAAACAATGGGTGTAAACAAAAATTAAACATTTTCTTCCCCAATGCCTTTGTTATGTGTTAACTTATTGTTATATGTAGTTTACATACAATAGGGGGATAAGATGATGAATGGAGAAAAATTACGGATGATCATCCACTGTGCCATCTTTGCAGCGATGACAGGGATTTTCGCACAGATTGAAATACCACTGCCACTCGTACCCATCAGCGGGCAGACACTGGCTGTCGGAATCACGGCTACGATCCTTGGTAGCAGATATGGAGCATTGTCATTGATTTGTTATGCGGCACTCGGTGCTGTCGGAGTACCTGTGTTTGCAGGGTTCAGCGGGGGAGCACAAGTGCTTGTCGGACCGACAGGCGGCTATATCTTCGGCTTTATCGCAGCGGCTTTCTTTACAGGTCTTATTCTTGAGAAGACGAAGTTCACCATCCCTATGGCGATGATCGCCAATACGGTTGGAATGATCATTACATTGATACTGGGCACCATTCAACTGAAATTCGTAGCGGATCTCGGCTGGAGCCAGGCGATGGCAGCGGGGGTTTATCCGTTTATCGTAGTCGGTTTGATCAAAGCGTTCCTGGCAAGCTGGATAGGAATTACGGTCAGGAAGCGGTTAGTTCAGGCGAAATTGATTCAGAATCGGAAAGTGGCCGCATAAGTAAAAGTGGATTCCTATTTTTAGGAATCCACTTTTATTATTTAGAATTTATACATGGACCAGTAACCGATATCCTTAAATCCAATCCGTTTATATATCTTTCCTGCTTCAGGATTATCATAGAAAAGGCAAAGCTCTTTTCCTTCGTTTAATACGTCTCGGCAAAGCTTCGTCATGCACTCTGTGGCATATCCCTTTTTCTTATATTCGGGGTGGGTGCAGACAGCGACGATCATGGCGGACATGCTATTTTCTGCCGTAGTGGACGCGGAAGAAACGAACTGTCCATCCTTTTCCACAAAGTAGCTGCGGGCAATCCCTTTTTCCATCCCGTGCTTTCTTTTCTCCACTGTAAAACTTCCTCCGCTGAATTCAGGGATGGCGTTTAGAAGCGCTACCAGTTTTGGTAAATCAGAGACAGTGGCCTCTTTCACATGGGGCAGGTCGTGGTCATCCATGGAAGAGGTACTGTCGCATTTGGCATAATACATATGTCTCTTCGAATCGACCCTTCTTGATAAGTAGGGTTCAACTGCAGTGACAATCCGTTTCAAACCTGAAACGATGCTGTAGTCTTCCGTCCCGTTGATAATAGTGGCGAATCCTTCCGCATCAAATTCTCCCATGGAATATGGAATGAAGTTTTCCCTGTATTTAAGGAGGATCCCCCTTAAGTTCCCTTCCTCATCAAAATCTCCCCAGATTTTCTGGAAATCCTGCTCATAGCCGAATGCTTCAATATCCCCGATGATGAATAAATTCTCAGCAGGCTGCTGCTGAATGAGCTGCTGGCATCCGTCATGATCTTTTTCTGTAAGCTGTCTGATCATCTTGATTCCCCCTGTAAAATTTAATCATTATCATACCAAAATTAGTAATATTTAGTAAAGTGTTATTTTTGAGTAAAATCAGAAAACAGAATAAGGAATTGGTAATGGTTTTAAAACCCGACTATTAGGGAAACTTAGGAGCAAGTACAGTTTTAAGGAGGAGCACATATGCTTTGGACCATCATCGGAATTTTATTAGTTCTTTGGTTACTGGGATTGATCTTTAAAATCGGTGGAGCCGTCATCCATGTTCTACTGATCATCGCCGTTGTGGTATTCTTATTCAACAGAATCACCGGCCGGAAAAAAGGGCTATAACCATAACAAAGGTCCGTCCCTCAATTTTGAGGGACGGACCTTTGTATGTCAGGTTGATTTATTTAACGGTCGGGCCGCCTTTTTGTTCGATGTCAGAAGGAACGTTCGAGAATTTCTTGAAGTTCTCGTTGAACTTGTGAGCAAGTTCTTTTGCCTTCGCTTCATAAGAGGATTCATTGGACCAGGTCTTCTTAGGCTGAAGCACTTCGTCTGGAACACCAGGGACGTGAATCGGAATGTTCAGGCCGAAGATTTCGTCTGTCGCTGTTTCAACATTGGTCAGTTCGCCTTCCAGTGCGGCTTGAATCATGGCACGGGTGTAAGAAAGCTTCATACGGTTTCCGACACCGTATTCTCCACCCGTCCAGCCAGTGTTCACTAAGAATACCTGTGCACTGTGCTCATCGATCTTCTTACCAAGCATTTCTGCGTAACGAGTGGCAGGAAGCGGAAGGAATGGAGATCCAAAGCATGTTGAGAACGTGGCTTGGGGTGACGTGATTCCACGCTCTGTACCTGCAAGCTTTGATGTGTATCCACTTAAGAAATGATACATTGCCTGTTCTTTGGTCAGCTTGCTGATCGGAGGTAACACCCCGAATGCATCAGCTGTTAAGAATACAATCGTATTTGGGTGTCCTGCGATACTCGGCTCCACAATGTTTTCCATCGCTTGAAGGGGGTAGGCAGCACGCGTGTTTTCTGTTAAAGTGTTATCATCATAATCCGGGATTCGGGACATGTCATCCAGAACGACATTTTCAAGCACGGAGCCGAAACGGATCGCATCGAATATCTGTGGCTCCTTCTCACGTGTTAACCCGATACATTTAGCATAGCAGCCGCCTTCGATATTGAATACACCGTTCGGGGACCATCCGTGCTCATCATCCCCGATCAAACGGCGGTTAGGGTCTGCGGATAAAGTCGTTTTACCGGTACCCGATAATCCGAAGAACAACGCCACATCGCCTTCACGTCCAACGTTTGAAGAACAGTGCATGGACAGGATATCGGATTCAGGAAGTACATAGTTCATCACTGAGAAGATCGATTTCTTCATTTCACCGGCATATTCCGTTCCGCCGATCAATACGATTCTTTTTTCAAATGAAACGATGATGAACGTTTCAGAGTGAGTGCCATCTACTTCCGGATCAGCCTTGAAGTTCGGTGCTGAAATGACGGTGAATTCGGATTGATGATCCTTTAACTCTTCTGTTTCCGGGCGGATGAATAATTGGTGGGCAAAAAGATTATGCCAGGCAAATTCATTGATCACCTGGATCGGTAGTCTATGTTTCGGGTCGGCACCTGCAAACCCTTTAAATGAAAATACTTGTTCTTTTTCTTTTAAGTATTCGATGACTTTCGTATATAATTTATCGAATGATTCCGATGAAATCGGCTGATTGACCGAACCCCATTCGATTTTATCTTTCGTCGTCGGTTCTTCTACAATAAATTTATCCTTAGGAGAGCGTCCTGTGTATTTACCAGTTTCTGCTCTGATTGCACCTGATGAAGTTAAAACGCCTTCATTTCGTTGAAGGACCTTTTCGACTAGTTGAGAAACAGATAATTGTTCCTGGATGTTTTGACCGTTAAGTAATTCCGTTAATTCATTAGATATGCTCACTGAATTCATTAGAACCCTTCCTTTATATAAATTTATTTAAATGGAATCGTTTACTTTACAAAAATAGTATAACACAATCGAGCTATTAGTCTATACTATTTATTTAATTTTATAATGTGTCTTCATTTTGTCACATTTTCCTTCCCGAAATAGCTTGTTTCTTCTTATATATATGTAAATGTGAAAGGAATGTTTAGCCTCATGGATGAATTAGGCTATTTTTAGACGGGCTTTGACTATTCCGGGACAGCCTCGATAGCTGGTTAAACCTGTCATTCGAAAAAAAGTTGACACCCTTTGTCCTAACCGTTATCATTGTTCCTTGAACGGATACTCTTATCCTGAGCTGGTGGAGGGAGCAGACCCTATGAAACCCAGCAACCTGCTAAATAGTGAATGGATCTCCATATCTTAAAATGATCCGATTAAGCGAAGGTGCTAAACTGAGGCAAGGTCTCTAAAACCTTGAACGATAAGAGAGAAAAGGCGCGGCTATGATCTGAAACCTTTCCTCTGAAGCTTTTCCCCGAGGAAGGGTTTTTTCTGTTTATAGTGGACCATATGCACATAAATCATGATTGATTGATAAATGAATCATGTTTACTTCATACTACTTAGGGAATGAGTACCGTATCTGTTTACTGCTTTGTTGGAATTCATTCCGACAAATATGCTTAAGGAGGAACCTTGATGTCAACTAAACGTCGTCTGTTTACATCTGAGTCCGTAACCGAAGGACATCCAGATAAAATTTGTGATCAAATCTCTGATTCAATTCTTGATGCAATTCTTACCAATGATCCGAATGCGCGTGTAGCGTGTGAAACATCTGTTACAACGGGTCTTGTTCTGGTTGCAGGTGAAATTACAACAAATACGTATGTCGATATTCCGAAAATCGTCCGTGAAACGATCCGTGAAATCGGTTATACTCGTGCAAAATACGGATTTGATGCGGAAACGTGTGCCGTTCTGACTTCCATCGATGAGCAGTCTGCCGATATCGCTCAAGGTGTGGACCAGGCGCTTGAAGCCCGGGAAGGTCAAATGTCCGATGAAGAAATCGATGCTATCGGTGCAGGAGACCAGGGATTGATGTTCGGATTCGCTTGTAATGAAACGAAAGAGCTTATGCCTCTTCCGATTTCCCTAGCGCACAAAATCTCCCGTCGTTTAACGGAAGTTCGTAAAGAAGAGATCCTTCCTTACCTGCGTCCGGATGGGAAAACGCAGGTAACCGTTGAATATGATGAAAACGATAAGCCTGTCCGCATCGACACGATCGTTATTTCCACTCAGCATCACCCAGAAGTGACGCTTGAGCAAATCCAGCGTAACTTGAAAGAATATGTCATTGATCCCGTTGTACCGAAAGAATTGATCGATGAACAGACAAAATACTTCATCAACCCGACTGGCCGTTTCGTAATCGGCGGACCACAAGGTGATGCGGGACTTACAGGACGTAAAATCATTGTTGACACTTATGGCGGATATGCTCGTCACGGTGGTGGTGCATTCTCTGGTAAGGACGCAACCAAAGTGGACCGTTCAGCGGCTTATGCAGCACGTTATGTAGCAAAGAACATTGTGGCAGCAGGACTTGCTGAAAAATGTGAAGTGCAATTGGCGTATGCAATAGGGGTTGCACAGCCGGTATCGATCTCCGTTGATACATTCGGAACAGGTAAAGTATCAGAAGACGTTCTAATTGACGTTGTTCGTAATAACTTTGATCTGCGCCCGGCAGGAATCATCAAAATGTTAGACCTTCGTCGTCCGATTTACAAGCAGACAGCTGCTTACGGACACTTCGGCCGTAATGACCTTGATCTTCCTTGGGAACGCACAAACAAAGCAGAAGTTTTAAAAGCAGAAGCTTTGGCTGAATAAGGCGAGATGGAAAAGACCAACACCTTGAAAGGTGTTGGTCTTTTTAGTGATGAATAGACCTGAGGGATTTGTCGATTTTACTCGAATGGTACATAAACCTTCAAATCGTTACAACCCAACCCTCTTTACAAGAAAATATTCCATGAGTAATCTAGGGATGGATGGGGTATCCCAAGTATAGGAAGTTAAAACGGTTTGATGTTCTTATAATACTGTCCTTTTTCTGCGTATTCCCTTGAAATGCGCTTCATTTCACTAATATCGTGTTCGTTGAGTTCCCTCACGACCTTTGCCGGCCGTCCGAAAGCAAGGGTATTAGGCGGTATGACCTTACCTTGGGGGACCAGGCTTCCTGCGCCGATAAAAGCCCCTTCCCCTATTTCTGCATTATCGAGGATGATCGATCCCATTCCGATCAATGCCTTTTTTCTTATTTTGCAGCTATGCAGAATCACCCCGTGCCCGACAGTGACTTCATCTTCAAGGATAAGAGGGTTATTTGGACTCTGATGAAGAATCGAGTTATCCTGTATATTTACTTTATCGCCGATCTTAGTGGGGGCAACATCCCCCCTGATGACAGTATTGAACCAAATACTTGATTCTTCACCAATCTCCACGTCCCCGGAGATGGTTACATAATCGGCAATAAAAGCCGACTGTGCGATGACAGGTTTTTTATCATAATATGGATAGAGCATTTTTTACTACCCCTTTCACTAATATTTATTATAATAATGGTAGCAGAATTCATTCATGGAGAGAACTACAAAGGAGGATTTGCCATGTGGAAATGGGAATCAGATCAAGAGGCAAAGGCAGTCATCGTCATTATTCATGGCGCAATGGAGCATCACGGCAGGTACGGTTGGCTCATTGAAATGTGGCGTGCATCGGGGTTTCATGTCGTCATGGGCGACCTGCCAGGTCAGGGGATGACGTCCAGAAGCCAGAGGGGACATATCGACTCCTTTGATGAGTACCTTGTAGAGGTGAAAGATTGGATCCAGGCAGCCTATCAGTTTGAATTGCCTGTCTTTGTGATTGGTCACAGTATGGGAGGGCTCATCGCCGTCCGTTTACTTCAGGAATCCCACGTGAACCTGGCGGGTGTGATCTTATCGTCACCATGTTTAGGATTGGTGAACACTCCGGCGAAACCTGTTGAGTTATTGTCACACGCTTTAAACAAAATCGCTCCTATGGTAAAGTTCCCTTCTGGACTGACTGTCGATATGGCTACCAGGAATGCAGATGTTCGTGAAATTGACAGCAATGATACCCTCTATATTACAAAAGTGTCAGTCCGCTGGTACAGAGAACTTTCCCTGGCGATGAAAACGGCTTTTTCTAATTTGGAGAAAATGCCTGATGTCCCACTACTGGTCCTGCAGGCAGGTGACGATCAAATCGTTGATAAAAAAGTCGTGAAAAAGTGGTTCAATGAATTGTCATTATCCGAAATGCATTACAAAGAATGGCCAAAATGCTATCATGAAATTTATAATGAACCTGAAAGAGAAGAAATCTTCGAGTATTCGAAGAACTTTATAGAGAGTCGGTTGAAAGCGCTGGGTTACATTTTGTAAAAGAGGTGATGGAAATGTCGATACCAAGTGATCCCTTTTCATTGATGACAAGAGTATACCGCAATGTCTTTCCAATCGTTCACCGAGAATTGGACGGCTGGAAGAAACGGGCTGAAGAGATACCCAATCAGGAACTGAGGAACCAGGCACTTGCAAGCATCGAGCATAAAACATTCCACTGCGAGGGAGGGGCGATCCTTTCCCTTTTAGCTCTGGATAAGAAGGCTGAGACGATCCGCTTCATCGTCGCCTATCAGACAATCAGCGATTATTTGGATAATTTATGCGACCGGAGTGTATCACTGGATCCGGAAGACTTTGCTTTACTTCACCGGTCCATGAGAGATTCATTGACAGCAGGGGCGGAACCTGTAAATTATTATGCGTTGAGAAGCGATCAGGATGATGGAGGGTATCTAAGGGACCTGGTTTTGACCTGTCAATCTGTTCTCGCTGATGTAAATCACTATGACAACATCAAAAAAGATCTCTTGGAACTGTGTGAGTACTATTGTGATCTTCAAATACATAAACACGTGAAGGAAGAAGAAAGAGTAGGAAGGCTTCAGGACTGGTTTGAAACCCATCGTCCCAATCTGCCTGAGATGAATTGGTATGAATTTTCCGCCTGCTCCGGTTCTACCCTGGGCATCTTTTGTTTAGTATCATACGCGTGCCGTCGGGACTTCCAGCCCTCTTATACAGAAAAGATAAAACGGGGCTATTTTCCCTACATCCAAGGTTTACATATTCTTCTGGATTACTTCATCGATCAGGATGAAGACCGGCAGGGAGGGGATCTGAATTTCTGCTTCTACTATGAGGATGACGAGCATCTGAAAGAACGGCTGCTCCATTTCCTGGCCAAAGCAGACGAACATACCCAAGAGCTTCCCCACGCTCACTTTCATCGCCTGATCAATAAAGGACTCATAGGAGTCTATCTATCAGACGATAAGGCTAGAAAACAAGCAAACGTCCAATCCTTCTCCAAACAATTCATCGGAGAAGCAGGCTGGATCACCCGATTCTTCTACATGAACGGTAAAATCTATCGGAAATGGAGAAACCGGAAAAAAACGTCATAAATAGAGTGAAAAAGAGGGACGGACCTTCGAAATATTTTCGAGGTCCGTCCCTCTTTTTGTCTTTTTCATCCATCTAAAGTCGGGCAAAGTTTTTCTAAATACGACCTTTACTACCATATTTATACATAATAATTTTGTTGAATTATTTGTAGTTATGTCAATAGTCCTGTTATCTTGTCCATTTCATATAGTTATATTTAACTGTATTCCGGTTATTTCGTAATCCTAAATAACTAATTGCCATCTGAATATATTTACTTTTCAGAATAGTAGAGTATATTGTAATTAGTGTAAATATTTAGTACATATTTAAAGGGGGAACCGTGTTTGAAATCTCGTAAAGTATTATCGATGGCCATGGTTGCGGCTCTTAGTGTAGGGGCATTTGCTGTACCTGCATCAGCTGCAACTGTAGGACCTGAGAATGTGTTAGCAAAGCCGACGTTGAAATATGATCATAAACATGGGGGGGCTTTCGATTTAGGAATCGCGAATGATGATCGCCTGATCGAGATGCTGAAGAAAGAAGGTAAGATCAAGAAGAATGCTACAGCCGCAGAAGCACAAAAGGGACTGCAGAAATTCCTTGAAGCCAAAGCAGAATCGGCTGAGAAACAAGCAGGCGAAGCTGAAGGCGACCTTCATAACGAAGAAGCAGAAGCGAAAGCAAAGCTTCAAAAATCCATGAAAGACAATGGCGTAAAGAATGGTAAAGGAAATAAACTGGGACATGCCAAGAAGGACTCTCCGGATCCAGTAAAAGAAGAAGCGTATGATGGTGAAAAGCGTACCGATGAAGTATTGGTCCTTCTTGTAGACTATCCGGACAAGCCTCATAATTCTATGACGACTGATGAAACGGATATGTATTATGAAGGGGACGATGCCTATTCCCGAGAGCATTACCAAGACATGCTATTTGGAAAAGGTGGTTGGAAAGGTCCTGACGGCAAGACATATGTTTCAATGAAGCAGTACTACGAGCAGCAATCTGGTGGAAGCTACTCAGTGGATGGGGATGTGGCAGGCTGGTATACAGCAAGTAAACCGGCAGCAGCATATGGCGGTAACGATCCACAGCCGGACGGCAGTGATGTCAATGCACGCGGCCTGATCAAAGAAGCCCTTGCTCAAGCAGCTGCGGACCCGAACGTTGATCTTTCGGAATATGACAAATGGGATCGTTATGATCTTGACGGTGACGGGAATTACTTAGAGCCGGACGGACTTGTCGATCACTTAATGGTCATTCACTCTGGTGTAGGTGAAGAAGCAGGTGGAGGATCTTTGGGATCTGACGCTATCTGGTCTCACCGCTGGAATCTTGGCAAAATCTTCCCGATTGCGGGATCTCCTACTCCTGAAGTTGATTACTTTGGTAAAGGGACGATGTACGCGTACGACTACACAATCGAACCTGAAGACGGTGCAGTCGGAGTTATGGCCCACGAATTCGGACATGACTTAGGACTTCCGGATGAATACGACACCCAATACACTGGAACAGGTGAACCGGTGAGCTACTGGTCCATCATGGCAAGTGGAAGCTGGGCAGGGGATATCCCAGGTTCAATGCCTTCCGGATTCAGTCCTTATATGAAAGAAATGCTGCAGGCCTCTGCTGTAGTGGACAATGAAGGAACTCAAGGTAATTGGCAATCTGGTGAAGAAATCAATGCAGAAGATGTTACCCGAAAAGGTGAAGAATATCTATTGGATGAAGCAGCAACAAAGGGTACCAATAACGATGTTGTAAAAGTGAATCTTCCAGACAAAGAGGTACAAGGAATCCTTCCTGAGTTTGGTGAAAAGTACTATTACAGCACAAAAGGAGACGACCTTAATACATCACTCGTTTCTCCTGAATTCGATTTAACGAATGCAACAAATGCTACATTCAGCTTCAAAACCTTATATGATGTGGAGTACGATTTTGATTTCCTTCACGTGACGGCTACAACGGAAAGCGGCGAGGAAGTAGAAATTGACACAATCGGTAACGACGATACTGATGGAGACGGCCGTGCTGAATCTACCAAAGGTCAATGGGTTGATAAGTCTTATGATCTAAGTCAATTTGCAGGCGAAAAAGTAACCCTCACATTTAACTATGTGACAGATGGTGGCCTTGCCCTTGATGGCTTCGCTTTAGACAATGCAACTTTAACGGTCGATGGAAATGTTGTATTTGAAGATGGTGCTGAAGGTAAGCCTCAATTTGCAACAAACGGCTTCGAAGTATCAAACGGAATTTCGTATAAAGAGCATTACTACCTTCTTGAATGGCGCAGTCACAATGGTGTGGATGAAGGCCTTGCCAACATCCGCCGCGGTGCAAGCTTAATGCAATTCGATGATGGTTTAGTCGTATGGTATGTGGATAAATCATACAGTGATAACTGGACAGGAACTCATCCAGGAGACGGTTTCGTCGGGGTTGTCGATGCTGATCAAAAAACCAACTACTGGAGCGACGGTTCTGTAGGATCTACACGCTACCAGGTTCACGATGCAGCATTCAGTTTGGACAAATCAGAAAAAATGTTCCTGGATTACACTGAATTACTGGGGCTGACAATGAAAGACAACCACACTGCACGTAATCCACTATTTGACGATAGGAAGGATTACAGCAACAAAGGTATGGTAGACGCTGGACGTAACGTACCGAACTACGGATTGAAATTCCGTGTAACCGGTCAAAGTTCTGACAGATCAGTCGGTAAGGTGCTAATCTACAAATAATAAGCAACCAAAGGGTGGTGGCCATTCAGGCCGTCACCCTTTAAGCATGTTAGTGGACATTTTTTTCATCAGAATTGATAATAATACACACATCAATTAAAGGAGATGTCCACTTTGAAGCTAAGTGTCTTAGATCAGTCACCGATTGCCGAAGGAATGAGCCCTCAAGAGGCTTTGAATCATACAGTGAAATTAGCACAGCATACTGAGAAATTAGGGTTTGAACGGTTCTGGGTATCAGAACATCATGATTCCACGAGCCTGGCCGGTTCATCACCGGAAGTCTTGATTGCCCATCTTGCACAAAATACATCAAGGATCCGTGTAGGTTCCGGCGGCGTCATGCTTCCTCATTATTCTTCATACAAAGTAGCGGAGAATTTCCGATTGCTTGAAGGATTGAATCCGAATCGAATCGATTTGGGATTGGGAAGGGCTCCCGGCGGAATGCCGATGGCCACAATGGCATTACATGACGGGAAGCCGAGGGATGTGAATCGTTACCCGGAACAAATAGATGACTTACTCGGCTATTTGACGGATTCCCTGCCTGATGCTCATCCATACCAGGGACTAACGGCTGCCCCAATAATCAAAACCATGCCGGAAGTCTGGATGCTCGGCTCAAGTCCATCCAGTGCCATGCTTGCAGCACAAAAAGGACTGCCTTATACATTTGCCCAATTTATCAACGGGGAAGGCGGACCTCAATATACTCAAGCCTACCGCAATAACTTTGTTCCTTCCGAGTACCTGAAGGAACCGAAGAACATCGTTGCCGTATTTGCCATCTGTGCCGAAACGGATGAAGAAGCGGAAAGAGTCGCCTCAAGCATTGATTTATCCATCCTCATGATCGAGCAGGGCATGCGCTCGAACGGAACACCAAGCCCTGAGAAAGCGGCGGCCTATCAATATACGCCGTTCGAAGCCATGAGAGTGCGTGAAAACCGCAAACGCATGGTCGTCGGAGGTCCAGAGAAAGTAAAAGAAAAGCTACTCGCACTAAGCGAGCAGTACCAAACCGATGAAATCATGCTTGTCAGCATCACGTATGACTTCCAAGATAAACTCAAATCATTCGAGCTGATTGCGAAGGAATTATTATAAAAAAAAGAGGGACGGACCTCCGCGGAGGTCCGTCCCTCTTTTATCTCTTCTCCAATGCCACGATAAATGGCGGGTTGTTAAGCTGGTTCATAAATTGATATCTCAGTACATGAACATAGTTTTGATCCAGTCGTTCAACGTAGCGAAGGATGTAATCCCGTTCCACTGCGCCTTCAGGATGGCCATGATAGATCACAAGAACAAGGATCCCTTCAGGGGCCATCATTTCTAATATCTGATTTAGGGCAAGTATGGTTGTTTTCGGACGGGTAACGATATCCTTGTCACCACCTGGTAAGTATCCGAGATTAAAGACAGCCCCCGTCACTTTGCCGTAATGCAATGGGGGGATGACGTTCATGACGGTCTCATGTCCCTGATGAAAAAGGGTCACCCGATGGGCCAAATCATGGGTATTGAGCTGTTCCCTGGTGTTTTCGATGGCTTCTTCTTGAATATCAAAACCATATACGCGTCCGTTATCTCCAACCAAGCGAGCGAGAAACAGGGTATCATGCCCATTCCCGAGAGTTGCGTCTATCGTGATATCTCCCGGTTTGACAGCCCTTTCCAGCAGCTCCCTTGCAAAGGGTAGTATTCGGTCTATTTTCATGCTTTCACATCCACTTTATAGAATTTTCCCTGCCAGCTGTCCCGGCGTTTCAGTTCATCATCAATGGCGTTTAGTACGCTCCATTTATTCACACTCCACATCGGCCCGATCATGAGGTCGATAGGTCCGTCCCCGGTTATGCGGTGAACGATCATTTCAGGAGAGATCACTTCTAATTGATCGCAGACGAGTTTGACGTAATGATCGAAGTCCATGAGGTCCACTAGTCCTTTTTCGTATTGCTTGACCATTGGAGTGCCTTTTAATAAGTGCAACAGATGGATTTTAATTCCTTGGACGTCAAGTTTTGCAACTTCCCGTGCGGTTTCCATCATCATTTCCTCATTTTCCTGGGGAAGACCGTTAATAATATGGGAACAAACACGAATTCCATGCCGGCGTAATTTATTTACGCCATCTACATAGCATTGATAGTCATGTGCACGATTGATCAGCCCCGCCGTTTTTTCGTGAACGGTTTGTAGTCCCAGTTCCACCCAAAGATAGGTTCTTTCATTTAACTCTGCCAAGTATTCAACGACGTCGTCAGGAAGACAGTCTGGGCGGGTGGCGATGGAAATGCCTACTACGCCCTCTTGTTTAAGGACAGACTCATATTTTTCCCAGAGTACTTCAACAGGTGCATGAGTGTTCGTGAATGCTTGGAAATACGCCATGTATTTTCCGTCTTTCCACTTCATGTGCATTCTTTCCTTGATGTCATTAAATTGTTTTTCTAATGGATCCACCCTGCTTCCGGCAAAGTCCCCGGAGCCTGCAGCACTGCAAAAGGTGCAGCCTCCATGAGCAACCGTACCGTCCCTGTTCGGGCAATCAAAGCCGCCGTCTAAAGCAACCTTAAACACTTTATGCCCAAAATGGTTCCGTAAATGGTAGTTCCACGTATGATATCGCTTTGAATCTGAGGCATATGGAAATGGGTTTGTCCCGATGACAAACACCTCCTATATTTCAATGTGTAAAATCCTATGTATTCGGGACGTTCAAAAAGATTTTATCATGAACAACGGGTAAAATGTATCCTGCAGAGAGAAATAGGCGAAGATTACCACTTCTGAAACAGGCAATCAAGTTCAAACTAAGATGGAGGAGAGGAAGGATAGGACCTTCCCCTTCTTGATTCCATATGTCAGGGAGGTAGTCGAAATGGCAACAAGAAATTCAATGGATGAATGCATTCAAAAGTGTGAAGATGCCATTCGTTACGCTCAAGAACAATATAAATCAGGGGCACAGCAGGAGCACTATCATGATGTAGAGTATACCCAGGCCATGCAGCAGCTGGAAGAGGCAGTGAACAACGTAGCTCACATGGCGAACAGCGCGAACTCCCAACAGCGTGAGCAATTGCATCGCATGCGACTTCAGCTTCAGACTTTGCAAAATGAGATGATCTTGTTAGATCATGACCCGAACGTCGTAGGAGGTAAATTACATTGAGTACACGTTCTGATCAAAACAATCCTGAACAAAAGACCCGGAGTGATTTCCGTAAACTGAATACTGAATTCGGTGCTGAAAAAAACCCGGTTAAAGAAGCCAAAAAGCGTTACGAAAAGCAGGGTCAGCCTGTTAAATCCAATCATCATAACGGGAAATAACCGTCACTGGCCAGGTGCTCTCCATGAGTGCCTGGTTATTTTTTTTGATTCTAAGAAATAATTCTTGCCCCCTATCCGCAAAAGGAGTAAAATCCTTTTGGGACTCGAAATAAAAGGATGGAAAGGGGGCAGAAAAATATGCCCAAATCATTATGGATGCTTGTCATAGGAATGATGGTGAATGTGACAGGTGCCTCTTTCTTATGGCCGCTTAATACCATTTATCTTCATGAAAATTTAGGGAAGTCACTGTCCGTTGCAGGAATCGTGCTGATGCTGAATGCAGGTGCAAGTGTCATCGGTAATCTGATCGGAGGAAGCTTATTCGACCGTTTTGGTGGTTATCGCTCCATCCTATCAGGGATTTCGATTACATTATTGGCCCTGATCGGCATGAATATTTGGCATGGATTTTCTTTCTATGTTGTTTTCTTGATGATTGTTGGATTTGGCTCGGGAGTTGTTTTTCCTTCCATGTATGCCATGGCAGGTTCTGTATGGCCGGAAGGCGGAAGGAAAGCATTCAATTCTGTCTATGTCGCCCAAAACATCGGAGTGGCCGTTGGAGCCGCATTGGGTGGATTCGTGGCCTCATTTTCCTTTAACTATATATTCCTGGCAAATCTCAGTATGTATATCGTCTTTTTCTTCATTGCGTTGTTTGGGTATCGGAAAATCTCGGTTGCAGGTCATCAAACATCCGTGCTGAATGAATCAAAGGTGATAAAAGATAAATCAAAATTGAAAGCCCTGCTGTTTATATGCGTGGCTTATCTATTATGTTGGATGGGGTATGTTCAGTGGCAGTCCACCATTGCGACCTACACGCAGGAAATCAATATATCTTTAAAACAATACAGCTTATTGTGGACCATCAATGGAGCCCTGATCGTTCTTTCCCAACCCCTATTATCCAAAGCGATCAAGCGTTTTGAGAACAATTTGAAGCTTCAAATCATGATCGGAACCGTTATCTTCATGATCTCGTTCGGCGTTGCATCGATCTCTGATCAATTTCAATGGTTTGCAGTTGCCATGATCATTTTGACCGTCGGTGAAATGCTCATATGGCCGGCGGTTCCGACCATCGCGAACTCACTCGCTCCCAAGGGCAGGGAAGGGTTCTATCAGGGGATAGTCAACAGCACGGCGACAGGCGGAAGAATGATCGGACCGTTCATCGGAGGGGTGCTGGTGGATCTCTTCAGCATGCAAGTGCTGTTTATGACACTGATCGGATTCTTCATTGTATCATTATTGATCACCAGTCAATATGACAGGCCGTTGAGGAAGAAAAGCACTGTACCGGTATCGATTCAACATTAAAGAAACCCCCGATGAGGAATCATCGGGGGTTTTCTCCATATAAAAAGGGCTCCCATTTCCTATGGAAGCCCACTTGCAAAAAAATTGAGGCGGATAATCAGCAAACGCCACATCGTTTGTTGTCACAGGGACGTGATCACCGACTTACACAATTCAGCTCATCGCTCTAATAGAATAGCACAGGACCTTAAAGAAAACAAGCCAATTGGTATAAATAATCATTATCTTCATAATGAACTGTTTTAAAAAGTAAGGATAGCTGTTTCTAAGAAGCATTGCTATAGAGAAACAGGAAAGAATTCCCTTTGAAATTAAGAGGACGCAGAACAGGTTTGTATCATTTCTTCAGCCAGTATTTCACCAATGGTCCGCTATCTCCAAACACTGGATCTGTTGATGGAAGTGGAACGTTTTTGATTTCAATGAGCACGCTCGGCCGTTCCTGCATGGAACCTTTTTTTACATTATAATCGTCTCCGTTCGGATAGGCGCCGGCTACTTTAAAGTCGGGGCTTGCATTCAACTTCTTGTGTCCAGTCCCGGCTGGCAGGATCAGCACATCGCCCTGACGGACCGTCACTTCTTCCCCAAGCTCCCCGCCTAATTGGACGGTTGCTTCACCTTGCATGACACCCAAAGCTTCATGGGCGTTACTATGATAATGATGATAATCATAAATGCCGTTGGTCCAGCTATTCAGCCATTGATTTCGATTGAATAACCTCTCAGCTTCATTTCCCTGATCCAGGGCGTTACGATAAATGAGTACTGGCAGGTCTGGATTATTCGGGATGATTCCATCGTCTTCGAAATAAAATAGTTTCAATTCTGCGATTTTCATCCTTTCATTCCTCCATTCATTGTTAAGAAGATTCCCTAATACTAAGGGAATTAAACCGATTGTGAACAGGTCATTGAAATTATTGACAGAAGTGATTTCTTTTCATAAAGAGGTGGCGTGAATGTGCTACTATGAAAGTATATGTTCTCTAGTAAACACGGGGGAGGCAGAAGAAGATGAGCAGCTTATTAAAAAAAGTATCGGTGGAAATGATTGAAATCATTCTTGAGAACGCTTTCGAATGGTTAGTCGTCGTTGATAACGAAGGGATCATCCTTTACATAAATGATAATTATTGTCGCTTCCTCGAGGTGGAAAGGGATAGAGCGATAGGTTCACATGTGACAAATGTGATTGAAAACACACGAATGCATCTTGTTGCAGGCAGTGGAAAAGAAGAAGTAGCGGATCTTCAGTACATAAAGGGAAATTACATGATCGCGAATCGGATCCCCATTTCTGTGGACGGCAAGGTGATCGGGGCATTCGGGTCCGTCATTTTCCGGGATACAAGTGAATGGATGCAAATGAGTTCGCATGTGAAAAATATGATGTCGAAGATTCAAAGTTACATACAGGATATCAATACCGGGGTGAAATACTCTCTGAATGATATCATCGGAGAATCTCCGGGCATGAATGAATTGAAAGACAAAGCCCAAATGATCGCTCCAAGTGACATTTCCATCCTGATCAGGGGCGAAAGCGGGACGGGAAAAGAACTGTTCGCTCACAGCATTCACCAGCTGAGTGAAAGAAGCGGCCAGCCATTCATTAAAGTGAACTGCGCGGCGATTCCGGAACACCTACTGGAATCGGAACTTTTTGGTTACGAAGAAGGAGCATTCACCGGGGCTAAAAAGGGCGGGAAAAAAGGGAAGTTCCAGCTTGCCCACAAAGGGACCCTGTTCCTTGATGAAATCGGGGATATGCCCCTTAATATGCAGGCGAAGCTTCTCAGAGTGTTGCAGGAAGGGGAAGTCGAGTCTGTCGGTTCAACACGCATTCAGCATGTGGATGTACGGATTATCGCTGCCACAAACCGTCCCCTTGAAAAAATGATGGAAGAAAAGCGATTTCGAAGTGATTTGTATTACCGTATTAACGTTGTACCTTTTCAAATCCCTCCCCTGCGTGAACGGAAAGAAGATATCGAAACTCTGGCTTCCTTCTTCCTGGAGAAATCCACAAAGTCCTCGGGAAAACGAATACAGGGGTTTGAACACGAAGTGATGCAGATTTTTCTTTCCTATAGCTGGCCGGGAAATCTGCGTGAATTGGAGAATGTCATCAACGCGTCGACCTATTTGTCCAACGGAAACGAGATCTCTCTCATATCAATCCCTTCGTATATGAAAGCTGGTAATGTATATGATGTAGACTCCAAAACGTTAAAAGAAATCCTCGAAGAAACAGAGAAATCTGTGTTGGCTCAAAGTCTTCAGACCCATCAACATGATAAACGAAAGGCAGCCGAATCCCTGGGGATAAGTAGATCAAGCATCTATGAAAAGTTAAATAAATATGAGCTGTTGTAAGATGATGATGAACAGTCCGGAAATATGGAAAACAGTCCATATTTCCGGACTGTTTTTCTTTGTGAGGAATTATGAACATTTCGTGTCTGAAATCATCTGTTAGTCCAGGATCTCGGAATATCAATGGAAAAAAAGAATGAATGAACCGTAATCTGAAAGTTGGCACAATTATTGCATGTAAAATGAATGAACGCACAATTATGAAAGGGGAACAATCAAATAAAAATGTAAGCGTCATCATCTTTGGAGAACAAAGGGGGAAATATCATGTTAAGCATGATCGGTCTTATTGGAGGACTCATTTTATTGATCTTTTTAACGATGAGGGGCATGAACATCCTGATTGTTGGTCCCATATCGGCATTATTCGTCGCAATTTTAAGCGGCATGCCTCTCTTCCCGCAATTAGCCGGTGAAGGGGAAGCGGATCTCGTCACGAACTATATGTCAGGATTCACAAGCTTTGTTGCTGCCTGGTACCTGATGTTCTTACTGGGGGCCGTTTTCGGGAAGGTAATGGAAGACAGCGGTGCCGCCGATAGTGTGTCCCGTTTTGTAGTAGAGAAACTGGGGATGAAATACGCTGTATTCGCCATCGTGCTTGCTTGTGCGGTGTTGACTTACGGGGGAGTCAGTCTCTTCGTAGTAGCATTCTCCGTATACCCAATGGCTGTCAGCTTGTTTAAGCAAGCTGATTTGCCGCGTCGCTTTATCCCGGCGGCACTGGCTTTCGGTTCTGTCACATTTACCATGACCTCGGCCGGTTCACCGGAGATTCAAAACTGGATCCCGATCGAATACTTAGGTACAACACCTTATGCAGGCTGGGAAGTCAGTTTAATCGTAGCTGTGTTTATGGCGGTGTTCGGTTACTGGTGGCTTAAGCGTATGATCACAAAAGCGGTGAACAAAGGAGAGAAATTCCGTTCCCGTGAAGAAGATCCGGTCATCGATGAAGGAAGACCGCTTCCAAACCCGTTCATGGGGCTCATTCCATTATTAGTCGTACTCATTCTTGCCTTTTCATTCCACGATTCTTTAAAGCAATCAGCTCTAATCATTGCCCTATTAGGCGGCGTGATTTCAGCATATGTGTTAAACCGTAAATATTTCAAAGGCTTCTGGGGTGCTGTTTCTGAAGGGACGGTGGGTGCATTGATCGCCATCGGGAACACTGCCGCCGTCGTTGGATTCGGCGGAGTGGCGAAAGCCGTTCCTGCCTTCACAACAGCCGTTGATGTCATGACGAATATTCCAGGTTCACCTTTAATCGGCGGAGCGATTGCCGTCAGTGTGATTGCAGGTATGACCGGTTCCGCTTCGGGTGGTCAGGCGATAGCACTGCCGATCCTTGCCCCGCATTATATGGATATGGGGGTAAATCCTGAAGCCCTTCACCGGGTAGTCGCAATCTCTTCAGGAGCTCTTGACAGCTTGCCGCACAATGGGTATGTTGTGACGACTATTCGATCGATCTGTAATGAAACACATGGGCAAGCGTATGGTGCTGTAGGTGCCTTGACAGTCATCGTTCCTCTCATTGGATTGGCACTTGCCATTGTATTATTCAGCTTGGGAGTGGGGATTTAAGTAAATGGTAGAAAATAAAGTGATATTCATAACAGGTGCTGCCCAGGGGATCGGCTACCAGATCGGCAGGGAGTTTGCGGGCGGTGGAGCGAAAGTCGTACTGACGGACCTGCAGGAAGACAGCGTACGTGAAGCTTCAGATGCACTGAAAGAAGAAGGACTTGAAGTTCTGGGACTCCGCTGTGATGTTACCTCGGAATCCGAATTAAACGAAGCAATCAGGAAAACAGTGGATCACTTCGGGAAACTGGATGTCTTGATCAATAATGCTGGACTTCAGTATGTTTCCCATATTGAAGAGTTTCCTACTGAGAAGTTCGAGCTTCTTGTCAAAGTCATGCTGACCGCGCCGTTTGTTGCGATCAAGCATGCCTTGCCCCATATGAAAAAACAAGGATGGGGGCGAATCATCAATATGGCGTCCATCAATGGATTGGTCGGCTTCTCCGGTAAAGCCGCCTATAATTCTGCGAAACATGGAGTCATCGGTCTTACAAAGGTTGCTGCACTGGAAGCGGCAGAGCATGGAATCACGGTGAATGCCGTTTGTCCGGGTTACGTAGATACGTCCTTGGTCCGAAATCAGCTGGCAGATCTTGCAAAGACCCGTAATGTTCCTTTTGAGAGGGTGATCGAAGAAGTCATTTATCCTTTGGTCCCGCAAAAAAGGTTGCTGGATGTGAAAGAAATAGCTGATTATACGATGTTTCTGTGCAGTGATGCAGCGAAGGGGATCACCGGTCAGGCTGTCGTTTTGGACGGTGGGTATACGGTTCAATAAAGTGTAGTGGAGGAACGGCCTTTTGGGGGTCGTTTCTTTTTTATGTGTGGAATTGAAATGATGTAGGGGCTGATATGATTTTTTATACGATATGGTGATTGGTTGGATTTACACTCCGAAAGGGCAGGGTTCTGTTTGAGAACAGTGCCGTAAATCTCAAACAAATGAAAAGAATCTTACTCGTAAACCAATAATTAGGCTTGCGCTTCTGTATATTTTTCACTAAAATAGTGAATACATATAATGTTTAGCTATATTAGAACGTTGATCGGGAGTAGTAATGAGAGTTTTCTGCCATAGAGAGTTGACGGGTGGTGAAAGTCAACCAGAAGCATCATGAACTCGCCCGCTGAGTTGCAAGTGTGAAGTAATAGTAAGGCTTGCCGTTTTCCGCGTTAAGGATGAATGAAGCTGAGTGCGCGTACACTAATGTGGGTGGTACCGCGGGAGAATGTACATACAAACTCTCGTCCCAAATATTTATTTGGGATGAGGGTTTTTTTGTTTTTTTAAAGAAAGACATAGGACAATCAAAGGAGGATCTCACAATATGAGTTTTAATCATAAAAGTGTTGAGACGAAATGGCAGCAGTATTGGGAAGAGAACAAGACGTTTAAAGCGACGGAAGACGAAGGGAAATCCAATTTCTACGCGCTGGATATGTTCCCGTATCCATCAGGTGCAGGTCTTCACGTAGGACATCCGGAAGGGTTTACGGCGACAGATATCCTCTCCCGTATGAAGCGCATGCAGGGGTATAATGTCCTTCATCCGATGGGCTGGGATGCATTCGGTTTACCGGCAGAGCAATATGCCCTGGATACTGGGAATGATCCGGCAGAATTCACTCAAAAAAATATCGATACGTTCCGACGTCAGATTAAGTCACTCGGTTTTTCTTATGATTGGGACCGTGAAGTCAATACGACAGATCCGGGCTACTATAAGTGGACACAATGGATCTTCACGAAGCTTTATGAAAAAGGATTAGCCTATGTGGATGAGGTTGCCGTGAACTGGTGTCCGGCACTTGGAACCGTGCTTGCCAATGAAGAGGTCATCGACGGAAAGAGTGAACGCGGAGGTCATCCGGTAGAGCGCCGTCCGATGAAGCAGTGGATGCTGAAGATTACGGCTTATGCCGATCGCCTTGTGGAAGACCTTGAAGAGGTTGACTGGCCTGAAAGCATCAAGGACATGCAGCGTAACTGGATCGGCCGATCTGAAGGGGCGGAAGTGAATTTTGCCATCGACGGACATGACAAATCATTCGATGTGTTCACGACTCGTCCTGATACGATCTTCGGTGCGACTTACGCGGTTCTTGCTCCTGAGCATCCGTTCGTAGCAGAAATTACGACAGAAGATCAGCGCTCGAAAGTGAATGAGTACATCGATAAAATTAAGTCGAAAAGCGATCTTGAACGGACAGATCTGGCAAAAGAAAAAACGGGTGTTTTCACAGGCGCTTATGCCATCAATCCCGCTAACGGCGAGAAAATGCCAATCTGGATCGCCGATTATGTTCTAATGAGCTACGGTTCCGGAGCTATCATGGCCGTTCCTGCCCATGACGAAAGGGATTATGAGTTTGCGAAAGAATTCGATCTTCCAATCGTGGAAGTTGTTGCGGGTGGCATTGTTGAGAAAGAAGCGTATACAGGTGACGGTGATCATGTGAATTCCGGTTTCCTTGATGGACTTGGAAAAGAAGAAGCGATTGCCAAAGCTATTTCATGGTTAGAGGAGAAGAACATCGGAACGAAGAAAGTCACATACCGTCTTCGTGACTGGCTATTTAGCCGCCAACGTTATTGGGGTGAACCGATTCCAGTCATCCATTGGGAAGATGGTACGACAACGACTGTTGCAGAAAGTGAGCTGCCGCTAGTTCTTCCGAAGACGACTGAAATCAAACCGTCCGGAACAGGTGAATCTCCGCTTGCGAACATCAGTGAATGGGTGAACGTCGAGGATCCTGAAACAGGCAAAAAAGGACGTCGCGAAACGAACACGATGCCACAGTGGGCTGGAAGCTGCTGGTACTATATCCGCTATATTGATCCACATAACGAAGAGGCCCTTGCCGATGCGAAGAAAATGCAGGATTGGCTGCCGGTGGATACGTATATCGGAGGAGCCGAGCATGCGGTACTTCACCTGCTTTATGCCCGTTTCTGGCATAAGTTCCTTTATGATATCGGCGTAGTTCCGACGAAAGAGCCGTTCCAGAAGCTATTCAACCAGGGGATGATCCTTGGGGAAAATAACGAAAAAATGAGTAAATCAAAAGGGAATGTCGTGAATCCGGATGAGGTGGTAGAATCTCACGGTGCCGATACTCTTCGTCTATATGAAATGTTCATGGGTCCACTGGAAGCATCCATTGCATGGAGCACAAACGGACTTGACGGAGCCCGCCGCTTCCTTGACCGTGTATGGCGCCTGCTTGTTGAAGAGGATGGCACGCTTTCCTCTAAAGTGACGGAAGTACCGAACAGTGACCTGGATAAAACGTATAACCAAACTGTTAAGAAAGTGACGGAGGATTATGAAGGTCTTCGTTTTAATACAGGGATTTCCCAGCTCATGGTATTCATCAATGATGCCTACAAAGCGGAAACCCTTCCTAAAAATTATGTAGAAGGATTCATCAAGCTTCTGTCACCGATTGCACCACATATGACAGAAGAGCTTTGGAGCAAGCTTGGTCATGAAGGAACGATCTCCTACGAAGCATGGCCGACATTCGATGAATCGAAGCTTGTGGACAACGAAGTCGAAATCGTCCTTCAAGTGAACGGTAAAGTGAAAGCGAAAGTCATGATCCCACGCGACATGACCAGAGATGATCTAGAAAAAACAGCGATGGAAAACGACGAAATCAAAACACAAATCGAAGGCAAAACCATCCGCAAAATCATCGCCGTACCAGGCAAACTAGTCAACATCGTAGCCAACTAATAATGGTGAGGGACGGACCTCGAAATCGGCCGGTTTTGAAGCGTGAAACGCTTTAAATCAGTATTTCGTAGAGGTCCGTCCCTCTTTTTGAGTCTGATGTTTTTGTTTGGGGGACAGGCTTTGGTATAATCGTGTTGAATAATGATTGAATGTAGAAAGGAAGTTGTGAAGGATGGATAGTATTAAGACGATTACGACGGATGAGTTAGAGCAGAAGTTGAAGAACGGTGAGGATCTCCTTTTGGTGGATGTCCGCGAAGATGAAGAAGTGGCAGAGGGTATGATTCCGGGAGCGAAGCATATCAAAATGGGTGAAATCCCAGAGTCATTGGATCATTTTGATAAGGACAAAGAATATATCTTCATCTGCCGTTCAGGCAACCGCAGCGGAAATGTTGCCCATTATATGCAGGAACAAGGCTATAAAGTGGTAAACATGGAAGGCGGCATGATGAACTGGGCTGGAGATACGGCAGCGAAGAAATAAGCAGTTTTTTTAGTGGGAAAGCATATCCTTTTTTATAGAAGGGTGTGCTTTTTTTTGTATTCAGAGTGAAGCGGATGGAAACCGGGCTTTTCTAAAGAGCCGAACTTGGATGGCGAAGACATGTATCGGCGAAATATCAAATTTATCGGCGAAATTTTCATTTTATCGGCGAAATTTTCATTTTATCAGCGATAATCCAAATGTATCGGCGAAACCACCACAACACCACCACATCCCCAAAACCAAAAATCAACCATCTGCGTTTAAAAATATAATATTCTGACAATACTACTACCAACTAATAATCCGGGAGGGGACCCTATGATCCAGGTAAAAGTCTTCGACTATGAGCACGAAAAAGATTTAGAGAAAGATATGAACCATTTTCTTAGTAAAATGGATGATAAAAAGATTGTCGATATTAAATATCATGTTGCAGCAATGTCGGAGGAAGTGGAGGATCAGATCTACTGTTTCTCGGCCATGGTAGTTTATAGAAAATAAAAAGGTTGATCGCTCATAGGAGGATCAACCTTTCTTTTTGCCCATTACACTTTTGCAGCATTGAATCCGGCAAGCCGACCTGTGACAAGTGCAGAGGTAATATTGTAGCCTCCCGTGTATCCGTGGATATCCAGCACTTCGCCGCAGAAAAACAAACCGTTCATTTTCTTAGAAGCCATCGTTTTCGGCTCGATTTCTTTGACGGAAACCCCGCCGCCCGTTACGAACGCCTTATCGATAGATAATGTTCCATTCACATTGAAAGTGAACTGCTTCAAGAGTTTGGCAAAATGACGGACATTCTCAGAAGAGATGTGGTCCCCTTTCTCATCTTGATCGATTTCTGCCCGCTCGAGTAAGAATAACAGGTATCGTTCAGGTACCAAGCCTTTGAAGATATTCTTCGCCGCTTTCTTACCTTCGTCCTTCACCTGTTTATAAAGAGATTGGAAGAGCTGCTCTTCGTTTTGGTCCGGCATGGAGTCGATTTGCATGGTCACGTGGGTCAGATTCCATTTCTTCATGGCCTTGACCACGTATTGACTGCATCTAAGAACAGCAGGTCCGGAAATGCCGAGATGAGTGAAGATCATGTCCATTTTATGCGTCACGATTTTCTTACCCTTAGGATTCAAGACGCTTAAATCAACACTCCGTAAAGAAAGTCCCTGCAGCTCTTTCTTCTTCACAAAAGGCTCATCCGACGTAAGGGGAACCTCTGTCGGAAACAGATCCGTGATCGTGTGCCCTGCCTTCGTTGCCCACGGGTAACCATCCCCCGTCGAACCCGTGTGAGGGACGGACTTCCCGCCGACGGCGATCACGACAGCGTTAGCAAGGATGGTTTCCCCGTCTTTTAAAAGAATGCCCACAGTCTGTCCATTTTCGTAGAGTACTTCCTCGACGCTTGTGCTTGTCCTGGTGTCGACTTCCAATTCCTTCATGCGCTTCAGAAGAGCTTCTACCACGTCCATGGCCCTGTTAGAAACAGGGAACATCCTTCCGTGATCTTCCTCTTTTAACTGAATCCCGAGGTTTTCAAAGAATGAGATGATGTCTTCATTATTAAACTCAGAAAACGCACTGTATAAAAAACGTCCGTTCCCAGGGATATGCTTAATGATTTCCTCTACAGGCAGCCGATTTGTCACGTTGCAGCGTCCGCCTCCTGAAATGGCCAGCTTTCTGCCAAGCTTTGTTCCTTTATCTACAAGGAGGACTTTCGCTCCGTTTTCACCGGCAGCGATACTGGCCATTAAGCCCGAAGGTCCTCCGCCTATGACGATGACATCGTATTTTCTTACCATTTTTCCACCAACTTTTAATATTCGCTTCAGAAATGAAGTTTCACCTTATTTTAAATGGGATGTGTTTTAAATACAACATTCGAAAAAAATTGTCATTCGATTCGTACAGTAGTAAACTACGTATAGTGTGTAAATTTCTTAGTTCATATTTATTTTGCTTGTTTAACGGGCAACAGGATATATAGAGAGGGATACTATGTCATCTAAATTAATAAGAGGAACGTTTATCTTAACGTTAGGGACCTTTATTTCGAAGTTTTTGGGTCTTTTTTATGTTATACCGTTTGATGATTTGTTGAAAGGTCATGAAGAAGGGGCATCCCTTTATCAATATGGGTATGTGCCTTATACGATCTTTCTGACTGTAGCGACTGCCGGAGTGCCATTGGCCGTTTCAAAATTCGTTTCAAAGTATAATGCCATTGGGGAATATGCCGTGGGGCGGAAATTGTTTAAATCCGGACTGGTGCTGATGACCCTGACAGGGGTCGTATCATTCCTGATTATGTATGCATTCGCACCGATTTTTGCCGAAATGACGATTAAAAGCGATGAGCAGGTCATTTCCGTAGCGCAGGTGACCACCGTCATCCGGGCAGTGAGCTTTGCACTGATTATCATTCCGTTCATGAGCTTGATCCGTGGATTCTTCCAGGGACACCAGTCCATGGGACCGACGGCGGTTTCACAGGTCATTGAGCAAATCGTCCGGATTGTCTTCCTTCTTGGTGGGATTTATGTTGTCTTGAACATACTGGACGGCACCGTGACAACGGCGATTTCCGTTGCGACTTTCGCGGCGTTTGTAGGGGGACTTGCAAGCCTTGGAGCCCTGATCTGGTATTGGTATAAGAGGAAGCCGCATTTAGATGTGCTGCTTGAAGAGGATCGTGGCAACGAAGAGATTTCGTTAAAAGCGATGTACAAAGAAATCATTGCCTATTCGATTCCATTCATATTCGTAGGTCTCGCCAATCCGTTGTTTCAACTTGTAGATCAGATCACTTTCAATACCGCCATGGCGGATATCGGGAACGCGAAAATTTCCGACCATGCTTTTGCCGTATTGAATTTCTATACGCATAAGCTTGTCATCATTCCGGTCTCATTGGCAACAGCCTTTTCCATGACGCTCATTCCGTTGATTACGACATCGTACACAAGTGGCGACCGGAAAACGATGCGCAGGAACATTGACCAGACGTTCCAGATACTATTGTTCCTGACTGTGCCGGCAGCGTTGGGACTGGCCCTTCTAGCCGAACCGATGTATACATTGTTCTATCACAGTGATGCTCTCGGAACATCGATTTTACGTTCGTATGCTCCGGTTGCCATCCTGTTCGCATTATTTGCGGTCACGGCAGCGATCCTTCAGGGGATTGATGAACAGAAGTTTACGATCTTCAGCCTACTTGTCGGCTTGCTTCTGAAGCTTGTCCTGAACATCCCGCTGATCCGCCTGTTTGAAACCCAGGGAGCCGTACTTGCGACAACAATCGGTTACACAGTGGCCATTCTGATCAATCTTTATGTGATCAAAAAATATGCCAGATATCAATTCCAATTGATTTTAAGAAGAACGCTGTTTATCGGAGCGCTGAATGCCGTCATGGCCGGGGTCGTATGGGTTCTGTATCACTTCCTTGTCAAATTCCTCAGTCCGGAAGCGGGATTCCAATCAATCGTCCTTGTAGCCATCTGCGGTGGAGTAGGAGCCCTCGTATACTTCTACCTAAGTATGAGAAGTAAACTTGCAGACAAGCTGTTCGGTGATAAAATAACCAAAATCCGCAGTAAGCTGCGTATAGGGTAGGGAAAAAGGGATGATGCATGCCGATCATCCCTTTTTCTTATTGCAAAGACACTATCGATTAGAATAACCCAGCTGTCTCTCAAGGCGTTCTACTTTTCTCTCTAAGCGGTTTACTTTGCGGTCGAGCCGTTCGTACTGCCGTTCAAGCCTGTCTAATCGATCGTTTATACCGCCACCACCATAGCCTTGACCTGGATAGCCCTGATACTGTCCCTGGCCGACGCCTGGAAGTGGAATCGGGATCAGAATGCCTCCCGACCCTTGCTGTCTATAAGGATACATAGGTTCACCTCATTTGTATTGATGAAAGTTGCTTATCATTAGTAGCCTATGTTAAGAATAGAAAGATGAGTGGGTAACAGCCCATAAAGAGACCGAACGTTATAAAAGTAAAATAGAATGAAAAACTGACGGAGCGTGAATGAAATGAGAATAGATAAAATGCTTGCGAATATGGGCTATGGAAGCCGCAAAGAAGTGAAGAAATTATTAAAGGACGGCGGGCTCCAAGTGAATGGGGAAGTCATCAAGGACGGGAAAGTCCATATCAATACAGAAAAGGATACGGTCATGTTGTACGGGGAACAGGTGGAATATCGCGAATACATTTACCTGCTGATGAATAAACCCCCTGGTGTCATCTCCGCCACTGAAGATGGGCAGGATGAAACCGTGATTGATTTGCTACAGCTGGAAGACCAAATTTTCAATCCATTTCCAGTAGGGAGACTTGATAAGGATACAGAAGGTTTCCTCCTGATCACCAATGACGGCCAATTATCCCACCAGCTCCTTTCACCCAAAAGGCATGTGCCGAAGACGTATTTCGCCGTGATCGACGGGGAAGTGACGGAAGCGGATGTAGAAGCGTTCAAAAGTGGAGTCACATTGGACGACGGCTACGAAACGAAACCAGGAGATTTAACGATCCTAAAATCGGGTCTCACTTCAGACATCGAGTTGACGATCACGGAAGGGAAATTCCATCAGGTAAAGAGAATGTTCGAAAGTGTCGGGAAGCGTGTGATCTATCTGAAGCGCCTGACAATGGGGCCGCTCGAGCTTGATGAAGATTTAGAGCTTGGTGAGTACCGTGAACTGACGGAAGAGGAAGTAACCCTTCTTAAAGAATATAAGCCGGAATGAAAAACAGGACAGCACCTTACGATAAAGGTGCTGTCCTGTTTTAGTGTGTATTAGTATTACAAGTCTGTTATTCGTTCTTTTTCAATTAAGCGGAAGCCGCCGTTGTCTATTTAAGAGGTCATTTTCACTTTTTTCTGAGTAGTTGTCCACTGACCCCGACTCGGGCTTTGTACCAAGTCATTATAGGCTAACACGTTGAGATCTCTTTGTATGGTTCGAGGAGTAATGCCAAATTCGTCTACAAGATCTTGAGTTGTTACAGTACCCTTCTGTTTGATGTACATGTATACAGCTTTGATTCTAGTGAGCATACGATTGGTTGAAGGTTTCAAAAAACCACTCCCTCATCATTTTTCCAAAGGCAAAAGACTACAAGCGTCGTTTGTGCACCTCACGTGCTACCATATGTACTATGCGCTTTAGACAACCCCTTTTCTACTTATAAAGTTATTCTAGATGTCAGACAATTACATTGTACTCCTAATCCGACAAAATTTCTAGAATATTGTCCAAATTTACAAACTATTAACGTAGTAACTTGCTGCCTCTATTCCTAGAATATGAAGAAAATGCTAAAATTATGTATTTTTTATAGTCATCCTTTTTGCGAGCCCCTGAGGTGAGAGAATGAGGTGGTCTTTACCGGTCGTCCTTGTTTGGATTTCTCTGCAAAAGAGTATAAAATGGGAGGGGAAGAAAATACATATAAAGCAGGTGGAAGTGTATGAGTATCAATTGGACAAATGAAGTCGATAAACGGAAAGATGATTTGCTTAAAGACTTGCAGAAATTCCTTCAGATTAAAAGTGTACTTGATGAAGAGAATGCGACAGAAGATGCACCTCTGGGAAAAGGGGTGAAGGAAGCCCTTTCGTACCTGCTGACACTTGGGGAGAAAGACGGTTTCACTCCTAAGAACGTCGATCATCTGGCCGGTCATTTAGAGTTCGGGGAAGGGACGGACCTCCTCGGTATCCTCTGCCACGTGGATGTCGTGCCGGAAGGGGACGGCTGGAGTGTCGACCCTTATGGCGGTGAGATTAAGGAAGGGAAGATCTATGCACGTGGAGCGATCGATGATAAAGGGCCGACGATGGCTGCCTACTATGCCATGAAGATTGTAAAAGATCTTGATCCGACCTTCAACAAGCGGATCCGCATGATCATCGGGACCGATGAAGAAAGCGATTGGAGATGCGTGGACCATTATTTCAAGAACGAAGAAATGCCGACAATGGGATTTGCCCCTGATGCGGATTTCCCGATCATCCATGCTGAAAAAGGGATCGCGGATTATGATTTGGTCCAGGTGAAGCCTGAAGAGGTGACGGAAACAGGGATCAAAGTCCTTTCCTTCGAATCGGGGCGCCGCTACAACATGGTTCCTGACTATGCAAAAGCGATCCTGGTAGTGGATGAGGATCATACGAAATGGGTGCAGAACTTTGAAATCTTCACGAAAGAAGAAGGTGTCAAAGGAAGCTATTATATTGAAAACGGAGAGTTAGTATTCCAAGTTGAGGGTGTGTCTTCACACGGAATGGAGCCTGATAACGGAAAAAACGCCGGGCTTTATTTAGCCGCTTTCCTTTCGAAACTGCCATTATCCTCTCAAGGTAAAGAGTTCTTTGACTTCACGACAAAGCACTTCTTCAAGGATTCCAGGGGGATTCAGCTCGGAGTCAGTTACACAGACGAGATCACAGGGGACCTCACCATTAACGTCGGAAAGCTTCGCTATACAGAAGCAGACGGAGGACGTCTAGGTTTGAACATGCGTTATCCTGTGACGTTCGATATGGAAAAAGGAAAGAGTATCATTGATAATGTTGAAGGGTATTCTGTAGAGAATTTCACGGACAGCAAGCCTCATCATGTGTCGAAGGATGATGAACTGGTACAGACCCTCAAGAAAGTATATGAAGACCGGACTGGTGAAAAAGGCGAGTTATTAAGCATCGGTGGAGGAACTTACGCAAGAAGTCTTGAAGCTGGAGTAGCCTTTGGAGCGCTGTTCCCGGGCCGTGAGGATATTGCCCATCAGAAGGATGAATATATGTATATAGAGGATCTCCTTAAAGCTACGGCCATTTATGCTCAGGCTATTTATGAATTGGCATGTGAATCATAAGAGATAGAGGGGGGAGAGCAGAGGATGAATACAGTATTTGTTAACGGGGAACTGATCGATCGTGATGAAGCAAAGATCGACATCGAGGATCGGGGCTATCAATTTGGAGACGGTATCTACGAAGTGATCCGGGTGTACAACGGAAAGACGTTTACCATGAAGGAACATATGGAAAGACTGTATCAAAGCGCTGAAAAGATGAAGCTGTCCATTCCCTATAAAGCGGAAGAATTCACGGCGAAACTTCTTCAGTTGATCGAACTTAACGGGGTGAAAGACGGAATTGTTTATCTGCAGGTGACGCGGGGCGTCTCACCACGTCAACATCACTTTCCTTCTGAGGACGTATTGGGAAGTGTCGTTGCCTATACAAAGGATTTCCCTGTTCCCGCCGGGCAAATGGAGGAAGGCGTGACAGCCAAGCTCGTGGAGGATATCCGTTGGCTCCGCTGTGATATTAAGAGCTTGAATCTCCTTGGCAATCTTCTGGCGAAACAAGAGGCGGCATCAGAGGGGCACTTTGAAGCGATCTTGCATCGAGGCGATACGGTGACGGAAGGTTCTTCTTCCAATGCCTTCATAGTGAAAGACGGCGTCATCTATACTCATCCCGTTACAAATCTGATCCTTAATGGAATCACGAGGAGAGTCATTGAAGATTTGTGTAGAAAAGAGGGTATTACATTCCAGGAAGAGACTTTCTCCGTTTCTGAGCTAATGGGCGCGGATGAGGCATTCATTGCCAGCACCACTTCAGAAGTGATGCCAGTCATCAGGATTGATGGACAGAAAATCGGAGAAGGAAAACCGGGTGCCGTCACTAAAACGCTTCAGGCGCTCTTCAGTGACAGAAAAGGAATGGAAGCTCGTTAAACTAGTTGGAGGCATGATATGTTGATTTGTTCACAGCCATTTATGAAGACAGAACGAAGAATAGAAGACAACCAGCAATTCACGGTAGAGACGGAGGAGCATCTGTATTTGTACAATGATCGAATCGTCACTCCTACGAAGAGCTTCACCATCAAAGATGTGATGGACATGACAAGCAAGCCATTGTCCGCATACTATACATTCTTGTATCTTCATACCATCCAAGGGGTCTGGACGTTCGTCGTAAAATCTTCTCCCGAACAATTCATCTCACATTATCATCAGATCAAATGAACATAGGAAAGAGGCTGCTCCGTCAATAGGGGCAGCCTTTTCTCATTAAAATCTGAACAGGTCACTTGATAGATAGCGCTCTCCTGTATCGCATGCGATACATACCACTACATCTCCAGGTGATAATTTCTTCGCCACTTCAATGGCAGCGTAACAGGCAGCGCCTGAAGAAGGTCCCACTAAGATTCCTTCCTCGCTTGCCATTCTCCGGGCGGTATCGTAGGCCTGTTCGTCTTCAATTTTATGAATTTCATCGTATACACTCGTATTCAGGATATCCGGTACAAATCCGGGACTCGTCCCCACGAGCTTATGCTTGCCGGGTTTTCCTCCTGAGAGTACGGGAGACCCCGCGGGTTCCACAACATGGACAGCGAGTTCAGGATAATGGTCTTTCAGCACTTCGCCTGTCCCTGTAATCGTTCCCCCGGTTCCTGCGGTTGCTACAAATGCAGATAAAGGTTTTCCTAGTTCCTTCATGGCTTCGACGATCTCAAGGGCCGTTGTTTTCCGGTGGGCATTTGGGTTTGCATCGTTTTCAAACTGCATAGGCATGAAACTGTTGGGGGTTTTCTCCGTCAGTTCCTTGGCTTTTTCGATGGCACCTGGCATTTTTTCGTCCCCTGGCGTCAATACCACTTCTGCTCCATACGCCTTGAGAAGGTTGATACGCTCTTGTGTCATCGTATCAGGCATCACGAGGATGGCGCGGTAGCCCCTTGCGGCAGCATTCATGGCGAGTCCGATACCTGTGTTTCCGCTCGTTGGCTCGATGATGGTCGAGCCTTCTTTCAATAAGCCCTCTTTTTCTGCTTCCACGATCATCTCGTAGGCCGCTCTGTCTTTGACGCTTTTACTCGGATTGTAGAATTCCAGCTTCACATACACGTCTGCACCGTCAGCAGGGTTTAATCGATTTAATTTTACGAGAGGGGTATCCCCGATCAGATCGGCGATATTCTGTACAACTTTCATGATCAACTTCCTTTCAGAAAACATTCTCTTTCTATCGTACTAATTCAAATAAATCTTATCAAATAAATAAGCTTTGTATTTCATTTTTATTGCAATTCTCACTAGTCATTCTTTCTCAAGACACATTTTGCTAAAATGAAGATAATAATAGATGACTTTTATTTTTGGCTTGTGTATAAGTGAGTAGCAGTTGATTTCCAATCAACGCAGGCTTTTTAAGCCTTACTAAACTAATACATAGCTTTTTGCAAATCAATTTACAACCCAAAGGTAATACGACAAGCAAAATAGAAAGGACGGGGAGTATGTTAAAAACTCACTATTTCTTTGCCCTTTCCCTGCCAAGTGAAACAAAACGATATTTAGATGAATGTATGCATCTGATGGAGGCTCAGAATTCTTTTAAGAAATGGGTTCATCCAGAAGACTATCATCTGACTCTCGCCTTTTTGGGAAGTGCGGAGAAACTCGGGCCGGTACTCGAAAAGGCCGGCAGTCTGCAGCTTCCCGCCTTTCCCCTGACACTGGAAAGGTTCGGTACGTTCGGGAAAAGTGATTCTCCGAGAATCCTGTGGATGGGTATCCTCTCATCAGACATGCTGCACAATGTCAGGGGCCGTGTGTATGGTGCATGTGAAGAGACGGGATTTCAATTGGATAAGAGGCCATTTTCTCCTCATATCACAGTAGGGCGGAAATGGAATGAGCAAACTCCCTTTACTGACGAGTGGCTGAATGGATTCCAACCTGCTGCGAGTCATACGTTCACAGCAACAGAAATGGTTTTATATCAAACTCATCCTGACCGGACGCCTAAGTATGAAGCCATATACACCATACCGTTTCAGGCAAATTGATCGTCACGAAAGGACCGATTCATATGGCACAGCTGATTAAGCTTCAAGATTACGTTTCACGATACGAAACGGATTTATATAGATATCCTTCCCAATTTGTCCGATTAAAAAAGCAGCAATGGGAAAAAATGAAACAACATTGGGAAAACATGGATCTGCCCACGGCGCCTCCCTCATCTGTAAAGGAGGAGGAAGAGAAAGATTCCATGAAGGGAAAGCTCTTTTCCCTTTTTAAAAAGAGAGAGGCCGGAGAAGAAGATTCTGTGCCTCAGTCCAGTGATGAAGAAATACTTTTTGAGATGGAGGGAAATCAGGATATCCACTCAGAAGAAGAATTGAAGGTTTCTTTTCTAAATCTATTATTTGATTTTCAACTGAAGTGGGCAAGCTCAACGATCATGGAGAAGTCGTATGTGGATAACAGTTATCGATATGATGAGCGGTTACGTTATCTACTCCAGCGCTTCCCTGATAATATATTTGTGATGTACAATCCCGTCCTGAAAATAAAAAATGCACCTGTTGAACTGGAAACCATTCTGATCACCCCGACAGGGATATGGTGTTTAACCTTTCTTGAATTCGAAGAGGGAACCGCCTATATCGGTTCAGGAGAACGATTCTGGGTGAAAAAATGGGGCGACATGGAAGCAAAAGTACTGAATCCCCTCATCGGACTAAAAAGGATGGAGCGCATCATCCACCAAATCATCCGGTATGCAGGGGTGGACCTTCCCATCTATCAAGCCGTCATCAGCAGGAACGGTTACATAGATTACCCACAGTCGCCGGCAGGGATCCAGTTTTTAGATAAACGGATCCATCATCAATGGTTCCAGCAACAGAGATCAAATTCTTCTCCCATTAAAAGTATGCAGCTAAAAGCGGCTCAGGCCATCATGGAGTATTGTCAAATCACTTCATTTAAAAGACTTCAGTGGGAGGAAGAACAAGGGGTATCGGATGGGGATTAAGTATAAGGCCGTCTGCATCAGCCGGTTTTGACCAGCGGGTTACAGGGTATATTCCCACTATGAATAGGGCGTCTTTGGCCTAACCAACATCAAACAAGCATATACCTTAATAGAGCAACGATAAATGAACTGGGATGCCGGAAAGGTCTTGGAGGATCTTCCCCATAAATGGCGGACCAAATGGGCATAGAGTGAATAATATAAGAACAGGATGGCGGCTCCCTTGCAGCTTATTAAACAGGAGATAGGCAAGGTCCGTTGAGTCGGAAAATGTTAAACAGAAGTAGGTGGCAGAAGTGTTAGTCATTAGCAGGCAGTATGATGCATTTTTGGATACGTTTAATACAATCACAATGATCCTTCCTTATCATTATCATGATGGGAATTCGAGCCATTTCACCCTGGTCAGGGAAGAGGAAAAGATCGCTCTTCACATCGAAGAAAAGATTCCCCTTCATGATGCCATGAAATATGTTACGACCGTTGTAAGCGAGAAGATCGTGTTAGGTGAGTTCTATGAAGTTGTAGATGAACATGATACAAAGACGGACCTTCAGACAGGGGCTGTAATACGAACAGAAGAATTTGATCAACGATACTACTACGATGGAGATGACCTGGGTGTTACATACCAGGATGGAACTACGGTCTTTAAAGTATGGTCACCAATTGCAACCGAGATGCGTTTGAAGCTCAAGTCGCCCGGGGATGAAGAAATACAGTATCCGTTTACAAGAATGGAAAACGGAGTGTGGGAATGCCGTGTGAATGCGAATGTTGAGGGATATCTGTACACGATCCTTCCGTGTATCAATCTGGTGTGGGATGAGGTGATCGATCCATATGCGAAAGCAGTCTCATTGAATAGTGAATGGGGATGTGTCGTCAACCTGGGGAATACAGATGCGAAGCCGCTCCCTCCACTTTCTTCTCCCACAGATGCTGTCATTTACGAATTGAACATCAGGGATTTTTCCGCCCAACAGGAAAGCGGAATGAAGTTCAGGGGGAAGTACCGCGCCTTTACGGAAAAAGGAACCTCCACAGCAAATGGATTTTCGACAGGGATCCAGTATTTAAAGGAACTGGGTGTCACCCATGTTGAATTGCTTCCTGTAAATGATTTTGATGGCGTCACGGATAGTCCTTCTGATACCAGTTATAATTGGGGATACAATCCTTTATTTTTCAATGCGCCAGAAGGGAGCTACAGCTTAAAGCCCGAAGATCCATATGAGCGGATCCGGGAATTGAAAGCCGTGATACAGAGTCTGCATGATGAAAACATCAGGGTCATTCAAGATGTAGTGTACAACCATGTCTTCATCCGTGAAAAATCATCGTTCGAAAAGCTCGTGCCGGGCTATTTTTTTCGTCACGATGAAAACGGCTTACCATCAAACGGCACAGGAGTAGGGAATGATTTCGCCTCTGAACGCCTCATGGCAAGGAAATTCATCGTCGATTCGGTCCTTTACTGGTTGAATGAATATGGAGTTGACGGCTTCCGTTTTGATTTAATGGGAATCCTTGACGTCGGTACCATGACCGCGATCCGTGAAGAAGTGGATAAAGTATTACCTGGGGCCATCTTGATAGGAGAAGGTTGGGATCTGAATACACCTCTTCCTCCACATCAAAAAGCCAATCTGAGAAATGCACACCAGCTTCAAGGTATCGGCCAATTCAATGATTGGTTCAGGGACACAATTAAAGGCAGCACATTTAATTTATATGATAAAGGGTTCGCTCTCGGTCATGGCCATTTGGAACAGAAGGTGGAACTTGTCCTAACGGGCAGTATCGGTTTGAAGAGCGGGGAACGGGGACTTTTTAAAGAGCCTGCTCATTCCGTCAATTATGTGGAGTCCCATGATAATCATACGTTGTGGGACAAAATGAAAGCGTGCATGAATGAAGACGAAGAAACCCTTAAGGCCCGTCATAAACTGGCGACCACAATGGTCATCTTGTCTCAGGGGATTCCCTTCCTCCATGCAGGGCAGGAGTTTTTCAGAACCAAAAAAGGGATCGAGAACAGCTACAACTCCCCCATTGATATTAATCAATTGGACTGGATCAGAAGAGAACAGTACGATGATGTGGTTCAATACGTCAAAGCCCTGATTCAGATCAGGAAAAGCCACGGGGCCTTACGGTTTCATACGTGTGAGCTGATCCGTGAGCATGTAAAGGTGTCACACAGCCAGGCAAACCTGATCCATGTTTCCTATCAAAATGTCCATCCGTACGGCCCGTGGGATGAAATACTCCTGGTCTTTCATTCGGATACGAAAGCATGTGAGCACTCCCTGCCTGAAGGGAAACAATGGAATTGTTTATCTAATGGCCACCAGGCAAGTGTAAGCGGCCTGTATGATGTAAAGGAATCTTCGATCACCCTTGAACCGGTCTCTTCCTATGTACTTGTAAGGTGACAGTTCATTCCAGTGCTTGACGAAAACGCAAGATGACGATAAAATCGTAAACAGATGGCTATTGATTTGTATTGCCCAATAGCTGTCTTTTTTATTTTATAAGACCTCATATACACATTGAAATGAAATGATACACATGAACATATAAACATGACAAAGGACCAATAGAAGGTGAATAGATTGGAACACTTATTTGACCAAGATTGGGAAATCGTCCCCGCAGGCGGTGCAACCGGAGAAGCGTTCTTTGCTCAATATCAGGAGCAAAGATTATTCCTGAAGCGTAATTCTTCCCCTTTTGTAGCTGTATTATCAGCAGAGGGCATTGTGCCTAAGCTTGTTTGGACTAAACGAATGGAAAACGGGGACGTCATCACGGCACAACACTGGTTAAATGGGAGAGAATTAAAGCCCGAAGAGATGAAGGATGAGCGGGTGGCGAGGCTGTTGAACAAAATCCATTCCTCGAAGCCTCTTTCCACCATGCTTGAGCGGTTGGGGAAAGAGCCGTTCCAACCGGAGCATATGCTGACGGAAGTGGAGACGGGTCTCGAGTTCGATCTTCTTTCACTGCCTGTCATCGGGGAAGCGCTTTTGTTTCTTCAAAAAGAACTCATGGAAGTTCAGCAAGAAGAATATGTCGTATGTCACGGAGACGTCAACCATAACAACTGGCTGTTATCTGATTACAACCAGTTGTATTTAATTGACTGGGATGGAGCGATGATCGCTGATCCTGCATTTGATGTAGGGTTACTGTTATACTGGTACATCCCTGAAGATCAGTGGGAAAACTGGCTGACGCAATATGGAGCCGAGCTGACCGATAACTTGAAGCTGCGGATGAAATGGTACGTCGTGGCTCAAACGATTTTATCCATCCAGTGGCATAAAGGGAAAGCCCGTTTCCACGAAATGAACCACTGGATTCAATACTTGCACAAAGTGATATGAATTAAGAGTGACTGTTCATATCCGTGACCCATTGGGACAGATTATCCTTATTCGTTGTAATATGGCTGGAAAGATCTGATGACGAAATCCCGCTCTGGCTGTATTGATAAATTTCCTGTAAAACGGGTTTGACGTTTTCATGGATATCAGCATTGACCATCAGCGATTTGACTAATCGTTCAACCTGCTCACATTCGGAAACCGAACCACAGCAATCCGTTGAATGATTGCTTAATATATCAGATAATAACTGCATTTGATTCTGTGAATTTAAAGGCATGGAAGTACACCCTTTCATTTTCGTAAGTTTAATGGAACCACGTACCGTCAGATTGTCCTCTAAATGACCAGAGCTGAAAAGGTAAAAGGAATTCACTGTTAGTGTGTGAATTCCTTTTTCAATTATGCGCCCTTTTTTGAGGGACGGACCTCTAGAGGAGCATTTGATTATTTGGCTCTTGCATAGGACCGAGAGTCATGGTATGTTTTTTTCGATAATAAAAAATGAGGTGTCTACATGCGTTTACGTCATAAACCATGGGCTTCTGAGAAGATCAGTGATCATCCACAGTATGTTGTGGCAGAACCCCAGGAGAAAAAAGGTCAATGGAACAAAGAATTTGGCAACGATAACCCTCTCCACATAGAGGTCGGAACAGGAAAAGGCCAATTCGTCACGGAAATGGCCAGAGCCAACCCCGACGTTAATTATATTGGAATCGAGCTTTACGAAAGTGTCATTGTCACCGCTCTTGACCGTCTGATTGAAGCTGAGCTTCCGAATGTCAAGCTGTTGAACGTCGATGCAAGGAATCTGACGGAGTATTTCGACTCTGGGGAAGTGAACAGGGTATACTTGAACTTCTCTGATCCATGGCCAAAAAACCGCCATGAAAAACGCCGCCTGACCTATAAGGACTTCTTGTCCATGTATGAAGAGATCCTGATTAAAAAAGGGGAAATCCACTTCAAAACAGATAATCAGGGGCTATTCGAATACTCACTACAGAGTTTCTCATGGTACGGCCTGCATCTGAACTTCCTAAGCCTGGATCTTCATAACAGCGACTTCGAAGGCAACATCATGACCGAATACGAAGAAAAATTTTCTGCTAAAGGCCAAAGGATTTACCGAGTCGAAGCACAGTTTCAAAATGAATAACTGATGAATCTTTCAGCCCTGATATATTTGGGGCTGTTTTTATTTATTTAAATTCCCTTTATTTAAATTCCCTTGCTATGTCATAAGAAATGATGAATCATTTTTTAAATTTCGGAATGCCCTTTAAATTCAGGCAGTTTTCGCACTGCTTAATATATCCAATCAGGTGTGTAACTTTGTGGGAAGATGCGCTCTTTATAATAGGCTGTTTTCGTAAACATTGTTGTTTTTGGATGTAACGAGTGGCGGTTGATTTCCGCTACAGGTACTCTTTTTAAACGGATGGTCACAAACCAATTTGCTCTGTCAACTACTTACTACTTTAGAGGGTGAAGGGTACTGCGTAGACTCCTACGGAAAACGGGCGTGCCGAGACCCCGGAAGCGGTTTTTCCTGAGGAGGCTCGGCCGAACGTCCGTGGAAAGCGGGACTGTTCCCTTCACCCTCTTGTACCAGAACTTAAATGACAGAGCATCGTAAATCTTAGTTGGTATGCGAATAGCAACAATCTTTGCAAAAACAGCCTTATAATAAATTGTTGTCCATTCTCTATTTCATATAAAGAGAAGGGATAGAAGTAGTCATATGATATTTTAAGTCATAGTAATAACTTAAGCCCCGTTAGTTTGTTCTCGCTGCAGGTACTGTATCATTGATCAGGCATACACCTACAAGTTGTCCACCTATTCTGATAAAATAAAAGGGTATGAACAAAGGAGGAATAAGGATGGAAACGTTGAAAGTAGGAGATCTAACGATACACTGGCTGAATGGCGGCGTGACCCACATGGATGGGGGAGCAATGTTCGGTGTTGTACCAAAGCCTCTTTGGTCAAAAAAATATGCCGTAAATGAACTGAATCAAATTGAATTACGAACCGATCCGATGTTCTTTCAGTGGAAAGGGAAAAATGTATTAATCGAATCAGGTATTGGCAAAGGGAAACTGACTGACAAACAAAGGCGCAATTACGGTGTTCATGAAGAGTCGGATGTCGAAGCTTCCCTCGCTGCCCTTGATATCTCACCAAACGATATCGATGTGATCCTGATGACTCACATGCATTTCGATCATGCGTGCGGACTGACAAAATATGAAGGAGATGATCTCGTATCAGTCTTTCCGAATGCTACCATCTATACTTCACAGGTGGAATGGGATGAAATGAGGAATCCCAATGTTCGTTCCCAAAATACATACTGGAAAGAAAACTGGGAGAGCATCGCGTCCCAAGTGACAACCTATAAAGAAGAAATGGAAGTCCTTCCAGGAATCAAGATGGTGCACACCGGCGGTCATAGTGACGGACATTCCATCATTATCATCGAGCATAATGGGGAGAAATTCATACACATGGCAGATATCATGCCGACTCACGCCCACAAAAATCCACTTTGGGTACTTGCCTACGATGATTATCCCATGGCGTCCATCGGGGCAAAAGAAAAATGGATCACCCAGGCGGTCGAAGGAGAATATTGGTTTCTCTTCTATCATGACGCGGTTTATAGAGGGATCAAGTGGAATAGAGATGGAGAAATCATTGAAAAAGTAATCAGGGAAAAATAAGAAACAGGATGGTCCCGGAACTAGCGGGACCATCCTGTTTTTTTAAGCTAACGGGTATACATCCACAACGGTTCCGGTATAAGCGTCGGCAATGAATTCATACTGCTCGAGTTCCCCGTCTTTTCGCCTGGATATACCGCCTTTATATACCTTCGTGTTCACGGAGTGTTTCCGGTAGTCTTCAGGCTTCATTCCAATCCATGATCCATCGATGTTTCCTTCTTTTTTGAAAGATAGTTTGACGTCTTTCAAAACCTTTTCGGCAGAAACCAGGCGTGAATCGTCGAGTTTCTCTTTAAGAAGGTAACCGCCGGCTGCTCCGACTCCAAGTCCAAGTATGAAAGATTTCCAGTTCATCTGTTAGTCCCTCCAAAGGCCATTTTTACATACCGGCAGTCAGGATCTATCCCTGATAAACTCCCGGCAATGATCGATATTTTTTTATCCTTAGGTACATTCTATCAAAGAAAACATCAAAAAGAGAAATGCTTTTATCTCAATTGGTGGTAAGGCGTGTGAAAGTTCTGTAAAATAAGATGATACATACTCTAGATTTTATATAAAAGGGGCATTAGACATGAAACAAGATACGTTGGAATTATTCAAGACTTTGACGGAATTGCCTGGAGCGCCGGGTAATGAACATGGTGTTCGAAAGTTTATGAAGGAACAGTTATCCCGATACTCCGATGAAATCGTACAGGATCGGCTGGGCGGGATATTCGGATTGAGAAGAGGCAGTGAACAGGATCCGACAGTCATGGTGGCAGGGCATATGGACGAAGTCGGCTTCATGGTTACATCGATTACGGATAATGGCATGCTCCGATTCCAGACCCTAGGTGGATGGTGGAGCCAGGTGCTCTTGGCCCAGCGGGTTCAAATCATCACAGACAACGGCCCGATTACCGGTGTGATCGGCAGCATCCCTCCTCACTTGCTGGGAGAAGAACAGCGAAGGAAACCGATGGAAATCAAGAATATGCTCATTGATATCGGTGCTGATGACCGGGAAAATGCACGTGAAATCGGAATTAAACCGGGTCAGCAGATCGTACCAATCTGCCCGTTCACTCCTATGGCAAATGAGAAGAAGATCCTGGCCAAAGCCTGGGACAACCGTTATGGATGCGGATTGTCCATTGAATTACTAAAAGAGCTTCAGGGTGTGACCCTTCCGAATACCCTTTATTCCGGGGCGACAGTTCAGGAGGAAGTCGGGTTGCGAGGTGCCCAGACGGCAGCCAATATGATTAATCCTGATATTTTCTTTGCATTGGATGCGAGTCCTGCCAACGATATGTCAGGTGATAAAAATGAGTTTGGGCAGCTTGGGAAAGGAGCGCTTCTTCGAATCCTCGACCGTTCCATGGTGACTCACAGGGGCATTAGGGAGTTCGTACTGGATACAGTTGAATCCAATGACATTCCTTATCAGTACTTCGTTTCCCAAGGCGGAACAGACGCCGGACGAGTGCATATGTCCAATGAAGGGGTCCCAAGTGCAGTGGTGGGGATCTGTTCGAGGTATATCCATACTCATGCATCCATGATCCACGTAGACGATTATGCAGCTGCGAAAGAGCTGATCGTCAAGTTAGTGAAGCAATGTGACCGCACGACCATTGAATCCATCAAATCGAATAGCTGATTTTTTAAAAAATGGCTGTTTTCCCAAAGATTGTTGCTATTCATATACAGACTAAGATTTGGGAATGCTCTGTCTTATAGGGTGTGGTGCAGGAGGGTGAAGGGAACAGTCCCGCTTTCCACGGACGTTCGGCCGAGCCTCCTCACAAAAGCCGAGGAGGCTCACCGCCAGCCCCGCGGAAAGCGAGCACCTGTAGCGGAAATCAACCGCCACTCGCTACATCCAAAAGCAACAATGTATACGAAAACAGCCTGAAAAATAGAGTAAAGCTGTCTCATTCAATTGCTGAGACAGCTTTTTTATAAAGAGATAAGAGGGCAAAAGTGCGCCCGACGAGAAGAGAGGTATGATTTTGTTGAAAGTAGCAATCGGAACCACCAACCCCGCAAAAGTACAGGCTATTCAAAAAGCTTTTAAGGGGCAATACGGCGAGGTTCACTTCGAGTGCCTCAAAACGGAGTCACATGTAAGCGAGCAGCCCATGTCAGACCAGGAGACGATAGAAGGAGCATTAAACCGTGCCAAAATTGTCCTTAAAACCACGGGTAGTGATGTGGGGATAGGGCTTGAAGGTGGAGTGAGTGAGTCCCTCTATGGGATGTTCGTCTGTAACTGGGGCGCACTTGTAGACCTGAATGGGACTGAAATCATCGGTGGCGGTGCCAGGATTGCCCTCCCGAAGGAAATCAGCCATGAAATAAAAGCCGGGAAAGAACTCGGCCCTCTGATGGATGAGTACACTCAAAGAACGGGAATCAGGAAGAAAGAAGGGGCCATCGGCGTGTTCACCAATGGTCTTTTAACGAGAGAGGAAATGTTCCGTCACGTTGTCGGGCTTCTGATCGGTCAGTGGCAATACCAAACAAAATAATCTTAAAGTGATTTGCCCCGGAAGGGTACTTGGCCCATACCAAATTCACCGGTCCTTCATAGGATGGAGTATATCAGACTTTCTATTATCTGATAAATTCTTTCTAAGGAGGTTAGAATTTATGGGATGCAACTATTGTAACGACCGGGTTGGCGGACGTCGCGATGATGATCACCGGGATGATTGCCGTGACAACCACTTCTGTTGTGACTGGGATAAATTCCTGTTTGGGGACAGAAGGAGATGCAACTTATTTGGTGCGAATGATGATCGCAGAAGATGTGGCTGCGGCAGGGACAACGTCAGAGGGACAGGATGCAGAGGCAGAAGAGGCGACGAAGATAATCGCAAAAGATGCGGATGCAAAAGACATAAGCGCTGCGGCTGTGGCTGCGGACTTTTCTGGTAAGAGTAGTGGAACCCCGTGTTGAATGGGGTTCTTTTTTAATACAAAAAGATCCCCTGAAATGCTTCAGGGGATTCGATTAACTATTTTACACCTTTCATCGCACGTTGGATGATTGGCGAAATGAGGAATAAAATGACCGCTAACGCGATGGCCATTCCACCGATTGAACCAAAGTAAAGTGTTTCATTTTCCGGTGAATAGAAACGGACAAGCTGAGCGTTCAGAGCCTGTGCACCGGCAGAAGCAAGGAACCAAAGACTCATCGTCTGAGCTGAGAATGCTTCAGGTGCAAGCTTCGTTGTAGCTGAAAGACCAACCGGCGATAGGCATAGTTCCCCAAGAACAACGATGAAGTAACTTAGCACGAGCCAAAGTGGATTAACAAGTGAATCTTCTCCCCCCATTTGGGCAGGTAACAGAATCACTAAGAAAGATAATCCGGCAAACAAAAGACCGAATGAGAATTTCTTCGGTATGGATGGCTGGCGGTCACCCAATTTTACCCACATCCAAGCAAATACAGGAGCTAACAGGATGATGAATAGTGGATTTAATGACTGGAACCATGCAGGAGAGATGGAAATCCCAAGGAAATCAAGCTGTGTACGCTTGTCCGCATATGCGGCAAGAATAGTGGATCCTTGTTCCTGAATCGACCAGAACATAACCGCAGAAATAAATAATGGAATGTATGCAAGTACTCTCGAACGTTCCGTCGCCGATGTTTTTGGACTATAGTACATCACAATAAAGTAAATGGTTGGAACGACGATACCAAAAATTCCGACAATATTGATGAATACCTTAAGTGTAAATAAACCAGCTGGAATCGTAGTCCCTAAAATAATAGCCAAGGCTACTGCGACAGCCCCTACGATAAGACCGTATTTTTTCTTTTCGCGGGCATTAAGAGGGTTTGGCACATATGTACCAGCAAGACCGAGGTTCTTTTTCTTTGTCAGTAGGAATACGACAAGACCTAAGAACATACCGATCGCGGCAGTTGCGAATCCCCAGTGGAAACCTTTTGATTCCATAAGACTACCTACGATCAGTGGCGCAATGAATGCACCTAAGTTGATACCCATGTAGAAGATACTGAATGCCGCATCACGACGGGGATCATTTTCACTGTACATTTCACCTACAACTGTAGAAACATTCGGTTTTAATAAACCTGTTCCGATAACAATCAATACCATTGAAACGAAGAACAGAGATAAGCTCCCTGGAAATGATAAAGCAATGTGACCAAACATGATGAATATTCCACCGAAGAAGACGGCTTTCGAAGTTCCGAATATCCTATCAGCCAACCAGCCTCCGATGACCCCGGACATATACACGAGTGAACCATAAATGGACATAATGGCTAAAGCCGTGTTTTCCTCTAGACCCAGTCCACCTTTTGAAACCTCATAGTACATGTAGAATACGAGGATGGCACGCATTCCGTAGTAGGAAAAGCGCTCCCAAAATTCAGTAAAGAATAAAGTGAATAATCCCTTTGGATGTCCGAAGAATCCTTTCTGAGGGACACTATCCACAATTTTCTGTTTATTCATTGATGACATGTTACTACCTCCCTTATTCTTTTACTATAATATTTTAATATTTTCTTAAAGTCAAAAAAAGTTTGCAAATTGTTAATAATAACATAAAAAGACTATAGATTGCCAATATTAAATTATTTTTAAATAATGAAAATTTTTAGGTCTTTGGAAGGTGTTCGCTTTTTCGGAAAAAAGGCCCTGCAGGATTGATACTGCAGGGCCTTTAGAGAAAATGATCATTCCGTTTCGAAAACATATGAAAGAGCCTTTAGTGCCTGGTCGATGGAAGAAACGGTGACGTTAGCCTTATTTGAAAGCTCTTTCAATGGGTGATGAAGTTTTTCGGGTCGTATGAGGATCAGGGGCTTTTGTAATGCAAGTGCTGTGCTGGCATCCATTGCTGTGTTCCATTGCTTGTATTCTTCGCCGAATAAAGCGACTACAACATCCGATTTTTTCATCAGCAGTTCAGTGCGGAAATTATTAATTTGTGAGGCAGCTTCATCACGGAATATCTTATTAGGCTGTTCACCAAGGATTTCTTCCCCGATTGAATCCGAGCGGTCATGATTTTCCATGGGACCCACGAAATGGATAGGGAGTCTCAGTGCTTTCGCTTTATCTTTCAATTCGTTCCTCCAGGAGCTATGTATCTCTCCGGCTAAATACACGGTAAATTCCATTCCTTTTCACCTTCCTGTTTTTAGTCATCTTATCATAAATACCCTTTCGATGATAATGTAACCACATTTCCCATGAAAAAGGTATAATTTCTTATTGGAAGGGTTGTCAATCGGGACTTTCTGAGGGTATCATAAGCGTAGGTCCTAGGCATGAAGGGAGGAAATAGGAGGATGAAGACGAAAGCATCGATCATTTTCTTTATTCTTATGCTTTTATTAGCAGGATGCAATACGACAATCGATCAAGAAAAAGAGGGGACGGCAAATGCGGTGAAGGATGCTTTGAATTCAAATGAAGCAGCCGATGAACAGGCTGGGAATATCAGCTTTTATCTGCCGTTCGGTGCTGAGATAGAAAAAGAATCTCCTTATAATATCATTATTTCAAAGGATTCTGATACGTTTATACTTTTCACAAACCCTCAAGAGGATAAGGATAGTGAACTTCTATATAAAATGGCCATCAATGACAAAGAAAGTCTCGTAAAGAATGGGACTTTCAAAGAAGACGACCGCTTAGGATACTATGTCATTAAAGAATTGCCAGATACAGAAGAATACGAACTTACCGTTGGGGTGGGCGGAACGAAAGTAACGACTCAATCACAAATGAAAGACTTGGCGGATAACGCTGAAATGATGATGAAAATGGCAGCATCAGTTAAACATAAATAGATAATATAAAGACCGGATCTTTAGTGCTGACGCAGGAAGGATTTGGTCTTTTTTTTTGCGCTACTAACTCCTCATTACGATATCTCCCTGCACAACCATCACTCCAAAATAGAAGAGCAATAGTACTTTAAAAGCAAAAAAGATAGACAAAATAAACATGTGTCTTTACACTAGTAAAAGAAAATGTACATAGAGGAGTGAAGTGCATGAAAGCATATTTAGAGAAGAAAGGTATTACGTTGTCAGCCAAAACGTATTTCATAGATGCATTAAGCTATATGGCACTGGGCCTGTTTAGTTCATTGATCATCGGATTGATCATCAAGACGATCGGAGAACAGCTTCCCCTTCCCGCAGGATTAAGTGAATTTTTCGTAGACATGGGTGGGCTTGCCATCAGCCTGATGGGCCCGGCCATTGGGGTAGCGATTGCCTTTGGTCTCGGCGCACCGCCCCTCGTTTTATTCGCTGCCGTCGTCACCGGTGCTGCCGGGGCAAGTCTTGGTGGACCTGCAGGAGCTTATGTAGCCGCAGTTCTTTCCACCGAAGTCGGAAAGCTTGTCAGTAAAACAACGAAAATAGATATCATCGTTACACCTTTTGTCACGATCCTTGCAGGCTTTACGACCGCCTATTTGATCGGACCGGGAATCGCTGACTTCATGAGCATGTTCGGCAGCTGGATCAGTTGGGCAACGGAACAAAGACCGATCATCATGGGGATCCTGGTTGCCGCCCTTATGGGTCTTGCATTGACGGCGCCGATTTCGAGTGCAGCCATTGCCCTCATGCTTGACTTAAGCGGAGTCGCTGCCGGGGCAGCGACGATTGGGTGTGCGGCACAGATGGTCGGATTTGCGGTCATCAGCTATCGGGAAAACCGGGTGGGCGGGTTATTCGCCCAAGGCATCGGGACATCCATGCTACAAGTCCCGAATATCGTCCGCAATCCCCTTATCCTCATTCCACCGACAGTGGCGGGGATGATTCTCGCTCCCATCGGCACGACAATCTGGCTGATGGAAAACAATGCAGCCGGAGCAGGGATGGGGACCAGCGGATTCGTAGGTCAGATCATGACATACAAAACCATGGGATTCAGCTGGGATGTCACTATGAAAATCCTCCTGTTGCATTTTGTTGGACCTGCATTCATAAGCCTGTTACTATCTGAATATATGCGAAAACTAGGTTGGATCAAGCCTAATCAAATGACGATAGAAACAGGGGGCAAATAATATGCGTAAACTGGAATCAGTAGAAGAATTCCATGAGTTGAAAGAAAACGGAAAGCATGTATTCATGTTTTCAGCAGACTGGTGTCCTGATTGCCGGATCATTGAACCGATCCTGCCGGAAATTGAAAGTCAGTATTCAGACTATACATTCCTATATGTTGACAGAGATCAATTCATCGACCTGTGCATTGAACTCGATATCTTCGGAATCCCGAGCTTTATTGCATACGGTGACGGTCGCGAACTGGGACGCTTCGTAAGCAAGGACCGGAAATCAAAAGAACAAATCGAGGAATTTATGAACACGTTCGCTTCATAATTAAGCAAAAGGGTTCCCTGAGTTCATGGGATCCCTTTTCTTTTTGGGCGAAATGAACAGGATCCTTTTGTAATCTCGCTGTTTTGATGTAAAATGTTATAAGTGAATGACTAACGAAGATTTAGTATCAGTACTTTCTATATAAATGTACCATCAAAGGAGGATCAGATTTGGACATAAAAAAGCTAAAAGGCATACTCCAAGAACGATTAGAGAAACCGAATCGCACGACTACATATGATCGTGATAAAGATTCACTGAGGATTGAAAACACAGAAACGAAAAAAGGCATCACCGTTGCTCTTCCGCCAATTGTATCCAAATGGAAGGAAAACAATAAATCCATCATCGATGAAGTAGTTTATTATGTAGAAGAAGCCTTAAACGTCATGGGGACAGAAGCAGACCTTGGCAACAATCAGAAAAAGGTTTTTCCTGTCATCCGCTCCACCTCATTTGCAACGGAATCCAATGAAGGACTTGCCCTTGTGACCGATGACCATACAGCAGAAACGCGAGTCTACTATGCGGTTGATTTAGGGAAAACCTATCGCTTATTGGATGAAAACATGCTAAAGGCCGAAGGATGGACGCACGAGCAAATGAAGGAAACGGCCCTCTTCAACGTCAGAAGTCTGCCGACAGGCATGAAACAGGATGAAGTAGCAGGCAACGTCTTCTATTTTCTGAACAATAATGATGGATACGATGCAAGTCGCATTCTGAATGAAGCCTTCTTAAAACAAGTAAGCAAGGATATTCAAGGTGAGATGACGGTATCTGTACCGCACCAGGATGTATTGATCATAGGAGATATCCGTAATGAAACAGGTTACGATGTACTCGCTCAGATGACCATGAGTTTCTTTACAACAGGAAATGTCCCGATTACGGCATTATCCTTTGTATATGAAGAAGGAGAATTGGAGCCGATCTTCATTTTGGCTAAAAATCGCAAGAAGGAAAGGGAGAAGAAATAATGAACGTATTTTATAACTTGGAAGGCATTGGTGATACTCTGATCGTTACACTCGATCCGGGATTTGAAGGAGACATTCTTCACGAAAGAAAAGAAGACGCTGTGCGTTTATTTGATGAGAAATCAGGGAAAACACTCGGTTATAACCTATTCCATGCCTCAAAGTATATGAATGTAAGCGAAGTGGGACCAGTCGACATGAATGATGAAAAGCTTCAATTGATCAATGAAGCCATCAAGAAGAACGGTTTCGATGAAGTACTGGAAGCAGACTTCTCACCGAAATTTGTTATCGGCTACGTATCTGAAAAAGAAAAGCATCCAAATGCGGACAAACTGAACATTTGTACAGTCGATGTTGGAGATGAAACACTGCAAATCGTTTGTGGTGCACCGAATGTTGACAAAGGACAAAAAGTCGTTGTCGCCAAAGTGGGAGCCGTCATGCCAAGCGGAATGGTCATCAAGGATGCAGAGCTTCGCGGAGTGCCATCATCAGGCATGATCTGTTCTGCCAAAGAACTGGCACTTCCCGATGCCCCCCAAGAAAAAGGGATCCTCGTTCTTGAAGATACATACCAAGTAGGTCAGCCTTTCACAGCATAAAATGTATACCTGGGTCCGGAGTGTGGGCTCAGGTTTTTTTGTTTATTTTAAATTTGTTTTTATGATTTATGAAAATAGTGGACATTTGAACGATACGACGAATGATTGGGTTATTTTACAGAGTTTCGAAGTATTAATCGATACTTTATAAGTTGATTGAAGCGGAAGGTGCTCAACTCACGCCCCGCGGAAAGCGGGCACCTGGAGCGGAAATCAACCAGCACTCACCCATTTGATAAACCAACGTATTACAATCTCTTTACACCTATGTTTGTTTCGACACAATCCTTTAACAATTCTCTTAATCTATCGAAATGACTCGAATTTTTCTCTTTACCTGATAAAATAAATAGTAAGTATGAAAGAAAGAGTGATGTTTGTGAGCTGGATTAAAAAAATATTTGGTAAATTATCAGATGATGAAGAACAATTTGAAGAGTACTATGACGAAAATGACAATGATGTTCAGCAAATCGAACCGCAAAAGACTGAACGTAAACATATAGCAGGGCCCAATCATTCAAGGGATATAGAAGCCAGGATGACATACCAATATCCAAAAGGGAATTTCCGATTCCCCCTAATATCCGATGGAGAGGCGGGGGAACGTCCTAGAAGGGAACGGAGACACCAGAAAGTAGAAGAGAAACCAAAAGAACAAAAGTCGAAAAGTCAAAACCAATCGACAAGTAAACGTAATTGGAAAGAAGAAAGCCCGGCTCCCACCGTCCACACAAAGAAAACGTTAAAAGTGGAAAAAGGAAACAGCCGACCGTTTACACCAACGGAAATTCCGTCCCCCATTTATGGTTTTAAAAATAGACCGATCAAAAAAGAAGAAAGCGTTGAATACGAGCTAAAGAAATTTTTACATAACGAAGAAGAGAAAAAAGAAGCAATCATCGACCATAAAGCCTTGGAGATAGCAGAGGACTCCGTTCCATTGGGAAATACAACTGACGAGTCAGCTGTCCAAGAAATTCGAGAAGAGCCTTCGGATATTCCTTCCATTCAAGATCAAGTGGTAAAGGGAATTCACGAGAAGGAAGCGGAATATCAGGAACCGTTGGTGCATGAAAACCACGTGGAGGAAATGGATTATCAGAATCGGGATGGGTTACAAGAAATCGGCAAGGAAGAAACGGAACACCATGAATATAAAGAGAAAGAAATGGAAGACAGTTCAAAAACCTCAGGTGAACGCATTACTCTCATAACAGACTTGACGAAAGAAGAACCTGATGTGTCCAGGGACCATGAACAGGTACATGAGGTTGATTCACCTGTTGGAACAAGCACTGATTTGGAAACGACTGATGAGGTGACGGAATCTTCAGCTCCTGAGGAGGAGACCATTGATGAAGAACCTGGTGTGGAGGGAAGTTCTCCAGAGAATGAAAGAGAAGGTGTTGAATCTAAAGAGCCAATCAAGGAAGAACCGCAAAGACGAAAGAGATCACATCTTCCTTTTAATGTACTCATGCTGAAGCAGGATAAGCGCCAGATGGATACACGTAAAGCGACAGCTGTTCCTTTCATGGAAAAGCAGAGAACGGCTGCTGAATCAGAACAGAAATCTCCAGTTCAAGAAGCTCGCCGTGAAACACCCGCGGAGGCCCCTCGTCAGTCAGACGAGAAACCGGCTCAACCAAGTCAGGTGCAGGGGGAAGAAGCGGTCAAGAGCTACAGCGAATTAAGCTCTTCATCCAAGAAAACAAGAGACTACGCCTTTCCCGAAATGGACTATCTGATGCCCCCTGTCTCCAAGGAAATGAGCGAAGAGTGGCTCGATTCTCAAAGACTATTACTGGATGAGACCCTTCATAACTTCAACGTGAAGGCGAAAGTGGTGAATGTCACGCAGGGGCCATCGGTTACGAGGTTCGAAGTTCAACCGGATCCCGGCGTGAAGGTCAATAAAATTACGAATCTGACAGACGACATAAAGTTAAGCCTGGCTGCCAAGGACATCCGGATGGAAGCACCGATCCCGGGTAAGCATACGATCGGGATCGAGGTGCCGAACAGGGAGAGCCGTCCGGTATGCATCAGTGAAGTCATTGCAAGTCCTGCGTTCCAAGAGCCGACTTCCCCTTTGACCGCCGCACTTGGACTGGATATTTCAGGCCAGCCCATCGTGACGGATTTGAGCAAGATGCCCCATGGTCTCATTGCAGGGGCTACAGGATCTGGTAAAAGTGTGTGCATCAACTCGATTCTCGTCAGCTTGTTGTACAAGGCATCACCGGATGAGCTGAAGATGCTTCTCATCGATCCGAAGATGGTGGAACTCGCACCGTATAATCGCATCCCTCACCTTGTGAGTCCCGTGATCACGGATGTGAAAGCCGCGACCGCAGCCCTGAAATGGGCCGTGGAGGAAATGGAAAGGCGATACGAATTGTTCGCCCATACAGGCGTCCGGGATATAAAGCGTTTCAATGAACTCGCAAAGCGCAATGGACAATATAGCGATATGCTACCTTATCTGGTGATTGTCATCGATGAGCTCGCTGATTTAATGATGATGTCTCCTGCAGACGTGGAAGAAGCAATCTGCCGGATTGCCCAGAAGGCACGTGCCTGCGGGATCCACTTGATCATCGCCACCCAGCGTCCGTCAGTCGATGTCATTACTGGCCTGATCAAGGCGAATGTTCCGACAAGGGTCGCATTCTCTGTCTCTTCAAGCGTCGATTCAAGAACGATCATAGATGGCAGCGGGGCAGAAAGACTGCTTGGTAAAGGGGACATGCTCTTCCTTGAAAACGGCTCATCCAAGCCTGTCCGCCTGCAGGGTACATTCGTATCCGATGATGAAATCGATGACATCATCCGTCATGTACGAGAGCAAAGAGAACCGGATTATCTATTCCAGCAGGATGAATTGATCAAGAAAGCCCAGGTCACTGAAGAAGAAGACGAACTATTTTTAGAAGCGTGCGAGTTTGTCGTCGATCAGGGTGGGGCCTCGGCCTCAAGCCTGCAGCGCCGATTCAGAATCGGTTATAACCGGGCGGCAAGATTGATGGAAATGATGGAGAGTAATGGAATCATTTCCGAGTCGAGAGGCAGTAAACCAAGGGATGTCCTCATTTCCGAAAGTGAATTGGAGACATTGGCATAGACTAGTACAAACATTTAATACATGGTATTCTGTTTATATCTGTCCAGGTTAAGGACGCATAAACAGAATACCTATTATTTTTGTGTAGGAAGAGCCATAAGGAGCACTAGAGATGAAAGAGATAGAATTGAAACTTCAAGGAAAACTCAACAGGTTGACCAATCATACATTCAAGTTTGACGAAAGAATCAAGGATGGCTGGTTTTCAGCTGTTTATTTTTTGAAAACAAAAGAAATCGCCAAGAAGAAAAAGCCGGATGCTTATGTCACCATGCAATTCTTCCAGAAGACCCACGCCGTGATATGCGGGACCGATGAAGTCATTGCCCTTTTGCACACGTTCGCTGATAATCCGGAGAATCTTGACATCCATTCTTTAAGGGATGGAGACCAGATTTCCCCATTTGAAACGGTGCTGACCATCAAGGGCCGTTATCAGGACTTTGGTTATTTAGAAGGCATCATCGACGGAATCCTTGCGAGAAGGACGTCCGTTGCGACGAGCGTTTACAATGTCATGAAAGCGGCATCCCTATCTGGTAAACAAAAGCCCGTCATCTTCATGGGTGACCGTGATGATCATTTCACCCAGCAGGCTGGAGACGGATATGCAGCCTTCATCGGGGGATCCACAGCACAGGCGACCCACGCCATGAACGAATGGTGGGGTAAGAAAGGGATGGGAACGATGCCCCATGCCCTCATTCAATTATTCAATGGCGATATCGTCGAGGCAACGAAGGCGTACAAGGAAACATTCACAGAAGACGAGCTCATCGCCCTTGTGGACTACAATAATGACGTCATCACCGACTCCCTGAAGGTCGCAAGAGAGTTTGGCCAGGAATTAAAAGGGGTAAGGGTAGATACATCAAGAATGATGATCGATAAATATTTCCTCAGGAATCAACACGTACTTGGAACCTTTGATCCACGCGGGGTCAATATGCAGTTGATCAATGCATTGAGGGATGCCCTGGATGAAGAAGGGTACAAACACGTCAAGATTGTTGTATCGGGCGGTTTCAATGAAGACCGCATCCGCCGGTTTGAGGAAAATCAGGTACCAGTCGATATGTACGGAGTAGGCAGCAGTCTATTGAAGATCCATGTCGGGTTTACAGGTGACAATGTCGTCATTGATGGTTCGCCTGAAGCGAAGGCAGGTCGAAAGCTTCGCCCGAACCCCCGTCTGGAAAAAGTAGAATTTGAATAGGTGAGAACATGCAAGAGCAGGAAAGCACGTTAGATCTTGAACAGTTCAGGCAGAAAAAGCAGAAAATCGCTGAGGGACACATCGAAGATCTCTATCGGAAAGCGTATGAATATGCGTTGAAGGAAACCAATATAAGGGAAAAAGTACGGGCTAAGATGATATTCACTAAACGCTTTCTTCACCACGATGAAGGAAGGATGAGTCCAGGAGTTGAAAAGCTGTTCCAAGAATGGTTTCTGTTCGATTATAAAACCATCTTGGGACAAACCTTATTCTTTCAATTCCTTCAGAACCATCCGTTGCATGAATCGACTAAGTTTCTTGGTGCTGTCATGTTGACAGCTGCCTGGGAACCGATTCAAGTGGTGGAAAAAGACGATCGGACAATCAATTGCCGGACGTTGATTCAAGGCGATGAGTCTTCGGTTAAAATAAACCATGTTTGTATAGAGATGGAAATTACAGAAGGCCAAGTGTACTTCGTGAGGAAAGTCCCGCTGGTGACACATCAGTGGATCATAGGTCCTGTATTTTCCATGAAATCAAGCGATGTGACACAAAATCTGAAATCGCGTTTTAGTCAAATGAATCAAAAAACTGGGGTATTATGGAGAACATTTCTAAAAGAAGAAGCCCCTCACTTTATTCTCCCCAGTCTTTCGTAGCTTGTGCATGGTCAGGGATTTTAAAAAATGATATAATGTTTCAAGTTGAAGAAAGTTCACTTTCTTCTATACTCAAAATATCGAAAGCTAAAGACCGATGGCAAAATAAATATTCATTTCATATAATGCTTTTAGATAGACGATTGTTGGAGGTTCTATTATGACGATATATCATTTCGTAGGAATAAAGGGGTCGGGCATGAGTGCGTTAGCCCAAATACTCCACGATATGGACTACGAGGTCCAAGGATCTGACGTAGATAAATATTTCTTTACACAGAAAGCCCTGGATGAATCCAATATTAAAATTCTCCCTTTCCAGAAAGAAAACATTGGGGGAGATATGCACGTGATTGCAGGGAATGCATTCCCTGATACACATGAAGAAATCCAAGAAGCAGTGGAACAAGGCCTGCCTGTGACCAGGTACCATAAATTCCTTGGTGACTTTATGCAAAAATTCACAAGCGTAGCGGTAACGGGCGCACACGGAAAAACGTCCACAACCGGATTGCTGGCTCATGTCATCAGCGGCGCAAAGCCAACTTCCTTCCTGATCGGGGATGGGACGGGAAAAGGTGAAGTCGATGCGCAGTATTTCGTATTCGAAGCATGCGAATACCGACGTCATTTCCTATCTTATTTCCCTGATTACGCCATCATGACGAACATCGATTTCGATCATCCCGACTATTTTGCCAATGTGGATGACGTCTTCTCTGCGTTCCAGGAGATGGCTATGCAGGTGAAAAAAGGAATCATTGCTTGCGGTGATGACGAGCAGTTGCAAAAGATCCAGGCTCAGGTACCGGTTGTGTTCTACGGCTTCGCTGAAGAAAATGACTTTCAGGCAAGAAACGTGTCAACGGATCCGACAGGTACATCATTTGATGTATTTGTACGTAATGAATTTTATGCTGCATTCAAAATCCCGACATTCGGTGACCATAACATCATGAATGCTTTGTCCGTCATTGCCATTTGTCACTATGAGGAACTTGATACAGCTGTCGTTCAGGAACGCTTAAGCACCTTCAAAGGTGTCAAACGCCGCTTCTCCGAAAAAGATGCCGGTTCACAGATCCTGATCGATGACTACGCTCATCATCCTACTGAAATCAAGGCAACCGTAGACTCGGCAAGACAGAAATATCCCGATAAGGAAATTGTAGCTGTCTTCCAACCGCATACATTCACACGTACGCAAACCTTCTTGACGGAATTTGCAGAAACATTGAGTCTCGCTGACAAAGTGTATCTCTGTGAAATCTTCGGTTCCGCACGTGAAAACCATGGTAAACTTTCCATCAACGATCTTGCAAGCAAAATCGAAGGATGCGAAATCATAGATGAACAGGACACGACGGCCTTACTCAAACATGAAAATGCAGTGCTAATTTTCATGGGGGCAGGAGACGTTCAAAAGTTCCAGCAGGCATATGAAGAAACGCTTGGGGAGCAAGTGAAAGAAGAAAGTTAAAGTGAAGGACCGGTTCTTTTGGGAGCCGGTTTTTTTGCGTTTGGAGATGGGTTTGAATTGAAGGATTGATAGGGAGGTTCTGGAAAATCCAGGGTGGGAATCAGCTCCAGGACACACCCCAGCTCCCAGCAACTCAACCCTTCCACCCAAAAACTGAAAAAAAACCCACCGCCCAAACCTGGCGATGGTTCAACATTCTTACTTCAAATTCTCCGGATTTAACACGTCAAGCTCTTCAATGACAAATCTTCCATCTTTTCGTATCAAGACATCATCGAAATAGATCTCACCGCCACCGTACTCAGGACGCTGGATCATGACCATGTCCCAGTGGATGTTGGAGTGGTTTCCGTTATAGGCCTCTTCGTAACATTCTCCAGGTGTGAAGTGGAAGCTGCCGTCGATCTTTTCATCGAATAGGATATCCTGCATCGGATGCTGGATGAACGGATTCACACCAATGGCGAATTCGCCTACATATCTTGCTCCTTCATCCGTATCGAAGATCTTGTTGATGCGGTCTGTGTCGTTTGCAGTCGCTTCTACAATCTTACCTTCTCTGAATGTCAACTTCACATTTTCGAAAGTGAATCCATTATAAGGTGAAGGCGTATTGTATGAGATGACACCATTCACGGAATTCTTCACAGGTGCGCTGTACACTTCCCCATCAGGGATGTTCAGTCGTCCGGCACATTTTACCGCAGGGATGTCCTTGATGGAGAAAGTAAGGTCCGTCCCTTCCCCGACAAGTCGGACCTTGTCTGTGTTGTTCATAAGTTCAACGAGGTTGTCCATGGCTTTGTCCATTTTACTGTAGTCCAGGTTGCAGACGTCGAAGTAAAAGTCTTCGAATCCTTCCGTGCTCATGTTGGCAAGTTGGGCCATGGATGAAGTCGGATAACGAAGGACAACCCACTTCTTCTTGGGAACGCGTATTTCTCTATGTACTTTCTTTCCAATCGTCTTACCGTGGATTTTCATCTTGTCGTCCGGCACATCGGACTGTTCGCTTATATTATCACCAGCACGTAAACCAATGTAGGCATCCATCTGCTCCATGACGGTGGCTTCGAAGCCTGCGATCATATCATATTGTTCTTCCTGGGCCCCCATCAATAATGCACGATCGACTGCGTGGTCCTTGATGGATACGAAAGGATATCCGCCTGCAACATATGCTTCCTTCACAAGTGCTGTTACGAGCTCCCGCTGCAATCCGAAGTTTTCAATCAATACTTTTTCTCCAGGTTGCAGTTGTACGGAATACTGAATTAAATTTTTTGCCAGTTTTTCAATGCGTGGATCTTTCATTGTTTTTCCCCCTTGTATATGGTCTATTTTATTGTACCCTAAAATGGAAGCGGATGAGAGAATCAAACGGTCAAATGCTGAAATAAGAAATTTTTTATTTTTTCATGCAGGATTATTCCTGGCGAAGGAGAAATACTAGTATAATGTTTAATTGTTTATCATAAGGGTAAAGAATTTCTATACATGGAGGTGTGTCATATGGAAATCATTCTTTATCTGAGCGTTGCTGTAATAGCCGTTGCATTTTTTATTTTAGTTTTGAGCGTTATGAAGACTTTGAAGTCCCTTGGCTCGACCCTGGACAGTGTATCGACTACATTGACCGGACTTGAAAGCCAGCTTCAAGGAGTAACAAAAGAGTCTACTGAACTACTACATAAAACAAATTTATTAGCTGAGGATATCCAGAAGAAGTCTGAGGATCTGAACACGGTTGTTTATGCGGTAAGGGATGTAGGGCATTCCATCCAGAACCTTAACAACTCGGTGAAAAAGGTGAGTACTTCCATTTCAACTGAACTGGAGCGCAACCAGGGTAAGATTTCACAGGTGGTTCAATGGGGAAATGCATTCATTGAGTTAAAGGACAAATGGAAACAAAGACAGGAAAAACAGCCAACACAACCTGATGTTGCTGATGTAGCTGTTCCAAACCAAGCATCCAAGGAAGTTCGATCTCGAGAAAAATTAGTTAAAAGAGCAAGATCTTATAACAATTAGAGAGGGGAATTTTTACATGACTCAACAGTACAATCAAAACCAGAACCAGAACCAAAATCAGGCTAACGACAGCAATAACATCAATTCAAAGGATTTTATGATCGGAACGCTTATCGGGGGAATCGTGGGTGCGGCAACAGCTCTATTATTGGCTCCGAAATCCGGTAAGGATCTTCGCAACGATATCAATGAGCAGGCTGTCGTGATCAAGGAAAAGACAGGTCAGTGGAAAGACACGGCAGTGGAAAAGAGCAATGAGCTGGCAGCGGTGGCAAAAGAAAAGTCATCTGCCCTAACAAAATCAGTACAGGAGCAATCCAACAATGTGGTTGGAAAGCTGAAAACATACCGTTCCAATAATAAAGAGCTGCAGGAAACCAATGATGAACTGCAAGCTGTTTCAGTAGGGGAGACTTCACCTGCAGAAGAAACAGAAAACGTGAATCAAAAGCTCGAAGAAACGAAAAAAGCGTTTGATGAAACTGAAAAAACATACAATCAATAATTATTGATTCCAGGGACGGTGAAGTGATATGATTACTTCACCGTTTTTTTGTTGAGAAAATAGGCCAGGATTTCAACGGCTGAAGATCACATACAGTTCTAGAAAAGGAAGGATGAACAAGATGAAAAAGATTGAAACCGTCCAGGAGTTTGAGCAGCTATCTGAAACAAATCCACGATTTTTCTTTATGAAGCACAGCTTGACTTGTCCAGTGAGTTCAAATGCATACAGCGAATACCAGTCATTTTTAAACAAGCGAGAAGAGGAAGACGGCTATTACTTAGCCGTGCAAGAGGCTAGGGAATTATCCCACCATATCGCCGAAAAATATGGCATCAAACATGAATCGCCCCAAGCCTTCCTGTTTATCGATGGTAAGCCGGGCTGGAATGCTTCACACTGGAAGATCACAGAAAGTGAATTGGATAAACTCTAAGGAATTGGACTCTGACTTATTCAGGGTCTTTTTTTGTTTTAGGAGAGCCTCTTTGGAAGAGCATTGGCAAATCATAATCAGGGAAGAAGTCATTTTCTATTGAGATTTTTTGGTAAATTCCTCCTATACGTTTATTCCTCTTCTCACAGGGAACGTAACATATAAGATAAAAAATCAAATAAATGGAGGAACAATTCATGACACAGCCTGTACCTTATGAAACCGGAACACGAAACAATACGAAAGTGAACGGTAAAAGAAATGGTAAGCTAGTAAGAGGAATCGTATTGGGAGCCGTCGTAGGTGGAGCCATCGCCATGCTTGATAAAACAACGCGAAAGAACGTGACTTCCCGAACAACTGACATGAAGGATTCCACCATGGGCATGGTTGCCAAGGTGAGAGAGAATCCATCTGGAGTCGTGAATGACTGGCAGGATCGCCTGAAGACAGCGTCCGGCGTGTTGAAGGAAGCCATCAATGATGCGCAGAGCCTGTACGAAAAAGTAAACGATGATGTCATCGATCAAGTCAATCAAATCAAAGATGATTCAACAGAAATGATTGCTACGACGAAAGAAGCGGCAGAAGAATTAAAGGATATCGGAGGCAAAGTGAAAGAGGCGGGAGGAGAAGTGACGGGAGAATCCACTTCCACTCCAACACAGCCAACAAATTCCGTATCCACAGAGGATCAACATATCCATCCAACCAACCGTACGAGCAGTATCCCCGGGCAAGTTGGATCATAATAAAAAAACTGGCATAAATGCCAGTTTTTTTGCTTTCTATCAGCGTGTGGTCTGTGGCCATATAATCTCAAGTTCGTCACCCTGATGGATTTCTTCATGAAAAGTCGTTTCCATACCATTTTTCAAAAGGACGAAACGTCCATTTGAATGAGGGGGCATATCGATTTCCACTTCGTTAAATAAGTCTTGAAAAATAAACGAGCCTGGCAGATGTTCTGTTATTTCGATCGAATCACCGTGGAATACTTGATCATCCATTTCGAGCTTCCTGCCGTTACGTGTGATCCTGGAGCCTTCTTTCTTTAGGGAGATAGCCTCTCCGTTGAACCTTATGCGAATACCGGATTCCAAGTCGATCTGTTTTTTAATGAGAAGATCCTTTACGGTGGGAGTGACAGCGGGTTTGAATGAAATCATATCCCCCTCCTGGATTTTCACAGATAGCTTAGCTTCGACCCCGTTAATGAGTAACTTACCGCTATAAGCCGGGAAGAATGTATCTACCCCGTTCATGGAGAGGCGAAATGGTTTGGTGCTCTCCAACCAATGGTTATAGCCCATGTGGGTAAGAAGATCCATCAGGGTTTCGATCAATTGTATTCGAATCACATCCCGGTCATGTATGTAGTCGTCCACTGACCCGGTCTGATTATTTCTGAAGACAAGGGGTGAGAGCAGATACGGCTTATCGTCTATTACAATTTGTTTTGAAGAAGAAGTATCTACAAGGTCTCCAATCGTAACATGCGGGGAGGAGCCGTCCCTCCCTTTCCGAACTGTGATTCTGTCATGATTCTCAATGGTTTCATCAAGCGCACTTGGCCGGCCGTTCTTCTCAATGAGAGGGGGCTCGCCATGACCACCCGGCAAAGTGATATCCTGCCCATTGACGTTTACGAAATAAGCCTTCCCTGGTATACCATGCCACTTGGTTAACTTCAGGCCAGCAGCAAGAATGCAGTCACCGACAGTCAGATCCTTCACTTCGAACAATCGGACAGGCTGGTCATTCACATGTGCCGTTACGTATTGAACAGGTGCCTGTTTCGCTGCGATGGCGATTCCGATTGGTGTGACGAGCTCCGGACCTTTTGTCACATCATCCGATAAGGTGACATTCTGAATGGCGTCCACGCCCCTTACGGCTACGCGATTGTGAGGCAGCTCCAGGGATGAAGCGAGTCTCATGGGAAGCTCGGGTGTCAAGCTGCCACCACCTACAAGCATAACGGCCTGGGGAGGCTTGCCATTATTTAATCGAAGGATTTCCTTTGAGATTTCACCGGACAGACGGTCCACGGCAGGTGAAATTTTCCCTACCACTTCTTGTGTTGCGACACTCGTTTCAAATCCGAGAATATCGGTTACCGTAATCTCATCAGAGGATCGGAGCTGCCTTTTCACCTGCTCTGCCAATGGAAAGTCGAGGAGTAATTCATGGCTGATGCTTTCCGTTATTTCGTCTCCCGCTGTAGGCACCATCCCGTAAGCGATGACGGTACCCATATTGGTGATCGCGATATCGGATGTCCCCGCTCCAATATCCACAAGAGCGACGTTCAGGCGCCGCATGGACTCAGGGATGAGCACATTGATGGCGGCAATCGGCTCCAGTGTCAGTGCTTCCATTTCAAGATCGGCACGATTCAATGCAGCAATCAGGGACTCCACGACGACACGGGGAAGGAAGGTGGCGATGATCTCTACGCTCGCTTCATCTCCCTGCTGATCGATCAGGCTCCCGATCTCCTCTCCATCCAACCGGTAAAAGAGGACGGAATAACCTACACAGTAGTAATGGTAGCCTTTCGCATTCTCTTGCTGTTCTGCTGCTAATGCCTGTGCCTGTTGAACGGCGCTCAGCTCCAGGTGCAGGATATCGTTTTTCTGAAGAAGGGGTTTTCCCTTTATTGTGGAGGTGGAAAGAGCCGTTTCCGTTTTAAGGGCACGTCCGGCTGCTGCCACACACACTTTCTGAAGGGGACCGTGTTTCTTTTCCAACTGCTTCTTGATGGAAGCGATGACCTCTGCAACAGCAGGAACGTCATGAATCTGCCCATCGAGCATGGCTCTCTTCTTATGTTCTTCTATTAATATATCTGAAACTTGAAATATTCCGTCTATTTCTTCCAAAATGATACCCACAACAGATCGGGTTCCGATGTCTAATGCAAAGATTTTTTGCTTTTTTTTCAATTCGTGTTCACCCACTTTAGCCTATTCTCATACTATACTAAATACTTTAGCGCTTAAAAGCGTCTAATTAATAAAGAATTTTATCGTGACATTTTAGATGTGTTCTATTATAATAAGTTTCAATATCAAAAATGTATCATACTTTCTTAAAACTATAACAGTTTTTACGTATGAACAGGATAAAAAAAGAAAGGGTGCTGTATTGTGAGTAATCAAGAGCTCGATCAATTACGAAAACAAGTCGACGAGATGAACTTAAAACTATTAGACACCATCAATGAACGTGCTAAACTAGTTCAGGAAATCGGGCGTGTCAAGGAGACTCAAGGAGTATACCGCTATGATCCTGTTCGTGAAAGAGGCATGCTTGACTTGATCAAGGAAAATAATGATGGTCCATTCGAACATTCGACCATTGAACATATTTTTAAAGAAATCTTCAAAGCCGGTTTGGAGCTTCAAAAAGACGATCATCGTAAAGCATTGCTTGTTTCCCGTAAAAAGAAACCTGAGGATACGATTGTCAATATCAATGGTGAAGCCATTGGAGATGGAAAACCTCATTTCGTCTTCGGTCCATGTGCTGTAGAATCGTACGAACAAGTGGCGGCAGTGGCGAAAGCCGTGAAGGCTAAAGGGTTGAAATTGCTTCGAGGCGGAGCGTTCAAGCCGAGAACATCACCTTATGATTTCCAGGGCCTTGGAATCGAAGGTCTCAAAATTCTTAAAAAAGTGGCAGACGAATACGATCTGGCTGTAGTCAGTGAAATCGTCAATCCTGCCGATATCGAACCGGCACTTGAGTACATCGACGTCATTCAGATCGGTGCGCGTAATATGCAAAACTTCGAATTGCTGAAAGCAGCCGGTTCTGTGAAAAAACCCGTATTACTTAAGCGTGGGTTAGCTGCTACGATCGATGAATTCATCAATGCAGCCGAATATATCATTTCACAAGGAAATGGTGACATCATCCTGTGTGAACGTGGAATCCGTACGTATGAAAGAGCGACAAGAAACACTCTGGACATTTCAGCTGTGCCTATCCTGAAGCAGGAGACGCATCTGCCGGTTTTCGTGGATGTTACTCACTCTACTGGACGCAGGGATTTACTTCTCCCAACGGCTAAAGCCGCTCTTGCCATCGGTGCAGACGGAGTCATGGCAGAAGTCCATCCTGATCCTGCCGTTGCCTTATCCGACTCGGCTCAGCAGATGGATCTTGATCAATTCGATCATTTCTACCAGGAGCTGTTGAAGGGCAGAACGATAGAGGTATAAAATAATTGAAAGGCTGAATCCTTTTTTGGGGGATTCAGCCTTTTTGACGGTTGAATAGAGGTGCTGGCTAAGCAGACTGATTCGGTTATCGGCGAAATTTCCATTTTATCAGCGAAAATCCCATTTTATCGGCGAAATATTGTTATTATCGGCGAAACCCCATTTTCACTTCCATGTCCACACAAAAAAGCCCAACCCAATTCCCCGCCACTGTGCTATAATAATCTTTTGCACAAAAAGCATTCACATTGCAGGAATATAAAGACTATCGTATGATTATCTACATAATTGCAGATAAATAACCTATATAGACACTAATATGAACATAAATATGTGCATTTTTTAACAAACTATTGTAATCGCTTTTTTCTTTAGGTTTATTTGGTGTAGAATAAGGTAAATGAGTAGAAGAGTAAAGGAGTGTAAGCTATGAACGTGACAATATATGATGTAGCGAGAGAAGCCAATGTATCGATGGCGACGGTTTCCCGTGTCGTGAACGGAAACCCGAATGTGAAGCCGGCAACAAGAAAGAAGGTATTGGAGGTCATTGATCGACTAGGATACCGTCCGAATGCTGTCGCAAGGGGCCTTGCGAGTAAGAAGACGACGACTGTCGGAGTCATCATCCCTGATATTTCAAATATATTCTATGCAGAACTGGCACGTGGGATTGAGGATATCGCCACGATGTATAAATACAACATCATCTTGAGCAACTCGGATCAGAATGTCGAGAAGGAACTTCATCTGTTGAATACGATGCTCGGGAAACAAGTGGACGGCATCCTGTTCCTTGGAGGACATATTTCAGAAGAACATGTCCAGGAGTTCGAACGTTCTCCTGTGCCGATCGTGTTAGCGGGTGCAGTGGAAGAAACGAACAAAATTCCTTCTGTCAATATCGATTACAAGGCGGCTTCCTTTGATGCAGTTTCTGAACTGCTTGAAAAAGGTCATAAGCGCATCGGATTCGTAAGCGGTCCATTCCACGATACGATCAACATGAAGTTCAAGCTGGAAGGATATAGAGAGGCGCTTGCCAAGGCAGGCGTTGAATACAGTGATGACCTCGTTGTAGAAGGCGAATACACATATGATTCTGGCCTTGAAGCATGGCAGAAGTTCTCTGCGCTTCCGGACAAGCCGACAGCCATCTTCGTTGGGAATGACGAGACGGCCCTTGGTGTCGTTCACGGTGCTCAGGATCAGAATGTGTCCATCCCTGAAGAAGTAGAGGTTATCAGCTTTGATAATACAAGACTGGCCCTTATGGTCAGACCTCAACTGACTTCAGTCGTGCAGCCTTTATATGATATCGGGGCAGTAGCGATGAGATTATTGACGAAATACATGAACAAAGAAACAGTGGATGAATCGACGGTTGTTCTTCCTCATCGACTTGAGCACCGTAACTCAACAAAATAAGAAGTTTGTCGATATAATGGATAAAGACAAACAGAACTTATTCTTGTAGGGAGAGTCAAAATGAAAAAGCTTGATGTTCTTACACCAATCGGGGTTGTAGTAGGGTTTCTATTCGTTGCGTTCGCCATCATTTCGAATGCAGGCGTGACCGGCTTCCGTTCCTTCATCGATCTTCCGTCCATGCTCGTTGTCATCGGCGGACTGATTGCGGCCATGTTGGTGAGCTTTTCGATGAGGGAATTGAAACAGCTGGGTAAAGTGATGAGAGAATCCTTTCGTGATGTGGAATATGATCTTCACGATCTGATTCGTACGTTCGTCACATTATCTGAAAAAGCTAGACGTGAAGGTCTTCTTTCACTTGAGGCGGAAGTGGAAATGGTCGAGGATCCGTTTATCAGAAAAGGGGTCTTGCTCGCTGTCGATGGAATCGAGCAGGACGTCATCATCGACATTATGAATGCTGAAATCATTGCATTAGAAGAAAGACATCGCAAAAACAAGAGCTTACTCGATAAAGCTGGGGAATATGCACCTGCCTGGGGGATGATCGGGACGCTGATCGGTCTTGTACTGATGTTGAAAAATCTGAATGATCCGTCGTCATTGGGCCCCAATATGGCAATTGCTTTACTGACGACCCTGTATGGATCGTTACTTGCAAATCTTGTGTTCCTTCCCATGGCATCCAAGCTTGCGATGAAGACAGAGAAAGAAGTATTCATGAAACAAATTGTGATAGAAGGCGTCATCGGGGTACAATCCGGTCAAAATCCGAAAATACTGGAAGAGAAACTAAGGGTTTTCTTATCCCGGGAAGAATTGCAGTTATACTCTCTCAAGGGAAAAGGAGGGGCACTGCAAGATGAAGCGTAGGAGGAGACCGGCATCTGAGCCTAAAGGCGCTCCGAAATGGATGGTTACGTTTTCAGATCTTATCACATTGATTCTGGTATTCTTCATTCTATTATTCTCCATGTCTCAAATCGACATCGTGAAATTCAGGACCATCGCAGATTCCTTTCAGGAGCGGCAGATTCTTGAATTTTATCCTTCTGTTATCCCTTTTGATGATCCGTCGGCAGAGCCGGAAAAGGAATCGGAGGTCTCACAACCGGAGGGAAGTGAGGATGTTCAGGATTTAAACTCTCTGCTTTCAACTATTCAAAGCTATTTGAAAGAAAATAAATTGAGTGACGTGATCGTAGCAACCAGAACGGAACGGGGAGTCGTGCTTGTACTTCAGGAGCAGGCACTGTTTGACTCCGGTGAAGCGACGGTCCTCGAGGAGGCTTATCCGTTCTTGAATAAAGTAGCTGATCTTTTAGCTGAGATCCCGAACTTTGTAAAGGTGGAAGGGCATACGGATAATCGTCCGATTGATACATACCGTTTCCCCTCGAACTGGGAGCTCTCCTCTGCAAGGGCAAGCAGTGTGATCCGTTATTTAACCCGGACCGAGAATTTGGATCCAACACGCTTCATTGCCGTCGGTTATGGGGATACACGCCCGATTGCACCGAATGATACAAGTGAAAATCTCCAAAAGAACAGACGGGTTGAAGTGATCATCACCGATCCCCAATTTGAGGAACAATAAAAAGCAAGGACTTCTATATAATAGTAGAGGTCCTTGCTTTTTTACGTTATTGATAGTTGACGACGGCAGGACTTGGATCCATTTTCAGTACCTCTTCAGGAGTGAGGACAGGCACATCTTTCTCATAGAAAATCTTGAATGCGCCATACTGTGCCGGTTCATCACGAATGTATCTCCGGTAGAGTGCCTGCTTATCCGCAGCTGCTCCCCAGCCGTCAAAGTTAATGGCGACTTCCACATTTTCAGTCGGCTCTATTGCATCTTTATTGAACAGGACGGGGCCGGTGAATTGGTGGACGAGGACCAATTTATCCGGGAGGTTGTTCTTTTCGGCAAGTTCAGAGATATACTCGACTGCCTCTTGAATGTCACGGCCATCCACTTCTCCGAGATCCTCTCCGGGTTTTTCCCCTTGGGCTACGTGGAATTCCGTGTCGATCGCAAGGTGAACATTCGGGTGCTTAAGCCATTTCTCCACCATTTTCACCTGATTCATGACTGTATCCGTTCCAAGCTGAATATCAAGCAAGACGAGGGCATCATGCTTCTCGGCAAGCTTCACATACGTTTCGATATTTTCTTCAGACGTCATCTGAACATAATCTCCATCTTTACCCGGTGCATTCTGGGCCATGGTCGTGATCAATTCAATCGTCGGTACTGCAGGACGCTCGGGGTCCAGGTCTGAATAGACTTGAGCTTGTTCTTTTAGTTTTTTTATGTATTCTTCAGGTTCCAGCTGGCCAAGAATACCCATATGCTTAGACGCGGGTGTCCCGTAATAGGTTACCAGACGATGATCTTTTAAAGGCCCGTCGGATAAATCTTCCATACCGGATGATAGGGTTTCACCATAAGGCACTTTACGCTCGGGCTGTTCCTTTTGCTCCTCCTGATTTGTCTGAGCCTGGGCTTCTTTCGTGAGGGTTTCCTTCAGTGACACGGCACCTTCATTCGGCTCAAGAGGCTTATAAGGCTGTTCAGGCTCTTGTTTCTTTTCTGGTTCTTTTTGTTTCTCTTCGCTGGGCTTCTGTTCTGAAGACGCTTCTTCTTTTTCCTTTTCTTTTTCCTTCGTCGCAGTAGGGGAGGAACAGGCTCCCAGTATGAGCGATACAGTTAACATTATCGGCAAATATTTTTTCATTGCCTCACACATCCTTTTTCTTAGAAGATTATGGAGGAGTTTAACACATTTTCCTTTAGAAGAAAGCTATGTAAACAAATTGATAGATAAATTTAATCAGAAAGTAAGTGCCAAGTCCCTGGCACATTCTGGGGAGCTTGGCACTTATTCTATCATTCTTTCTTTTCTACTGTACATGAAGAAGCCTTGACCTTCAAGGGAACGGCTGCGAGAGGGTGTTCCGTTAGCTGGTTGGCTTTTGTCTCAATGCTTGACGAATCGAATAAAGGGCTTTCTCCACGGTTCGTTTGTTCTTTTCCGTGATTTCCCCTTTTCTGGGAATCGGCTTGTAGATGTCAGGAGCATCGGTCCATTCTGTCGGCAATGGAACACCTGCTTTATTCTGCCACCGTTCGATCCATTTAGCAGGGAAAGAAGAAGTGTGGTCCATCCGCCCCGTCATTTCCATCCAGATCAGACTCCAGGCTCTGGGTACGACTCTCCATATGTCATATCCGCCGCCGCCGACGGCAATCCATTTCCCGCCGCAATACTCATGTGCAAGCTCATGAGCGATGCGGGGGATTTCCCGGTAGATTTCCATCGTAGCTGAGAGATGGGTGAGTGGATCATAGTAATGTGCGTCCGCCCCGTTCTGGGTGAGGATGACGTCGGGTTTGAAAAATTCAATGACTTCACGAAAAGATGTTTTATACGCATTGAGCCACGACTCGTCCTCGGTAAAGGCATCCAGTGGGATATTGAATGAATATCCGTAGCCTTTTCCATGACCGCGCTCATTGATATTGCCCGTCCCAGGGAAGAGATACCGTCCTGTTTCATGGATGGAAAGGGTACAAACATCGGGATCATCGTAAAAGGACCATTGTACACCATCCCCATGATGGGCATCGGTATCGACATAGAGAACCCTGGCCCCGTACTTTTCCTGTAAATAGCGAATGGCCACCGAGCTGTCGTTGTAAATGCAGAAACCCGATGCCTTGCCTTTGAATCCGTGGTGCAATCCGCCTCCGAGATGAAGGGCATGCTTCGCTTTCCCGGTCATGACGTAATCGACTGCAGTTAGCGTACCTCCCACTAAATAAGCACTCGCTTCATGCATCCCTCGAAACATCGGGGTATCCTCTGTACCGATACCAAACCCTTCTGCCTGATCTTGGGAAAGCTCTCCGGCACTTGCCCGCTTGACAGCGTTTACATAATTCGGGTCATGATTAAGGAAAAGCTCGTCATCCGTAGCCATCCGGGGAGGGACGATATCCTCCGGTCGAAGAGCATTCACTTCTTTCAGCAAATCCATCGTTAATGTGATCCGGGTTTGATTGAAGGGATGCTCATCAGAGAACCGGTACCCGAGAAGCTCATCTGAATAGATAAAGACTGCATCCTTGTTCATGATGAAATTCCCGGCATGTTTGGCCATAACACGTCATATCCTTCTTTTTTAAGATCGTTGATCACGTTCATCGGATTCATCGTGCGTACCCGGAATACAAGGATTTTAAATGCTTCGTCTTTTTTATCGGGATAGACGAGGACACTTTGGATATTGGAATTATTCCGTCTGATGATTCCTGCCACCTCATAGAGGATGCCTGCTTTATGAGGGACCTTCACTTCAATCTGAGAGCCGGGCTGATGGGCACCGGTCAATTGGATGAGCGTATACAGGAGGTCCGTTTCCGTAATGATCCCGACGAGCTTATTCTCTTTCAGGATCGGTAGGCAGCTGATGTGGTGCTCATAAAATTGGGCCGCGACCTCCTCGACAAAATCCAGAGGATGTCCTGTGATCACTTCCGTCTTCATGATGAATTTAAGAGGGTTTTGTAACTCGGAAGTACTTGGCCCATCATGAAAAATGGAAGGTGTCCCGTCTTTGACATCACGGTCGCTCACGATTCCGACGACCTCCATATCGTCATTCGTAATCGGGATATGCTTGATTTTCTTATCACGCATCAATCGAATCGCAGACTCTATCGTATCGTCGGCTTTCAATGTTTCAACTTTCGTTTTCATTATTTCTTCTACAATCATGTTCTCCACCCCTTCTAGAAAACTGGTACATTAATACATGAAACGATTCATAAACCGAAGCTGGTCGAAGCGTTGAATGGAATCGGCATCCACCCTTTTCCCGATTCGTGCCATCAGGCAGTTCGCAGGATGGGAGCTGATTTCAGGGTCATCGGTAGCGTAATATTCCAGTCCGCCGGCGTTCATCATCTTTTCCATCACTTTACGGTATTCCCATACGTTCAACCCGGTCCCTTTAAGGTCCCAGTGCCAATAATATTCAGTCGTAATGACGATGAAGTCTTCCATATGATCATCCATCATGGATACCTTTAATAGATTCTTTCCAACGGCCGCTCCGCGGAATTTGGGAATGACCTCGATGGCACCAAGCTCGATCAGATTCTCCATTTTCCCCTGTGACCACCGTTCAAGAGGATCAGGATACAAATATGTAACATACCCGACAATGGTATGGTTGTCCCGTGCAATCAGGATCCGCCCTTCCGGTAAACCAGCTATTTCCACAAGTGCCTTGTGCTGCTGGGCAGGAGGTCTGAACGCGACCAGGTCCTCGTGAAAATCAAGGCGGGATAATTCCTCTGCCGAAATCGGCCCTTCAATAACGATGTTTCCTTTTGCCGTTTTTAATTCTGTAGCATTATAGGTTTTTTTCAATTTCATATGGACACCACCTAAAGATATTCCTCCCTTCCATTATACATGAAATCGAAAATGAGAGAGCGCTTTCACTAAAAATTCAGCCGGTTTGAGGATGAATATTATAGTGGTATATTTATAGAGAATGCTATTCTACCAATGTTTTGAGAGGGAATCATAGGTTTATACTACATGGCAGATTTTTTAAAAAATTGAGAAAATATCTGATTTATACTATAATGAGATTGTAATTTCTTACATAAGGGGGATGCGGTATATGAAAGTGGAAGCGTTACCAGTGACAAAGGGAAACTATAATCTTGAAAGCTATGAAAATACGTACCAGTCATTTGATTGGAAAGATGTCGAGAAAGAATTTTCGTGGGCGGAAACAGGTCGCGTCAATTTGGCACATGAAGCCATCGACCGGCATGCAGTATCTTTCAGGAAGAATAAAGTCGCTCTTTATTACCGAGATGCAGAACGTGATGAAAAGTATACGTATTCTGATATGAAGAAGATGTCGAACAAAGCAGGTAACGTATTAAAGCGTTTCGGGGATGTGGAAAAGGGTGACCGCGTGTTCATCTTCATGCCAAGATCTCCTGAACTATATTTCTCCGTATTGGGTGCGATCAAACTGGGGGCCATCGTCGGACCGTTGTTTGAAGCCTTTATGGAAGGGGCCGTCCGGGATCGCCTGGAAGACAGTGAAGCGAAGGTACTCATCACCACGCCTGAGCTGTTGAAGAGGGTGCCTGTAAGTGAACTGCCGAATTTGAAGCATGTCTTCCTGGTTGGCAGCGATGTGGAGGAAGATGATGTCCATTTGGACTTTATGGCCAAATTTGCTGAAGCAAGCGATAAGCTTTCAGTGGAGTGGGTGGACCGGAACGATGGACTGATCCTTCACTATACGTCAGGATCCACTGGAAAGCCTAAAGGAGTCCTTCATGTTCATAACGCAATGATCCAGCATTACCAAACGTCCAAATGGGTATTGGATCTCCAGGAAGAAGACGTGTATTGGTGCACAGCGGATCCGGGCTGGGTCACAGGGACTTCATACGGTATTTTCGGTCCGTGGCTGACAGGAGCCTCTAATGTCATTGTGGGAGGTCGCTTCAAACCTGAGAACTGGTATAAAACGATTGAAGATTACGGTGTGACAGTGTGGTACAGTGCACCGACTGCCTTCAGAATGCTGATGGGGGCAGGGGATGAAGTCGTAAAACAGTTCGACCTTAACTCTCTCCGTCACATCCTCAGCGTAGGGGAGCCGTTAAATCCGGAAGTTGTCCGTTGGGGGATGAAGGTATTCAACCTGCGCATCCATGATACGTGGTGGATGACGGAAACAGGTGGACAGCTGATCTGTAATTATCCAAGCATGGAAATCAAGCCGGGCTCTATGGGGAAACCTTTCCCTGGCATAAAAGCGGCGATCGTCGATGATCAGGGAAATGAAGTGCCTCCGTACAGGATGGGGAATCTGGCCATCAAAAAAGGCTGGCCATCGATGATGAACCAGATCTGGAATAATCCACAGAAATATGAATCTTATTTCATGCCGGGTGACTGGTATGTATCAGGGGATTCTGCCTATATGGATGAAGACGGATATTTCTGGTTCCAGGGACGTATCGATGATGTCATCATGACGTCCGGAGAAAGGGTAGGACCTTTCGAGGTGGAGAGCAAGCTCGTTGAACATCCGGCTGTTGCTGAAGCGGGTGTCATCGGAAAGCCTGATCCCGTCCGTGGGGAAGTGATCAAGGCATTCATCGCTCTTCGCGACGGGTACGAAGTGACGGATGAACTCAAGGAAGAGATCCGACAGTTTGTGAAGAAGGGGCTTGCTGCACATGCGGCACCAAGAGAAATCGAATTCCGCGACAAGCTGCCGAAAACACGAAGCGGAAAAATCATGCGCCGTGTACTGAAGGCCTGGGAGTTAGATCTGCCGACAGGAGATTTGAGTACGATGGAAGATTAAGAGATGGACGAACCTATGCTAGTTAGGATAGCGGGTTTACTAGAGAGCGGCAAAACGGTCAATCGTAGACCTAGTCAAATAGGCAATCACATAATTTTACTGCTTAGTTCACTATCAGAAAAGCTTAGAGATGCTACTATCTCTAAGCTTTTTTTCAAGAATCCATCTGTAAGTTGTACAAGTTCAGAGATGCTAAAGAGAGATTGATAAATAAGCGGAGAAATTCCTCTTAATTAGTAAATAGTACTGAATATAGCTTAAATAGACGGAAATATTCCGGCTATTAACACAAAAAAAGCCCGATTATGGGTAATTTCACTACACTTAAACGGAAAAACTCCGCCTATTAATCCCGATTCAGCTCTATTCTGAAGGTTAACAGTAATATCTCCGCTTATTCTATCTATCAATATAAGCCATTATGGACGCATTCTCCAATAATCAATTCATCTCCCGTGATTTTCCATGTGAACAAGGAAACGGTCAGTATACAATTAAATCTCTCCAAATGTTGATAAATCAATAGATATGGAGAATTCAAGTGCGTTTTCTTTACATTCTCTGCTCCTATAAAGTAAATCGTTGTCCTTTAGGAGTGGGGGTTATGTGATGAGGGGAAAGGGGGGGAAGGTGAGTGTGTCGAAGGGTGGATGAACCGGAGAAATAGAAGATGAAAATCGCAAGTTGAATGTCCGGCACATACATCCCAAAACTGCCATATAAAACTCCAGATTTGCACGAATAATCGAATAAGAGCACTCATAAAAAAGCGGGAAGCGTCATGAAGACGTTTCCCGCTTTTCAACATTTTTCAGTTCTGCGCTGGTGGATCACCCGGTTCTGTCGGAGGCTCTGTTCCACCGTCGCCACCACCGCCGTCACCGCCCCCATCATCCTCAGGTGGTGGGGGTTCTGGTTTGTCCGGTTTATCCGGTTTTGGCGGAGGATCGGTTGGTTTGTCCTCCGGTGGTTTCGGGTCCGTACCCGGTTTATCGGGCTTTGGTTTAGGGTCGGGTTTCGGTTCCGGCTTTCCGATTTGCACCGCATTGGAACGGGCCGACTCTTTACCGGCCACATCGACTGCAACTACGTAGTAATCGCCATTCCCAACGGACACGGCATAGCTTGAGCCCGACTTGACGCTTCCGACTTGACCGCCGGAAGTGCTGTATACCCGGTATCCGACGACGTCGCCGCTTGCGGATGGGGTCCAGGTAATGGTGTTCCCGCTTCCGCTCGCATTGACGGTTCCAGGAGCGGCTCCGTCATCGGAGATCTTATTTTCCGCGACAAGGACATTTTTAAATCGTTCATCACCATCCGGAATCAGTTTATCTGGATTCCCCGGTACAGCTCCAAAGATGTTTTTCACAAAGTCAGGGTTCAAGATGACGCCCGGCTGTGAAAATTCGGCAGGTGTATTCGGTAAAGCGAGGTATTTCTTTCCGTTTACCATCACGTATCGGCTCATAAGCAAGCTGTCATCCGTTTTGGTCGGGACGAATTTCGCGTTGAATAAATCACTCTTCACGAGTCCTGCCTGGCTGCACGCTTCTGATGGAAGCAGACCTGAGATTGAACAGAAAGATCTTCTGACAATGCCTTCAGGCTGCTGGAACGATGCATCAGGATCGATCAGATCGGGAGCAAGGTCCCGTACATCGTTCAACAGATAAGACCACAAACGGATATTACGTAAACCGTAATGCCCGTATTGAGCACGAGATGCAGCTGTATTCAATGAAGAGGGTGTATCATAACCGAACCAGGTTCCGAAGGTGATGCTTGGATTTGTTGCCACAAACCAGTGATCTTTGTAATCCTGACTCGTTCCGGATTTACCGGCCCAGTCTGAATTGAAGTTCAGGAAGGTTTTCGCGTAACGTCCGGTCCCCAGGTTATGATCCAGGGTATCTCGCATCATATCAATCGTTAAATAAGCGGTTTGAGGACTGAATACATCCACAGGATCTGATTTATGTTCATAAACGACCGTTCCATCCTTCTCGACAATTTTGTCGATCATGAACGCATCGATGAATTTTCCTCCATTGGCGAAGGTAGTGTAGGCATTCACATTTTCTTCAACCGTGACACCTGTCGTCGTAGCTCCAAGAGTAAGGGACAGGTTATTGTCATATCGGCTAGAAAGAGAGTTGAAGCCCATTTTCATCAGAAACTCTTTAAAAGGATTCCGGTTATAAATATTCGCATATGTTCTCACGGCAGGAATATTCAAGGATTCTGCCAGGGCGAATCTTGCTGGGAAAAGTCCACGTTCCCTGAACGAGTAGTTCTCCGGCGTCCAGCCATTGATGTTAACGGCAACATCAGGAATCGGTGAACCTGGTGAAATATAGCCGTATTCCAGTGCAGGAGCATACGCGAGCAATGGTTTCATCGTAGATCCGTTCGATCGATGAGATTGGGTGGCATGGTTGATTTGTTCCAATTTGAAATCACGTCCGCCTATGAAGCTGATGATTCGGCCTGTTTTATTTTCAATCATCACGGCACCTACCTGTACCGGCTGTGGCACTTCTACATTTTCACCTGTTTCAGGATCTTTTTGTGTAATGGTTTTGGTAGGACCGTACATATCATACGCATCCTTCGTTTTTTGCATTTGATCATAAATCTTCTTGTTGATGGTCGAATGGATTTCATATCCGCTTTGCCGGACGTTGCGGTCAGCCAGCGTATGGTACTTGTCTTCGAGTTCATCATTATTCTCAAGATCCTCTTTAGAATATCCATCTTTCTTGGCAAGAACATCTTTCAAGATATCCACTGCCCTGCTTTCAAGTTCCGCTGTAAGCCAAGGATACTGCTCTTGCGGAGACGCTTTCGGCTTCACAAAATCCTTTGAGACGTCATAGGCAACGGCATCATCATACTGCTTTTTCGTAATATATCCTTCCCGGTGCATCCGGTAGAGGACCGTGTTTTTACGGTTCATCCCAGCTTCAAGATTCTCTTTCACTTCACCGTTATTTTTAAATGGTGTGTAAGAGAAAGGAGCCTGTGGAAGACCCGCGATGAACGCTGCCTGTGGAAGGGACAGGTCCTTTGCTTCCACTCCGAAGATTCCTTTTGCGGCAGATTGAACGCCTGCGATGTTTTGACCGGAAGAATTTCGTCCCAGAGTCGCTACATTCAGATAGGCTTCAAGAATTTCATCTTTATCAAAAAACCTTTCCAAGCGAAGAGCGAGAAGGATTTCTTTTGCTTTTCTCTCAAATGATACTTCATTCGTGAGGATTTGATTTTTGATCAGCTGTTGAGTGAGTGTACTCCCGCCCGATTGAGTGGATGAATTCGTGAATTCCTGGAGTACGGCACGCATGATCGCTTTCGGTACGACACCGTTATGTTCGTTGAAGTATTCATCTTCCGTGGCAATGACTGCATGTTGTAAATCCGGTGAAATATCTTTAAGCTTCACTTCTTCGCGTTCAAGATCCGTCCTGAGTTTTCCCAGATAGACGTCATCGGCGAAGTAAAGACGTGAGGTTTCCTCATAGTTGTAGATGTCCTTTTTCATTTGATCATAAGGACGGACCGGTTCTTCCTTGACGAGTGAAGCGAAATAACCCGCTCCTACTCCTCCTGCAAAGGCAAACCCAAGTACGAAAATCACGACCAGGATCAGTGATAGGTTCCAGAATACTCCATATGTAATTCTTGCTCGTTTTTGAAATTTAGTATTTGAAAAGAACCTGATTGCAGGGTCTAATTTATCGAGAAATTTGTTCCATTTTTCCTTCATATATCATTCCCCCCAGAACATTCCCATTATAGCATATTCACAAGAAGGCTGTCGTAAAAAGTCAAATAAAATGGTCTTTTATCATGCGTTTAGTTGACTATTATTTTGGAGTATGGTAAAAACCTATTATAGTGATCGACATGATAATCCGTCATAGCATCGGATTTCTGTACAATAATACATGCAATGAGAGGAATAAGTAGTCTGCCTTCCCTGTTACGAAGAGAGTCAGTGGGTGCTGTGAACTGACACAAATGGCCGATGAATTACATCCTTGAGCTTTTGCCGTGAACGTTAGTAGCGGCAAACGGTGAGAGCCGTTATCTTTATGAGTGAAGGATCTTAATCCTTAATTTGGGTGGTACCGCGCGACAGCGTCCCTGCATATATGCAGGGACTTTTTTGTTGTCTGCACGTTTAATTTGGAGGAGGAATAGAAATGGATTTACTTAAAGATTTGGAATGGCGTGGGATCACGTATCAGCAAACAGATGCAGAAGGTTTGAAGGATTTATTGGATAAAGAGAGCATTTCGATTTACTGCGGAATCGATCCGACAGCGGACAGTATGCATATCGGGCATCTGCTGCCATTTTTGACGCTTCGCCGTTTCCAGAACCAAGGGCATCGTCCACTTGTGCTGGTCGGAGGGGCCACTGGATTGATCGGTGATCCGAGTGGGAAAAATGAAGAGCGTAAACTGCAGACCATTGAAGCCATCCAGGGGAATGTAGAGAGTATTAAAGGACAGCTTCAAAGCATTTTTGATTTCGATGGAGACAATGGGGCCGTAATGGTGAATAACTATGACTGGATCGGAGCGATGGATGTCGTCACTTTCCTTCGTGATTTCGGTAAGCATGTGGGTGTAAATTATATGTTGGCGAAAGATACCATTGCGTCCCGTCTGGAATCCGGTATTTCATTCACTGAATTCACATACACGATCCTTCAGGCAATGGACTTCAATCATTTATATGACAACTACAATTGTAAGCTTCAGATTGGTGGAAGCGACCAGTGGGGGAACATCACGACAGGTCTTGAACTGATCAGACGTACCCATGAAGAAGAGACGAAAGCATTCGGTTTCACGATCCCACTCGTCACGAAAGCGGATGGAAGTAAATTCGGGAAGACAGAAAGTGGAGCGGTATGGCTCGATCCGAAGAAGACTTCTCCTTATGAGTTCTACCAGTTCTGGATCAACGCGGCTGATGCGGATGTCGTGAAGTACTTGAAGTACTTTACATTCCTTTCACATGAAGAGATCGAGACACTTTCGGCTTCTGTTGAAACAGAGCCTCATCTTCGCAAGGCACAGAAGACGCTTGGGGAAGAAATGACGAAACTTATCCACGGTGAAGAGGCACTTGATCAGGCAATCCGTATCACTCAAGCTTTATTCAGCGGCGATATCAAGTCATTATCAGCTTCGGAAATAATGGAAGGGTTCAAAGATGTTCCATCATTCGAACAATCTAAAGGAGAAGAAATCGGATTGATCGATTTACTAGTCAATGCAAAAATTTCGCCTTCCAAGCGTCAGGCACGTGAGGATGTAGGCAACGGTGCGATCTACATCAATGGAGAACGCGTAACGGACCTTCAACATGTGATGGGTGAAGATGACAAGATCGAAGGACAATTTACCATCATCCGTCGCGGAAAGAAGAAATATTTCAGAATTCAATACGTATAATAGCAAATAGAATCCATCAGTACGGTATCCGTTTCCTCCTTTGGAAGCGGGTACCGTGCTTTTTTTGTCTGTGAGGAAAAGAGTCTGAAGATCACAAATAAATGACACTATCTTCTAATTTGACGGAAAATAGTAGATTTGTTGGAGTTGTCAGCTTTGAGAATATGTGGTTTAATATCCTTAATCCTCTATTAAAACGTAACGATTACGATTAATGTTTGTGGGAAGTTCTCATCCGTCCACGTTCAACCATATATCATTCAGCTGCGTGCCAGTTGATATCACCACGAGAACAGGAAAAGAATGGACTTAACGACTTGATAGGTGCAATATGCAATTTAAATCGTAATCGTTACGATATTAGCAAAGTATAAATCGTAATGATTACGCTTTTATGGTGAAAAAGGGGAACTTTAAAAGATAGAGGTGAAGCGTAATGAAGACAAAATATGAACTGCTGTGTGCGCTGCAGGTCCTTGAATTTGAAATTTCTATTCTCGCAGATTATTCAAGAGAGTGTGATGAGTGTTACGAGTTACTGCGGGGGAAATTAGATGACCTATGCGGGTTCATTAAAAGTGAAGAAAATGATAGGAGATGGAAGGAGTGGGGATCCCTGCACGAAATCCAGGAGCTGTCGGAGAAGTTGAGGGAGACGTCTGTGAGCGCATTATGTGATATGGAAAAATATCAGTCGGTTCGTGTCGGTCAACAGAGCTTAGGGAACTATTTATCCGCCCTTTCAGAATCCGTAAGGGAAGAATATCGGCGGCTCCATGTACATGAACATTCCAAGGTGTTGTTCATCGGTTCAGGTGCGTTGCCGACAAGTGCCCTCACGATGGCGCAGGATACCGGTGCAGACGTGATCTGTCTTGACTTCGATCAAGAGGCCATCACGTTGTCAAAAAAAGTAGCCTGTATCACAGGGCTTGAATCCCGGCTGACGTTCCTGCATGGTGAAATCCACCAATATCCTGACTTGAATGACGTTACACACGTGTTTGTCGCATCCCTGGTCAGAAATAAGATGGAAGTGATTGAAGACTTGAAGAATAAGGTGAAAGAAGGCGCGAAAGTAGTCGTTCGATTCGGGAATGGTCTGAAATCCGTATTCAACTATCCTCTGGAGGAGAGGTACATGGAGGGGTGGAGTCAAACCCGTCATCAGGCGCAACACACTGATTCGATTTATGACACACTCTTATTGATCAGAACTAATGAATACGCAGGAAGGCGGTGAGAGGGTGGACCATTCATTGATCATCGGGGCAGGGCCCACGGCCGTTCAAACGGCGGTATTGGCAGGGAAGGTATGGAGGGGAGACATCTCGATTGCCTGCCGTGACAGCATTGGATCCAGGCAGCTGAAACGGTATTTGTATGAGCATCATCACACGCTGAAAGTAGAGGGGAAGGACGGGCACTCCCTTTCCGGAAAAGTGACCATTTCTCATTTTTATGAAGGATTTCATCAGGTGGAAGACCGATATTCCACGATCATTCTATGTACACCTAGTGACAGTTACGAAGAAATTCTAAATGCACTAGAGGTGCAAAAACGTAAAAGGGTGAAAACGGTCATTCTGTTGTCACCTGGATTAGGTGCAAACCAACGTATAAGCAATTTAGTGAATGATGAGAACATGGAAGTGATTAGTTTATCCAACTACTATGCTGCCACAAAATTCAAAGAGGACTCCTGCATCGCCTTTACCAAATCCGTAAAGAAAAGGATTTACGCGGCCTCGAATACGGAAGGGCCTGGATTGGACAAGGTAAGGCTGTTATTAGAATATGCCAATATTGATGTTGTGGTGAAAAACCACCCCATTGAGGCTGAGTGTAGGAATATCACGACCTATGTTCACCCTCCCTTTTTCATCAATGACTTTTCATTGAATGAGACTCTGTCTGATACAAAGTCGCTAAAGTCATTGTATAAGTTATATCCGGAAGGTCCTGTCACCCCCTTAGCCATTTCTGAGATGGTCAAGCTGTGGAAAGAATTATCGATCCTGGTAGAGAGGTTGGGAGGAGAACCTATCAATCTGCTTCAATTTCTTCATGATGATAATTATCCAGTAAAAGAGGAGGCTCTTTCACGCTCTGATATTGAGGGGTTCAGTGGATTCGAAACGACAAAGCAAGAGTATTTGTTGTACATACGTTACGCTTCCCTACTGATTGATCCTTTCTCCGTACCTGATGAAAATGGGAGATACTTTGAATTTTCCAGGGTTCCTTATCCTCAGGTATCACATAGGGAATCAGGCGAGTGGGTAATGCCGAGAATTCCAATGGAGGATTATCTGAAGCTGATGGACATCCGGTCATTAGGCCATGAATCAGGTACGAACATGCCCTTGACAAATCATTTCATACAGAGGTTTGAACAGAGAGTAACAGATTGGCAGTCGCAAACAGGAAGGACAATCAAGGGCTTCTGTAAAGGTGTGGAGGCAAGGGAGGTCCCGTCATGAAAAATGGAGTTTTGTTGGCGGTCCTATCATCGCTGACCTTCAGCATCATGAATGCATTGGTCAAAGGAGTGGGGGACTCCATCCCATCGTCTGAAGTCGTATTTTTCAGGAGTATCATAGGAGCTCTCCTCATTTTCCTTTTCATGAAAAAAAAGAGTGTACCGTTTTCCCGGAGCGGGATCCCGATGCTTATGCTAAGAGGGATGCTGGGTGCTTTTTATTTGCTGGCTTATTTCTACACCATTTCGAAGATCACATTGGCAGATGCAAGCATCTTGGCACACTTGTCCCCCTTCTTCGCCGTCCTGTTCTCCTTTTTATTCCTAAAGGAGAAAGTTCCAAAGGGGGCCCTGACGATCCTTCCACTAGTCGTGTTGGGGATTGCCCTGGTTGCGAAGCCAGGCGTATACAGTTCTTACTCTGTCCACGCATTGGTTGGGGTTCTGGGGGCATTATTTGCAGGAGGGGCAGCTGCAAGTATCCGGTACTTAAGCAAAACCCATCATTCCTATGAAATTGTGTTCTATTTCCTGGCAGCCGGTACGATTGCGGCGCTGCCGATCATGTGGGACAGTTTTGTCATTCCATCCGTAAGAGATTCACTGTTCTTACTGGCGATCGGAGTGGTTTCCCTCATCGGGCAAGTCTTCCTGACAAGGGCGTTCACCCATGAAAGTGTAGTCGTCGTTGAGGTCGCCCGTTACATTGGGATTGTCTTCAATGCCATGTGGGGGTTCCTTTTCTGGACGGAAATTCCGGATATCTACACGATTTCCGGAGGTATCCTGATTGTGACGGCGTGTATATTACTGTCACGAAAAAAACAAGAGAAGAAAACCAGGCCCGTTGTCGTGGCCGCTATATCAAAAAATAAATGATTTACTAAGAGGAGAGAAATGTAATGTCAATTAAGAAGATGGCCGGTTGGCTGATGATTGGATTCATCGTCCTGTTCACTGCCGCATGTTCATCAAATGAAAAAGCCGGTACAGAAGAAAACGAAGAAGCAAAAGAGGTAACGTTTTTATCCAATTTCCCCAGTGATACGATGGACCCGCACTTAAACTATACACCCGTCCGGGCAGGGATGGCGGAAACTTTGGTGAAGATCAATGAAGAGCTTAAGCTGGAACCATGGCTTGCAGAGAAATGGGAAAGCGGGGATGAAGGGAAAACATGGACCTTTACCATCCGTGACGATGTAACATTCCAAAATGGTAAGAAACTTGACGCTTTAGCAGTCAAGAAATCATTGGAACGAAATATTGAAGTAAGTGAAGCCATGAAATCCGCTCTGAAGATTGAAGAGGCAAAAGCCGATGGACAGACCTTGACCCTTTCCCTTGAAGAGGCGCTTCCTGAGCTGCCTTCCGAGCTTGTGCACCCGAATACGGCGATCATAGACGTGGATGAAGAAAAGGTAGATCAAAAGCCGGTCGGTACAGGTCCATTCAAAGTAACTTCCTTTAAAGCGGACAGTAAAGTCGGGCTGGAGCGCTACGAGGAGTACTGGGACGGAAAACCAAAGCTTGAAAAAGCGACCCTTACCTTTAATGAGGATGCCAATGCCCGCACGCTGGCCCTTCAATCAGGAGATGCCGATGTCGTATACCGTCCGGCCTTCGAAAGCATGGACCAACTGAAGCAGGATCACTCCATCCGAACCGATGTGGTACCGGGAATCCGGGCACAGATGCTGCTTTACAACTTTGATGGGATCTTTGGGGATAAGCATATCCGGAAAGCCTTTGATGACATGATCGACAGGGAAGAGGTTGTGAACAGTACACTCGCTGGATACGGACAGCCGGCAGGAGGGCCCTTCGTATCGGAATTGCCATTTGCTTCTAATGAATCAAAAGAATTTGATTTGAAAGAAGCAAAGAAACATCTGACCCATGCCGGTGTGGAATGGAAGGACGGCAAAGCGATGAAGGATGGTAAGGAACTTTCCCTGAAAGTCCTTACGTATTCATATCGTCCAGAGCTTCCGCTGATGGCACAGATCCTGCAATCAAATGCGAATGAACTTGGTATCGAAATCAACATTCAACAGGTTGAGAATATTGATGAAGAAATGGCTTCAAAAAACGATTGGGATATTTCCACATATAGCCTTCTGACCGCTCCGCGTGGAGACGCGAGTTATTTCCTCAATACAGCTTATATGCCGGGCGGTTATCTTTATAATGCCGCCAGGATCGACCACAAGGAATTGAAGAAGAAGATTCAATCACTGAATATGACGGTGGATCAGGAAACCAGGAAGAAACTTGCCATGGAAGCGAGTGACATCATTAATGAAGAGTTTCTCCATTCGTTCATTGTGCATCCAAGCAATGTAGTCGCATACAAAGATCATGTAAAGAACTGGGTGACCAGTAAAAGTGAATTTTATATGTTGACGAACGAGCTGGATGTAGAGAACCGATGAGATTTATCTTCAGGAGGATTATGGAGCTCATCCTGTTCCTGGTCGTTCTGTCTTTTGTCAGTTTTACATTCATTCAACTGGCTCCGGGCGACCCCCTGAATGCTATGTTGCAAACCGATGAGGTGGCTGTCTCAGATGAACAGAAGGAGGAGCTCAAAAAGGAACTCGGACTGAATGAACCGATCTATGTTCAATATGGGAACTGGATGATGAAGTTTTTTCAATGGGACCTGGGCGTATCGTACACAACGAAGCAACCGGTCATGGATGAACTGCTGGATAGGCTACCCGCCACGTTACAGCTGACGTCCATGTCCCTTTTATTCATGACGCTACTGTCTGTACCATTGGGTAGCCTGGCTGCAATTTACCGGAACAGATGGATCGACCAGTTGAACAGGATGTTCGCCCTGCTTGGCGCTTCGATTCCGAGTTTCTGGCTCGGACTGCTGCTGATCGATCTATTTTCTGTAAAGCTTGGAATGCTCCCTTCCATGGGGATGGGGACATTCGCTCATTTGATCCTCCCTTCCGTTACACTCGGACTTGCCATGTCGGCGGTCTACGTCAGAATCTTGCGCTCGAGCTTATTGGACAGTTTAGGGCAGGATTTTGTCCGTGCAGCGAGATCCAGAGGGTTATCAAGGAAACGTGTCTTTTTTGCCCACGCTTTTCGCCACAGTCTTACCCCGGTCATAACCATGTTTGGGGTGAGCCTTGGCAGCCTCTTGGGGGGGACGGTTGTCATTGAGGTATTGTTCGCGTACCCCGGGATTGGAAAACTGGTAGTGGATAGCATCTTGAAGCGCGATTATCCCATCATACAAGGTTACATCTTCTTCATGGGGATTCTTGTCATGATGATTAATCTGACGGTCGATGCTTCCTATCGCTGGCTTCATCCAGAAATCAGACTGAAGGAGGTGAAGCGGCAATGGAACGAACGGGAAAAAAGAGCCGCGGATTGATCGGAGTGATTGGTTTATTTACCATCCTTCTTGCATTGGCCCCAATCTTGAGCCCCTATGATCCGCTGCAAGTAGATCCCGGGAACAGGCTCCAGACCATGAGCAGCGACTATTTATTGGGAACGGACCATCTTGGGAGGGATATGTTATCCAGGATACTTACAGGTGCTCAAACAACAGTGGGAATCAGCTTCCTCATCATGATGATGGTCATGCTAATCGGAGTACCTGCAGGATTGATATCAGGTTATTCCGGTGGCTTGATCGACAGGATATTCATGAGAATCACGGACGCAGTGATGGCGTTTCCAGATTTTATCGTGGCGATTGTATTGAGTGGACTGCTTGGTCCTGGGATGTTGAATCTCATGTGGGCAATCGTTCTGGTGAAGTGGACGAGCTATGCCCGCCTGGTCCGGAGCATCGTCCTGTCCGAGAAGCAAAAGGACTATATGTTGATGGCGGAACTAAACGGGGTGCCTGGGTTCCGTGCGATGAGGAAACATCTTCTTCCCCATGTAGCAGGACACGTACTCGTTCTTTGTACACTGGATCTGGGGAAGGTGATCCTCATGATCGCAGCCCTTTCGTATATCGGTCTGGGGGCACAGCCCCCATCACCGGAATGGGGAGCCATGCTGAATGATGGAAGGGCTTATTTTCATAGTGCCCCGCATCTCATGTATATCCCCGGGTTGGCCATTATACTGGTTGTCCTGATCTTGAATCTGGCAGGTGACAAACTGCGAGACCATTACGATGTTAAGAAGGAGGGGGTTTGATGCTTGAAGTAACGGGATTGACCATCGCCAATAAGGATAGACTCATTGTTGATGGAATTTCCTTTACCATTACACGAGGTGAATGGTATGCCCTGGTGGGCGAGAGTGGAAGTGGGAAAAGCGTCACGGCGTTATCAATTGGAGGTATCCTTCCTGCATCGTTACAACTGAAGGCTGGAAGTATCCTGCTCAAGGGACTGGACATGCTTGAAATGAAGAAAACGTGTCTGCTTGGACACACTATATCTTATATTTTTCAAGATTATCAAAGTTCCTTTACCCCTTTTATGAAAATAGGGAAACAGTTCGAAGAGGTTCTTCGTGCTCATACGTCCTGGACAGCTACTGAAAGAGAAATGCGCTCTCTCGCAGCGCTGAAAAAGGTGAAACTTCCTGAAAAAAAGGTATACCAAAGTTATCCTTTCCAGTTAAGTGGGGGACAGCTTCAGCGTGCTGCCATTGCCATTGCCATGATGCTCAAGCCTTCTTTGCTGATTGCCGACGAAGTGACCACTGCACTGGATAGCGTCACGGCCCATCACATCCTGGAATTGTTGAATGAAATGGTAAGAGAAACAAATTGCTCTCTGCTATTCATCACTCATGATCTAAGGAAAGTAAAAAAGTATGCAGACAGAATCGGGGTTATGGAGGAAGGGAAAATAGTAGAGTCTGGCGTGGCGAGAGAAATACTGACGAAGCCATCCCACCCCTATACAAAACTGCTGCTTCAGTCACTTCCGAATCTGCCTGAGACCCGTCACCGTTTGTGGACCAGAGAAATGGAGGAGAAGGGACAGTGAGTAAAGACGTTTTAATCGCAAAAGAAATGACAAAGTCCTATCATTCCAATCTTATGGTAGTCAAAGAGGTATCCTTCTCCATCAGAAAGGGGGAATGCTTAGGTCTCGTCGGTGAAAGCGGAAGCGGGAAAAGTACGCTTGCCCGATGTTTATTGGGATTGGAGGGTTTGGATAATGGCGAGGTTCAGTTCCTTGAAAGCCCTCTTCAACAATTAAAAGGGAACCCGTTGCGGAAAGCGAGAAGGAAGATGCAGGCCGTTTTTCAACAGCCCGGTGGCTCTTTGAATCCAAAACTTAAGATTATGGAGTCCCTGATGGAACCGTGTGACATGGAGCGGGCCTTGGGGAAGCAGAAGAGAAGGAATACGGCAAAGGACCTGCTGGAAATGGTCAGCCTGCCTTTATGGACACTGGATGCCTATCCCCATGAATTGAGTGGGGGAATGACCCAGCGGGTAAACATAGCCCGCGCCATCAGCACAAACCCCGCTCTCATCATACTGGATGAGCCGACGGCAAGCCTTGATGTTTCAGTTCAGGCATCGATTCTGAATCTGTTCAAGGATCTTCAGGACGAACTGGGTATCGCTTATCTATTTATTTCACATGACCTGGCCGCTACAACATATATGAGTGACAGGATCATGGTGATGAAGGAGGGGCGTATTCTTGACTCGTTTCAGAAAGAAGAGATCCTCCTACCGGAACGAGACCTTTATACACAAGAATTAATCGGGATGTTTTTATGAAAATGAGGAAGAGGTCCGAAAGGGTCTCTTTCTGTGCGTTTGGAGCAGTTGTGGGCATACTCGGAATGACAGCATAAGCCACAAAAAAAAAACACTGCCCATAAAATGGACAGTGTCTCTTTCACAAAGATTAACGAGAGTAGAACTCAACGATAAGAGCTTCGTTAATTTCAGCTGGTAATTCAGAACGTTCAGGAACGCGTGTGAATGTACCTTCTAATTTGTCAGCATCGAAAGTTAGGAATTCAGGAACAAAGCTGTTCACTTCCATCGCTTCTTTGATGATGTCAAGGTTACGTGATTTTTCACGAACTGAGATTGTTTGACCAGGAAGAACGCGGAATGAAGGGATGTCTACGCGAGATCCGTTCACTGTAACGTGACCGTGGTTAACAAGTTGACGTGCTTGACGACGAGTACGAGCAAGACCTAAACGATAAACAACGTTATCCAGGCGGCACTCAAGCAGCGCCATGAAGTTTTCACCGTGTTTACCTTGTAATTTGCCAGCTTGGTCAAATAGGTTACGGAATTGACGCTCAGTTACTCCGTACATGTGACGAAGTTTTTGCTTCTCTTGAAGTTGTAAACCGTACTCAGAGATTTTTTTGCGTTGGTTAGGACCGTGTTGTCCAGGAGCGTAAGGACGCTTTTCTAATTCTTTACCCGTACCGCTTAGAGAGATTCCAAGACGACGGGATAATTTCCAGCTTGGGCCAGTATATCGAGCCATGAATGACTCCTCCTTTATTGTTTTTATTTTGTTGTAAAATAAAAACACCTGTGAATAAACAATTATGTGCATTTTGTTTTCATGTACCTTCGCCCTAGCAGCAGAGGGTTACAAGATACACCTCAAGTAAGTAGAGGAACAAAATACGAGCATAAAGGACTTCACTGAAGCTGCATTATTTTACACAAAGAATATTATATGACGTGAGAGAATAGAAGTCAAGGAAGTATTTCGAGATTCATAAGGACTGACGAGATTCCACAAACAAAATAGTCCATAAGTCATTTGTTGTGCTATAATGAAAGTTGAAAATTATGTTAAAAAGGTGAGCAAATTTGCCAGAATCCAATAGAGAGAAAATTCTACGGTATCTATTGATAGGACTGTGTATGCTGGTCGTTTTGGGAGGTTTCATTTATTCCTCTGACTCATCACAAAAAGTCGAGGGGAAAACACCATCCATCCAAGCTGAAGTATTGTCAATGGGAAGCGAAACTAAAAACCCTGTCATCGCAGTGGCGAAGATGGTGGAAGAGCAGCCGGTCCTTGTCATATATGAACTTGATCGTACTAAACAATATTATTTTAAAGTATTACATAGTGTGCCGTTACATAATAAGGTGAAAACAATGAGCTTGGCAAAGGAACATAATGGTATTTGGGTTCAATTGGAAGAGGGGGATTGGGCGTTATTTTCCAATTCTTTGGAGGTCGTGAAGGAAAGGAAGGATACTCCATCAGCCGTCACAACAAGCCGGAATCCTTTTGCACAGGATAAGAACGGATTCATCAGTATTCCTGGGAATATGCGATTGGACCTTTCAGACAGAAGCGGGGAACCAAACGAGATTCATTCTTTATCAGAAGACGGTTCATTATGGATGGTAGTCTTTCAAAAGGATCTGGTACTGGCCAGGAGCCAATGAAGTAAATAGTGTCACAAACCTTTCAGGTGTGGGTGAGGAAAATGTACGTAATCAAACATGCTTTGCATGAATACAAGTCAAAGTTATTCGATTTAATATATGAAGAAATGTCTCCGGAAGCAGATCAATCTGTTCAATTGCAAAAGTGGCTGACGGTCGTGAAGGATTACCTCGAAATCGATCGGGCTTTTTTGTATTTTTATACCAATTCAACCTACTACCTCTATCAACCTCATCAGAATGGAGAGGCTCCTCTTACACTTGCTGAAGCCAGAGAAGAGTATCATTTGCGTCCGGTCTTAATAGAAAAGGATGAAGTCTCATCTATTAAATTCCATCTCTCGAAGAAAGATGGAAGTCCGCTGGCGATCCTCTTGGTAAAGAAGGAGGGTGCGGGCGGATGGGCAGATGAAAGCTTGCTCCACTCTTTTTGGAAGGCAAGCAATCAGTTCTTACAGCATACAGGCGGTATCCAGACGGTCCTTGAAGACGAACGGAGATATCGGGAATTATTCAAGGTAACGGAAATCTTCCACTCGACGAGGGATGTGCGTACGCTTCTCGTGCAGATCATCGAGACGTTGAGAGAGGTATTTCCTGTGGATGAGTTCCATTTATTATTGTCAAATGACCGGTATGAGTTCGGGGAACTTCCCATCAAGAACTTCGACTTTGATCACGCCAATGAATCGGCCATGCAGGCATTTGTCAATGGTAGCATTGAATCAGGGGAGGAAGATGTCCTCTACGCGCCATTAAAAGGAAAGCAGGGTATCTATGGGGTTCTTGAAGTACAATCCATGTCCCATGCCACCTTTACGGATCATAAGATCGAGTTTATCAGACTGCTTGCTTATACGGCGGGGAGTGCCCTGGAGAATGCCAAGCTATATGAGCAGTCGAAAAGATTGATCACCGACCTGCAGCTCATCAATGAAACGTCTCATCAACTGAATTTGAATTTAAGGTTGTCGGAAACCGTCATGTTCTTAAAGAAACAGATCAAGCGGTCTTTTCATGCATCAGCGATCGGATTCGTCCTCCTTGAAAAAGGAGAGTACACCATATTAGATGAAAGCTCCCCTCTCTTTTTTGAAGAAAAAGGCAGAAACTATATTTCTTACGTAAAAGAGCGCATCGAAAAGGAAAGAGATGCCATCTTTTTGGGTGATGTCAGCGACCGTTTTGAAACCGCCGCCGACTTTCCGTCCATCATGGCAGCTCCCATGATTCAAAATGAAGTCCTGATCGGATTCTGCGTCGTCCTGCACAAGGAACCTTATATGTTCTCATTTGATATGTACAAACTGCTGCAGTCGTTCATCCATCATTCGACCCTTGCCATCACCAATGCAACCCTCCGTGAGAAACTCGAGCATATGGTCATCACGGATCATATGACCAAGCTGTTCGCACGGAATTATTTGGATGATGAAATGGAATCCTCCATGAATAAAGATGATTTGGGAACGCTGCTACTGATGGATATAGATGATTTTAAATCCATCAATGATAACTACGGCCATCAGATCGGTGATGAAGTCATCATAAAGGTGTCCAATCTAATCAAAGGCATTGTCAGCCATCATGGTTTCGTTGCCAGATGGGGAGGGGAAGAATTGGCAGCTTACCTGCCTTCCATGGGAAGGGAAAAAGGCCTGGAAATCGCCCGTCGGATCATAAAAGATATCCCATTGAAAACAAGTCCATCCGTCACCCTCTCCTGTGGATTATCCATCTGGAGGAAGAACGACGACACCTGTCCCAAATCAGTCAAAGAACTGGTGAAAAAAGCAGATGAAGCGCTCTATAGCGCCAAGAACAATGGGAAAAATCAGGTTGTGAACGATTGTGATTAAAGTAGTACCAAATAAAAGATGAATTGGGAAGAGCCATTTTGGTTCTTCCTATTTTTCTTTTCTCCGGAAATCGATCTTTTCATTATTCAAATGGTTGAATCCCTGTAAACTAGGATGTACTACAAGTTGAACACTTGTACCCAAAAATCGAACGATAACAGTCGGTCTTTCTAAAAAATGATAACCCCATTTACATTTAGGGAGTACACGATTGTAAAAGTAAGATACTATATAATACATTTAAAGGAATGTTTAGAAAGTTGATTGGAGCTCCAGGTGCTCGACTCCTGTGGGAAACGCTGGACAGCACGAAAAGCGGAGGCGGCTCGTTCAGCCCCGACAAGCATAAGATGAATGGGCTAAGAAGGCGTTCTTTTGCCTTCTTGGACCATTTAGCTTATGACCTCGAGGGGCTAGCAGCCGTAGCTGGACAGGTGAGACCCCACAGGCGCAGCCGAGGAGGCTCACCGCCAGCCCCGCGGAAAGCGAGCACCTGTAGCGGAAATCAACCAGCACCTCACTACATAAGAAACAATGTTGACTCTACAGGCTTCTTATACGTAAACCACAACTTTCTTTAGCACTTTAGTGTAACCGCTTTCTTTTTCCTCCCGGTTATCATATTCTAGAATAGTAGTTACTTAGACTTAAAGGGAATACTGGGAGGAATACTGAATGAAAGAAGAGAAACGTTTTGAAACACGGGTGATCCACGAGGGGTATCAATCGTCTCAACATTTTGATAGTTTAGCACCCCCTTTATACCAAACTTCTACTTATACCTTTGCAAATGCGAAACAAGGGGAAAATCGATTTGCAGGTGAAGAAGATGGATATATATACTCAAGACTGGGAAATCCGACAGTAGCGATATTGGAAGAACGAATGGCTTCATTGGAAGGTGGAGAGGCTGCCCTTGCATTCGGTTCCGGAATGGCGGCAGTGAGCGCGGTTCTGTTCTCACTCACCAAATCAGGCGATCATATTTTATGCTCTCAAGGGGTATATGGTTGTACGTTCGGCCTCCTTGAGCTCCTCCAAGAGAAATTTGCCATAAGGCATGATTTCTCTTCCATGGATACAGAAGAAGAGATCCGAGGCAAGATCACGGAAAACACCAGTTGCATTTATGTAGAAACCCCGATCAATCCGACCATGCAGCTCATTGATCTGGAGCTCGTTGTGAAGGTTGCAAAGGAGAAGGGCATTCCTGTCGTAGTGGATAATACATTCTGTTCTCCATATCTTCAACGTCCGCTTGAGCTGGGATGTGACATTGTCATCCACAGTGCAACGAAATACATCGGTGGACATGGGGACGTCGTTGCCGGCCTTGTCGTCGGTACACAGGAGAAAATGTCCGAAATCAGAATGACGACACAAAAGGATATCGGTGGAATCATTTCTCCATTCGATGCGTGGCTATTACTGAGGGGGTTAAAAACTCTGGCCGTTCGAATGGACCGTCACTGTGACAGTGCTGAAAAAATTGCCGGTCTTTTAGCCGAACATCCTTCTGTAGAAACCGTCATTTATCCGGGACATGAGAGTCATCCTCAGCACTTGGTCATGAAAAAACAAATGAAAAAACCGGGGGGAATGATCTCCTTTACGTTGAAAGGCTCAAAGGAAGAAGCGCAGAAATTCATGGATGATCTTGACATGATCAAGATCGCGGTCAGCCTGGGAGATGCAGAGACATTGATCCAGCATCCAGCCACCATGACTCATGCCGTCGTACCTGAAGAGTCGAGAAAGAGTATGGGAATCAATGATTCGCTTCTGAGGCTTTCGGTGGGACTTGAGGCACCGGAGGATATTTGGAGTGATCTTCTTCAGGCGTTGGATAAAGCCTAAGAAAAAACAGGGAGGACCCTCAAAAGGTTCCTTCCTGTTTTAGTTTGATTCAATCCTTCATATAAACTTGAGTGGATTTCTTTTCACTTACACTATATAGCTCGAAGATGATGCCGTAAATGAACGTGGTCAAGAAAATCGAGCTGACCATGTCGAGTACGAAGTGTTGTTTGACAAAGAGGGTCGATACAATGATCAACGATCCCATGATGGGCACAAAGACCGAGTGGAAACGGTGTTTATCTTGAATGTTGAAATTGCCCAGGACGATGGCGAAAGTCGTCAGGACATGGATGCTTGGAAACGCATTGTACGGCTGATCATGACTGTAGATCATCTGAACCAGGTCGAGAAACACTCCGCCGCCAGAAAGTTCCGGACGTGGGACCGTTGTTTGAAAATAAAAATAGATGACAAAACAAATCAACTCACCGATGACAATGATTCCGAGTGTTTTAAGGAACGTCTGGACATCTTTATACCAGAAATAGAAAAGGTATCCCAATATAAAGGCGTACCATAAAATATATGGCACAATAAACACCGGGACGAATGGGATCCACTCATCTAGTTGAGTGGATAAAGTGACTGCTTCACGGGTATCCGTATTTAATAACGTGTATATCAAGCCTAGTGCCGGCATCACCAATAAACATAATAAATAGGGTAAGTCTTTTTTCTTGGATTGCATGTTACACCTCTTTTTACCTGGATATTGTATGGGATTAAATTATGTTACGTTCTCATGTTCGTTACTCTTTTCCCTTTTTAGCAGGGAGAAAAACGTGAACTTTTTAACAAGTGCCCGAAATTCTTCCAGCACAAAAAAGCCCCGACGGAAATATCATCCTCCCGACAGGGCTTTGTCCCTATTATACAGTATTAAAGATGTCTTAAAAGCTCATCTGCAAAAATTTCCAAAAACTTCTGATCTTCTTCATCGAATCTTGCTTTCTCCGGACTATCGATATCGAGGACGCCGATCAGTTTCCCTTCTTTTACAAGAGGGATGACGATTTCCGATTCAGAGGCAGCGTCGCAGGCGATGTGACCCGGAAATTGATGGACATCCTCAATCCTCAGCGTCTTCTGATCGCTTGCAGCCGTACCGCAAACCCCTCTTCCTAAAGGAATCCTTACACAAGCAGGCAGTCCCTGGAAAGGTCCTAGTACGAGTTGATTGCTTTCTTCTTCATATAGATAAAACCCTACCCAATTGATGCGATCCATGAATTGGTTCAAGAGGGCGGAGGCATTGCTCAAGTTCGCGATCTGATTCGGCTCGCCTTCCAACAAAGCCCTTAACTGTTTTGTGACAAGACCAAAGCCCTGTTCCTTTGTACCTTGATATTTTTCTGCTTGAAACATCATAAACTCCCCCAATTCTACAGATTATGCGTTATTTCATGTCTAAGCGTTCCCATATAGCCTTCAGCAGAAAGATCCTGTCGAGAAATACTTAAAGGAAATCCATACGAAAACACGAATTCTTAGTGTAAACAATTTATAATAGAAACATCTATTGAACCATTTTTAGCATATTTCTTCATAACCTTCAATGATTTCGTTTTGTTCTGATGAAGTTTTATACAATATTTCTCGTCACTGATTTTTTCATTTGCCTACTATATTCGAAAGAAGGGGAAATATGAAAAAGCTAGATACCTCCAAGTCAACGAAAGAGTCCATTTTCAAGGCAGCTGTGTACCTTTTCTATGACCATGGTTTCGATGGGACGTCCGTCAGGGATATAGCGAAGAGGGCGAACGTGAATCCAGCTACCATTTCCTATTATTTCAAAGGCAAACAGGGTGTGTTGGAAGCGTGTTTCACCCATTTCTTCGAACCATATTTACGCTTTCTCCAGGAAGAGGTCGAAGCACTGAACTATGTCAGTGCGGATCTCTGCCTGAAGCGGGCGGTTTATAAAATATTGAAATTCCAAAGTGACCATCATCAACTGGCCCGTTTCATCTGGAGGGAGGTATCCATTGATTCACAGGTGGTCCGTGAAATCATTTCCTCCTACTTAATGAAAGAAAGGCACTATATGAAACGACTGTTTGAACAGGGAATGAAGGACCATGCCTTGAAGAAACAGCCCGTGAGCTTCCTTGTGATCCAGCTCAAATCCATGCTGACGATGCCGTTTCTCAACAGCCAGCAGTTAAGGGAAGTGTGGCAGATGTTTCCTCAGGAATACTACTTTATCGACCAATATTATAAAAACATTGATCAATGGATTGATCTCCTCCTCGTTTCGGAAGCAAAAGAGGTCATGAAGAAAGAGCTGATCATCTAAAAACAAAAAACTCTTCTCCGTCTGAAGGAGAGTTTTTTTCTTTTTAGATGTCCATCAAGGTCCGTCCCTGATCAAGCCCTTTTGCCTCATGGGCATCAGAACCGTAGACGGTCTTGATCCCTAATGCACGGGCCTCTTTCACGATATTCAGTGGAGGGTAGGACTCACCGCAATGGGGCTTAACAAATCCCGCCCCGTTATAGTCAAGCTCAAGACCTCTATCCGCCATTTCCCGGAGGATGGCGGAAATATCATCCGAAAACGAATGGGAGGCAGGAAACAGCTTCTGGAATTTCTTCACCAGAGTGATGTGACCGATTCTCTTCGGTTTATAAACACTTAAATCAGCCCTGATCGATTTCAAGACCGTCTTATAATACCGTGCATAAACCGCATCCACCGAACCGTAATCATCGACCATCGACCCAAACACATCGTGACTGAAGTCCAGACAATCCCACTTTCCATCATGCTGAAGGAAATGAACAGAAAGAATACCATCATCCATCCGTGGTCCGTAGGTTGACAGGAATTCCCTTGTTTCACTTTCGAATCCTTCAATATAATCAACCTCAAGACCCGAACGGATGAGGATCTGATCCTTATACTTCTCCTTAAGCATGTCCAATGTATCAAAGTACTCCGTAAGAAGGGACGGGTTCATCCCACTATCCTGATCGGGCGTCGTATCCGAGAACCCTTCAGGTAGCGGAGCATGCTCCGTAAACGTTATCGCACGATAATTTAATGACATCGCCCTCTCCACATACATCTCAAACGAATCCTTACTGCCATGTGGACAAAACGGCGTATGAACATGTCCATCAACCTTTGTCATGAGATTTCACTTCCTTTTGCTATAATAATCATTTGTGCTGTTAGAGAATGAACAGAATTGAAGTGAAACTTATAAGGAAAGTAAAAAATGTAAGATTAGTAGCCCCCGAAAAGATAAGTAATTTGAGACTAATAAGTTGATTGGAGTGGAAGGTGCTCGACTCCTGCGGGAAAAGCTGGACAGGTGAGACCCCACAGCCGAGGTGGCTCACCGCCAGCCCCGCGGAAAGCGAGCACCTGGCACGGAAATCAACCAGCACTCACTCATCCAAACGGTGTTGCAGAGCCAGCCCAATCAACACCAAACCCAATAATCCTATCCATTTCCCACTATTTTTGCTAAAATTGACGTTTTATCACTGAAAAATTAGAAATTAATAGTCAAAAAATGTCGTTAACATGGTATCATTATAACAATGACAAAATAGTAATGAAACATTCACATTCATATAGATGTCTAACTGAATAGTTGAACAGGGGGCTTAAGATGCAATACGTCATCGCTGGAATAATACTTATCTTAATCGTATTCCTAATCGGATTTATCTCTAGAAAAAAATATTACGCTGAAATTGATCGGTATGAAGCCTGGAAAATCGATATCATGAACAAGCCGGTTTCAGACGAACTTTCCAAAGTGAAACAACTGAATATGACGGGTCAGACTGAAGAATTGTTTGACGGCTGGAGACAGGGATGGGATGAGATTGTTGCGGTGCAGCTTCCTGATGTTGAAGAACTACTATTCGATGCAGAAGAGTACACCGATAAATTTCGCTTTAATAAAACCAAAGAGGTCCTCTCCAGAATCCATCAGGTTCTGACTGAAACCGAAGAAAAGATCGAACAGATCCTGAAAGAATTGAATGAACTGGTCGGCAGTGAAGAAAAGAACCGAGAAGAAATTCAGGCTCTTCAGGAAGAGTATCGAAACAGTAAGAAACAGCTCCTCGCCTATCGTCATACATACGGTCAAACCGCTAAACACATAGAAAATGTACTCGATAAGCTCTCTGAAAAAATCAATCAATTCAATGAACTGACTGAACAGGGGAATTATCTTGATGCACGGGAAATCGTGCTTAGCCTTGCAGAGGAAATGAAAGAGGTTTCCTACAAAATGGAGACGGTGCCGAAGCTGATCACCGATTGTGAAAACCTGTTGCCTTCCCAATTATCAGAACTAGAAGCGGGTTACATCGAGATGAAGGATCAGGGGTATACCCTTGATCATATCGAAGTGGATAAAGAAGTGGCCGCCTTAAAGGAAACCCTCCTGAACTTCAATAAGAACCTTGAAGAGTTAAAGGTTGTAGAAGTGGAAGCGGGTATACAGGAAATCAAGGTGAAGGTTGAAGACCTATATGATTTATTGGAAAAAGAAGTCCATGCCAAACATTTTGTCCAGCAGTACAGGGATCAAACGACTGAGGGGCTGATCAAGGCCAAGGAAGACAATGATGATATTCAATCGGAAGTCAGCATAGTGAAACAAGGTTACCATCTTCATGATGCTGACCTTAGCACTCCAAGGGAAATCGATAAGAAAATCATTCAGCTCTCAAAACGCCACGAAATGCTCATGAATAAAGAAGAAACGAATGCTGCTTCTTTTTCAAATTTAAGTGATGAGCTGAAGGACATCCGAAACGGTCTTGAAGAGCTGAATCAACAGCAGAGCGAGTTCTCACTCTATCTTCAGAATCTCCGGAAAGATGAACTGGCTACCAGGGAAAAAATTCAGCAGCTCAAGAAAAAGGTTGCAGAAGCAAGCCGGATGATTTCCAAGAGCAATGTACCTGGACTACCGGCGGATTACAAAGATCTTCTTGATGAAGTTCACCGGAAGATCGAGCAGGTGAATGCGAGCCTGACGGAAAAACCTTTGAATATGAAGTTCATTCAGGAGACACTGTTGGGTGCGGAAGATACCGTCGACCATTTCTATACGAAAACGGGGGACCTGGTTGAGAATGTCCTTCTATCGGAGAAAATCATTCAGTACGGAAACCGCTACCGCAGCAAGTACAACTCCGTACGTGAAGGACTCAAGACGGCTGAAGAAGCATTCCGTCAATATGATTATCGCAAAGCATTGGAAGAAGCGGCCACTACCATTGAGAAAGTCGAACCGGGTGCACTGAAGAAAATTGAGAAAATGATGGACCTAGAAGGAAAATGATAAAAAAGGACTGAAGCAGAATGTCACTCTGCTTCAGTCCTTTTTTTTTGCATTAGCGCTAGCTTGCTTCAATTATCCGTTTCGTTTGTCCGGCGAGGCTCGCGATGACGAAACCAATGATGGCTCCGATTATTGCGGGAATGAGCCAGCCGATCCCTTGAGTGTAGAATGGAAGGAATTCAAGTGATTGACTGACAGTTGTTACATCAACACCTGCCGTTTTGATTCCATCGATCAAACTGATCAACCCGGTTGGGATCAAGGCACCTACATATACGAGGGAGTAGCCGTTAAACCCGTTGTGCATGAATGATAGAAGAATCAGTACAATGGCTAATGGATAAATGAAAATCAATACCGGTAAAGATACAGCAATCAACTGAGTCAATCCGATATTGGCAATGATCATACTGAACAAAGAAATGATGATCACTAATTTCGGATAGGATACAGGAAGGATTTTTGCAAAATACTGAGAGCATGCAGAAACGAGTCCGACAGATGTTGTAATGCATGCAAACGTAATGGCAAGTCCAAGGATGATCGTCCCCATTGATCCGAATAAATGGCTCGCTGCGGCTGCCAGAATCGCTCCGCCGTTTGCCTGGGCACCGATGGAATCCGTGCTGCTTGCGCCAATATAGCTTAAGGATAAATAAACAAGAGCAAGTCCGACGGCCGCGATGAATCCAGCGATGATCGTGATCCGAGTCAGACTGGATTTACTGGTAACACCCCGGTCTTTAATCGAATTGATGACCACAATTCCGAACACAAGAGCAGCAATCGTATCCATCGTAAGATACCCATCAATGAACCCTTTGAATAGTGGACCGTCCTGATAAGATTCGTGCGGTGTACCAAATTCGCCCATCGGACTGATGATGCTTTTGACCACTAAGATTGTCAGGATGACAATAAGAGATGGTGTTAATATTTTTCCGATTCTGTCTACGAGCTTCGATGGATTCATGGCAAGCCAAGCCGTCAATCCAAAGAAAATGATCGTATAAATGAGTAAAGCAAGACCATATTTCGCTGTCTCTTCCGGTAGAAAGGGGATGACCCCGATTTCATACGCGACAGTCCCGGTACGCGGTATTCCGAAGAACGGTCCGATCGCCAAGTACATAACAATTGTAAAGATAAGTCCGAAAAGAGGATGTACCCGGTTGGCAAGGGTTTGAAGGTCACCTCCGGATTTAGCGATGGCGATGACGCCGAGTAAAGGTAGTCCTACCCCGGTTATTAGAAAGCCGAGGATTCCGGTCCATACATGTTCTCCAGCCTGCTGCCCCAGAAATGGCGGGAAAATCATATTTCCTGCACCAAGAAAAAGGGCGAAGAGCATTAATCCGATCGTTAAGATCTGGCTGAATGATAGCGCTTTCTCGTTCATATATACCCCTCCGTTTGTAATCGTTGTCATAAGCAAAAAATATCTTATCATAAGTTTGTAGAAAAATGTCGAAAAACTAAATAGTCTTACAATTTAGTATATTTAAATAACTTATGTTTTTATTTCCTTTTAGATTCTCGCAAAAATTCTGTCATTTTTCAATAATAATTTTTGGAAATTCAAAAAAATTTCCGGAATTCCTAAGTATAATATGTTTTTAGTATAATTTATCCAAGGGTAAAAATGAATTTCATTTGGGATAGGGACGATTTATGGTAAGATTAATGATTGAGTATTAAAGTCAGCGTCATTCAAAAGAAGGTGTACATCTTGATATACTTTGATAATAGTGCCACAACAAAGCCATATAAGGAAGTTCTGGACACATTTCTGAAAGTAAATGAAACGTACTATGCCAATCCGTCTTCCATCCATTCATTCGGCGGGCGGGTGGAAAAATTAGTTCAACAATCCAGGGAGCAGGTGGCTTCCCTACTTGGTATAAAAACGAAAGAGGTATTTTTCACTTCCGGCGGAACAGAATCCAATAACCTGGCGATTAAAGGAACGGCTCTGCAATACGGTCATAGAGGCAAACACATCATCACAACTAAGATTGAGCATCCTTCCGTCCTGAATGCTTTTAAGCAATTGGAAGCGTTCGGATTCAGGGCAACGTACCTCGATGTGGATGACCGGGGCAAGGTCCGTCCCTCCGATGTGAAGGAGGCCGTACAGGATGATACGATCCTTGTTTCGGTCATGCAGGTGAATAATGAAATCGGCAGCGTCCAGCCCATAAGGGAAATCGCCATGATTCTAAAAGAGCATCCAAAGGTTCTCTTTCATGTCGATGCTGTTCAGGCATGCGGCAAGGTCCCCCTTATTTTAGACGAAAAGCTCATCGACTTATGCAGCCTTTCCGCCCATAAAATCCATGGCATTAAAGGAACCGGTATGCTGTATGTGAGGGACGGACTTGAACTGTCCCCGATTCTTTCAGGCGGTGAGCAAGAAGGGAACCTCAGGAGCGGGACGGAAAACACAGGTGGTATCGTCTCGTTTGCGAAGGCGCTCAGGATCCATCTGGCAGAAAGTAAGCAGAAGCTGGATATAATGATGGGGAATCAGCAGTTTTTAAGAAGCAGGCTGAAGGAAATCGACGGTGTGACCATTCACACCCCGGTAGAGGATCATGCACCACATATTTTAAATTTTTCTGTCATGGACTTTAAAGGCGAAGTGCTCATCCATGCACTGGATCGCCATGGAGTATACGTCTCGACAACAAGCGCATGCTCATCCAAGCAAAGTAAGCCAAGTCAGACCCTCTTATCCATGGGAGTGCCGGACAACCTTGCCGGTAATTCGATCCGTATCAGCCTGTCGTTCCATAATACAATGGAAGAATGCAGAGAATTTATCGCATTACTCAAAAATGAAATAGATTTATTACACCACACAATGAGGAGATCAAGATGAAATATAATCGCATACTCGTAAGATACGGTGAAATTTCAACTAAAGGACGCAACCGTAAGATGTTCACAGCCAAGCTCCGTGAAAATATTCTGCAGGCACTGAAAGATTTTCCGACGATTTCAGTGTCAGCGAGCAGAGATCGCCTTCATATTCAATTGGGAGACGAAAACGGGGAGGAAATCATTCCGAGACTACAGAAGATTTTCGGGATCCAATCATTCAGCCCCGTTGTGAAAGTTCCTCAGGACATCGAGGAAATCAAGAAAGCGGGACTGTCCCTTGTCGAAAAGAGTTTCTCCCAAGGGAAAACCTTTAAAGTTTCTGCCCGGAGAGCGGATAAAAAGTTTGAACTCGATACAAATGAATTGAATTATGAAGTGGGATCCTACATCCTCCGCAATCTGGACGGGCTAAAGGTCGATGTAAAAAAACCAGATATCCAACTTAATGTAGAAGTGCGAAAAGAGGGAGTCTATCTTTCCTCTGAAATTTATCAGGGATCCACGGGGATGCCGGTCGGGGCGAGCGGGAAAGCGATGCTCATGCTTTCAGGAGGCATCGACAGCCCGGTAGCCGGTTACCTTACAATGAAAAGAGGTGTGGAAATCGAAGCCGTCCATTTCCACAGCCCGCCGTTTACAAGTGAACGAGCAAAGCAGAAGGTCATCGATCTTTCGAAGAAACTGTCTGCCTTCAGCGGAAAAGTCAAGCTGCATATCGTTCCTTTCACAAAAGTACAGCAAACGATCCATGATCAGGTTCCTGAAAATTACACGATGACATCAACGAGACGAATGATGCTCCGGATTGCAGACGCGATTCGTGAGAAGCACGAAGGACGTGCCCTGATCACCGGGGAAAGCCTTGGGCAGGTGGCAAGCCAGACCCTTGAAAGCATGGAGGCGATCAACGCGGTCACCAACACACCGGTGTTACGGCCGCTCATCGCCATGGACAAATTGGAAATCATCGATATCGCCCAAAAAATCGATACCCATGACATTTCCATTCTTCCATATGAAGATTGCTGTACCATCTTCACGCCACCGGCTCCAAAAACAAGACCGAAAAAAGAAAAAGTGGAGTATTACGAAAGCTTCGTTGATTTCGAAACCCTTCTAAAAGAAGCCGTAGACGGGATTGAAACAATCACAATCGATGGTTGCACAGGATCAGAGTCAGAAAAAACCTTTGACGAATTACTCTAAAAATTTAGGATAATTTACCAAAGTAATTCCTTGTATGAAGCCATGTGTTTTTACACAATCTATATTCAACAAGGAGGTGAAAACACATGGCAAACAACAGTTCAAATCAATTAGTAGCTCCAGGAGCTCAACAAGCAATCGACCAAATGAAATACGAAATCGCTTCTGAATTCGGAGTTCAACTTGGTCCAGATGCAACAGCACGCGCTAACGGTTCTGTAGGTGGTGAAATCACTAAACGTTTAGTTCAAATGGCTGAACAACAAATCGGTGGCGGATACTCAAAATAATTAAATACAATGGCTACAAAGGAGCGGGTTTCCCCGCTCCTTTTCTATTTTTTGAGAAATAAACGGTTTTATTATAAGAGGTGAGCGGTAGTTGATTTCCGCTCCAGCTATTCAGGGAGACGAGCACCTGCAGCGAGAATGAACAGAGGTGTCACAAATCAACAAAAATACGTATAAATCATTAATTTATTTTGAAATTATTTCGTTATGTCCCAACCTGATTGTCGATATCCCTCACAATTTGTCGCCAACGAATATAACCAAATAATTTAAAAAATTTAAATTATTTTGTATAATAGAGAAGTAGTACCGACAAACAAGGGGGAGTCAGACGTGAATAGGGAAGAATTGATAGCACCGGAAAAGTACAATTTGGTAGAAGAAGTAGAGAAGTTTGCAAGTGATCAAGAGAAGCTTGCGATCAAATGGGAGAATGAAGAAGGAAGCAAAGAAAACATTACATACACGCAATTATTGAAAGATGTAAATAAAATTGGAAACGTTTTCTTCAAAGAAGGCCTTGAAAAAGGGGATGTCATCCTTGTCATGGTTCCACGCCTGATCGAGGCTTATGCCGTATATCTTGCTGCACTAAAATCGGGACTCGTGGTCATACCGAGTTCAGAGATGCTGCGGACGAAAGATCTTGAATACCGCATCGACCATGGGGATGTAAAGGGAATCGTGGCATATTCACCATTTGTCGAGCAGTTTGAAAACGTGAGGGGGATGGAAAAGCTCAAGAAGTTCGTCGTGGGTGAAAAGCAGGAAGGCTGGACTGCGATTCAAGAAGAAATGAAATCCGCTTCGGACAAGTTGGCATTTGCCGACACGAAACGTGATGACATGGCATTCCTTTCCTACACATCAGGAACGACGGGTAATCCAAAAGGGGTTGTTCACACACACGGTTGGGCGTATGCTCACTTAAGAACAGCAGCCCGGGAATGGTTATGCATCGAAGAAGGGGACACCGTATGGGCGACGGCTGGCCCTGGCTGGCAGAAGTGGATTTGGAGTCCATTCCTGTCTGTCCTGGGTTCAGGTGCGACAGGTCTTGTGTATCAAGGGAAGTTCGATCCAAATAAGTACCTTCAGATGCTTGAAGATAACCTCGTCAACGTACTGTGCTGCACCCCGACAGAGTACCGCCTGATGGCCAAGGTGGATAACCTGGGAACGTATAAGCTGGATCATCTTCACAGCGCCGTATCGGCAGGAGAGCCGTTGAACAGGGAAGTCATCGATGCGTTCCAGAGACACTTTGAAATCGAAGTCCGTGACGGCTATGGACAAACAGAAAATACACTTCTCGTGGGAATCATGAAAGGCATGGAACTGAAACCGGGATCCATGGGGAAACCGACACCTGGAAATCGGGTCGAAATCATCAACGAGGAAGGCTATCCATGTGAAGCAGGAGAAGTGGGCGACATTGCCGTGCACGTTGAAACACCTGCCCTATTCAAAAATTATTATAAAGATCCTGAACGGACAGCCATGCAGTTCAGGGGAGATTACTATATTACAGGGGATAAAGCCAAGAAGGATGAAGACGGCTACTTCTGGTTCGAAGGCCGAGGCGATGACATCATCATCAGCTCCGGATACACGATCGGACCGTTCGAAGTTGAAGATGCCCTGGTCAAACATCCATCGGTTCAGGAGTGTGCGGTCGTAGGAAGTCCTGATGAAGTCCGGGGATTGATCGTAAAGGCCTTTGTTGTATTGCGTGAAGATGTGGATCAGGAGGATCCGGAACTGATTCCTGCCCTTCAGCAGCATGTTAAGGATCTCACAGCTCCTTACAAATATCCGCGTAAGATTGAATTTGTAAAAGAACTGCCGAAAACAACATCAGGGAAGATCAGAAGAATCGAACTGAGACAAAAAGAATTCAGTTCAGTGAAAAACTGATCACGGATAGGGAGCCTATAAGGCTCTCTATTTTTTATGGCTTTTCTATTTCAGAATTTTTCTATAATATGATACATTTGAGAAATAGACTTTTATGAAAGAAGGAAATGCATCATGGGTACTTTATGGAAAAATGGAATCATCTATACAATGCAGCAGGAAGGTCATCAAGTGGAAGCGGTTTTTACAGAGAACGGCCTGATCAAGGGATTGGGCACAACGGATGAATTAGAGCAGAAGTTTACGATCGATTCAGTGGTGGATCTGGAGAAGAAGGTGATGTTTCCGGGATTTGTCGATAGTCATATGCATCTGATCGGTCACGGCGAAACGTTGATGAGGCTGGATCTTTCCAGTATGAACAGCAAACGGGAAGTGCTGGACAGCATCAAGGAAAAAGCCGATGTTCTTGAGGAAGGGAAATGGATCATAGGGGAAGGCTGGAATGAAAACCTTTGGAGTGATGCCGCCGTCCTGACCAGACAGGAGATCGATGCTGTCGTCCCTCACCATCCAGTCCTATTGAAGCGGATCTGCCGGCATGCCATGGTCGTCAACTCACCGGCATTAAGAAATGCAGGAATCGATGAAGACACACCGAATCCTCCAGGTGGTTTGATTGAAAAAGCCGATGATGGATTTCTCAATGGATTACTCAAGGATAAGGCACAGGACCTGATGATCGACGCCCTGCCTTCCATCTCATCCGAGTACCTTGTGGAAGCCCTGACAAAAGGGATCGAAAGCTGCTGGGAAAATGGACTGGTCGGCGGTCACACAGAGGATTTGAGTTATTATGGAAACTTTAAGAAAACGTACAATGCTTTCCTGAAGACCATTAACGAAGGCGACAAGAAGTTCAGGGCCCATCTTCTTGTTCATCATGAAGTGATTGAAGATTGGAAGGAAGATGGCCATCATTTCCTTGGAGGGAATGAATTCATTGAATTCGGTGCCATGAAAATCTTCGCCGACGGTGCTCTAGGCGGCAGGACGGCACTCCTGAGCTACCCGTACGCCGATGATCCAAGCACGCAGGGGGTCAGCATCCACACCAATGAACGGCTTTTGGAACTGGTGAAAAAGGCAAGGAAGTATGAACTTCCCATTGCAGTACATACCATCGGGGATCAGGCTTTCGAAAATGTCGTCGATGCAGTTCTGAAGGCGCCTTCCGTTTACGGTAGACGCGACCGGCTGATTCATGCACAGATCCTTCGGAAAGAATTGATTGATAAAATCAAAGGATTGCCCCTAATCCTCGATATCCAACCAAGATTTGTAGCGTCGGATTTCCCCTGGGTGATTGACCGATTAGGTGAGGAAAACATGAAATATAACTATGCATGGAAGACGCTCCTTGAAGAAGGCATTCCGTGTGCAGGTGGATCGGATGCACCGATCGAACCGATCAACCCGCTTTGGGGCATTCATGCGGCGGTCACCCGTACCAACCCACTTGATCCTGAAAGAACGGCGTATCGACCAGAGGAAAGGCTCACGATGTACGAAGCGATTTCCCTTTTTACAAAAGGCAGCGCCTATGCCTGTCACCATGAAGACGACAGAGGGGTGATAGGTGAAGGTTACACGGCTGATTTCACCGTATTGGATATCGATCCATTCAACGTGGAAGAAGATCAATTACTCGGCAAAGTCGTCGAGATGACCATAGTGGATGAAACCATTGTCTATAAAAAATAAATAATCGTTGCCCCCAAAACTATTCACCGATATAATGAAGATATTTCGGAAATAGAAATAGTTTTGGGGGTGTTTTTTATGAAGCAAGATCAAGCCGGGATCCTGTATACGGCCTTTTCCTATTTTCTTTGGGGGATTCTGCCGATCTACTGGAAGTGGCTGAATCATGTGCCGGCTGATGAAATCCTCGCCAACCGCATTTTCTGGTCGTTCTGGTTCATGCTTCTCTTCCTGTTCGTCAGCAGGCGTTGGAAGGACTTTACCACTTATCTAAAAACATCTCTGACCAAAAAGAAGCAGCTGTTCGCCCTGCTGCTTGCTTCCATTCTGATCAGTACAAACTGGTTCATTTACATTTGGGCTGTGAATACCAATCAGATGGTGGAAGCAAGCCTCGGTTACTATATCAATCCGCTGGTCAGCGTGTTATTGGGTGTGTTCATTTTAAAAGAAAGCCTGTCGAGGGCTCAAATCGTTTCGTTCGGGTTAGCCACCATCGGGGTGCTGATCCTGACGATATCCTACGGGGACTTCCCCTGGATTGCCATCGGTCTCGCCTTCTCATTCGGACTATACGGTCTGGCCAAAAAGCTGATCCAAGTCGAATCATCCATCGGACTCACACTCGAAACGATGACTATCGCACCCGTATCCCTGATCTACCTTGCCTACATGTACAAACAAGGAACCCTGTCCCTTTTCCATGTTTCCGGAGGGACGGACCTCTTACTCATAGGGGCCGGGGCTGCAACGGCAATTCCGTTATTGTTCTTCTCAAAAGGGGCACAGCAGATTCCTTTGTACATGGTCGGATTCTTGCAATACATCGCCCCGACGATCACATTGATCCTCGGCATATGGGTGTATCATGAAGAGTTTTCCATGACCCATCTTGTTTCGTTCATGTTCATTTGGCTGGCATTGACGATCTTTACGGCTTCGCGCGTGCAGTATGCGAGGAAGCGGAGGAGAGAGGCGAGGTTGTCAGCATAATGAAGAACGCTCCAGTTTCAGGACTGGAGCGTTTTTTGGTGTGCGATTTGATGAGAGATGGTGGAAGTGGCGCGAGTTTCGGTCAGACTGGCACAAGTTTAGTGGAAAGTGGCACGAGTTTCTTCAACAGTGCCGCAACGAACGGTCAAACTGCCGCAACAACAGTCCAGACTGCCTCAATCCACCTCAGTCCGAGCACAAACTCACTCATCCGCATCCGGCTCATCCCCCTTCAACCTACAAAAACGATCGCTTCACTTTCTCCCAGAACGAGTTATCCTTCAATTTCACCGTTTTAATCACCTTATCACTCAGTTTGGCTTCAACTTTTTCCACATGTTGAATGCTCAACGCCTCATTGTCCATGCCCATGGCCGGATAGTCATTCCCATCCTGGACGATCTTCAGAACCAAACGGCGCTGTCCGCTCACGATAAAGGAAGATCCAAGGGTACGATAACGGTTGTTATTCAATGAAGCCATTTCGCTCACCTGGATACAAGGAAGCATCGGATCGACGACGGCACCGTTGACGGATTTATTATAAGCGGTACTTCCCGTCGGAGTGGCGAAAATCATGCCGTCCCCCCTGAACGTTTCGAAGTGTTTGTCGTCGATGAAAACGTCCATGACGAAAGTTTTAATGATGCCCGAGCGGATGCTGAATTCATTCAGGCAGTGGAAGGACGTCTGGTTGTCGACAGTCACTTCAATAGTGGGATATTTACGTACTTCGATCTGCTCAGTTGTCATGGCTTCGATCATTTTGGAAGTGTCATCGATATGGAAGTCACAGTACATACTTAATGTGCCGCCAGTGGAGATGCCTGCATAAAGGCAATCCTCCCTGAATCCGGTTTGACGGACAGCCTGGAGGAAGGTTCCATCGCCACCGATGCTGACGATGATATTCGCATTTTTTGAAGATTCTACTATATTGAAATCATAGCGCTTTGCCAGTTCATACAATTGATCGAGTTTTACCTGCATTCCTTCTTGATGCAGAGCATAGAAAAAGATATTTCGACGGTTATTCAACATATGTACCTCCCAGAAAGTTAAAGGATAATTTTTCCCATTTCCATGAAATTTTGCTAGAATCTAACTTAGTGAATATTCTATCATGTTTTCGCGTGAGAATGATATTCATATCCTTACATAAGATAGGGTAAACGAGGGAGGAATATACAGATGAATGCAAAAAGATGGACAGCATTAGGAATAGCTGGCGGATTATTCTTTGTTTCGGTAATCGTCAACTTTGCGACCTCTGCTGTGACAAGCGATGTTAATCAGGCATTTGAAGACATGTTCGGAGGAACGGACACTCCATTTTCCGAAGAAATCATCGATGAAGGAAACACAAATAAACGGATCGCGGTCCTGGAAGTGGAAGGGGTCATCCAGGATACGGGCGGAGCCAGTTCCTTATTTGAAAGCCCGGGTTATAACCATGAGCTCTTTATGGATAAGCTCGATGCCGTTGAAAAAGACAAGTCCGTCAAAGGGATTATTTTGAAAGTGAATTCTCCAGGCGGCGGCGTAGTGGAAAGCGCACAGATCCACTCGAAGCTGGTGGAAATCATGGAAAAGACGAAGAAGCCGATCTATGTATCCATGGGCGGAACGGCAGCTTCCGGAGGCTATTACATATCAGCACCGGCTACAAAGATTTTCGCCAGCAAAGAAACGCTGACAGGTTCACTTGGTGTCATCATGCACAGCATCAACTACTCGGAACTGGCTGAGAAATACGGAGTCGATTTCGTCACGATCAAGAGTGGACCGTATAAAGATATCATGAGTCCGACCCGTAAAATGACCGACGAGGAAAAGAAGATCATTCAATCCATGATCGACAATTCCTATGAAGGCTTTGTGGATGTCATCGCGAAAGGCCGTGATATGTCCGAAGCGGAGGTCAAGAAGATTGCAGACGGCCGTGTGTACGATGGAATCCAGGCGAAGGAAGTCAATTTAATTGATGAATTCGGTTACGTGGAAGACACAATCGCTGCGATGAAAAAAGACTATAAACTAAAAGATGCACAAGTATTTGAATACACTGCAGGTGACCCTTTCTCTGAATTCTTCAGTATGGGTGCAAGGAAAATGATGGGTCAGGATATGGAAGCGGCGGCACTGATGAAGCTCCTCTCAAATCCTGGTTCTCCACGATTGATGTATCTATACTCTGAATAAGGAAGGTGAATGACGTGAGTGAAAGCTTTGAACAAAACGAAACACGGGAACAGATCGAAGTCCGGTCATCCTCCCCTGACTATTCAGGGACAAGCGGCTATTATCTGGCGGGATTCTGGATCCGATTCTGGGCCTATCTTGTTGACTTGATCGTCATCGGCAGCATCACGCGGCTGATCGTGAATCCAATCTTTAAACTATTGGACATTTCCTTATCCGACGGCTCGATGTTTGCACCGATTTCGATTTTGACGAGCATCGTGTTCTACGGGTATTTCGTTTTAATGACGAAATACTTCAGCCAGACGATCGGGAAAATGGTATTCGGTATCCTTGTCATTGAGCTGAAAGGTGGGAAACCTTCATGGGGAACCATCCTGTTCAGGGAACTGATCGGCCGGTTCATCTCCACGACCATCTTTATTTTATATGTGGTGGTGGCGTTTACGAATAAGAAGCAGGGAATCCATGATTTGTTTGCGGATACCACGGTGGTTCAGGAAAAGAAGAAGCTGGAGTTTACTCCGGCCGTGTAAGGTATAGAAGCAAACCTGCTGATGAGGCGGGTTTGTTTTTTTTATGGGAAAATGCGCAATTACGGGTTGAAATGACGCAATGAATAAAATAATGACGCAATCACGGGACGAAATGACGCAATGAATCCCAGAATGACGCAATCACGAATCAAAATGACGCAATCAACCAACAGAATCCACCGACAGAACCATTTTTCACAGCAAATTCCACCCACCCAAGTTTATTTTCCCTCGCAAAGGCCATAATAAGAGGTTGAAGGGTGTGAATTTATGAGCTGGTGGATTTGGACGTTAATCATTATCGCTGCACTTATTATTTTTCTATTAATCATTGCGATCATCACTAAGCTGACCGTCACAATTTCCTTATACCATGGAAATGACAATGATCATTTCAAGGTGAAGCTGAGGGCCTGGTTCGGTTTGATCAAATATACCATCGACATTCCCCTGGTGAAGCTTGATGATGACGGTCCGAATGTCGTCGTGGAGCAGGAGACGAAGAAGGGGAACGAAAGCAATCCTTCTAAGGAAAAGGCGTCGAAAAAGAAAATCACGCCTCATGATTTCATTGCGAGTTTAAATGATACGAAGGAAGTCGTCCTACACGTCCAATCCATGCACCGGATCATCAGGGGGTTCCTGAAAAAAGTCAAACTGGATCAAGTCCAATGGAAGACCCTTTTCGGCACTGGGGATGCGGCATCAACGGGGACACTGACTGGAACGATCTGGGGAATGAAAGGGAGTATCATCGGAATCCTCAGCGGTTATATGCGCCTTCAATCCAAGCCGGTCATTGAAGTGACCCCGACATTTCAGCATGCGGTGATCCAAACACAATTTTCATGTATTATCCAGTTTCGCATAGGGAATGCTATCCTAGTAGGTTTCAAGATACTTCGGTACTGGAGAGGCGGCATAGCCAGATTTAAGACAAAGCCCCTTTCCACCATTTCTGGAGAAAAACATTCAGTTTAACTAGGAGGTCTTCACATGTCAGAACATCCGATTGAAGGTCTGATGACCACGGCAATGGAAAATTTAAAAGAAATGATCGATGTGAATACAATCATCGGTGATCCCGTTGAAACACCCGATGGAAGCGTCATCTTGACCGTTTCAAAAGTAGGGTTTGGATTTGCAGCAGGTGGCAGTGAATTCATCATCGACAGCAAGGGCAAGGACGACAGCGGCAAAGGAGGAGATGGCGGGAGTGACAAGTCATCGCCTAAACAGCAGCCGTTTGGCGGAGGGAGCGGGGGCGGTGTCTCCATTACTCCGATTGCGTTTTTGATCGTCAGTTCGAAAGGAATTAAGATGCTTCATTTAGATGAAAGCACTCACTTGATCGATCGCCTGCTGGACTTAGCACCGGGTGCCATCGAGAAAATTCAGGGTATGATGAAAAAGGATGACAATAAGCAGGATCACAACGGGCAGCATAATCAAAATCATAAGCTGGATCTTTAAAGGACAAAGAGCTTACTCGTCATGAGTGAGCTCATCTTTTTTTCGGGAAGGACCCTATGATTTGCTTTCCCCCTCCCTTTTTCTGTACTATGAAAAGTGTACATACCATTTATAGAGGAGGAACAAATCATGGCAAATATCACGTTCAAGAACAACCCTGTCACTTTATTAGGTAATGAGGTAAAAGTAGGCGACAAAGCTCCCGACTTCACAGTATTAGCTAATGATCTGTCAGAAGTCACACTGAATGATTCCAAAGGCAAGGTGCGTTTAATCAGTGTCGTTCCTTCCATCGATACCGGTGTTTGTGATGCACAGACTCGTAAATTCAATGAAGAAGCAACGAAATTTGATAATGTAGAAGTATTGACGATTTCTGTCGACCTTCCATTCGCACAAAAACGCTGGTGCGGAGCGAACGGAATCGAGAATGTCCAAACGCTTTCTGATCACCGCGATCTTTCTTTCGGTGAAGCATTCGGGGTTCACATCCAGGAACTTCGTCTTCTTGCACGTGCTGTATTCGTTGTAAACAGCAATGATGAAGTAACATATGTGGAATATGTGAGCGAAGCGACTGACCACCCGGATTACGATGCTGCCGTTGAAGCAGTGAAAAACGTAAAGTAATCCTGATTCAACCAGAATATTCTTTAGACATGCTGACCTGACTCTCGGATGGTCAGCATTGTTTTTTTTTACAAACGCCTTTGACAAAGGTAAAATAGATGAATGAAATTGAGATAAAGGAATGAATGCCGATGATTAATTCGCCAGTCGAATCACTATTTGGAATAATCGACGAAACGGCTACCCTGCTGCAGGAAGAACTCGCATGCAGTTATTTAGAAGCCGTTGCCGAAACAGGGGAAAACCTTTTCCAAGGGGACGTCCTTCAGGAAGAGGTCAGTGAACTGACCAAGAAACGCCTGAACAAGAAGTACGATGAAGTAAATTTTTCTCAATTAGAGAATGAAAATATCCGTAAAGCCTTTCAATTCGCGATTTTAAAAGGAATGAAGGAAAACGTACAGCCGAATCACCAAATGACGCCGGACTCACTCGGACTGTTCATCAGCTATCTGGTGAATAAATTTACGGCCGGCATGAATAAACTGACCGTTCTTGATCCGGCGATAGGGACGGGGAACCTTTTAACGACGGTGTTAAACCAAATGCCGGGTAAAGAAACCGAGTCCATCGGGGTGGAAATTGATGAGGTGCTGATCAAGCTCGCGTATGTGGGAGCCGATCTTCAGAAGCATCCATTGCAGCTCTTTAACCAGGATTCATTGGACCCCTTGTTCATCGATCCCGTCGATCTGGTTCTTTGCGACCTGCCAATCGGGTATTATCCCAACGACCTGCGCGCCCAGGACTACGAGCTGAAAGCGGACGAGGGCCATTCCTATGCCCATCACCTATTTATCGAACAAAGCCTGAAACATACCAAAGACGGAGGATACCTATTCTTCATTGTGCCGAACGGATTGTTCGAATCACCGCACAGCGGGCAGCTTCAAGGATACTTGAAAGAGAAAGCAGACATCCAGGGCTTCCTGCAGCTGCCTCTCTCCCTGTTTAAAAATAAAAACTCAGCGAAGAGCATTCTGATCCTTCAGAAGAAAAAGACAGGAATCAAGCCTCCTAAAGAGGTACTGCTTGCTCAACTGCCAAGCCTTTCTAATCAGAGAGCCCTTCAGGACATCTTGTCGAAGATCGATCAGTGGTTGGTACAGAATAAATAATTGACTGCCTTAGGGCGGTCTTTTTTTTTATTGATCTGGTGTTGGGGGTATGAAGGGGAAGAGGAGTTAAGCGACGCACTGCGTATTCTAATTTTTGTGAAAATATTTAATTTAACATGAAAACGATGTCATTTCAAGCTTTTTCTTGAAATAGGGTGGAGTCAGTGATTTAATGAGGAATTGAGAGATAAAAAACGATTCAATGAACAGAATAAAGTAAGAGTCGATAGATCGAAAACAAAAGGAGCGATACAACGTGGCAAAAAAAGTGATTGCAATTAATGCTGGAAGCTCTTCCTTAAAGTTTCAGCTTTTTGATATGCCTGAAGAAACGGTTATTACAAAAGGTCTAATTGAACGTATCGGACTGAATGATGCGGTTTTCAATATAACAGTGAACGATGAGAAACGTGAAGAAGTAACGGATATCCCGAACCATGAAGTAGCTGTTAAAATGCTGCTTGAAAAGTTGACAGGCTTTGGTATCATTGATTCACTTGATGAAATTGATGGAATCGGTCACCGTGTTGTACACGGAGGAGAGGTCTTCAATGATTCTGTTCTGATCACAGACGAAGTGATTACGAAGATTGAAGAACTATCTGATCTGGCGCCACTTCATAACCCTGCAAACTTAACAGGGATCAAGGCATTCCAAAACGTGTTGCCGAATGTTCCTGCTGTTGCAGTATTCGATACAGCTTTCCACCAATCCATGCCTGAAAGCTCATTCTTATACAGCCTTCCTTATGAGTACTATGAAGATTTCGGAATCCGTAAATATGGTTTCCACGGTACATCCCATAAGTATGTATCTCAGCGTGCAGCTGAAATGCTTGGCCGTCCGGAAGAGCAAGTGCGTCTGATTTCCTGCCACTTAGGTAATGGTGCAAGTATCGCGGCCATCGAAGGCGGTAAATCTATCGATACATCCATGGGCTTCACACCACTTGCAGGTGTTGCCATGGGAACTCGTTCAGGTAATATCGACCCGGCCCTTATCCCGTTCATCATGGAGAAAACAGGATCAACGGCTGATGAGGTATTGAACATTCTGAACAAGAAGTCCGGTATGCTTGGTGTTTCTGGATTCTCAAGTGACCTTCGTGACATTGAACAACAGGCTTCAGAGGGTAACGATCGAGCGGAACTGGCTCTTGAAGTATTCGCCAACCGTATCCATAAATACATCGGATCATATGCATCCCGCATGTACGGTGTAGACGCGATTGTCTTCACAGCAGGTATCGGTGAAAATAGTACGCTAGTCCGTGAAAAAGTCCTTCAAGGCTTGGAATTCATGGGCGTATACTGGGATCCGGCACGCAACAAAGTACGTGGAAAAGAAGCCTTCGTCAACTATCCGCACTCACCTGTAAAAGTCATGATCATTCCTACGAATGAAGAAGTGATGATTGCACGTGATGTGGTGGAAAAAGGGAATATCGGTTGATATATGAAACGGGATCACCTTGGAGGGTGGTCCTGTTTTTTTTGTTAAAAGAAGGGGAGTGTTCCTAAATTAGCCGGCGAAACCTCCTCGATTCAGACCTTTAATGGTCCTGTTTTAGCGTGGAATGTAAATTTGGAGAGGGGTTGTGGTTATAAATGGTCAAGGGAGTAGTGGCTGAGATCTCCCTCGTTGGCGAATCATGCGGGAATGGAAGGGAATCATGCCAGATTCACTATATTCGTGCGGGAATTCTGATTTTACGTGCGATATTTTAAATAATCATGCCGCAATGTCGAATTCTCTTTACGACAGGAATTCACTGACTATTCCCACCACTCACCCGAATTCTCCTCCCAGATATGATATACTATACCTAATTCAAGGAATGTAAGGAGTGGGGAGAAGTGAACTGGTCAGAACGGGATAAGCAGGTATGGCAGTCGATCAAGACGTGGAGAGAAGAGTTGTATGAATATGAAGCGAATGATTTGGAACATACATATGTGAAGTGGTTGGATTATGCGTTTGAATCGATTCCTGAAGATGTGCAGGAGCAATTTTTCCAGCGGCTGGATGGCTGGTTGTTTCATATGCACTCTCTGATACAAGGCTCACAGATGCAGAATGACGCTCGTGAACGCATCCTTGTGACGGCTCGGGCGTTTAATCAGGACATTCAGACAGTTGAGGATCTGCATTATTTAACGATTGATCAGCTTCATTACATAGCAGAACAGCATGCAGGACGCCATCGCATCTATTCGTTATTGCAAGGTGGCGTGACGGGGACCGGCGGCTTGGTGGCTCTTGGTTCGGATCTCCCCGCCATGCTCGTCATCAATCTCCGTTCGGTCCAGCTCATCGCCATCACGTACGGATTCGATGTTCAGACGCCGTTTGAAATGATGACGTCACTGAAGGTGTTCCATGCGGCCACCCTGCCGGCAAGGCTTCGCGCTCTTGCATGGGAGGATCTGATGGAGGACCTGAACAAGAAGGATTCCAATTACTTCTATGATGGTTCGGAGCAGCTGACGGACTATACGTGGCTGGAAGGATCCATGAAGCAGGCACTGAAAGCGATGGCGATCACCATGTTTAAAGGGAAGAAGTGGTCCGGTCTGCCCCTTGTCAGCATTGCCATCGGAGCAGGATCCAATTATCAGCTTTCAAGGAAGATCACGGATTTTGCGGAGAAATATTATCAGTACCGCTATTTGCGCGATAAGAAAAATGAACAATAATAAAAGGGGAATGATGTGCTCAACGCATCGTTCCCCTTTTTGTTTTTTCCGGATGGGTCCGGTACCAGAGCCATAAATCATTGATCTCTGAAGCCCGTTCGGAAATTTCATTATTGATCCTGCAGGATTGCTCGAAGTCATCTTCCTGAGCGAGTTCCTCCTGCAGACGCTCGATGTCCCCATCCATTTCCCTGATACGGTCAGGAATCGTGCCACGGACGCGCTCCCACTCAAGAAGGATCACTTCCTGTTCCTCAGAAGAATACATCGGCCATTCCTTCAACATCACAGGAAGAAGGATTCCCAGTCTGCAATCATACGAAAAAAATTCGTTCCTCATCTTCTGGATTCTCCTCACTTTTCGCTCTTCTTTCATCCTACAATATATTCTGCATGAAGCCCAGTGCGAAGCCTATGTCACACGTTGCCCATAAAATAATTATACAAATTTATGAATAAGTATTGATGTATCCCTAGTAAACTGCTAATATAAATTCATCTTAAGGAATAAATATTCATTTATATAGAAAATCAACAGGAGGAGATACGGATGAATAAAAAAGTGGTTTTAGCCTACTCAGGTGGTTTGGATACGTCAGTTGCGATTCAGTGGTTAAAGGAAAAAGGATACGAAGTCATTGCATGCTGCCTGGATGTCGGGGAAGGAAAGGACCTGGATTTTGTACAGGAAAAGGCGTTGACGGTGGGAGCTTCCAAGAGCTTTGTCATTGATGCGAAAGAAGAGTTCGCGAATGACTACGCACTTATCGCTTTGCAAAGTCATGCACTATACGAGGGCAAATATCCACTGGTCTCCGCTCTATCAAGACCATTGATTGCGAAAAAACTTGTTGAGGTCGCGGAACAGGAAAATGCAACGGCCGTGGCACACGGTTGTACGGGAAAAGGAAATGACCAGGTGAGATTCGAAGTGTCCATTGCGGCATTGAATCCTTCTTTAGAAGTGATCGCGCCTGTTCGTGAGTGGAAATGGTCACGTGAAGAGGAAATTGAATATGCGAAAGAAAAAGGAATTCCAATTCCGATCAATTTGGATTCTCCATACAGCATCGACCAGAATCTTTGGGGCAGAAGCAATGAGTGCGGAGTCCTTGAGGATCCTTGGGCTGCACCACCGGAAGACGCATATGACCTGACATCCAGCATTGAAGAATCACCGAATGAAGCGGATGTAGTTGAAATCACGTTCTCAAAAGGGGAGCCTGTGGAACTGAATCACATGGCGTATCCTCTGGAAGAAATCATTGCGAAACTGAATGTGCTGGCAGGTAAGCACGGCGTCGGCCGTATCGATCATGTGGAGAACCGCCTGGTTGGGATCAAGTCACGTGAGGTGTATGAATGCCCGGCTGCTATGACCCTTTTAAAGGCACATAAAGAACTTGAGGACCTTACATTGGTGAAAGAGCTTGCACATTTCAAACCGGTGATCGAGAAAAAAATGACTGAATTAATTTATGAGGGACTATGGTTCTCTCCATTAAATAAAGCGTTGAAGGCATTCCTTGATCAAACGCAGGTGTATGTGAATGGCGTTGTACGCGTGAAATTATTTAAAGGCCATGCCATTGTGGAAGGAAGAAAATCACCGAATTCCTTATATGATGAAAACCTTGCAACGTATACGAAAGCGGATGAATTCGATCACGACGCTGCCGTTGGATTCATTCAACTATGGGGTCTTCCGACAAAGGTGTCTTCCATGGTCAACTCTGAAAAGAAGGAGAAAGTCACTTTATGAGTAAGCTATGGGGAGGACGTTTCACTAAAAAGCCGGAAGAGTGGGTGGATGAGTTCAATGCATCCATCTCATTCGATCAGGAGCTCGTATTAGAAGACATTGAAGGCAGCGTCGCCCATGTGAAAATGTTGAAAAAGTGCGAGATCCTGACAAACAGTGAATCCAATCAGATCCTCGATGGCCTCCAAGTGCTGTATGGAAAGGCTGAAAAGAATGAGCTTCAGTTTTCAGTTGAGTATGAAGATATTCATTTGAATCTGGAGAAGCAGTTGATCGACTTGATCGGTGAGGTCGGGGGAAAGCTTCATACAGGAAGAAGCCGTAACGACCAGATTGCGACGGACATGCATCTGTTTTTAAAAAGACGGGTGGAGGAAATCGTCAAGCTCGTTGAGGACCTACAAGAAGCCATCATCGTGCAGGCGGAAGAGAATGTGGAAACGATCATTCCGGGCTATACTCATCTCCAGCGTGCCCAGCCGATTTCGTTCGCTCATCATCTGATGTGTTATTTCTGGATGCTGAACCGTGATAAGGAGCGACTAGCTGATTCGTTAAAAAGAATCGACATTTCTCCATTGGGTGCCGGGGCGCTTGCCGGAACAACATTCCCGATTGATCGTGAGTATTCAGCTGAACTTCTTGGCTTCGATTCCTGCTATGAAAATAGTCTCGATGCCGTGAGTGACCGTGACTTCATCCTTGAATTCCTGAGCAACAGCTCGATCATGATGACGCATCTTTCCCGTCTGGCGGAAGAGATGATCCTGTGGTCAACGGAGGAGTTCCGATTCATCGAGCTCGATGACAGCTTCACGACCGGAAGCAGCATCATGCCGCAGAAGAAGAACCCGGATATGGCGGAGCTGGTCAGGGGGAAGACGGGCAGGGTGAATGGGAATCTCATTTCGCTTCTCACTGTTTTAAAAGGACTGCCGCTTGCGTATAACAAGGACATGCAGGAAGACAAAGAAGGGATGTTCGATACGGTGAAGACCGTGGTGGGATCCCTTAAGATCTTTACGGGCATGATTGCGACGATGAAGGTGAACACGACAGTAATGAAGGAAGCGGTAGGGAATGATTTTTCCAATGCGACGGAGCTTGCGGACTACTTGGCTACGAAGGGGATTCCGTTCAGACAGGCCCATGAAATCGTCGGGAAGCTTGTGCTGTATTGCATTGAGAAGGGCTGCTATCTGAAGGATGTATCGCTTGAGGAGTATGGTGAGTTTTCTTCCTTGATCGAGGAGGATATTTATTCGATTTTGACTCCGTTTTCGGCTGTGGAGAGACGAAAGTCGTATGGTGGTACTGGATTTGAGCAGGTGAAGGTGCAGATTGGGAAGGGGAAGGCTGAGTTGGGATCTTTGGCTGCTCAATCTGTGTAGAAAAATTTAAAACCTTCACATTAGCGAGTGCTGGTTGATTTCCGCTGCAGGTGCTCGCTTTCCGCGGGGCTGGCGGTGAGCCTCCTCGGGCTTTGCCCTGTGGGGTCTCACCTGTCCAGCGTTTCCCGCAGGAGTCGAGCACCTTCCGCTACAATCAACTTATTGGGTCTGCCGTTTCAATACAGAAATAAGCGATTGGGGTGAATCACTATCCCTCAACCGCTTATTTCTTTTTTTGATGGATTAAAGATAATAAATCAATCTTCCACTTCTTCCGTTCTGACAACCAGTACGTCGCAGTGGGCAGCCCGGGTGATGTGTTCGGAGACGCTGCCGATGAGGAAGCGTTCGACGGCGTTGAGGCCGGTGGCTCCGCATATGATGAGGTCTGCTTTGACGTTTTTGTTTGCTTCTCTTGGGATGATCACTTTCGGGGAGCCATATTCGACATAGGTTTTGACTTTGGTCAATCCGGCTTTGCCCGCTTCTTCTTTGTACTCGTTTAATAATTCTTCAGCATACTTGATGGCTCTTTCACCTACTGTGCGGTCATAGGATTCGATGGCCGCGAAAGAGCGGGTGTCGATGACGTGGATCAGGGAAAGAATGGCGTCGTTCCGTTTGGCGATAGCAATCGCTTTCTTGAAGGCCCATTCTGCTTCCCTGGACCCATCTACAGCTACTAATATGTTGTGATATTTTAAACTCATTGTGATCCCCTCCTTAGATTCATCATACTATATTTTCCCACTTATATCTGTAGCCAATTTTCGAACAATAAAGGAGAATAGACTAATTATTTTTTAGGGGGAATCACCATGAAGAAGAGAGATCCGAAAGAACAGTTCACGTATGATGAAAACGCGAATCAACAGGTGAGCCAGCAGATCATGGATTCGTATACGAGCGGCGTCATTGACACGGAAAATGGTCAGTATGGGACGTATGAAAACGAACAATATAAAGAGTAGGTAAAGGAAAAGCTTGCAGAGACAGTTAATGTTTCTGCAAGCTTTTTTATTACTTAAGCTCCCCTGAATGAAAAGGTCCGTCCCTTCTGCTACAATACTCTTTAGTATAAAAGAGATAGGAGGTCACGGCATGAAGAAACCTGTGATCATTGTCGGGGCAGGCCTGAGCGGTCTCAGGGCCGCTTCCCTTCTCCACTCAAAAGGCGTTCAGTGTGTGGTCCTTGAAGCCCGGGGAAGAATTGGAGGGAGAGTCATCAGCGAGACCATCGGAGGGACGGACCTTGGGAAAGTAGACCTCGGACCGACGTGGTTCTGGCCTGACTATGAGCCTCTCATCACACGTCTTGTAAAGGAGCTCGGTTTACAGACGTTTCTGCAACATACGGAAGGAGCCCTTCTCTATGAGCAGTCAGAAAATGCTGTTCCGCAACGGCATGTGTTACCGGAAGGGGCTGTGCAAAGATCATTCAGGCTGCATGGGGGTGTGAAGTCACTCATTGATGCCGTCCATGATACTCTTCCGTCCGGTATTGTTCAGTTAAATACAACGGTAAAGGCAATCCGGATGGATGACGAAGGAGAAGTCACAGTCGAAGCTGGTGAACAAGGTCTGAAGAAGGAATGGAACGCAGAAGCTGTGATCCTTGCTATGCCACCACGGCTTGTGGCACGGCGTCTTGCATTCTCACCCTCTCTTCCCGAAGAACTCATGCAAAGTCTGATTGAAACACCGACTTGGATGGCGGGACAAGCGAAGGCAGTGGCCGTTTATGAAACTCCATTCTGGCGGGATGAGGGGCTTTCCGGTCAGGTGACGAGCTGGGCCGGTCCGCTTCAGGAAATACATGACGCCTCACCAGATGAAGGGGTGGGTGCTCTATTTGGATTCTCCGGGATGCCGGCTGAAACGCGCAGGGAGCTAGGTCAGGACAAAATAGTGGATCTTGTCTTGGAACAGCTGATACGCTTATTCGGTGAGCAGGCGGGTTCGCCAATCTCCCTTCTGTACAAGGACTGGTCAGATGACCCACATACTGCGGTAAAAGAAGATGCTGAACCGCTGATGAATTTTCCTGAATATGGTCCACTTGGGCATGCAGGTGTGTGGGAACAGAAAATCCTATTTGCCGGAACCGAAACAGCAGCCGAAAGTGGCGGTCATCTGGAAGGTGCTCTCCGGTCGACTGAACGTGCGGTTTCCAGATTGCTGGAGAACCAATATAAATAAAGATAGAGCCATCACATAAACTCTGTGATGGCTCTTAATCTGTCACGCCTCTTCGTATACAACCTCAACGTCCTCTTTATCCTCATGCATCTTGTATAAAGCCCCGGCAATCTTATCCCCCGAGAAATATGTGTCTTCCTGAACGAATCCGTTAATGGTCAGAGTCCCTACATAGATTCCTATCGGGGTCAGTTCCTGATTCAGGCTGTAAGCGAGGTTTCTCAAGCCCGCTTTTCCAACCGATAATGATGCAACGGCTGCACTTGGATAGAGGGCAAGTCCTCCACCTGTCAATAGGATGGATCCTGATTCTTTTTTCATGAAAGGAAGGATTTCCTGAACCGCGGCCAGTGCACCTGCCACGTTCACTTTAAAGTCATAAACGAAATCTTCCACGCTGATCTCAGTCGGTTGTCCAGGTCGGATGGAGGCTGCATTATAAAGAAGGACCTCGATGTCATCTCCAAATGCTGCTCTTACTTCAGAAAGAGCATTTTGTATGGACGATTCGGATGAAACATCTCCTTGAAATCCTTTTGCTGTGATACCATGCGCCGCTATATCACTTTCAAGCTCCTGCAGTGAAGAAAGGGTACGAGAAATGAGTGCGACCTTGTATCCTTTCAATCCAAAATTCTTCGCCGTCTCATAGCTGATCCCTTTACCGGCTCCGATGATGACAATCGTTTTATTCATAATGTATTCCTCCATTTTCATATTTGTATATGCAAATGAATGGGTAAAAATAGAGCGTAAAAACATTCTCACTCTTTTTCAAGCTTTAGACTTGCTTCATGCAGCATCCGGCTCAAATCCAGGCTGAAATCCTTCCCAAGCCTCTCGGAATAATCCTGGAACATTTCTTTGATCGACACACGAAATTCACGGTACAATTCTTCCCCTTCCTCCGTTAAAGAGATGAAGGTTTGCTTACCGGACATTTTGCGAATGACAATGTTCCGATTTTCCAGCTTATCGATGAAACGCGTACTGGTGGAAGGGGCAATGGCCAGCTTCTGACACAGCTCTTTCTGCGTGATTCCCGGTTTGAAGTGAATGACCATGATCATATAAAAGTAAGATGGAGCAAGTCCCCCGGCATCCAGGTGTTTTTCCGCAAGCTTGGTGATGCTGCGTGAAAACCGGCTTGCCGTAAAGTATAAGCAGTGAATCAGAACGTCTTCTTCCTGGTTCATCGTTCAACATCCTTTCATTTGCATATACAAATTATCACAGTGAAGAACGCCTTGTCAACATAAGCGCAGATTATGGCTGCTCTTTAGTTTTTCTATTATACGGATATCAGACTTTTACATTAAAATGAAAAGGAGATAGTGGAAAAGGGGTGTTGTGATGAGAGCAGTGATTCAATATGAATTCGGGGATTCCCATGTCCTTCAGTTAGCAAATGTGGAGACTCCGAAGATAAGTGAAGATGAAGTGTTGATTAAAACCGCATTTACGAGTGTGAATTTTGCTGATATCAAATCAAGAAGAGGCAATAAAGGAAAGGCGAATTTCCCTTTTACACTGGGTCTCGATGCAGCTGGGACCGTCGTGGAAGCGGGGAAATCTCCGGGATTTGACGCCGGGGACCGTGTCATCGCTTTTCCGATAGGTGGTTCTTACGCCGAATATGTGAAAGCCCATAAACAATTGACATTCAAAATTCCCGAGAGTCTTTCCTTTGAACAGGCGGCAGCCATGCCTACTGTGTCAATCCTGTCTTATATCCTGTTACACGAAATCGGCCAGGTGAAGAAGAATGATACGATCGTTGTCCATAGCGGGGCAGGGGGTGTCGGTTCCATGCTCGTCCAATTGGCGAAGCTTGCAGGGGTTGAGAATGTCATAGTAACCGTTGGCAACTTAGCCAAAGAAGGCTATGTCAAGAGGCTGGGAGCAGACTGTGTTTGTACATACGACACGTTTCCAGAAAAAGTGTTACAGCTGACGAACGGCAAGGGGGCACATGTCATTTTCGATTCCGTTGCAGGTGAAGTCACGACGACAAGCCTGGACTGTCTGTCACTTTACGGAACCCTCGTTCAATTCGGCAACAGCAGCGGTAGTGCGGGTCACTTTAAAACGAGCGATGTGCATTCCTCCTGTCGAAATGTAAAAGGCTTTAGCCTGGGGACGACGAGGAAACATCGACCTGAGGTGTTGGCTCCTGCAGCCGGGAAAGTCATAGACTTATTCGCATCGGGAACACTCATGCTTCCCATTGAGAAGATTTTCGATTTAAGTGAGGTGGAACAGGCTCATGATTTAATCGAAAGTCGTAAGTATGAAGGGAAAGTATTGTTACGAGCATAAATGGGGAGCCTGCTTCCACACAAGTGATGATGTACAATAAGAATTAAAGAGAAGGTGTAAAGTCTTCATTTATGTTCAACTGACAGCAGATCGTTTCTGAAAACAGCGATTGCACATAAAAATGGCCGTTCATCCAAGAAGGATAAACGGCCATTTTTGTTGAACTCCTTATAGAATCGGTAGCTCTGGTTTATGAAATAAGAACACCCAAAATTTAAGGGTTTGACTACACAAGGAGATGAAATCATGAATTCTGGACTTGCAGATCTTTTACCATTGCTGGACGCAGTTTATGTAGGAATGAGTGCAGGGAGTATAGTGATGGCCCCTAACATCGGAAAAGACTTTGTTGGTTGGAATCCTCCGAACGGCGGGGATGCAGCGCTGGGAATGGTTGACTCTTCAATATTCCCTCACCTGGACCATGAGATGCTGCCGGAAAACAAGATGTCTGATGCAGAAAAATGGGCAGTGGGCATAAAGGGTCCGGCGTATGCAATCGATGATCAGACGGCCATCAAAGTGGTGGATGGAGAAGTTTAAATCATTTCGGAGGGGAATTGGAGCCTGTTTTCCTCTTCCAAAAGGAATCATTGGGCCAATGATTAATAGGGTAGGAGTAAAGGGGACGAAATCGAAAACAATAGTCTCCGCACTATTATTTGCTGTCGTTGTAACCATAGGTTTTATCTGGACAGAGCATCGTGGCAGGATGTACAGTCTACAATACACTCCAGAGTCGAAGCATGAATTCAAGATCCCTGCACAGGTTCCGTTTGCTGAAATGAAAGTGACCGATGTCTCAGTTGGAGAAGATCAACAGGAAGCGGCCATTTCGTTACTAAACGCTGATAAAAATATAATGGACATCCGAATCACATCATCAAAACCGGAGTATGCAGCAGATAAGGTCAATAGGGTGAAAATCGGAGAGGATATGAACGGGGATTTTATCCCGGATGACTCTGGTAGAAGGGTCCTACCTGGAAGGATGAATGGTACTACGAAATAATCTATTACCCAAAACTAACCCCAAAAGAAGTGAGTAAAACGCAGTTGATTCAAATGGCAGAGTCTTTTTACTAATGAATTTCATGATAGTAATGGGAGGGGTATATATGGCGTTTGTTTCCATTTACACGATCGGCAGGTTGCGTCACCCTTATGACCACCCGTCATCTCGTGAGTTTTATGATAGAGGATTTAGAGTGATGCGTCAGGCACATGTATCAGGTATGATAAGGGAACTTTCATCAGGTGGAGTCACGTTATCTGAAGAAGGGGAAGGGAGTGGTTATCCCGTACTGACGTTAACCGTATGGGAAAGTCTTCACTCTTTATATCGGTTTACCTATTCGGGCAAGCACAGTCAGGCATTACGGAATCGGAATCAATGGATGGAATCGGAATCAAGAGAACCATCTTTCATATGCCATGTGGTGGATAGAAAATCCAGGGGATGTAACCTGGGAGGATGCTTTCAATAGATACCGTCACTTTATTCAACATGGCTCCACTCCTTTTGTTTTTGATTTTAAGAAAGCGTTTGATGAGGAGGGAAAACCGTGTAGCCTGAAATAGATGACTAGATTGAAAGGTTACGAGAGTGTAAGGAACTCGAAAACGGAGCCTCTCGGGTAGACTGAACGACCTCCAAAAAGATCTTTTCTCAATTGGGTGCAAGCTTTATCATGTCTTTCCTTTCCTAACAATTTTCAAAGCCTGTCAGTGGTGAACGTATACTAAAAGAAGGAATACCCGATGAATCATAGAATATTCAAGTAAAGTACTTTTAATAGGAAGTGTGGAAAGGGAGAAGTGGCTATGCTCTTTATGATGATTGTCAAAGCCTCGAGAAATTCGGAAGCGGGTAACCTCCCGAGTCCCGACCTCATGGAAGCGATGATGCAGTACAATAAGGATTTAGTGGAAGCAGGTGTGCGGGTGATGGCCAAGGGCCTTCATCCGAGCTCGGACGGTATTCGAATCTCGTACCCGGAACCAGGGGGAGATCCGGTCGTAACGGAGGGACCTTTTGAAGTCGATGAATTAGTCGCGGGGTTCTTCCTCATTGATGTGAAGTCGAGGGAAGAAGCGATCGAGTGGGCGATGCGCGTGCCGGATCCTCAAGGGTACGGGGAAGGCCAGGTGGAATTGCGTCAGATGTTCTAAGTAAACGATTCAAGAGGGGAGGAAAGAAAAATGGGTGAATTGATTTATCATGTTGCCGTTTCCCTGGATCATTTTATCGCGGATCAAGCATTGATAGACGGGGATATCGAACGTTCCCTGTTTCTATTTGATGGCGATCATGTACCTGATTTCCTGGAAGACATAAAGGACTATGATGCGGTATTAATGGGCAGGAAAACATATGAGTTCGGATTCCTGCTGGGGGCAAAGCCTGGTGAACCCGGGTATAAGGGAATCAAGCATTATATATTTTCAAAGTCCCTTCAATTCGACTCTAACGAAGAAGTAGAATTGATAAAGGAAGACGCCATACCCTTTATTCAGCGACTAAAGCAGCAACAAAAGGGCAACATCTGGCTCTGCGGCGGTGGAGAGTTAGCCGGGGAACTGCTCAAACATCGACTTTTAGACCGCTTAGTCCTGAAGGTCAATCCCATTCTGGTCGGGAAGGGCACTCCATTATTCGGTAGGGAAGAGCCTCGAGTAAACTTGAAGCTGTTGAACGTAAAACCATATTCCAGTGGCGTCATTAAATCGGAATATACGTTTAGTTATTCTTAAATGAAAAGAGAAAAGGAGAGAACATATCATGATCAAAGGCTTTGGAGGAATTTTCTGGAGAACCAAAAATCTGGATGAGATCAAGAAATGGTACAACGAAGTGTTAAAGCTTGATATAGAAGACTGGAATGGGACCATTATTAAATCCGATCCCCAAAATGAAACGATTTTCTCACTCTTTACAGAAGAGGACCCATACTTCCCGACAGAACAGCAGGTCATGTTAAACTTCCAAGTACATGATCTTGAAGAAACGATCGGGCATCTGAATCAAATCGGAGTGCCCCTTGCAAAGGATAAAGAAGTGGGTGAATTTGGTCAGTTTGTTTGGATTAAAGATCCTGAAGGCAGGCTGATTGAGCTTTGGGAGAAATGATGGTTACTGTTAGGAGAGTCGTAGCTTTATGGGATTAACCTCGTCACAGAAGCAGGCAATCGACTATTTTACTGCCTGTGCCCTAAAGCACAAAGCGGAAGCCAAGGCAACCATTCATCATGTCCTTGACATGTCCAATATTTCCGGTGAAGTGTTTGAACAAGCCGTTCATCATATTAAATCCAACGCCCGGATCGGTTTACATTTTCACCCGGATCGACCAGTGTCCATAACGAAGAACGTGGCAGAATCACTCCTGGATCACGGGGAATATAAGAGCCAGTTTGAAACATTGATTTCAAATGGGAAAGTCTCCCCCCATCCAGGTGGTGACCGGGATATGTGGGAGGAGAAAATGTTTGGAGGGGCTTATCAAGTCGAAAGCACATCGATGAGTGAACGGCCAAAGTACGGAGCATTGAACCTGATGTTACACCCGGATGGTCCTTCCCCACGGTTCGGTTCTTGTTACTTCTTGTTATCCCCAAGTGTCTCATCCCGATCTACCTTTACATACATGGATTCTCATCAAAACCCCTTTGAGAAGGGGACGTATCAAGAGTTTGATATGATCCTGGCTGGCCTTTTGGAAGAAATGTTTTTAAGGGATTTTGCACTGGGAGAGAAGGATTTGACTCCGACGAGATTCCTGCAACACGTTTGGAATCACCTTGAATACGGTAGAAAGGAAAGGGTGGCTCATCGAAACCTGAATCATTATATCGAATCCCAGATTCACGGGCCGATTTCTTTAAAAGAAGATGTGGAAGTGCTGGTCGCCGATCCATCTTTTAAGGATACAAAGGTCGGTGATACCCTGGAGGAAATGTCTTCCAAGTATGCCATCGATCTTCAATGGCATATGGGATTTGTCCTTCATGTAAAGGATGTCCCTTCTGATTTCAGGGGACCATCCATGCCGTCCCTGGCAAAGCGGATCGCTTATAAAGACAGGATTGATGCCCACACAATCGGGTCAGCTGTCATGAGTTTGAAACGAGATTGGGATTCCTGGAGTGATCGGGGTACGTATGAAGAGGTGCTGCAGGAATTGAAGCTATTGTGGCATGTTTTGGTGAAGTATGGAAGACCGCTCGGAAAATGATTGAGGTGATACTGCAATGAGAAAATCATACGTGCCGGTATTGGCATTAGGTTTTATTCTGATTTCTGTCTTTTTAAATGATAACTCTCTTCACAAGGTGGAGCAGTCTTGTATTGCCAACGGTAAGACGCCAAACGTTGAGAAGACTTTATTGGCAGTTAATTGGAGTTTTTCCTGTCGATGAATCAGGTCTGACTCATAGTGAGTCAGACCTCAATAATTTTCTTTATACTTACCAGCAGTCAAGAGGGGAAGGATTTAAAAACGGATGGTGTCTCCATCCTTTGGCACAATCAGCTGAGAGGCAATGCCCTTTTCAGCAGCATACTCTTTTAACTCTTCCCTGGACAGGGTCCAGTGATTCACTGCTTCCATATGAACGGCGATGATGGTCGCTTCTGGTGCAGCTTCTGCCGTTTGGAGGACGTCTTCCTTTCCCATGACGAGTGAGCCGCCTTCAAGAAATTGATTGTCACCTGCGTTGACGACGATGATGTCAGGGCGATGTGTGTCGATTTCTTCCCTCACCCCTTCATACCATACCGTGTCACCCGCTACATAAAGGGTTTTCTCGTCCTTATGGGTGAAGACCACACCGCAGACAGATCCGGTAAGGTTCAGGATTTCCCCCCGGCCGTGTTCCCCTTTTGTCTTAGCAAGATGAACGTTCTCAAAGATTGAATCTTCTTTCAGAACTTCGACATGATGGAAACCGTCTTTTCTGACGGCGGCAGCGTCCTCGTCGCTTTGTACGAATAGGGCGATATCCTTTGGCAGTGCTTCTTTGGCTGCATCGTCATAGTGGTCCAAATGGAGGTGAGTAAGGATGACGGCATCCGCACCATGAAGGATTTCCTCAAGGGGTACGGGAAGTCCGGTCAATGGGTTTTGTTGATCCTGACGAAGTGAATTCGGGAACGGAGGGTAGCTTCCTTTTTCCGCAAGGAACGGGTCGATAATGAATTTTTTTCCTGCATATTGAACGATAAGCGTGGCATTTCTGATCAGTTGGATGTTCATAAGTTATTCGCTCCTTTTCTTTATTGATTTCTGTTAACAATGTATAGTTTAAAGCATAAGAGTGAAGGTATACATAACCTGACGAAAGTGTTTTGACCGTTTTACTTTATTTTTGAAAGGAGTTTGCGGGATGCTAGACCAAACAGATTTAAGGATACTGGACGAATTGTCCCTAAACAGCCGGATTTCAATGAAGGAGTTAGGAGAGAAAGTTCATCTGACGGCTCCTGCTGCCTCTGCCAGGGTAGCGAAAATGGAAGACAAGGGGATCATTGAGGGGTATACCATTCGTTTGAACCAATTGAAGATGGGATTTTCGGTCCATGCCATGATCCATATCTATTTAAGGAGCGCCAACCATCAACCATATCTGTCATTTGTAAAAGAAAACTCTGAGAATATCCTTCACAATTATAAAATCAGCGGGGAAAGTTGTTACCTCATCGAATGTAAATTCCAGAACAATGAGATACTTGATGGCTTTCTGACAGAGCTTAGTGAGCTCGTCAGTTACAAATTATCAATCGTGATTAATTAGTAACTATTTTTTGATGTATCAGGACACACTGAAGAGTGATCTGCAGCTGGCAAATCCTTGATTAAATAATATTATCCATCATAAGATGATTCACTGAGATGGCCGACTCCTGTAAGTATCACGTTCCTTCAGTCTTGTTTACTTCGCTCTAACCAACCTAAGTTCTTCCGCCTTCGCCAACACACATTTCTTCTCATCGGAATTCAATTCGACATACTCAGAATCATAGATCCAGAATATGGTGTATACCTCATCTTCGTATTCTACAATATCGCCGAGATTATATTTCATTTTTTCTCCTTGAAGAGGATCGATCCATTCTCAGTGAACAGAGTATATTTTACCATTTCTTTTTTACTATAAAACATCCCTGTTTCTTTCTGAAAGGCGATTGAGATTGAGTTTTGTCATGAAACCGCAGGTCTACGCTGAAATTCATCCTGAATTATTCTTCTAAGAATGAAGAAAGGGGACGGGACCAAATTTTCAAACCGGTCCATTCGGTAGGGAGCAAACGCATGTTTGCCTGTGATATAATGGAAGGACACAACATAATACGGAAGATGGGGTAGCGGCTCACACTCCCGAGTGAAGGGAGGTGATACGCTAATGATTGCTGTAGGAGATGTATTGCAAATTATGATTGCCTTTGGAACATTGATTGTAGCAATTGTCGCAGTTACACAAAAAAAGAAGTAACCATCGTCCCCACCGCTCATGAGGATCATTGATGATTACTTCTGTTTCGATTGACTCTAAGTGAGCCGCTGCACTTTCCATGCAGTTTATGTTGTGGAGGAGTCCTGATTGCCGTCAGGGCTCCTTTTTTAGTGTACTTAACTACTTTTATTATATACATAAGTGGATTCGTTAGTAAAGAATAGTGAATAGATGGATGGAGCAGTGCAATAATAAAATAAAAAACATTGACAAATTCATCCTGTATCATTTACATTTGTTCTAACATATATTGGATCACTTACATTCCATGACGAGAACGAGTAGGTATGGAGTCTGATCTACAGAGAGTTGGCGATTTGGTGGAAGTCAACGTTCAGGTCATATTGAATATCCTCTCCGAGAAGCAAAGCTGAAGGCCCTTTAAGCTTTGACGGGTTTCCGCCGTTACAAGGAACGCGTATGATTGTACGTTGAATGAGCGCTGTCACGTAAACTTGAAATACAGTTTATGGATAGAATCAGGGTGGTATCGCGGGTTACAAACTCGTCCCTAACTTAGGTTAGGGGCGGGTTTTTTTTATTTGTATAAAAGAAGGTGTGATGACATGGAAAAGGTAAATGTAAACGAAAAGTCGGTCGAAAGAGAGAAGCGAATCCAGGATTATTGGAATTCGAATCATATTTTTGAAAAATCAGTGAGGAACCGTGAAGGGGAAAAGACATTCGTCTTCTATGAAGGCCCCCCGACGGCCAACGGTCTTCCACATGCCGGGCATGTCCTGGGACGTGTGATCAAAGATTTCGTCGCCAGGTATCAGACGATGAGGGGATATCAGGTGAAACGTAAGGCAGGGTGGGATACTCACGGCCTGCCTGTGGAACTCGGTGTCGAAAAGAAAATCGGCGTCTCCGGCAAGCAGGAAATCGAGGATTACGGTGTAGAGAAATTCATTGAGGAATGTAAGAAAAGTGTGTTCGATTATGAAAAGCAGTGGCGTACGTTTACTGAAGCCATCGGGTACTGGGTGGATATGGATGATCCGTATGTGACCCTTCAAAATGAGTATATCGAAAGTGTCTGGCACATCCTTTCAAACATCCATGAGAAAGGGTTGCTTTATCAAGGCCATCGGGTCGTCCCATACTGCCCGAGCTGCCAAACGTCCCTCAGCTCCCATGAGGTGGCACAAGGATATAAGGATGTAAAAGATCTGTCCGCGACGGCTAAATTCAAGGTGGAAGGAAAAGAGCAGGAATTTTTTCTCGGCTGGACGACGACACCATGGACGCTTCCTTCAAATGTAGCACTTGCCGTCCATGAAGACGTGGATTACGTGAAGGCGAGGCGTGGAGAAGAAACGTTTATCCTTGCGAAAAACCTTTTGAACGAGGTGTTGGGAGAAGACGTTGAAGTGGTCAGTGAGCATAAAGGTCGCGAATTTGTTGGCGTTTCATATCAACCGCCTTTCAATAATCTCAAGCTTACCCGCGGTCATGAAGTCATTTCTGCAGGATTTGTAACCGACGACAGCGGAACCGGGATCGTTCATCTTGCCCCGGCACACGGGGAAGATGATTACAATGCCATCAAAGAAAGTGGATTGGATTTCGTCAATATCGTCGATGAAAAAGGCTGTTACACCGGTGATTTCAAGCCTCTCCAAGGTGAATTCACCAAAGACAGCGATGTGAAGATCATCAAGATGCTGGCAGACAGCAACCTTCTTTTTTCCAAAGAAAAGTATGAGCACAGCTATCCGCATTGCTGGCGATGTGATTCACCGCTCATCTATTACGCCATGGAAGGCTGGTTCATCAAGACAACCGCTATAAAAGACACGATCATCAAGAATAACCAATCCGTCGAGTGGTATCCGGATCATATGAAAGAAGGCCGCTTTGGGAAGTTCCTCGAAAATATGGTCGATTGGAACCTGGGCAGGAACCGCTATTGGGGAACACCCCTAAACGTCTGGGTTTGCGGGAATTGTGACCATCAATTCGTCCCGGGAAGCGTTGCAGAGCTGAAAGAACATGCGAAAAGCGGCTGGAGAGAAGGTCTCGAGCTTCATAAACCGTATGTCGATGAAGTGATCGTGGAATGTCCATCCTGCTCCCATGAGATGAAGAGGACGAAAGAAGTGATCGATGTCTGGTTCGACAGCGGTTCAATGCCGTTTGCCCAGTATCACTATCCATTCGAGAATGAAGAGTTATTCCAGCAACAATTCCCGGCGGATGTGATCGCAGAAGGCGTGGACCAGACGAGGGGATGGTTCTACAGTTTGTTGACGGTTTCGTCACTCTTCACGGGGAAAGCGCCGTATAAGCGTGTCTTATCACTTGGCCATATCCTCGATGAAGACGGACGGAAAATGTCCAAGAGTAAAGGGAATGTCATGAATCCAATGGAACTCGTCGATAAGTTTGGCGCTGATGCGCTCAGATGGGCCTTGCTCGCAGACAGTGCTCCATGGAACAATAAACGGTTCTCGGAAAACGTCGTCAGTCAGGCGAAGTCGAAGCTTGTGGACACACTGAATAACGTGCATTCCTTTTACACCCTGTATGCGGTGATTGATGGATTCAATCCTGAAAAGCATGAAGCGGGTACTCCTTCCCTGCTTGATCAGTGGATGGTATCACGATTGAATACGGTCATCACAAATGTAACGGAGCATTTAGATGGGTATGACTTTACGGCAGGAGCGAGAGAGTTAACCGTCCTGGTTGATCAAGTGAGTAACTGGTATATCCGCCGGTCACGTGAACGCTTCTGGAGCGAAGGGCTGGATGAAGATAAACTGGCGGCGTACCATACGTTACATCGAGTATTGGTCAGTGTGGGTAGGTTGCTGGCACCGTTCACCCCATTCATCGCAGAAGATATTCATATGAACTTAACGGGTGAAAGCGTGCATCTGGCCGATTTTCCTAAAGCTCAACAAGGTGAGATCAACCCAGCCCTTGAATTGGAAATGGACCATGTGCTACAAGTCGTCGAGCTTGCAAGGTCCGCCCGGAATATGACAAGCATCAAAACGAAGCAGCCCCTTTCAGCACTTACGGTAGTTGGTTCAAAACAAGATACAGAATGGCTTCAGAAGTATGAATACATCATTAAAGATGAAATCAATGTGAAGAACGTTCAATTGCAGGACAACGCGGGAGATTCCGTTCAATATGAACTGAAGCTGAATTTCCCGACTGCCGGTCCGAAACTCGGGAAGCTCGTTGGAGTCGCTCAGAAGCATTTACAAACGTTATCTTCTGAAGAGGCGAACAAGGTTGTAGAACAAGGCTATGTTGAATTTGAGTCTCCTAACGGGGAGAAAGTTTCAGTTGAGATGGATGACTTGATCGTTCAACAAAAGACCCATCAAGGACTGGAAATGGCTTCAAACTCTCAATTCAGTGTGTTCCTGGATACAACGATCACAGAGGATCTGCGGAAAGAAGGGAAGGCCCGTGAGCTGGTTCGCGCCGTCCAGCAGTACCGGAAAGAGTTGAATCTGCCGGTGGAACAGCGCGTGCATCTGGTGTTGGATCTGGATGATTCGATGAAAGAGGTTGTGGAGCAATTTGAAGATTTACTGCAGGGCAGTCTCTTAATCAAGAGCATGGCGTTTGAGAAAAGAGAAAGTATGAAGACAGTCGATTTGGATGGAGACCGATTAGGGATCTTTGTAGGAGTGTAATGCAACGAAGGGCTTACCCAAAACCAGGGTGAGCCCTTTTTTAAGGAAGATTTTTCTTGAGTAACTGGATATAATTTGAAATAATTGGTAGTAAGAAGGGTGTGATTAGGTATGAAGAATTACAAAGCTATGCTATTTGATTTAGACGATACTTTACTCGATCGAAATCAGGCAGTGGATAACATATTTCATATCATGTTGAAAGAGTGTTATGGGAATGTAGAGGATATGTTGAAAACGGAGATGCTGCGTAAGTTCAAGGAGTATGATAATACAGGTTATGGTGTCAGTGATAAAACAACTGTATTTGACTCGTTTTTTGATGAATTCCCACCGATATACCGGTTGCCGGAGCCTCAAGAATTCTGGAATCAACAATTTCCTCAGTGTTTTTCGATCAGTGAGCATACCGTTAATCTGGTGAAGAGGATCCAGGAGCATATGAAAGTGGCCATCATCACAAACGGCACCGTACATAGACAAAAAGCAAAGATCATGAATTCCGGTTTACATGAATGTTTTGATGTTATCTTGATTTCCGAAGAAGTCGGATTGGAGAAACCGGATCCACGCATATTCCAACTGGCTCTGAATAAGCTTCAAGTCCGGCCTGAAGACGCATTATTCGTTGGGGATAATCTGGAGCTGGATGTGGGTGGGCCACAATGTGCTGGTCTCAAGGGTATATGGTTCAATCCAAGTGGAATGGAAAACGATTCTGATATAAAGCCAGATGAAGAGATTCAGTCGCTGGATGAACTGTTACATTATCTTACTCCTAAACAATTCACTTGATGAGGAGGGAACGCCTTGCGTATTCATTATTATCAGTTTCGCTCGTTACCCGAAGACCATACCATGAATGGAATGGGGACATTACATGGATCTATATTTGAAACTTCGAACGATTTGATCACCGAAATGGCCAATAAGCCTGAGATATTAATAGATATAGCGATGGACGATTCCAGAGTCATTGGATATAAAATAGGCTACCAACTGGACACCCACACCTTTTATAGCTGGTTGGGCGGCGTGGATCCGAACTACCGAAAACAGGGCATCGCTGCAGAGTTAATGAAACAGCAGCATCAAACGTTGAAGGAACTTGGGTTTAAGGTGGTGCAAACCAAAACCATGAATAAATGGCGAAGCATGCTGATCCTCAATATCAAGAATGGTTTTGATGTCATCGATACGTATACGAATGAGAAAGGCTTACATAAGATCATTCTGGAAAAAAAGTTATAGCAGAGCGGAGTGGGTTTATGCAAAATAGCTTGTCCACAAATGAACCACTCAATGTGAAGGAAGCAGGATCGGCCATTCGGTTTAAAACTCTATGTATCTATTTGATTCTATTGGCGGTCCCCGGTTTCTTCATAAATAAACTGCATCTTGAGGGTCCTGTATATGAAGGAGTCAAAGGTTTTATATGGTTTACGTATTTTATGGTTGTGACCCTGTCCTACAAGGAAATCAGAACCTTTATCTCTCCACTGTTGAACGTCAAAGCATTCAAGAAGCCGCGAACGTGGTTGTGGATTTTTCTCACCTTTATCATCCCTTATGCCTTATTGCACCTTTGTCTTTATTTTGAAGTGGTCCTCGACAAATACTATATTTTCTACTTCAACAACCATATGCTTCATGCAGGCAGCTGGAGACAGACGATTGACGTGGCAATCCTTACGCCGATTTCTGAAGAAATTGTATTCAGGGGTATTTTGTTGACGCTCCTATTAAGGATCATAAAACCGTTTTGGGCCATCACCATAACGTCCCTTTTGTTTGGACTCGTCCACCCTTCGGAAATTTGGGTATTCACTGTATTGGCTGGCTTCCTTTTAACGTTGACGACTTATAAAACCAAATCCATTCTTCCCGCGATGGTGGCTCATTCACTCTGGAATTTATATATGTTGCAGCTGTTTCTTTATTTTTAGATGACAGGAGGGTAGCGAATAGATGAAAAAAATATGTAGTGTACTTGGGGCCATCCTGCTAGTCGCCATACCTGGACCTAATGGAAAGAGCGTGATATCTTCAAATGAATACAATGTCTATGAATGGAGTAAAAATGATATGACAAACATAAAATGCGAAAACATGACAGATGAAATTATTCAAGACTATCAACAAGAGGGATTTGAGTTGGTCTTCCAGGAATATGTGATGGAACACTCCTTGACCGGCATCCCTCAGATCGAGACATCTTTAGGTTTGACTTTCAAGAGCTGGTCATCATCATTGGAAGAGCCGTTTTATGACATTTATCACGCATCATTCAAGGATCGTCCTGGTTTTCCGGGATGGCCGATGGAAAAATGGGTAGAGTAGACATCTGGAGACTCTGACTTTCTGCCTGACAAGTCTTATATCGTGACAGTCAATGATCAGGCAGTGGGGTTTATTACAGCCGCTCGGGACACAGGGAAGACAGGATTTATCATTCAAGTGGGTGTGATTCCGGAATGGCGCGGGAAGGGGATCGGTGCTGTTTTGACTGCTAAATGCTTAGAAGAACTCCGACAAGATGGGATGAAACCCGTCGGCCTGCACGTGAATCAAAACAACCCAGGGGCCATCAAACTATATGAACGGTTAGGATTCGAGATTGTCCGAAGAAGAGGCACATTCGAACGATCAGAAAAATGACTGAATGGCCTATTCGGCATGACATGACATGAAAGGATACGCTTTTTTAAGAGGGCTAGAATCTTAATGTACAAAAGGAGGTATCCCCTCATGAAAGATCACATCCTCGGCATACTCAAACAAATCGAAATCGATCACAACGTCAAAATGTTATTCGCCTGCGAATCAGGCAGCAGGGCATGGGGCTTTCCCTCTAAGGACAGTGACTATGACGTCCGCTTCATTTATATCCACAAACCTGACTGGTATTTATCCATCGATCAAAAAAGGGATGTGATCGAAATTCCTGCGAGGGATTCCGTCGCGATCCCGATTGACCCGCTATTGGATATGAAGGGGTGGGAGCTGTCGAAGGCACTGAGATTACTAAGGAAATCAAACCCGTCAATCATCGAATGGCTTACATCAACGATTGTGTATTGCCAACCCTACTCTGTTGTTGATCGAATAAAGGAAATGGACCAGAATCTATTTTCACCGGTCTCCAGTCTGTACCATTATGTTAAGATGGCGAAGAGGAATTTTCGAGATCATGAAGAAGGCGGGATCAAGAAATATCTGAATGTGCTTCGTCCCTTGCTGGCTGCCAAGTGGATCGAGAAATATCATTTAATCCCGCCGATTCAATTTCAGAAGCTGGTTGAAGAGCTGTTGCCGGCAGGTGAGGTGAAAGAATCAGTCGCAATGCTGTTAAAACAGAAGGTAGCCGGGGAGGAAATGAACTTAGCGCCAAGGCTCAGTAGTATAAATGAATATGTTTCTGAACAAATCCAACATGTAGAAGCGTATGGGAAGGCGCTTAAGATAGATCGTCCTGACCCAACGGAGGAACTGGACATATTGTTTAGAAATGCGTTGAGAGAGGTTTGGTACGAAGAGTTGGCGGAGTTTGTTGGTGATTCGTGATGATTGTCGTGGGATAATAATGAACCGTTTGTTGAAAAAATAAAAGAAAATAGGGTTAAAGTGAATCTAGATACGTATGAGCAAAGAGTTTCAACACGATGATAGGCTTGAAGCTCTTTTTTAATCGGCTTTGTATCTTCGGAAGAGGACGGATGGAAATAATTGCGTCATTTTCGAGCATGATTGCGTCATTTTTTAAAATATTTGCGTCATTTTCCCGTTAATTGCGTCGTTTTTTTATTTATTGCGTATTTTTCCAATTGGTACCATTTATACACGTCCCATGGCTACTAAATTCTCCTCTTCCCCTTGTCATGAACGTCACATCATATTTCCCGATAAGGAATAACCATTATTTCATTCCCACTACCCAATTTCACCCTTCCAAATCATCAAACTGCGTTATAATGGAAATATATTCTACACCCATATCCAAGATAGGGATGATCCCATGAAATTCACATTTTTAAATATTCTCCGCCTGGTCATGTTCACCATGATCAGTTACATCTATTATTCATCTGTCGATACTCCTTCAACGGCTCAAATCATCTATGTAATCATTGCGGGAATCGGATTCATACTGAATCATTTTCTGCTCGTAACCATCCGGAATCAAAGCTATTATCCTCTTGCCCTTGATTTCATCCTGATTACAGGCTTTGTATTTTTATACCCTGGATCGTCTCTTTACTTGATTCTGTTCGGGATCAATGCAGTGACATTGTTCTTATCGGCAAAGGATAACCGGATTCTATGGGGATTCAGCTTAGCTTTTTTCATTATTTGGGCAGGAGCCATGTACTATACATATCTAGTAACAGACGCGTTCTCTCTCTTGGAGAATCTCATCAATTTCAGCTTGATCGTATTCGAAGCAGTCGTTGGACGTCTCATACATAAATTGTTTCATGCACGGGACAAAATCGAAACCCAGTACGGGGAACTGCAGGAAACGCATACAGCTTTAACCGCGGCTCACGAGCAGCTGCATCTTTACTCAAAGCAGGTGGAGGAGCTGACGCTGATCCGTGAACGAAACCGGATTTCCGGGGAAATCCATGATACGGTCGGCCATAAGATGACGGCGCTGCTCGTTCAGCTTCAGGTAGCGAAAGAGCTGATGGAATCCCGCCCGGACATGAGCAAAGAGAAAATCGAACTCTGTGAGGGTCTGGCGAGGGAAACACTCCAGGAAATCCGCCTGTCGGTGAGAACCTTGAAGGATCATGACCAGCCGAAGTCATTCGTCACCACGATACGAAAGCTACTGGAAGATTATCAGGTGATGACGGGTCTCGTCGCAAGCTTTACAGTCAAGGGGGATGTGACCACCATCCCGATCTCCATCCAGCTTGATCTGACCCGGGTCATACAGGAATCGATCACCAATGCAGTCCGGCACGGAGAGGCGAAGGAATGCAGGGTCATGCTCGAAGTCACGGAATCCAGGGTGGAAATCAGTATTCAGGATAACGGACAAGGAGCGGCGGATATCCACCCGGGATTTGGCTTGAAGCATATGCGGGACAGAATCCACGAACATGGAGGGACCACCGTATTTGAAAGCATGAAAGAAGGGTTCCGTGTAAAGGCAACGGTGCCGTTAATAGAAATGAAATGGCAAATGGGGGAATCATAATGGTCAGAATTTTAATCGTCGATGATCAGGAATTAATGAGGGACGGACTTGCCACAATCTTGGACCTGAGACAGGAAATCGAGGTGGCGGGGGTTGCGTCAAACGGAAAGGAAGCGTTCGAGAAAGCCGGGGAGCTCCGGCCGGACATCGTTTTGATGGATATCCGCATGCCAATCGCGAGCGGAGTGGAAGGGACAAAGCTCATTACAACCGCCTATCCCGACATTAAGGTGCTCATGCTCACGACTTTCAACGACAGTGAGCTCATCTTTGAAGCGCTGGAAGAAGGGGCGAGCGGATATTTACTGAAAGATATGCCGACGGATGCCATCGTTCAGGCAATCATGACGGTTCAATCAGGCGGCATGGTCCTGCCGAAAGAGCTGACTTCGGATATCGTAAAGGAAATGAGACGAAATCAGCCCGCAGAACAGATCAACACAGTTCCTGAAATCGTGAAGGACTTGACGGAACGGGAGCTTGAGGTCCTGAATAAACTTGGGCTTGGATTGAACAACAAAGAGATTGCGGAAGAACTGTATATATCAGAAGGCACGGTGAAGAATCATGTTTCCAACCTTATCAGTAAGCTCGAGTTGAGGGACCGCACCCAGGCGGCGATCTTCGCCGTCCGTTACCATATTACGCATTATTGACCCATGACTTTTAGCATAGTACTCCTGTGAAATACAGCGATCAAAGCTGTATTTTTTTATGTTCAAATTCTATCGCTGGAGGGATTTGGAAAGAGTGGATCCACGCTATACTTTACGTACAGTCAAAGAAAAAAAGGGTGTGGAGATATGTTAGAGGTGAAAGAGCTGAAGAAAAGCTATGGAAATAAAGAGGTCGTGAAGAACGTGTCCTTTACGATCGAAAAGGGGGAGTCGTTCGGACTGCTGGGCCCGAACGGAGCGGGAAAATCGACGACGATCTCGATGATTTGCGGACTTGTGCCGTACGATCATGGGGAAGTACTGGTGGCGAGTCAATCGGTGAAACAATTTCCGGTGCTGATTAAAAAGAAAATCGGAGTGGTTCCTCAGGAGATTGCCCTTTACCCAACCATGTCCGCGAGAGATAATCTTTTATTCTGGGGAAAAATGTACGGACTGACAGGAGCCCACGCAAAGAAACGGGTAGAGGAAGTACTTGATATCGTTGGATTGAAGGACCGGGGAAAAGACCGGATTGAAACTTTCTCAGGGGGAATGAAGAGGAGGATCAACATCGGAGCCGCCCTCATGCACGAACCGGAGCTGTTGATCATGGATGAGCCTACGGTGGGAATCGATCCCCAGTCGCGCAATCATATTCTGGAGACGGTCAAAGCCCTTAATGAAAAAGGCATGACCATCATTTACACGAGCCACTACATGGAGGAAGTCGAGTTCCTTTGTAACCGCGTCGGCATCATGGACCACGGGGAAGTGATTGCTCTTGGGACGAAGTCGGAGCTGTGCAGCCGACTTGCGGGCAGCAGTTACATCCAGTTGAAGGTGGAAAGCTTATCAGATCAGGCGATGGACGTTTTGAAGAAAACGGCAAATGACCAAATGACCTTCCTACAAGAAAACGGCATCATCGAAGTGTTTGCCCCGAATCCCCAGGAAGCCGTCGCATCCATCATCACATCCTCCGTTCAAGCTGGATTGAAGATCGAATCCGTAGAAATCAAAGAATCGAATCTTGAGACGCTTTTCCTGCAGTTGACAGGACGAACGTTACGAGATTAGGAGGAGAAAGAGATGAGCATGTTCACCATTGCATGGAAAGATATCAAGATCCGCCTCAAGGATCGCAAGTCCTTTATCACGCTATTACTCATGCCGATTATCCTGACAGCCATTCTTGGATCGGCTTTAAGCGGGGTGTTCAGTGAAAATGGCTCACTTCCTGACCTGACTGCAGGAGTCGTCGCAACCTCACAGGATGAGCTGACAGACCAATTCCTCCACGACACTCTGCAGGGAAAAGAATTGAAGGAAAGCATCACCGTTAAGAATTTTAAAACGGAAGCTGACTTACGAAACGCCATCGAGGATGGGAAGGTGGATGCCGGCCTTGTCTTCCCTGACCGCTGGGGAGAAGGGTTATTAGATGGGGAGTTCGAACAGGTCAAAATGCTCAAAGACCCCGGCAAAGATCTTCAGTTCTCCATCCTGTCCACCATCACTGAATCTTTCACTAATCGGGTGACGACCGTATCGGCAGCCACTCGGGCCGTAGGGAAGGAACTGACCTCTGCCGTGCTGGTTTCCAACCAAAATCTCGACCTTGCGGGTACCATGAAGGATCTTTCAGGAAAATTAACTGCGGTGGCCGATTCAAACGAAAACGGGGTCGTCTCTGAAAAAGACGGTAAGAAGCCTCTTACGGGCATGCAGTACTACGCAGCCGCCATGGGTGCCATGTTTATCCTGTTCAATACGACCATGGGAGCCAAAACGATCATTCAGGAACGGAACACAGACACATTGGCGAGACTCATGATCAGTCCCATCCGCCACTCATCCATCATAGGAGGGAAGTTCCTTGGGACCCTTTCATTCACCGTCCTCCAGTTCACGGTGTTCGTCATCACCACCCACTTTTTATTCGGGGTGAACTGGGGCAGTAACGTATCGCAACTCGTACTGCTTGGCATCGCTTATTCCATTTCGGTTTCAGGTCTTGCGATGATGCTTGCCGGTTTCATGACCGAAGAAAAGACAGTGGATTCCATCGGTGGAATCGGCGTTCAGGTTCTCGCACTCCTCGGAGGTTCGATGATCCCATTGGCCTCGTTTCCAGAGGCGATGCAGCAACTCGCTGGCATCGCGCCGAATAAATGGGCCCTTGGCGGCTTACTTGACATCATGAACGGAACATCGTGGGATACCATCACCCTGCCAGTCTCAATACTTGTACTGGTAGGCCTTGCCTCATTATGGATCGGTTCACTGAGATTAAAGCTTAGATAAGGAGAGGAATCGAATGAGGAAAATCATCAGCACCGCCCGTTTTGAGATTAAACGACTCTTTCAAAAGCGCCGGACACTGCTGCATTTGTTCGGAATGCCTTTATTATTCACCTTCATCTTCGGGGGTGCCGTAACCGGAAATGGGGAGTATAAGCCTGAGATACTAGTGGTCGATGGGGACCAGTCGGATTTGTTACAGCAATGGATCAACGACATGAAAGCATCTGACGCTTTCACTTTCAAAAAGGGAAGTGCAAAGTCCGTTGCAGAACAATTTGACAACCAGGAAATAACGGGGTACATCTCTTTGGTAAAAGGGTTTGAAGATAAATTACAAAGCGAGGAAACACCCGAAATCGTCTTTGTTTCCTCGCCTTCCTTCGAAGGGGCAGCCCTAGTCGAACAACTCATCAATGACAGCATGACAAAACTGAAGGTCAGCACGGCGGCCGCAGGATTTTTCCAAGATACGACTGGAGAGAATCCAACCGCCATCCAGGAGAAAATTTCAGACGAACTAAAATCGGTGCCGGCAGCGTTTGAAACCGTCTCGGTCACCAAGAATGAGAATCTCCAAACGATGAACAATCTAACCGCACGTTCTGCAGGTTTCACGATCATGTTCGTTATGATCGCCATGCTATCGAGCACAGGAATCTTACTCGAAGCACGACAAACCGGCGTCTGGTATAGGATGATGTCCACACCTGCGACCAAATTGGAATTACTATGTGGATATATGCTGGCCTTCTTTCTCATCGGCTGGATTCAGTTCGGTATCTTAATGACACTGTCACAGAAAATCTTTCACATTGAATGGGGTAACCCGTTCGCCAACATGATTCTCGTTTCCAGCCTGCTTCTCTGCACGATCGGACTTGGCCTCTTCATCGCCGGTTTCGTTAAAACATCCGAACAGCAATCGGTCTTCGGAAATCTGATCATCATCTCCACCTGCATGCTGGCCGGCGTCTACTGGCCGGTTGAAATCATGCCGGACGCCATCCAAAATGTCGCAACATTCCTTCCGCAGTATTGGGGGATGGAAGGGTTTGCTGAGTTGACGGTGCGAGGTGGAGGGATTGCGGATATCGCTGCACCGGTCGGGATTCTGCTTGGGTTTGCGGTTGTGTTTTTAGTGGTTGGTTTGAGGAGGGTGAGGTTTGAGTAGAGTATGAATGGGATTTTAATATTCCCGTTAGACTTTCGTGATTGTGGCGACAGTCTATTCTTTTTTTAATCATCCAATATATACGAATATGGTAAAATATAACTTATAAGAAAAGAGGTGCCACTATGAAAGAAATGTTCCTTTCAATCAATCACTACCGAGTACGAGGTCATGTCTGGTGAGAAAACCATTCGCCGACTATCATTTGTCTACACGGATTAGGAAACACAAGTTTAAGTTTCATAGAGATAGCTGAAGAATTAAAAGAGGAGTTTGAGATCATTTCAATCGATCTTCCCGGACATGGGAAGAGTGATAAATTTGAAACCGATGCAGAATATGAAATGGAGAATATAACCACTTGGCTGTATGAGATTCTTATGAAAATGAATGTAGGGAGATTTTACTTTCTGGCGCACTCATATGGTGCATATAGCACTCCATTTCATGAAAAAGTATGGAGATGTTGTCATCAAAACGTCGCTGCTCGATGGAGGCTATACGACGAAGGATCATTTTTATCAAATAGTAGATGAACTCTCATCAAAACCAGATTGGAAATGGCCGAACATTAACAGTGTAGATAAAGAGATTCAATACACGGCAGAATCCTTTGACTCATTTGAATATCCAAGCTATGAAGCTTTTTATACGAAAGAAGCTACATCATACAGCGATTGGAATCTACATAAAGAGACGGCTTCCAAGGATTATGTGAAAGAAGTGGATGGAAAAGTGAAGCTCATTGTGGATGCTGAAGTTGCGGGGGCAGTCATCAAGTCTATGGCCTTTTCGCCGATTAACGAAATTTATAGTCAATTGGGGGATAATATTTTGTTACTGGTGGCGACCTTACCCCAAGAATTTACGATTATTAATGACAGATTATTAGAAGATGTGAAAAGTCATTCCAATATGGGAGTCAGGTGGGTAGAGGATGCTACTCATATGATGCATTGGGATCAAACGGAAGTGGTTGTGAAGGAAATCAGGAACTACTTTAAATAGTTAGGGAGTCGGTCGCCGATTTGGCTAACCTTACGTGAGCATCCATTCAAGCAGGGATTGATGCACTTTTTGTTGAAGTTAAAGTCAATACCAATAATGATTAAGGAGTTTATGAATGAATAGCCATATAGAAAAATATTTAAGCATAGAAGAACTACTCTCACTACCAACCTTTTCAGACACCACCATAAGCGAAGACGGTCAAAACATAGCCTTCGTCAAACAAACAGCGGACTGGAAAGCCAATACATATCAACACCATATATGGATCTATGAAAAAAGGAAGGATCCATGTTTCCGTATCGACGAAGGGGCGTCCCCATCATGGTCTCCGGATTCCAGACAACTTGCTTACCTTCATTCAGTTAATAAAAAAAATCAGATATATGTAAAGTCATTAGATGGCTCTCCCGCAGTTCAAATGACGGATGAAGGAGAGGGGATAACCCACTTCAAATGGTCTCCAAATGGGCAGGGTTTTTATTACCTTGCACAGTCCAAAGAATCGGAGGAAAACAAGACGCGCAGGGAAAGCTATGGAGATTTCCATCGCGTAGGCAGGGATTATCAGAATCACTGTCTGTATTACATTGAAATCAATGACTCCAGCAGAAAAGCACAACCACTAACGGATGGTCAGGAGTTTCATATACTTGAATATGATCTTTCAAAGGATGGAAAAAAGTGGTTTTACTGACTTCTCCAAGTCCAAACTTGGAAGAAATATATAATAGAAGTCTATCCATACTCGATATAGAAACAGGCGAGCTGCAAAAGTTGAATATCGATAGGTTGCTAGGAGGGAGCGTCTGCTTTTCTTCCGAAGGCAGCCAAATCTGTTACACAGCAAGTATTAGGGAAAAGGATCACTACAAGAACCATATTCAGGACAATACGCTGGAAATCTATGATTTGAAAACGGGGGAGTTCACCCGACCTCTGTCCAATATGGATAGTTCCGTTATTCCGGTACGGTGGACGTCTAAAGGGATACTCATTACGTGGCAGGATCAAACGAACTATTGTATCGGATTGGTAACCGAAAATGGCGTTGCTGTTGAAAATGAAGACGGTTTTGTAAAGGATGCCTCAATCACAGGGGATGGAAATCATCTTACCTATTGTAAGGCAAAACCAAATGAAACCTTCGAAATCTATGTAAATGACCAGAAAATCACAGATGAAAATCACTTTTTCAAAGGTAAGCGTCAAAGTCACAGGGAAGTCATCTCATGGAAAAGCAGCGATGATCTTGATATCGAAGGGGTCTTAACTACTCCCGCAGATTTTGATCCACATAAAGAATACCCATTATTGTTATTCATCCATGGCGGGCCGGGGTGGGCATCCTTCCCCATCCATTCAGGGTGCTTTAATGAAAAATATCCTGTGGAGCCTTTTATTGAAAAAGGTTTTATCGTGTTGGAAACTAACTACAGAGGAAGTTCAGGATATGGCAATGAATTTTTAAAGGCAAACTACCGAAACTTTGGGCTCGGTGACTACGAGGATGTGATATCCGGGGTGGATGCACTCGTTGAAAAGGGTATCGCTGATAAGGAACGAGTAGGGGTGATGGGATGGAGTCAGGGAGGATTTATTTCAGCCTTCTGCTCGATCTATAGTGATCGTTTTAAAGCGGCATCCGTCGGGGGAGCGATTACGAATTGGAGAAATCATTACGTGAATACCGATATACCATACTTTATCCGGATGCATTTAGGAGATACGCCTTGGAATGACCCTGAGGTGTATGCAAAGACTTCGCCCACGAAGTATATCCAATCAGCCTGTACTCCTACTTTGATTCAGCATGGCGACATGGATGCACGGGTCCCCATTTCCAATGCTTATGAGCTTTACCAAGGGTTAAAGGATATGGACGTGGAGACAGAATTCACTATTTTTAAAGGCATGGCCTACAGTCCTGACCAGCCTGGGATGAATGTCGCGATTATGAGAATTTGATGTGGTTTTCACATTATATACTTGGAGAAAGCGGTCGATATGATGACACAGGCTCAATTCGTTGAGGAATTAGTTGGCAGTCTTACGAAGAAAGATATTACGTTTCATGATTGCCTGCTTGAAGATAAACCGGAGACTTTTCATTTTGGGTTGAAGAGCATTCGGAAAAGTCTTCCGGAGCGTTTGTTGAAGACGAATAGGGGATTGATAAGGGATTTGGTTTAGTCAGGAATTGTTGATGGCATATCATCATTTTCATCTTCCTCAAAAAATGGGGGCGTCCATATGTTCGATAAGTTTAATTTCGATCTGATTTACTGTGAAAAAAATGATGTAACCCCTTTGGTGGTCATGATGTGTGGTGTTGCTGGTTCTGGCAAAACCACTTTTTCTAAAATATTGGAGCAGGAAGGCTTTGTCCGTCTTTCGATTGATGAAGAAATATGGACCACCAATGGCCGCTGGGGGATTGATTTCCCAATGGAAAAGATTGATGAATACAAACAAGATGCAGAAGAAAAGTTGCGAAATCAATTGATCAAGTTCATACAAGATAAACAACAGGTCGTGATTGACTTTAGTTTTTGGGACCGTGTAAGAAGGAACCGCTATAAAAAACTGATCGAGGATTCCGGAGGCAAATGGAAACTGATTTATTTAAACGTTCACCACGATGACCTTCGTAAACGACTTACAATACGTAACCAGCGTTTTGATGCAAACTCCTTCCCTATTTCAGAAGAGCTTTTAACATCATATCTGAAGGGTTTCGAGATTCCCAAAGGTGAAGGGGAGATCATAATAAATAACTAATATGGTAAGAACAGAAAGAGGGATTTAGTTGAAAACGCGATTGTTCCCACTATTATTGATCTTTACCATTCTACTCACTGCGTGTAACGCTGGAGAAAATCCCAAGGACCACCTGGGTGAAATATACACCATTGCACTGGATGCTCTCATGGAAGAGGATAAAGCCTTGAACAGTGATATGACATTCATTTCCATTGATATGAGTGATCTTGATGGCGTGGACGAGGAACAGAAAAAAACAATATTACGCCATTTCAAGGATCAATATAAGGTGGAGGTCATGGATTCCACGATGGATGATCTGGAGAAAAAAGGCTATTACAACCCCGAAAAAATGGGGCTGGAGGGTGTACTTCTTCGAATTGAAAAGGTGGATGTTAAATCCAAAGATGTATCACTTGAAGGCTCTAAATTTAAGTCAGGAAAAGGAGCAATTGGAATGAGGCTTGCAGTTGACTATGAAAATGGAGAATGGCAATTGACAGAACGGAATATAAAATGGAAAAGCTAAGGAATGTATCAGTATAAAGTTATTTTGAAGCATTTTAATATGTTTTTCTATGGGGTGTCTTATGGAACTTCTAGCTTTTTTCCTTTTTATTTTACTTATAAACTATTTTGTTATGAAAACAAATCAGATTTCAATTTGTGTTATTTCCATAGTTGTTCTACCGTTAATTCCTTCAATAGGGTTCGTTTGGTTGGCGATTGTAAATAATGATTACGGCTTTTGGCTCCAATTCCTTGAAACTGGCTCATTTATTCTTTCATTGATGTCGCTTCCAGCAATATTGTTATTGATATTTTATTTTGTTTCTATCTATAGTTTGGCCACCACCTTTTTAATAATTGAGTATTTTGTGGTGAGGAGATTAAAAAGAAGGGCCGTTCACTTTAGTAAGTGAACCTTTCCTTTTCTCATTCGTATATTTGGTAATTGGTATAGTGAAGAGCTAACGTAGGTTTTCTACCTTAATGTAAGAGGTAAGTGGTATCAGGCACCAGGCCTCTTGAGTAAATGACTCCTATAGTGGCTAATCCTTGAATGAAAAAGGATTATTGCCAGGGATTTGTACTGTTTGAAGTAATAAGCTTTTCACTTAGTTTATATAAAAATGAGAGGGAAACGTTCTGTGAATCGCCATAGGACGTTTATTATGTGTGTGATCGACTGCAGGAAAAAGCACCGAGGTGGCGATGTACTTTTATATGACTATATGAAGGAAGGATTTCCCCTTCCCTTCTCAGAATACATAGTGAAAAGGAATGAAAGGAGAATAAATATGAATGTTGAGAAACAGATATTAGAATGGTTCACTTCTTTCCACGCTCACCCGGAAGTGAGCTGGAAGGAAGTTGAAACGACGAATAAAATTGCAGGGATCCTTGATGATCTGAATGTGAGCTACAGGAGATTTTCTGATGTGACAGGGTTGATCGCTGAAATAGGTGAAGGAGATGAAGTCACGGCTGTGCGAGCGGACATCGATGCTCTGTGGCAAGAGGTGGACGGGGTGATGAAGGCGAATCATTCCTGTGGTCATGATGCCAATATGTCGATGGTTCTGGGATCGCTTCTTTATTGCCTTCAGGATCCTCCAAAGGATAAGCGGATCCGTTTCATTTTTCAACCTGCAGAGGAGAAGGGGAATGGATCGCTGACGATGATTGAGAAAGGGGCACTGGAAGACGTCCGCTATTTATTCGGGGTTCATTTGCGACCGAAGGAAGAGTTGGATCATGGGTTCTTTTCGCCTTCAGTCCATCATGGGGCAGGCATTTACATGGAAGGGAAAATAAGAGGGATTGACGCCCATGGCGCGAGACCTCATCAGGGGAAGAATAGCATCGATGTGCTGATGGCCATTCATACCTTTTTAAAAACAATCTATTTGTCTCCATTTGAGCCGTATTCTGCCAAACTGACAAAGCTCGCTGCAGGAGGGGAGAATCTGAACATCATTCCTGGAAATGCAGAGTTTGCGATCGATGTACGTGCCCAGAAGAATGAGGTGATGGAAGAGATACAGCGCCGTCTAAACGATGGGGTCGATGGCATCGCCAAGCTGTACGGAGTCACGATTGAGTATGAATGGACAGACTATACACCTGGAGCGGAAGTGTCGGAAGAGGCTGAGAGCATCACGAGGGAAGCGATTCGATCCATCGCCGGTGAAGAAGCATTGGCTCCTCCGGTCATGACTTCGGGCAGTGATGATTTTCATTTCTACACAATCAAGCACCCGGAAGTGAAGGCGGCGATGATCGGGGTCGGTGCGGATTTGACTCCCGGGCTGCATCATCCGGACATGACATTTAATGTTTCAGCGCTGAATCAAGCTGCAAAAATACTAGCGGAGACGTTAAAAAAGGCATAACTCTAATTGTAAACGGTACCAAAAACGGATTGACGACTCCAGATTCTGCCCTTATGATACTCATATAACGACTATTTAGCGACAATTATAAATAGTCAAAAAACAAAGGGATTTCAAGGGGGAATTTGGATGAAGAAAGAAATGTCTTTTTGGCTGGCAATCATACCATTGCTTGTCATGATCACCGTAATGGCCATTACAATTGTCGTGTTGGAGCAGGGGCCGCACATTCCTCTCATCATCGGGACGGTCACGGCTGCACTTGTCGCCTGGTTTGCGGGGTTCAAGTGGAAGGATATAGAGGAAGCGATGTATAAGGGGATTCGTCTTGCACTACCTGCCGTCGTCATCATCATGCTGGTGGGTTTGACGATCGGTGCTTGGATCGGCGGGGGAGTCGTGGCGACGATGATCTATTATGGTCTGAAGATGATCACACCTTCGCTTTTCCTTTTATCGATCGCTGTCATCTGTGCAGTTGTGTCGCTTGCGATCGGGAGTTCCTGGTCAACAATGGGGACCATCGGCGTTGCGGGCATGGGAATCGGCATTAGTATGGGGATTCCGGCTCCGATGATTGCGGGTGCCATTATCTCCGGGGCTTATTTCGGTGATAAGATGTCGCCGCTGTCAGATACAACGAACCTGGCTTCGGGACTGACCAATACGGATCTTTTTGTACATATCCGACATATGCTTTACACAACGATACCGGGCTTTGTGATTGCCCTCGCTGTATATGCTTATTTAGGAAGGAACTTTGGAAAAAGCGGGGTCAATACGGAGGACATTGAAAAAACAATCGGGGTTCTGCAGGACAGCTTTGTCGTTTCCCCATTTTTACTGATTGTACCACTGCTTGTCATTGTGCTTGTTGCGCGGAAGGTTCCGGCCATACCGGCTTTGATCGTGGGGATCATTCTTGGATTTGGAGCACAGGTATTCATTCAGCATGATTCGTTTGCGGATGCTGTTTCGGCTCTTCAAAGCGGATATGTGATCGAGACGGGAAATACGATGGTGGATGATCTGTTTTCCCGTGGAGGTCTCGATTCCATGATGTACACGGTCTCGATGACGATCGTAGCGATGACCTTCGGAGGGATTTTGGAACACACAGGTATGCTTCGTGCCATCGTCAACCAGATCCTTAAGGTGACAAAAACAGCGAAAGGCTTGGTGGCTTCCACTGTGGTCTCTTGTTTTGCCACAAATGCATCATGCTCTGAACAGTATATCTCGGTCGTGGTGCCTTCAAGGATGTATGCGAATGCCTATAAGGAAAAAGGGCTGCACTCAAAGAATCTGTCCCGTGCCCTTGAGGATGGGGGGACGTTGACATCCGTCTTCATCCCATGGAATACATGCGGGGTCTTTATTTTAGGTACGCTCGGCGTCCATGCATTTGATTATGCGCCATATGCGGTGTTGAATTTCGTCGTGCCGATCATTTCCATCATCTATGCCTTCACGGGCTTCAGCATCACGAAGCTGAGTGAAACCGAGATGAAGGCAATGGAGCAGGAGGATGCCACACTTTCCTCCTGATCCGCTCAATAGATGGGGAAGGTCAGTTCATAAATGGCGCGGGGCCTTCCCTGTGCATACGTCATTTCTTCTCCGATGATCTTGGCCGAACCGTTGTCGACCAGTTTTTTCAATATCCGTTCCGTGGAGCGCCGGGTGATTTGCATGTAGTCAGAAAGCTCTGCCGCCGTAAAATCACGGGATGAACGGGATTTGTAGAATTGAATGATTTTGGATAAGTTAGACGGACTTAATTTTAATTGTTTGGCAAGAGACAGCATTTCGGGAGTATCATTTTTCAGATGCTGTTTCTTGCTTTTATCAGGGTAAGGTCCTGACAACTCTTTTTCCTCATTCAGAATAAAGGCGCAGCCTTCATCAACCTTTTTGGCAAATGACAACGCGGTCTGTGCGTTTGCCTCTGCCTCCGCTGCCGTATGACCGTATCCGAAGCCTGCAAGAATAGGGTGTTCAAGGAAGTCGGTGCTGTCCATGAAATGTTCGATGCTCCCCCTATTGCTGTAAATCGTGAAGGAAGCATCGTCCTCATTTTTTTGGAGTGTTCCCTTCATCAAGCGGGCGAGCTCATGAAGACGTTCATGTTCACCATCCCATTCTTGAATGGAAAGACGGGCGGCGGCAATCGTGGCTGCTTTTCGTTTCGAAAGAAGGGATTGGGAATGAGCTTCTTCGATGGCCCGTATCAGCGACTTGGCAGGGTCGATCATTCTCATGCAAGGGATGTGCATCTCGACAAGCCGGTCATAAACCGCATGGATGCTCGTTAATACCAATTCCGTTTTGCCTTCTTGAAATAACTGCCGGTGGAAGTCTGTATAGTCGTTGATGTGAAAGTTGTGGGGGAGGTGCTCTTTATAATCCATCACATATCGGGGCGGATTCTTGAGGTGTAAGTCTGACTGGGCGTGATCGATGAGAGAACGATCCATTAAATCGATGGACACGCGATCTGGTTCAATCTCATGATGGTGCAGGATATAAAGCAGTGATGTCACAAGGGCCGTTTCATCCTGTTCCAGGTAAAGGACCGGGACAGATAGAGTGCGGCAGGCTTGTTCTGAAAAAAAGTAAGGCAGTGCACCGGAAAACAAAACGGCATCACAAGGTGTGAGGTCTTTCATAAGCATGCTTGCTTCCTGGGGTTCATCGTAAATATAGGGGACCAGTTCGATATTGTAAAGATTCGGTGCCACGGACGTCTGGACGTGTTCCATGAATTCTTTCGACCCAATCAGGGCGATTTTCGTTTTCATGACAATCTCCTTTCTGAATTAACGACTATATAACGACATTATACCAAGAGGAGATAAAATTTGTTAGTTTAAGGAGCGTTTAACATATGATCATAAAAAAAATTAACCTGTATGCGATCCGATTACCACTGAAACAGCCATTTATCATCAGTTACCATACCTATGATGATATGCCTTCTATCATTTTGGAAATGGAGACGGACGAAGGAATCATTGGATATGGTGAAGCGGTGGCTGATGAACATGTGACGGGTGAAACGTGGGAAAGTACATTTCAAGTGCTGCAGCATACCCTCGCCCCGAAACTGATCGGGGAGAATCCGTTTCATATTGAACGAATCCATGAGCTGATGGATCAAGCCATTTACAATGCCCCGACAGCAAAGGCGGCCATCGATATCGCTTGCTATGATGCTATTGGAAAAAAAGTGAATCAACCCGTTTATCAGCTCCTCGGCGGCCGTTATCATGACGAATTCCAGATTACCCATGTCCTCAGCATAACAGAGCCGGATACGATGGCAGACGAAGCAGCTAGTATGATCGAGAAAGGTTTTCAATCCTTTAAAATGAAGGTTGGAACCGATATCGACCTGGATATTGAACGAATCCGGAAGGTGAGGGAACGTGTCGGGTTGGACGTGCCGATCCGGGTGGATGTGAATCAGGGCTGGAAGAACAGCAGTCAGACGATGAAGGCCCTGCGGCATCTCCAAGATCTGAACATCGATTGGCTGGAGCAGCCCGTTTTGGCAGATGATATAGATGGGATGGCCCGGATCAAATCGAGGACGGATATCCCCCTCATGATCGATGAAGGGCTGAAAGGCGTACGTGACATGCGTGAGATCATCGGGAAGCAGGCAGCGGATAAAGTGAATATCAAATTGATGAAAAGCGGAGGAATCTACCCGGCCGTGAAGCTTGCCCACATGGCTGAGATGGCAGGGATGGAATGCCAGGTTGGTTCGATGGTCGAGTCATCGATCGCGTCAGCAGCCGGATTCCATGTGGCTTTTTCCAAAAAGGCTATCACTAGTGTAGAATTGACGGGTCCGATTAAATTTTCAAAGGACATCGGAGACCTGCATTATGACGTCCCCTATATCCGACTGTCTGAAAAAGCGGGCCTCGGTGTTAACGTAGATAAAGTTATATTGGAAGAGTTGACGGAGTTTAAAAGTATCGTAGAGTAAGGAGCATGGGATCATGGATCATCTATTTGAAGGGTTTCTTGACAATGAATCATACACTGTCCGTTTGTTAAGTAAAGAAGATATAAGTCAAGTACAGCAGCTGCAGGAGCTTGTCGTGGAGACATTGACGGAAAAGAAGAATCTCCAGCCCCTGACGTATGAGGAATTGGACTATATATTAACTGGAAACGGGCTGATGATCGGGGCTTTTACAGCGAAGGGATTAATCGCATTCCGCGCCTTGTTGATCCCCCCGATCGATGAAGAGCATCTGGGGTTGGATGTTGGACTCGAGGCAGAGGAACTGCCAAGGGTCATCTATCAGGAAATCTCAAATGTACACCCGGATTACAGGGGAAACCGCCTTCAGCAAACACTGGCTCATTTGATCATGCAGGAGCAGGTGAAGCTGGATCAAGGGTTCACCTATGTGGCGTGCACCGTCGCTCCCTTTAATATTCCCAGTTTAAAAGATAAGTTCAAGCAGGGAATGGAGATTGCTGCCCTTAAGATCAAGTACGTCGATCAATTGCGTTATGTGTTCATTAAGCGTCTTGATGGAGAGGATCGAGAGGGAGAGATCTCAGAGATTGCCAGAGTTCCGATGGGGGATGTCGAGGGTCAGCAGGCTTTATTGCAAGAAGGCTGGCGCGGCATTTCGATGGAGGAGGAAGATGATGGCGGGTATAGGGTGTTGTATGTGAGAAGGCAGTCAGTGACCTCTATTAAAATAGCTGAATTGCAGTGAAGGCAGATGAATTCATCCTTCCTTTTGAGTGTCCTCTGATTCATAAGCGGAGTTTCTCCGGTTATCCTGCAAAATAGGGCTAGGTTCGGGGGAAATAAGCGGAGTTTTTCCGTTTAAGGCAAGGGAGGATGGTTCATTTTAAAGCTTTTGGAGTAAATAGGCGGAATATTTCCGGCTATTACTCGATATTTCGCGCAGAATTCCTCCATAAGCGGAATATTTCCGCTTATGTTGGTGGTATATTTTTATAAGACTTATTGTGTATGTAGAAATCGCTGAAAAAATGCTTGGAGCATCTCTCTCCAAGCATTTTTTCTTTATAAAGTCTTCACAGGTTCATTGGACAGGATGCCTGATGGAACTTCCTTGAACATACGAGGTTTTGTCTTCAATAACGAAAACAACACACAACCCGCCAAAACAATCATACTCCCAACAGCCTGAAGCCCATTCATCTTTTCTCCCAAAAAGACAAACGCCAACAAAGCCGTGAAGACGGGATTAAAGTTCAAGAACAACCCCGACGTACTTGGCCCCAGCTTATTCACTCCCACATTCCAAAGCACCATGCAAACCACCGTGGAGATCACACCGGTATACAAAATTGATTGCACGAATGAAGCATCGACATTGGTCACACGGAAATCATGAAGATTGAAAGGCAGCAGGATAAGAAGTCCGAATATCCCTGAGTAAAGAATCGACATCATCGGTGTGACGCTCTTCATCGCCCATTTGCTGCAAACGGAATAGAAGCCCCACATCACAACGGCAGCGAGCATGTATAGATCTCCTTCGTTGAATCGCAGGGAAGAGATCATCTCCATTTTCCCTTTGGACAGGACAAGCAACACGCCAAAGAGGGACATGAACATGGAGGCAAGTTGAAAGGCGTTCATCTTTTCCTTCAGAAAAAGAAAAGAGATTCCGGCAATCGAAAACATATTTAACGTGGAAATCAGGCCAACATTCGTGGCAGAGGTTTTCTCAAGTGCCATGAATTGAAGTGCCTGAAAGAGGGCAACCCCTGTCAGCCCCATCAAACATAATGGGAGAATCGATCGTACAGGTGGAACGAGCTTCTTTTCCTTCCACCAGACCATCGGAAACAGGCAAACGATGGCGATGGCCCATCTTAATATCGTCAACGTTCCCGGGGATGCATGCTCCACAAGGGTTTTCCCTACAATGAAATTGCCTCCCCAGAGAAGACTGGTCAGTAACAATAGATAATGATATTTCACGTCATTTTAGCCCCTTTTCACAGAGCCACTGTGCACAATGACATTTACTATAAGAATAATTTTAACATTTTATCTGATTTTCAAAAGAACATATTGTATAATGATGATAAAACGAAATAATTGAAAGTATAATAGGATTTCAGATTATAAAAATTCATTTATACATCTTTTTATCAGTGGTTTTTGGAACAATTGAAAAGGGTGGTTGAATCATGGAATCAGTTGTAAGCAGGGTATTGGATCAAATGGATCTCAAGCTTTTGGATTTGCTACAAAAAGATGGGCAGTTAAGCAATCTCGAATTATCGAAGCGGGTCAATTTATCGGCCCCGGCCGTTCACGCCCGCATCAAACGGCTCGAGACGGAAGAGTATATTAAGAAACAGGTAGCCATTCTGAATCACGAAAAACTGGGGTTTGACTTACTATGCTTTGTGTTTATGAGTACGAATGAGCACCGGACAGAAAAGCTTGAAGCAGTGGAAGGGACGCTGGAATCCATGGAGGAAGTCCTGGAATGTCATTGCTTGACCGGGGAGTATGATTATCTTCTGAAAGTCGCCTGCAAGGATCGTAAGGGGCTGGAGCTCTTTATTAGAAGGTTGAATGAGATGGGGATTACGAAGATACAGACGAGTTTGGCGTTGAGGGAGATCAAGGATTCGACGGTGCTGCCGATCTTGGGGGATTAATTTAACAATGTCATCAGCATTATTCCCCCCAGGGGGTAATGCTTTTTTATATGAGAAATTCACTTCAAGCGTGACCAGTACATTTCCATTTGCGTCTAAGTGTAGAGGGAAAGGGGGAACAGTTTTGGACCAACAGGAATTAAATGAATGGTTTACCCAATATGGAGAATCAATCCTCACATACATACTTCTAATGGTACGGGATTATCAACAAGCAGAGGATCTAACATAGGAGACCTTTCTGAAAGCTTATAGAAGTAAACAGCAATTTAAACAGAAATCTTCTGTGAAAACGTGGCTATTTTCCATTGCACATAATGTGACGATCGACCACTTTAGAAAGAAGCACCCGCTGAAACACTATCTGGGCCTAACAATGGAGGAGAAAGACGGCATGCCGTTACCTGAACAAATCATCGAGATGAATGAAGAAGCGGAAGAGTTATACAGAGCGATTCAACAACTAAAGACAACGTACAAACATGTCATTATTCTAAGAAAGTTAAAAGAATTCTCAACAGCAGAAACAGCCCATGTGTTGAACTGGTCAGAGAGTAAGGTGAAAATGACGCTAAGCAGAGCGATGGTTGAACTGGAGAAGGTATTGACGAGGGGAGGCGTAATCAATGAAATCCACTGATCCATTTAAAGAATTGGAAAAACAGCTAAAGGTAACAGACGAATCAAAAGATCAGCTTCGAAGTAAAATGATGCAGAGCACAAAGGCAAAGAAGAAGATCCATTTAAAAAAGTATGGCTGGATTGTGGCAGTGTGTATGCTCTTTCTTGTTACATCTCCTTTCTACTCAACGACTATGGCAAGTATTGTGGCAAAAGTGTTACCGATCACAATTACTCCTCAGATTTCAGACGGAGAACCCAATCCCAATTTGACTTCTGACCTTTTTACACTCGTCGAAAAGGAAGGATACAGGGTTAGTTCAGTAGGAACAACACCGTCTCCTTTCACCATTGAAGTGTCACTCGTGTTGGGGGATTCCACATTAAAGCAAGCCAAAGAAGACCTTGAATCCAAGATCACCAATTATTTATATGAAATCGGGTATGATGATTACGAATTAAAGATAACGGAAGCAGCTGAAGTTCCCACTCATAAGGGAAGCGATGGCTTAAACAAGGAATATGATCAAGTACGAGAAATCGTGAAGGAAGTATTCGCTTCCTATGGATATTCCGAAGAGGCTGAATATGAGTTAGCAGGTATGAAGGGGACCGGCGCCTCAGCAGCCGTCACCATTGATATGCCGGACCATATTGAAGAATCAAAGGAAATCATTGCAGACATTGAAAAAGAAATAGAACGACAGGATCTAGATGTGAAAGATGTCGAAGTGGAACTTTCAACTTAAAGCATCGTCAGCAGGATAATCGTTGGTCCATGATCTCTTTATGATGCCATGGCAGGGAAATCGACATATAAATTGGCTGGGCTATCGTACCAGGTGAAGGATGGACACTCTTATGTTTGGATAAAAACAGATCTGGATAAACCACTTCCTCAAGAGCAGATTAAAGAAATTGAAAAAGCAGTACAAATGTATTTGGATTTACCTGAATCGAAAGAGCAAATTCGTGATGATGAGTATACGATTGAATTTTTATTGAAGAATGGGAAGGCGTTTGCGGAGATAACAGATTAATAGTCGCTTCAAATTTAAAGCAGTGGGATAAAATTAAGGGTTCAGTTTTCAGGCTAAGCACCTGATCTGATAAATAGACGGAAAAATTCCGCTTAATTAGTTATTACTATTAAAAATAGCCGAAATAGACGGAAGAATTCCGCCTATTCACCAGGAAATACAAAAATAGTTGGATTTTTTTGTGCATAAGCGGAAATCCTCCGCCTATAGATTCCAAAAACAAGGTCCGAGCTGCTTATAACCGGAAAAATTCCGCTTATAAACTCCCCTAATTTACTACGGCTAGTTCTACATTAAATATTTTTAGGGTTTTAAGGCAAGAGGGCAGTGTAATGTTCCACGAACATCCTCCCCACTAAAAACAGCATTGCGATCATAAAATAATTAGTGTACGATAAAAAGAAAATTTTAACGAACGAATCATAATGGAAAGTATAAAGGGACACTCACAAAGCGAACGGTATGATTTTTTTCAGAATAGGCAGATTCGTTTTGGGTGGGTTCCCTTTTTTGTTTAGGGAGGATGCCATCATGACGCATTACATAAATGAATTAACGGACTTCTTCTGGCAGCATGACATCTATTTCCGAATCGTGGTGAGTGCGGTGTTGGGGTTCATCATCGGATGGGACCGGTCATCTAAGAACAAGCCGGCCGGTTTGAAAACCTATACGTACGTTTCGGTGGCATGTACGTTGATCACGATCGTCTCGATTGAAGGTGCCGAAATGCTCAGTGAGCCGGATAGCGGGAAAATGATGGATCCCCTCCGTCTCGCTGCCCAGATCGTATCGGGGCTCGGGTTCTTGGGTGCAGGGGTGATCCTGAAAGATGGACTGCGGGTGAAAGGGCTCACGTCGGCTGCGATGATTTTCTACGTTGGGGGTATCGGAATCGGTATCGGAGCAGGGTTTTATTCGATTGTCATCTTCGCCACCCTTGTCACCTTCATCATGACGAGGATCGGTAACTTCTTTGAAGAACGGGAGATCAAGGCCATGAGTCTGCCGAAGCTGCGGAAGAAAAATGATGAGAAAGACGACTAAATGCAGGGTGGGAACGGATGATCTGTTCCCGCTTTTTATTTTGTAAAAGATATGTAAATAAGAAGAATTTCATTGCCAACTTTTAGTTAATGTTGTATTATTGTGAATAATCAGACATATATATTAGACAGGTTTTAGTCTAAGGGTAGAGATGCGGAGAATCCCTGTGACCAATAAAATGCATGCCACATTTTTGTGCTGCAGTTTATTGTTCATGGGTTTTTTTATGAAAAAAAAGGGGAGGAAATGACATGAAGATCAGGCTTTTATCATTCGTTTTAGTGTTGATGGTTGTGTTTGCCGGATGCAGCAGCAGTGATACCGCTGGGGGCGAAACGACTGAAATCGATTTCTGGTTCCCGGTAGCGGTGGGCGGGGATGTAGCGAAGGTCGTGGATGGGTTTGTGGCTGATTTCGAGAAAGAGAATCCCGACATCAAGGTGAATGCGAAATACGGAGGCAGTTATGCCGAAACGATGACCCAGGTAATGGCATCGGCACAGGCAGGAAATTCACCTGAGCTTGCCGTATTATTCTCCATCGACCTTTTTACGTTGCTTGAGAATGACCTGATTGAGGAATTGACGCCGATGTTCGATGGAAAGTATCTGGATGATTTCTATGATGGATTCATGGCGAACTCTTCCATCGGGGATAAAGTGTACAGCTTACCGTTCCAGCGAAGTACAATCGTCCTTTACTACAATAAGGATGCTTTCAAGGAAGCCGGGCTTGATCCGGAAGCTCCACCTGAAAACTGGGATCAGCTCGTGGAATACGGGAAGAAGCTGACGAAGAATAGCGGAAAGGACCAGTGGGGTCTTGAAATTCCAAGTACCGGCTATCAGTACTGGATGTTCCAGGCTCTGGCTCTTCAGACAGAAAAGAATATCATGTCCCAGGATGGAAAAGAAGTATATTTCAATGCTCCATATGCAAAAGAAGCAATGGATTTCTGGTTATCCCTTGGGAAGGAACATAAAATCATGCCGGAGGGTGTCATTGAATGGGCGACGGTTCCTTCAGACTTCCTGAGTGGAAAAACGGCGATGATGTATCATACGACGGGGAACCTGACCAATGTGAAGAACAATGCGGACTTTGATTTCGGTGTGTCATTCCTGCCGGCGAATGAGCAATACGGTTCCCCTACAGGAGGCGGAAATATCTACTTGTTCAAAGACCTGCCAAAAGCCAACAAGGAAGCGGCCATCAAGTTCATGAAATTCCTGACTGAACCGGAGCGTGTGGCTCAGTGGTCCATCGATACAGGATATGTCGCCACCACGGAATCGGCTTATGAGACAGACGTGTTGAAGAAATATGTTGAGGAATTCCCTCCTGCACTGGTTGCCCGCGAGCAGCTTGAATACGCAGAAAGTGAACTCGCAACCTATCAAAATGGTGAGGTGCAGAAGATCTTCAATGATAACATTCAATCGATCTTAACGGGTCAAAGTCCTGTGGATGAAGGATTGGATAACGCACAGAAGAAAGCAGAAGACGTGTTGGAGCCATTTCAGTAAAGGGCAACAGGTGAAGCATTGAATGAAATGGAGCTCAAGTGGACAGTGTACTTCCCTTGGGCTCCTTTCACAAGAAAGGTGGGACTGATCGATGACAACGAAGCATAGAAAATTCAGTTCCCGGGCAAGGAATAATCTGTTCGCCTACGGGTTGCTGTTACCTTCATTTATCTTTTTAACCTTGTTTACGTTTTATCCGACGCTCAAGTCGATTCAGTTAAGCTTCTACAGCGGTCCGATGACGAGGCTGCAATTTTCCGGATTGGAACAGTATAAGGAAGTCTTTGGAGATGAAATATTCAGGAAGGTTATCCTGAACAACATCCTCTTCATGATCGGCACCGTACCCACGAGTCTGTTCCTGGCGATGTATCTTGCCATCTGGTTGAATAAGAAAATGGCGGGAAGTGCTTTGCTCCGTACATCCTTTTTCTATCCAACGATCGTACCGCTCATTGCGGTAGCGAATATTTGGCTTTTCATCTACACCCCTCAGTATGGATTGCTTGATAACTTTCTCCATACGTTCGGCCGCGGTGATACAAGCTGGTTGGGGGATCCGGGTACCGTAATGGTGGCGATGATTGTCATGATCATCTGGAAAGATGCGGGTTTCTTTATGATCTTCTATCTGGCCGGTTTGCAGAATTTGCCGAGTGACGTGTACGAAGCTGCTGAGATGGAAGGGGCAAAACCGTTCCAGATGTTCCGGCATATCACGTTCCCACTGCTAATGCCGACGACGCTGTTCGTCATGATCGTGGCAATCACGAATTCATTCAAAAACGTCGACCACCTGTACATAACGACCAAAGGTGGGCCGGATAATGCCAGTAATCTATTACTCTACCATATTTACGAAGCGGCGTTTACGAACTGGGATCTTGGTAAAGCCGCGGTGCTGACCGTGATCCTGATCGTCATCATGCTCGGTATCACTGCCTTCAATTATTTATATCTTGATCGGAAAATCCATTATTAGGAGGGGAAGCGACGATGAAAAAACTGAACTATGGCATCATTATTGTTCTAGGGATTCTTTCATTCATCCCCCTGCTTTGGGTGGTCGTCACTTCTTTCTCTCCGGGGAATCAAGTGATTAATGGAGGCTTTCCGTTCTGGGTCACGAATCCGACGTTTGAAAACTACATCCAGGCGTGGGAGACGGCCCCATTTCTGCAATACTATTTCAATACGTTTGTGATCGTATTTGGCGTGTTGATCGTTCAAATCGTCACGGTTACCCTTGCAGCCTATGCGTTTGCACGGGTGAACTTCACCGGGAAGAATGTGCTGTTCATCCTGTTCCTGTTGCAGCTCATGATTCAGCCTGAAATCCTGCTGTTTCCGAACTACCAGGTCATCAGCCAGCTTGGACTTGTCAATACGAAGCTTGCCGTCATGATGCCGTATTGGGCTTCGGCGTTCGGAGTCTTCCTGATGCGCCAGACGTTCAAGCAGGTTCCATTTGATCTGGATGAAGCGGCAAGAATGGATGGATGTAAATGGTATCAAACCCTGTGGCATGTCTACATCCCATCGGCGAAACCGACCTATATAGCCTTTGCCCTGGTATCCGTCAGCCACCATTGGAGCAACTTCATGTGGCCGTTGATCATCACGGATTCCGTGGAGTCCCGCCCATTGACCGTCGGACTTGCGTTATTTGCACAATCCTATGAAACAGGAGCGCAGTGGGGGATGGTTGCTGCCGGGACGGTCATGGTCATCATGCCGTTGGTCATTGCATTCTTCCTTTTTCAAAAACAATTCGTATCGAGCTTTATGCACTCAGGAATTAAGTAGGAGGGAATCTGATGGACATTCATTTTTTAGGAACGGGGAGTGCGTATCCCGGTTCGGAACGCGACAATACCTCCATTTGCTTCTCGAATGATGAGTATCATGTGCTGGTCGATGTCAGCGGCAATCCTTGCAGGAAGCTGAAACAGTTGCAGATGGATTTGAGGAAACTTGATGCAGTCGTGTTCACCCATTTTCATATTGATCACATTTACGGCTTACCTTCCCTGCTATGGGGGATGTGGCTTGAGGACAGAAGAAACCCTTTAAGGATTCTGTGTGACGAGCGAAATGATAGGAAGCTCCAAGAATGGCTATCGACGATGGAAGCCGATCAATGGCCGATTGCTTTTCCGATTGAAATCGAGACATTTGATGGTGATCGGGAAACGGAAATTCTGTCTGGAGGGGGAATGACGTTTTCCTGTTTTAAGGCCTTGCATTCTGTACCCACTGTCGGGCTTGAAATACGTTGTGCCGGACGGGTGCTCGTATATTCCAGTGATTCGGAAATCAACGCACGGATTGGTGAGTATGACCATATAGATATGTTAATCCATGAAGCAACGTCTGCGAGGAAAGTGGCAGGCAACCACAGCAGTCTTGGTGAAATCGTTGAAAAGTATGACGTGGATAGAATCGGGAAAATCGTTCTTGTCCACCTATCCGACGGCGAACCGTATGAAGAAGAGGTGGAGAAGCTCAAGACTTCAAAGGTCATCATCGGCGAAGATTTGATGACACAGCACATGTAAATGAATAGGTACAAGGATAAAGATGAGGAGATTCCTTGGGTATGACGAAAAATCCAATTGTTCAATTGGAGAAATCGTCATGCTCAAGGGATTTTTTATTGTAATAAGAGAGAATGACTTGAATTTGAGAATTGTCCAGCTTCAGCGCCTAGCCCCCTCGAGACGTTTCGGTCCGAGGGGTGGACAAAGAACGACTTCACTGATCGGCCCAAAAACGTTGGTGGGGGCTGAACAAGGCGCTTGCGCTTTTCTAATTTGGAGGGGTACAGATGAAGAATCTAAAGGGGTATATTTTTGACTTGGATGGGACCGTGTATCTCGGTAAGCAATTGATAGAGGGAGCAGACACCACCATCAATGCACTTCTCAATGAAGGGAAAAAGGTGCTGTTTTTGACCAACAAGACCATTGAATCACGTCAGCGCTATGTGGAAAAGTTGAACGGGTTTAATATTCAGGCTAACCTTGAGAACATTTTGAATCCGACGGTTACGCTGATTGACTACTTACGGGAATATCATCCCCAAGCGACGTTGTATGTGATTGGTGAGCAACCCATCAAGGATGAGCTGACACTTGCAGGATTCCGGGAAGGAATGACACCTGCCGAGGTGGATATCGTCGTGCTGTCATGGGACCGGGATTTTCATTATGACCATTTGAATTTTGCCTACCAGTCGATCAAACTCGGCGCGAAAATGATTGCGACCAATCCTGACAAAACCTGTCCAGTAGAAACGGGCGATGTCCCGGACTGTGCGGGGATGATCGGCGCGGTGGAAGCCGTTGTCGGGAGAAAGATTGATGTGCAGATTGGAAAGCCCTCCATCCTGACCATCAAGGCAGCACTGAAGATATTACAACTGAAGCCGGAAGAATGCGTCATGATCGGTGATCGCTTGGAGACCGATATCCGGATGGGGATCGAAGCAGGGATGAGAACGGCCCTTGTACTGAGCGGGATCACAACGGAGGAGGATTTGAGGGGGACGGTTTGGACGCCGGATTATGTGTTGGAGTCGGTTAAGGGGTTGTTGGCGGATAAAATGATATAAGAAATAGGGAAACTGTTACGCTGGGCACCCAGTAACCAACGAGTTTGAACGTCAAATTCGTTGGTTTTTTGTGCTCCACACCCCCTTTTTGTGTTCCTACAGGGGAACTCAATGTCGTATTAACAGGGGAAGGTTTCTTACACTGCTTTTCGAGTGATTTCAGAAGAAGATCAAATGGAAAAGGTTGAGATGGAACCTCCGACTCTCAATAATTGCGTCATTTTCATTAGGGATTGCGTCATTTTCCGAATAATTGCGTCGTTTTTTTATTTATTGCGTCATTTTCGTTCGCATTTGCGTCTTTTGGAAAATAATAGAAATGAATCTTGCGCACTGAATGTTTAATGGGCTTTGCATAGACTCATTATGACCCAATTACTCAATTTTCAATGTTGTATTTTTTTACGACACTTACTACAATGGCAATCAATAAAACAATCAGGCTATTAATCAGTAAATAGTACCCAACTTGCAGACCATAAAATATGGCAAAGGGATCTCGAATAATGAAGAGTGCTAGTAATCCCCCGATGGCCGCAAATAAAACTGCTAGAAGAAGTATAGTAAAGGCAGCAGAATATAGACTCTTCTTTTTCTTATATGAAATAAATCCAAAAACATTTGATGTTACAATAAAAAGCCCCATAAGTATCATGAAGAATTTTGTCATTTCATTCTCCCTCGTGACTAATATTTATTTCTCTTTAACTGCTATGGACACATTGTCTGTGAATCCGTCATTAATACCCTCAAGAATAGAGTCTCCATTAAAGATAAAGAAGGTCAATGCCAGAATAGACAACAGAATAATAGAACCGAAGATGATGGAAGGGATCATGCCCTTTTTCTTTTCCAATTTTAAACTCCCCTTATCATAGGTTTATTAATTAGACGGAACTCCATTACAGGAAGTTTCAAATTATTCCATCTGTCTATCCTTTTGTGTCCCCACCATAACTCAACCCGCAAAGCAACGAGGGACCGGTTATTACTCTACTCTTTTAGGGGATGGTAGAGGCGGATCCGTCCCTAATTTGTCGAAAGGAAATGATAGAGACGGTAGTCTTCCCCTGCCTTTATTGCTTTTGGCAGTAATGCTCCCGAGTGCGAAAGAGTTTTTGAGAAAGATGTGTTTCGTTGAATCACTAATTTTCATTTAGTTCGCGGATTAATTCTTTGTCTTCCTCCCCAACTTGCTCCATCTTTGATGTTTTCTTTTTCAATGTTTCGACTGAGATGGATTTCTTGCCATCTAATGTAATTTCATATTGCCCATTTAAATCAGTGTATATCACTTGAAGAGATGTAATGTTGTAACTTTCCCCGAGTCTGTCTATTATTTCTTTTGTAAGTATGGAAGGCATTTTAGAACTGTCCTCGGAAGTAATTTTCTTGCGGTTGATGATCCCTAAAAGATACATTTTTTGGTACAGGGACATATTCTTTGAATATTCACCATTTGCTAAAACCGAGCTAAACAAGAATCCAGGGGGCCACTCAATATTTCCCGAGTAAGAATTTATTAATTTGTTATAATGCCCTTGAAAAGTATCATTTATCTCAGCTACTAACTTCTCATCGGTAATTAGATTACTTGAAAGGTCATAGGAGAAGTGGTTTCCTAATTGAGGCAGATGCACTTCATAGGATGAATTTTTTAAGTTGAATTGAGGTTTGGGGACACTTTCATTAAAGCCATAAACTTGCTTCACATAATCAGTGATTTTTGCTTTTGCTATGTAACTACCGAAAGGAATACCATTAAAGAAAGAGTAGATCGATATAAGAAGAAAAGTGAAAATAAATATAAATATAAAGTTGAAAATCCGTTTCTTATTCATTTAAGTCACCCCATACGATAATAGCGTGTGGATCATATATAAACCATCAGACTGAAACAAGCCTGTTAACCTCTTGGGGATTTCTTACACAGGACTGTGTTTATGAAAAGGGATATACAGAAAGAGTCCAACAAACACGAGCATAATCATGGCTAGCTATAATCCTATAAAAGCCAATAATTTTTTCTCATTCCTTTTCTTAAAGGCTAAAAAACTGAATAGCAGCGTTAATGAGATACCGGTGAATTGTAAACCTATAAAATATTTCGGGAAAATGTTCGTTAATAATGGGTGAAAAATCAACAAAGTTCCCAATCTAATAGATGCATAGCTTAACCGAGAATACCTTTTTCCTGACACGATACTCCCCCCTATTTTTATATTATTTTCTTGTTTGTAAAAATATGTATAGTGTAATTATACACTTTATGGATTCATTTACAACTAAAGTTTGGAAAAAAACCGACTCTCCATTACATAGTCGTTGTTATGTCATATTATGATCTACCCACCACCCCCTTTTGTGCTCCCACCATAACTCAACCCACAAATATTTGTGTCCCGAGCACGTTGTTTCCGAGGCGCTATTCCCGTTATAATTTTCTTAAGATTTACATTTCTTCGTTTAATCACCTTGCTCTTGAGGTAACAGTCACTATAAGGAGGTGTTGTAATCATGGAAGCAATCAGTAAGCGTTTTTTCATGTTTCTTTCTCACAATAAGGCATTGGATAAGATGGCCAAACGGTGGGGATCGAAATTTGGGGCTAACAGTCTTGTAGGGGGAGAAACCTTTTTACAAGCGATTCCATTGATTACGCATTTGAACGAGGAGGGATTCCAGGTAACGGTCGATCATCTTGGTGAGTTCGTCGATTCCACAGATGTGGTGCGGGAGAATGTCCAAGGATGTATTCAGAGTATCAGTGCCATCGCGTATCATGGCCTGGACACTGAAATTTCTGTTAAGCTGACCTCCTTGGGATTGGATATCAGTCAAGATCTTGTCTTGGAAAACATGGAGTTGATTCTGTCGAAGGCAAATGAAAGCGGAATCACGGTCACTCTCGATATGGAGGATTCCACGAGGTGCCATGCCATCCTTGACGTTTACAAGAAGCTCCGTCAAAAGTACGACAATGTGGGGACGGTGATCCAATCCTATCTGTATGTTTCAGACAAGGATGTGGATGATCTCAATGAGTATTCCCCTTATTTGAGGCTTGTGAAGGGTGCATATAATGAATCGGGTAAAGTGGCGTTCCAGGAGAAGAAAAAGGTGGATGAGAATTTGAAGCATCTCATCAAGAAGCAACTCTTGAACGGCCATTATACAGCGGTCGCAAGCCATGATGAAGCCATCATCGATTACACCATCGGATTAGTGAAAGAACACAATATCCCGAATGATCGCTTCGAGTTTCAAATGCTTTACGGAATGCGGAACCAACTGCAATCCGACTTATTGAAAAAAGGATATACCGTCCGCATATACCTGCCATATGGCGAGGACTGGTTCGGGTATTTCATGCGACGTCTGGCGGAACGGCCGGCAAACATCGCATTTGCATTAAAAGGAATCTTCAGCAAGTAACATCCAGACAGATTGAAATCAGAAAGGAATGTGAAGAGAATGAGTAACGGAATTTACAACATCCCAACACCTACAAATGAGCCTGGTAATACATATGCCCCAGGTACGAAAGAAAGAGAAACGCTAAAAGCTGAGTTAGAACGCCAAGCTGGTCTTGAGGTTGAGATCCCGGTCATCATCAATGGTGAGGAAATCAAGACAGATACAGTGAAGCAAGTCGTGATGCCACATGATCATAAACATGTGTTGGCTACCTATTCACAAGCAGGTGAAAAAGAGCTACGCGATGCAGTGGAAGCGGCAATGGCGGCGAAGGATTCTTGGTCTAATATGCCATGGCAGCACAGAGCTTCGATCTTCTTGAAAGCGGCGGACTTAATTTCTGGTCCATACCGTGACGTTATCAATGCGGCTACCATGTTAGGTCAATCCAAAACAGCGTACCAAACAGAAATCGATGCGGCACAAGAATTAGCTGATTTCTTACGATTTGGCGTGGATTATGCAAACCAAATCTATCAAATGCAGCCGGACAGCATGAAGAACATCTGGAATCGCCTGGAATACCGTGCATTAGATGGTTTCGTACTAGCAATCTCTCCATTCAACTTCACGGCAATCGGTGGTAACCTGCCGTCAGCTCCTGCAATCATGGGGAACGTAGTCGTGTGGAAACCGGCAACAACGGCTATCCTATCAAACTACTACTTCATGCGTATTTTAGAAGAAGCTGGACTGCCTAAGGGCGTTATCAACTTCGTCCCATCTCGCGGTTCTCAAGTTTCTGAAGTGGTATTAACAGATCCACGTATGTCCGGATTCCACTTCACTGGATCTACAAGCGTCTTCCAAACGATCTGGAAAACAGTAGGGGAAAACATCACTAACTACAAATCATATCCTCGTCTAGTTGGGGAAACAGGCGGTAAAGACTTTGTCTTCGCTCACGAAACAGCACAAGCAGACAAAGTAGTCGCTGCACTTGTTCGTGGTGCATTTGAATACCAAGGTCAAAAATGTTCAGCAGCTTCCCGTGCTTACATCCCGGCAAGCATGTGGGAAGAAGTGAAAAATGGTGTCGTGGAAGAAACGGCGAAGCTTAAAGTAGGTGATGTCCGTGATTTCAGGAACTTCATGGGTGCGGTCATTGATCAACCTGCCTTTGATTCCATCACAAGCTACATCGATTATGCGGCTGATTCTGAAGAAGCTGAAATCATTGCCGGCGGTACGTATGATGATTCTGTTGGATACTTCATTCAACCGACTGTTATCGTGACAACGAATCCAAACTTCAAAACGATGACCGAAGAAATCTTTGGACCGGTATTAACGATCTATGTATATCAAAACGATCAATTAGAAGAAACCCTTACTTCAGTGGATACAGCTTCCATGTACGCATTAACGGGTGCGATCTTTGCACAGGATCGTGAAGCGATCATGCACTTGGAACGCCGTCTATCTGGTGCAGCTGGTAACTTCTACATTAACGATAAACCAACTGGTGCTGTAATCAACCAACAACCATTCGGCGGTTCACGCGGTTCTGGTACAAACGATAAAGCAGGCTCTGTTTTCAACATGATTCGCTGGACCAGTCCTCGTATTATCAAAGAAAACTTTGCGCCAACAACAGACATTACCTATCCATTTATGGATGAAGAATAAATCGAACACGAAAAGCTCTCCCGTTATGGGGGAGCTTTTCATTTTTTATTGGGGGATTTAACGCTATAATAGGAGTCACAAACATTCGTGGAAAGGTAAGATTCCTATGGAAGCAATAGATATCATCCTCCAAACAGAAGACATTCACAAAGCAACGGAATTGATCAGCTCAAAACTGGGCAATCCCGTCATCATAGAAAACAAAAATTTCGAACTGATTTCATACAGTTCTTCTTCTAATAAATTCGATCAAACACAGCTAAAGACTATCCTCACGAAGAAATGTCCGGTCTTCATCATCGATCGACTGAAAAAAGAGGGCATCGTCCACCAACTCGAAAAGCATTCGGATCCGATCCGGGTGCAGGCGATGGAAGAGCTGGGATTCCACCAGCGTGTCGTCATTGCCGCGAAGTACCTGGGGAACACGATGGGATATATCTGGGTTCAGGAATCCAGCCGTCTCCTCGAAAATGAAGAGCTCGCATTCCTTGAAGAAATATCCGCACATCTTGGAAACCTGATCAATGATATGTACGCGAAGGTCAATATCAAAAAGGACAGAAAAGAAGAAGTACTGTGGCATCTCCTGCAGCACGAGTACGGAAGTGAAAGCCAGCTCCGCCATGATGCCTCCCTCGTCAAGCTGACCCTGCCGGAACGGTTCACGGTAGCGGTGTACTCCATCGCATCCTCGGACTATAAGCCTATGCTCGACCAACTGGAGAAGCTCGTCCAGGAATCCAGCTTCAACGCAAAGATTTATTCACTACGAACGGAATACCAGGTAATCCTCGTTCTCTACGGCAAAGCAGACACACCTTCTTCTTCCCTGGAACTAGCGAGAGACCTCGTTGAAAAGGTGAAAGAGCAAACAGGCGAAGAAGAATTCTACAACTTCCTGATCGGAATCGGGAAGGAATACTCTACCTTATATCAAATGAGAAAAAGCTTCCTGGAAGCATCAGAAGTCATTGAAACGGCTAACTTCATCAGCCCGCGTCCTGAATCCATGCCACGGGAATTCGCTCATCTGGGTATTTACCGGTACTTGCCAACGCTCTATGAGAAAAACACATCCAAGGATTATTACAGCGATGATCTGCTCGTATTGATCAAGAACGACGTGAAGAAACAGACCGATCTCCTGAAGACACTTGAAGTGTATTTGGCGAATGACGGAAAGGGGAAACAGACCGCTAGTGAGCTGTTCATCCATCCTAACACGTTGAATTATCGGATCAAGAAGATACAGGAACTGACGGCGATTGATTTTAATGATTTTAATATGAAGGTGTATTTGTATACAGAGTTGCTGCTGTTGAATAATGTTGAGGCTTATTATCAGCGGTATAAGGATGCTTTGAAGGGGATTTGAATTTCTAAGCATATAAACATTTAAAGAGTGGTGTATTTGCAGTGAAGAGGAACGTAAGCGTCGGATATACTGTATTCAAATCAACAGGCGTGAAGGATAGAATTACTAAGGTCGATTTAACAATAAACAAGTAACCGGTGTTATTTTATACAAGGAGATCATCTATATGACAGTACTTGTAGATTTACTTACAGATACATTCAGTGTCGAGGGAAGTATTGATGAATTAGACGGATTGGCGATGGGTTACCATTCTTATAGCGACATGTTTAAGAGCCAGGCAGCGTTTTTTGTGGCAAATCACATTTTGGGTCCGGAAAAATATTATGATGAAATGATCTAATACTTGTTAGAGTAAAGGTATCAAGCGGTTGCTATCAGCAATCGCTTTTTTTTTCTCATTTTATATGAAGCATTGGAGATAATAGTGGATACATTTGAGTAAAGAGGAGGTGTTTTTTTATGAGGTTTATTTCTACATTTATGCTCTTATTATCCTTGTGTATGATTTCCTCCTCAATAGGTTTGGCTAAAGAGATGAAGTATAACCACGACAGCATTACCATAGAGGAAGTAAAGAAAGAGGTTGACTTTCAAGTCCTTATTCCTGTAAAAATCCCTTCAGAATGGAGTTTGGAGATAAAAACATACGAACATAACGATAGAAATATGGAGACCATTAGATTGCATTATATGGATTCAACTGATGAAAACCTCATGCTGGGGATTGAGGAAAGAAAGGTCTCGGAAAATGAGATTAGACGGCTTGAAGAAGAGTTTTCAAGCAGATATAAAATAAATGTAAATGGTGTGGAAGCATATTATCAAGAATGGGCAAACAGTGGAAGGAAATTAAATGGGAAGAGAATGAGCGGTGGTCTTCTCACTTGGATTCAAGGTGAGACATATCTGCAAATGGACAGTTCTTTTTTATCGAAGAATGAGATGGTTGAAATGGCAAGGTCAGTAAGGTGAAAACCCAGGACCCTCAGGCCCGGGGTTTTGGTTTACTCAAACTGGACTCACCTTTCTAAAAGGAGTAATCTTGATTATTTGCTCCTACTCAATCCCCTTATCATCCTTCATCAACTTCTTCATATCAATCTTAAGCATCCGGTCCATCGGGTAGGTGGTGGTGTAGCGGTATTTGTTGGCACCGGATTCGAATACGACGTAGAGTTCTTTTTGTATTTCCACTATTCCCTCAGGCATCGGGATGGCTTCGACGCTCTGACGGGGTTTTGCCGTGTGACCATCCAGGAACCATAATGGAACTTGTTTTCCTTCTACAGTGGCATAGGCATGTGGTTGTTCCTTCAACGGATATTCATAGCGATACAGCACACTGTCGTTTGCCCTGCCATAGGAAGTGCTGAGGGTGACGCCATTTCTTGCTGCCTTCTGCATGATGGCTCCCTGGACTTTTCCTGTCGTCGATAAAACGTAATCCGGCACGGCGTTGACGTCAGGTGAGCCATTCCACTGCTCTTTACTCAGCATGTCGTTGTTTCGTTGTAGATCGTATCCGATCATCCATGCGTAGTGCATGTCTCCGTCCCTGTTTTCAATATGATGGGAGGGGTCGGTCGGGTAGGAGCTTGCTTCATAGAATTCCCCGACCCAGAGGTTGCCTTCATCATAGACGGTGTATGCCGCTTCGACGGGGATGGGGATCTGGTTGGTGAACTGGAATTCCCCGTTGTTTGGTGCATTGACCAGGTCGCTTAAATCGAAGCTGAATAAGTGATTCTCTGAGGCGACCCAGCCGTGATCACGACTGACGGTCACTCCGCCTGCGTGTCCGGTATACGGTGTGCCATCCGTGTTGTAGAGGACAACGGATTTCACTAATTGTCCCGTTCTACGGTCTGTAACGGTTATGGTACCCGGTCGGATCCCATCATCGACGTAGCCGATGGTAAGAAGCCAGTCTTTTTTCTGATAATAGGTCAATCCTTGTGGAACGAGCCCCTCTGATAGTCCGGCGATCACGGGGCCGTCGGTACTGATATCCCACAGGTCTTGGTAGGCGGGGTCTTTCTCATGCTGGGAACGTTCCACCTGGGTGATGAGCTGATGATCCGGTGTGACGGATACAGGATCTGATTTCTCCGATACGTTTCCAGATGTATCCTCTGCGCTTACCTGTAATGTGTATGTTTGTTGACCGACTAGCGTGTGAAGAGTAAAGTCGGTCTGTGATGGTTCGACGGAATATTCAAGCTCTCCATCTTTGTAAATGTGATAGCGATATAGATCGGTTTCGTTGGAAGCATCCCAGGTTAAAACGGCTTCTCCGTTGCCGGCAGTGGCTTCCACGTTGGTTGGTGTTTGCGGTGGTTCCTCATTTGACTCGGGACGATCCGGTGCTTGATCTTCAATGATCCATCCCGGTGTCGGACTTTGACCCGCGGCCACTTTTTCCATCGTCCTGGTATTATCCTTTGGATAGGAATAGGTGACAGTTTGTTTCAGGAAAACGTCCTCTCCTGAATAATCGGCCCTTACGACTTCGCGTCCATCAGGGTCGTAAACGGTCAGAGTATTACCGCTGTTGACCAGGCCGGCGATATCACCGAGGACGATGGTATCCTCTTCCTGAAGATACTTACTCTTGTACCCATAAAAATAGTTATAGTTGAACGCTTCAAGGGAGACCGGGTTGATGCTAGTGTTCCTGGTCCAGATCACCACCGTATCCCAAGGCTTTAAGATATGAGTGTCCCCGATTTCTTCATCCCAGTTATAGGACGCGAACCGATATCCTTTCAAATCGATTGGGTCCGGGCTGTTGTTATAAAGCTCGAAGTATTCAAATGCATCATAACCTGCATAGTTATCTGTATTCGGAATCAATTCCGTAATCAACAGGTTTGGTGTCGGTACGTTTTCACTAGGTCCTGTGACGAGTGGTTTTGTAGGTTCCGATTCGTTTCCGACTAGATCGATTGCTGTAACTTTGAAAGAGTATTCCCTGTTCAATTCCAGAGGGGATACGTTCATGCTCTTTTGGTCAGCAGGAGCGGTCCCGTAAAGCGTCCCGTTGATGTAGACGCGGTATCCGGCAAGATCACTTTCTGGACTGGCATTCCAAAGCAACTTGACATGATCCTTGCCTGGAGTTGCTTTCAATCCGGAAGGCGTGGCTGGGGCTTCACTGTCCACGGTTTCCTGTGGGATGGCCCGGACTTCTTTTGTTGCAGGGGATTCATTTCCTTCTGCGTCCACGGATGTCACCCTGAACGTATAGGCCTTTCCATTCTCCAACCCGTTTATGATTGATGTGGCAGCGTCCGTGGAAGTGTTTGATCCGTCAGATTGGTAGATTTTATAGGAAGCGGCACCATCTGTCGCTTCCCACTCAAGGGTAACCGACTGGTTGGAAGGAGCTGCGGTCAAGTTTGCAGGTGTCGCAGTGCCAGCTACCTGTCCGGTCAGAACGACGCCTGGAGTCGGCTGTTCATCATTGTTAATCTTGGTCATCACATTAGAGCTGGTGGCCTGATACGTGATGCTCCGGTTCGTGATGCCGTCGACTTCTCCATCATTGATAAGAGCGGTACTGAGGAGTGTGCCGTCTGTGTCCGCAATTCCTACCTGACGCAGGCTGCTGTCATGCAATCCCTGACCAGTTGAGGTCAGCTTGACTTCGTATACATCATCTGGCCTAAGGTACATCTCATAGTTGGAGTTAAAGTCCCATAGAGGTACATCAGGATAGGCCAATTTCTTTAACCAAAGGACGAGGGATTCTTTCGGCTGGATGATCTTATCTTCGATTGGCCAGCGGTTGGCCGGGCTTGAGAAGTTACTTGTGAAGTATTGAAGCTGATAGTCTTGCAGATTGATGGCTTCTGAGGTGGTATTATAGATTTCGACGTACTCATAGGGCTGTCCTGACCCTGCAGATTTGGTGACGATTTCCGTAATGATAAGGGGCGGATTGGTTTCTTGCGCACTTGCGTTGTGAACCTGAAGCAGTAGCAGTCCGATGAAAGCCAAAGCAATAAAGGCGGCTAGCCGGGTGATTGAGTGGTTTTTCAAGATCATTTCCTCCTTATTTTCTTGTTTATGTAAAAAAGAAAAGAGCCCCATGGCAATGGAGTGCACGATGACCGTACACACGATTGACACAGGGTTCTCCTCATCTCTACCCACTATATTCACTGTTTAAGTCCATCATACAATGGACCTAATCTTTAGGAAATGGGCATTTTGGTTTAATTTATTATATATTTAGAATTTTTAGATATATTATTGAAATGAAGCGGGAATTGGTGTATGATGAAAGGAATGATGAAGCTTGATAGGAAGAGTAAAAGAGATCCCCTATGAAGCGAATGGTATGATTTTTTTCACAATACTGTGGAGAAATCATGTATTCGTTTTGTGGTGCGGTCTCTTTTTCATTTAAGGAGGAAGAGGTCATGGGGCATTACATGAATGAAGTAACGAGGTTTTTCTGGCAGCATGATATCTATTTCCGGATTGTCGTGAGTGCTATATTAGGATTCATCATAGGCTGGGACCGGACATCCAAGAATAAGCCCGCTGGATTAAAAACATATACGTATGTATCAGTGGCCTGTACCTTGATTACGATCGTCTCGATCGAAGGGGCCGAGATGCTCAGTCAACCAGGGAGCGGAAAGATGATGGATCCTTTCCGTCTTGCAGCTCAGATCGTATCCGGCCTGGGATTCCTTGGTGCAGGCGTGATCCTGAAGGACGGATTGAGGGTCAAAGGACTCACTTCAGCAGCGATGATTTTTTACGTGGGGGGAATCGGAATCGGCATTGGAGCAGGATTCTATTCCATCGTCATCTTCGCCACAATGGTAACCTTCATCATTACGAAAATAGGAAATATCTTTGAAGAGCGGGAGATTACGATCATACGAATTCGCCTCCCGTGGATCGGGAAAAAAAGAAAAGAAGACGACGATGTAGAAAAAAAGGTAGGGACCTAAAAGGACTGGAACTCCGAGGAGTTCCAGTCCTTACTAGTCAAACATCCAGATTCCAAAGCTTCGGATCCCCGGAAGAAATAGCGAGGGCACCGGCACTCAGCCCGTTCAGAATATCCTGCTTATTACTGATCAAGCCACCAGCGATGATGGGCAGGCTCGTCATCGTAGTCAGCCTGTCAATGACAGAAGGCATCAGACCAGGAAGGACTTCAATGGCATCGGGCTTGCAGTTATGGGAAATTTCTATCCCCTTCTCAAGGGCATTGCGATCGATCAGAAAGAGGCGCTGGATCGTCATCAAGCCTTCTTCCTTCGCATACTTGATCAGATTGCTCCTCGTCGTTATGATGCCAGCCGGCTTCCATATTTCTGCTATGTATTTAATGGCACTCTTCGTATTGGACAGTCCATCGATGAAATCAATATGAATAAACGTGGTTTTACCGGCTTCCTTCAGCTTTTTCAGATAGCCGTTCATCGTAATCAAATTGCCCGTAAGGATGAAGACGATGTTGGCGTTTGACTGAATGGCCTTTTCTAGGTCTCTTTCTTCCTTGATGGAAGCGATGACCTGGGATTGAACGATGTCGATAATGTTTGGTTTCATGGACTTGGCCCCTTTTAATAGTCTGAATATTGTTTTTCTTTTAGTATAGCATAGTTATTTTTACGGGGTGAGAGGAAGAGTGGTGAAGGTTCTTACTCTACCTTTGCTTACTAATAAAAGAGGAAGAGAAGAAGGCAGGGATGACTAGTAACACTCGGAGAAGAATCATGTTCACCAGTAAAAAAGCAGAGCCTGGGAAATTCCCTAAGCTCTGCTTTACTTATTTGTTCAATTGATCTTTACGCTTTCACTAAAGATTCCTTGCCATAGAAAGCGGCTTTAAATAGCTCTTTCATTTGTTCTTGACTAGTTTCACGTGGGTTGGTGCCTGTGCATGGATCTTCCATAGCATTTTTAGCCATTATATCAACATGCTTGTTGAACTCCTCTTCGGATACACCGTAGTCCTGAAGGGTGTTAGCAAGACCGAGATCTTTGTTCAATTGATAGATATATTCAACAAGAGAATCAGTCAATTCGGTATCGTTATTTCCTTTCAGGTTCAGACGGCGGGCGATTTCAGCAAAGCGATCTTCCACGACCTCACGGTTAAACTGGATGACGTAAGGCAGGTAAATCGCATTGGCATATCCATGTGGAATGCCGAATGTTGGACCACTTTTGTGGGCAAGGCTGTGCACGTTACCGAGTACAGCGTTGGCAAAGGCCATGCCTGCCATAGCTTGAATGGTGTGCATGTTCTTAGCGGCTTCCTGGTCGCCCTGATAAGAAGCAAGAAGGTTATCCTTGATCACTTCAGCAGCACCAAGTGACAGGATATCCGTATACATAGTACGCGGTTTCGCTACATAAGCTTCGATCGAGTGCGTGAATGCGTCCATCCCTGTATAAGCAGCAATGTGCTTCGGCAGTTCTTTAATCATAACCGGATCGATAATGGCGACATCCGGCGTTAATTCGAAGTCAGCAACTGGATATTTCACGTTCGTGGTTTCATCGGCCAGAACAGAAAGGTTGGATACTTCTGAACCACTTCCGCTTGTCGTCGGGATACCGGCGAATTTCGCTTTATTGCGAAGTCGCGGCAGCTCGAATGGTTTAATGGCATCTTCAAAAGCAAGATCAGGGTGCTCATAATAGAGCCAGATCGCTTTGGCAGAATCCATCGCCGATCCTCCGCCGATTCCGATGATCCAATCCGGCTGGAACTCATCCAGCTCTTTTGCGCCCTTTTTGACCATTTCAAAGGTCGGCTCTGTATTGTAACCTTCCAGTACTTTTGTTTCTATATTGGCAGCTGCCAGGTGTTCCTGTACCTTGGTGAGGTTTCCGTTACGTTTAACAGAACCTCCTCCAATAACGAGTGCGGCTTTTTTACCTTCAAAAGACCGTAACACTTCAAGTGCATTCTCTTCGAAATAAATATCGCGTGGAATTGTAAAACGACTCATAGTAAAAATAGCCTCCTTAAGTTTCATTCATTGATTAATGTTTTTAGTGAATACATTACCCCTGCCGTTCATCGGAGGGCAATGGAATGTAATATTCCCATAAATTAAATGTATAAAACATCTTAGATTGCTCGCAAAATATCTGGAAAGATTCTTAAGGGCTTGTAGTAAGGCCGATTTCACATCTGAATGGGAGGCGGGAATGTCCATGTTACTTGCGACAAACGTAAGATCTCTCCGTTCTTTTTAAGGACGCAAATCAACTATTAGTCTCTTTATCAACCATTGCTATTTATTTATGGTTGGGCAGAATAATGGGGATATAGACGAAGAGACATCCAAATCAGGGCTGTCTTTTTTGTATTGCTCGAGAATGTTCCAATGTTTAACAAAAACACGAAAAGGATAATGAATAAATGAGAGATTGTATCGTAGAAACCAAAGAAAGGAGAATGACATGAAAAAATTACTGATCGCAGGAAATCTTTTTTTCGCCCTCTCGATCCTGGGAGCATGTGGTTCAGAAGAGGCCGAACCAGAAGAAAATACCTCAGGCGATTCGGCAGAAATGAGTGACCAACAGGATTCCCAGAAAATGGACGAGCCGGCAGCCGAATTGTTTGGCAGTGAGAAGCTGCAGGAACGAATCCAAAAGGGGATGGATCTCGATTCTTATTCTGCTGAACTGACAGCGATGGAGGAAAAAGGAGAAACTACCCTCGTCAAGAAATACAACTTGACCGGGAATGAAGAAATAAAAGCACAAATCCTTCAATCCTCAGACGGGTTTGTCGCAGTTGAAACCGACGGACTTGAAGTGACAGACGTTTCAAGCTTCAAAACCATGCAGGAGGTCGAGGATCACCTGAATGAAAAGGATATGGAAGAAGATATGAGTGAGTAAAGGTACTCCCCCAAAAAAAGCATAAGTGAAAACCGAACTAATTTACCTTCAGTGTGTCAAATTAGTTCGGTTTTTTTACGTTGTTGAAAGAGAAGGAGGCTACTTTATTTCTATATTCTGTTCCTTGCTTAAAGGGCATTCTTCCATTAAAGGGCCATTTAATGGAACAAAAGCATTCCTCAAAAAAGCAGACTTTGAAATAATGGGCATTAAGTGTGGGTGGGATACGTGATGCGTAATTAATTATTATTCGCAGTTAACTTGAAATTCCATAGGAGAGATCATTGTATTTGAACTGGTATTATTAAGTGATTTGGGCTTAAATCTAATAAGTGCAATACAAGCACAAAGCTTGGGATGCCCCAAGCTTTGTGTTTGTATTGTATTGCTAATTTACTCGTTAATTTATATCACCAAATCCTTAGTTAAATAGGACAGAAAATATAAATTTTCTGGGTTATTTCTACTACTTATTACTATTCTTTCTCTTTTTTACTCTCTTTTTCCTTTATGGCTTTAATCTTTTCTTTCGCTTCTTTCATTACCTTTTCTTTATTTTTGTGATAATATTCTCCATCCACTTTCATAAAGACTTTACCATTCTTGTCTTTGAACTCTATTTTTCCATCATATATTTCTTGTTTTTTATCAAATTGTTCTTCCGGAATCTCACTCGGATCAAAAGTAGCTGTTGCGTGTTGATAAAGAACAATTCCTGAACTCACTATAGCTAAAATGACACCTGTAAGTATTATTTTTAGTTTCTTCATACTTCTACACCCCTCACTTAGTTAATGTATGTTCTTCCGCCAGATCCTTCAAAAGAAAAATCCGTCAAAGCATCAGTTGTTGAACCGTAATCTCCTCTGATTTGGCTAAATATTTTATGCCCACTCATCTGAGTATTTTCGAAATCCCAAGTCCCTGAAGATTCAGATTTGAAATTCAAACTAAAATATCCCCACTCTCCTTGATCTAAATCTAAATGAGCGATTGCAGCCGTCAAAGTGCCGTCATCTTGAAAAACAAAACTAACCTTCGAAGGCTTAACATATGAAGAGTTGTAGCTTACATTTGGTTGATTCGTATATGCTTCCCGCCACCCTACTTTCCATTGAATACGATGACCGTCTCCTGCGTAATACCAATTACGATTTAATAAATATTCACCTGCATTTGCATATCCATCAATCTCAGTAATTGCTTGATCATCATACTGATTTACCGCATCACTTTGAAATTCACCTGCACTACCGTTCCAGTACAAGATTCCTTCAATATCCTCTGCTTGAACAGCATTCGATATAAAAAAATTCGGTACTAACAATAACGTGGCAATAATTAACTTTTTCAATTGAAGTTCCTCCCCAACATTTATGTATTTGTGTATTGTGCTTAACTCCCCTTCCTTTTTTTTCTAATTAAGCCAAATATAACTTAATTAGTTGTATTCACCGTAACAAAGTAATATTTTTGTAACAATGGGATTGGTGAAATTGGTATAAATTTCTATTAATTTAAAGTTGCCCTTTTACTGAACTTGATGTCATATGATAATTCGATATACACTTAAACTAAATGATTTTTGAAGGGATGGATTATTTGAAAAAATCTATATTGTTTGGCATTTCATTATTTTTATTGACTCTTGTTTATTCACTTGTCCAAAAAGACATATATTTTTTACTTAAGGTTAGTGGTGTAATAGGTTCTGGAGCAATTATAGTTGCTGGATTAATTACGGGGGTTTTTCAAGAGCGAGTTGCACCAGGAGAGAACTATTCTCTTGAAGATAAGAATGTCAGAAACACTAAAACTAAATGGTCTTTAATCGTATTTGTCTTTGGATTACCTTTTATATTTACACTTGTTTTAGCATTAATAATTTTTAGCTTTAATTAATATCTTCATACAAATATATAGGGTATCGTATCTAGGTGCTTTTCGTAGAGAATAATTGTCATAGGTCAGCTTTTTATGAAAACAAGGAGATGTCTTATGAAGCATTCAAGTTAGTACATGACTAATGTTCCTTTAAAGGGCAGTTTAGTTTAACAAGGATATGGATTCAACGAAGTATGTTGGGATCAGGAGGGAAGATACCTTATGCTTCCATTTTTTATAGATGTTTTCATCGGATACTATAATACTATGACTCTGCACTTTACTCTAAAAGAAGCGAAGGGTAGGTTCTTCTGCTTCAAGTTGTATTAAGGCATATACGAATTTACTGTATTACGGAGGATTATTATGTTAAATATATACCTTGTTCGGCATGGAGAAACAGAATGGAATAAAGAAAATAGATTACAGGGGTGGCAAGATTCACCACTTACAGAAAGAGGGGTCAATAATGCACTTTTATTAGGAGCAAGGTTAAAATCTATTGTCTTTTCAAAAGTCTTCTCAAGTCCAACCCAAAGAGCTTTAAACACTGCAAAACTTATCTCCTCAGACGAAATAGTGGTAATTGAGGACTTAAAAGAAATCTCCTTTGGTGGATGGGAAGGGAAAACTCAAGGAGAGATTGAAAAGGATTCTTATCAGGAATACTTCAATTTTTGGTCTAATCCGCATGAGTATAATCATGTCCCACATCAGGGGGAAAGCATTCGTGATTTTATGTTACGCACAAAACAGGCAATGAAATCAATTGTTGATTCCACCCAGAATGGAAATATATTAATAGTGACTCATGGAGCTACCATTAAGGCTATAATGTCTTATTTTTGGGAAATTCCTTTAGAAAAATTTTGGGAACCACCAATTATCCAAGGAGCAAGCCTTTCTTTAATAAAATGGGATGGGAAGGTATTTCATAAAGAGCTATTAGGTGACACAGCTCATATGGAATGAATTTTACAACATGATGATTTGTGAAAACCCGAATTAAAGGGATAAATTATTCTTAACCTCATGTGCTATGATCCAGGAGGATTAAGGCACTTTTTTGTTAAAATCTTCTTATTGAACAAACGGACAGGTTAGTTGAATAAGACAAAGATTTTAGGGTGGTCATTTCTATGTATGGGCTAATAGCTTTATTTGATGAAACAACAGAACAATTGATACAGGATATCTGGAGGGAATTAAAAGAGAGGTCTATTTCTTTTTATGCTTATGAGGTTGAAGATAGGAAGCGTTCTTTCCTCAACTCTGGTGCATTGTTCTTTTCTCCAAATGTTACAAAGGAGTTGTTTGAATTTCACGCAAACCATCATAAAGAATTTGAGAGTTTTAATGAAAATCCACATTCATTATATCTCCCCTGATAATTGGATACCACATTGTACGATTGCGAATAGGTTGTCCCAAGAAAAACTAATTGAAGCTTTTAATTATTGTTCCAAAAGACATAGCAATATACTTAGAAAGATTGTTAAGGTGGCTTTAATTGATGTTTCTAAGAAACACAAAGCACCTATAATTTATTCAAAAGAATTAAAGGATTAGCTTTGTCCTTATTAAACTAAAGGGGGCGTTTGCTGAACAAGCCGCCCTTCCTTGGTTAGGTCAGGGCATCTTCGGCTAACGGGCAGTTTAACGGAATAAAGACTTACAAGAGAATGTTAGAATTAGTTATTATAGGAGGTACTATAATGAAGCTTTATCAATTTAATAAAGATTCAGGTAAGAAAATAACGAAATTCAATTCCGATTTTATAATGTCGCGTATTACCCAAACTCATAAAGCAGCTCATATAGGATGTATGCACTTAGATGAAAACGGAATAATCGGTTATCATCAAGCTGTAGTACCTCAGCTACTTTTAATTGTAAACGGTGAAGGTTTGGTTAGAGGTGAAACAGATGAATTTATTAAAGTTCATAGTGGTGAAGCCGTATTTTGGGAGAAAGACGAGTGGCACGAAACCAAAACCGATACTGGGCTAACTGCAATTGTTATAGAAAGCGAAGAATTAACCACTGCATCATTAATGCCATTATAAATGGAACAGAGAACAAAATAGTCGAAAGATAATGAGCACCTTGTTAAATTAAAGGGGGCGTTTGCTGAAAATAGCAGACGTCCCTTTCTTTGTATAAAAAGTGCGTAATACCTGGAAAGCAGCAGATTGGTATTCGAAACATCCTTTATTAGTTATTGAGCATTTATTAAAATTATTATCTCCCCGACTTAGTGATAATGTTATAATTATCCAAAAGAAAAAATGGAGTAGATAAAATGGTAATTGAGTTAAGAAATTCTTTGATTACAAAGGCTGTTTATTTAACACCCAAGGAGTTAAATGTTTTTAAGAGTGCCATAAACTTTGCAGAACTAGCACATTTTGGACAGAAAAGGGCAACTGGTGAACCTTATGTTTGTCATCCATTTACAGTGTGTGAAATTTTGATGGATTATAAGGCGGATATAATAACTCTTACCGCAGCTCTGCTTCATGATGTAGTTGAAGATACTAATTTCTCCATAGAAGATATTGTAAACAAGTTTGGAGCCCAGATTGCCTTGATTGTAGATGGATTAACAAAGTTTGAAAAAGGTTCCATTAACAAAGATCTCTATAATGCCTCTAATTCTGAAAAGCTACTTTCAAATGCGGCCAAGGATATTAGAGTAGCGATTGTTAAAATAGCAGATAGGCTTCACAACATGAGAACTCTTGGTGTTAAAAAAAGGGAAAAGAAAGTTCCTTATGCAAATGAAACATTAATCTTTTTCTCTCCTCTTTGTGAACGATTAGGGTTATTCGAATTCCAATCGGAACTTGAGGATCTTGCTTTTAAGTATCTCAACCCCCATCGATATTTAAGTATAAAGAAATTAAAAGATAACTATGAAAAAATTCACTCTAACATTTTTAATTATTGTAAAAGAGAGATCATACACAATAATCCAATATCATTCAATGTAGAAATGAATTGGAATTCTGCACCTATCTACGTGACTTATTCAAAGCTACAAGATGGAGAGGCTCTTCCTAATCTTTACACCATGCATGTCATCACAGATACTTCAATAAACTGCTATACACTCTTAGGAATAATACATAATTCGTTCAGACCTGCTCCAAATAAATTCAGAGATGAAATTTCAGGGCAAAGGAAAATATTTGATTGCCATCTTAAAACAGCAGTCTTGGTTAATGATGTTGAAGTTAACTTTGAAATTAAAACTAAAGTCTCAATGAATGTGAGTATATTTAATTTACTTAAAGAAATTTCTGTCACAGAAATAGAAAAGCTCAGCTCCGATCTGTTAAGAGATTCCATTCAGTCAGTTAAGGCGATTTCTAATAGCCCTTTAGAATTCTACGAAATGATATCATTCGAATTATTGCAAGATGATATTACAATTTACACTCCTAAAATGGAAGTGGTTTCCCTACCTGAAGGTTCAACCGCGTTAGACTTTGCATTCTTTTTAGGCCCCACAAGAGCAACCAGGATGTGCTGCGCAAAAGTAAATGGTGAGCCAAAACATCTTTATACAAAATTAAAGGATATGGACATAGTTGAAATCTTGATGGAAGAGCAAGAAACGGTAAAAGAAGATTGGTTGAACCATGTTCAAACCTCTAAAGCAATTAATGAGATCAATAAAAAATTAAGCAACTGATTGTTTAGTACTTTGGAGATCGCTATTCCATAAACGGGCAGGTAAATGGAATAACAAGCGGCGGTATTTTAAAAGGAACCTTCCATAAAACAGAAGGTTCCTTTAATAAAGTAATATTAACCATTTTTGTTTGCCTGCATAGGAGTCTGAAAAAGCTCTTTTATCTCTGCCATAGATAAAAAGGTCAAATTTGCTCCTATTCCATCTGGGTCTTCAATTTTCATTAAATTGATATACTTTGCAAGTGAAATTTTCTTGTTGTCTTCGGCAGTATTTTCGTTTTTAACTGATATTTCAATTCTGTATCTTTTTGAAGGGTCTGGTCTATCGATTACGACTGGTTCCACCTTTCCTTCTTCATCCACGAAAACTGTTGTAATAGTGACATTCTCTTTTTGAGGCTCAACTTCATATGTTTGTATTTTGCCTAAAGGTTGATTTTCTGAATATGGTTGAATAGAAATTGCTAACTCGGTCTTTGGAGGAAGATTGGTCTTATTTCGTATTATTATGTTTGCACTCTTTATATAAACTTTAGCATCCAATTTATATTTTGAATTAGGGACCTCAACTGATTCTTCAAAAAGGATAACTCTACATCCTCCCAATAACAAACTGAAAACACTTAACAAAATAAGTGAATAAAATTTCATATTCCACCCCTTATAATAATTTTTAATATTCAGTTATATATTAACACACAATAACCTTTTTATTTCCTTTAAATTACATTTGTCTGGGGGCATCTTCAATTAACGGGGGCGATAATTAAACATTGCGCTTTTTTTGAATAAATCATTGTAAGAATTAGATGAATTTGAAATAATTGGTATTAAGTTAATGGGCGAATAAAAGCAATGTTTACTAATATATCGTGGGAAGAGGTTTATTGTTGGTAAATATTAATGATTTTCCAATAATTGAAACTGAGAGATTGATTTTGAGACAAGGAACAAATGGAGATGCAAGCAACCTTTTAAAGTACCTATCTAATAAAGATGTAGTAAAGCATATGGGATTAGAACCCTTTAATTCCATAGATGACGCTTTGGATGAAATTTCGTAGTATCATTCGATATTGGAAAAGAAAACGGGAATAAGATGGGGAATAACATTAAAGGATAAAGGAGGGGTAATTGGTAGTTGTGGTCTTTTAAATTTGGTATCAAAGCATTATCGTTCTGAAATTGGTAGTGAGTTAAGTAAAGAATACTGGAATAAAGGGATAGCAAGTGAGGCTTTTGAGGCTGTTATAAGGTATGGATTTGAACATATGAATTTACAACGGATAGAAGGGTGTTAATAGAACCTCTTAATTTACCGTCTTAAAGATTAGCAGAAAGACAGGGTTTATGAGAGAAGGACTTTTGAGAAGTTATGAATTTACTGTTGGGAAATTTGATGATTTATATATGTATTCAATGTTAAAAAGTGATTTAAATGTAAAGTGGTAACTTTGGAATGTGAATGATTACACTTAAAGAAACGGGGGCCATAATGGGAAAATTCACTTTGATCATTTCCTAATCTTTAGACAAGCTACAACTAAAGAGTATATAGGCATCATATAGCTTAAATTTTTTCCTATGTATGTGCCCTTTTTTCTAATAAATCCACATTCCACAACCTCTGGCTTGCACATAGTTTGTAAAATAGCAAATTAATCGAATAAGTGGATTGCTCAATATGATAAGATTTGAAATAATTGGTATTGTAATAGGGTTATTCATTATATATGGAGGTGAAATCACATGCCCAAAACGGACAATATGCTAGCGATTCTCTGGATGCTTCGTTCAGGTGAAAAAGTGACGGCACAACAAATGTCAGAAAAGTTAGAGTTGAATATTAGGACGGTGTATCGTTATATTGATACCATTTCTACAAGTGGCGTACCGATTGTTTCAGAACCAGGACATAATGGTGGATACTCTTTATTGAACCATTTTATTGAGGCTCCGCTTTTTTTTGATATTGAGGAGCAAACGTCCCTATTCCACGCGGCTGTGTTTGCAGAAGAAGCCGGATATTATGGAGGGGAAGCACTCGATAGAGCCATTTCAAAACTAAGTAACCACTCCAATCAAGAGCAGGAGACAAAGGTAAACCTACATGTAACGAGACTTGAAGTCATAAGCCGATCAAGTTCACACTCTATGGATCCTTTTTTAAAGGAGTTGGAACAGGCCGTAGCTGACGGGTACTCAGTTAGCATTCACTATCAAAAAGGTGGCGAAAAGCCATTACATGAGAGACTAGTCGATCCATACAGAATGATCTATTGGAATCAGAAGTGGTATGTGATTGGATTTTGTCATCTTCGGAATGATATCCGCAGTTTTAGAGTCGATCGAATAGAAAGTCTGACGCTGACTGAAAATACGTTTAACCAGCCGGAAGATTTTTCAGCACGGGACTTTTTTATAAAAAACCTTCTTCCCACAATGGAAGATAAAGAAGGGATTATTCCTTTGGTTCTTCATGGTGATAAAAGTGCATTAGATGATATTTGCCAACATTGGTTCTTAGGACATTATGTACAAGAACGGACTTCCGATCAAGCCGTGTTTCTTCTTGAAACAGACATGATCCATACATATGTACCTTATTTACTTTTACCGTACAATACATCGATTACAGTGATGGAGCCAATCAGTCTTAAGGAAAGACTGATTGAAGTTTTGACGGAATTAATAGAATTTCATCAAGTATAATGACTTCCCTGACGCTACCTGTCAGGGAAGTTTTATTATAATAGCTATATCAATGGTGATTGGAGTGTAATTGGATGCAAACACAAAAAGCTTTTCTATATGTATTTGATACAATGTCGGACTGGGAATATGGATATGTAATGGCTGAATTAAACTCAGGTAGATATTTCAAAAAAGATGCAGCACCTGTAAACGTCATGACAGTAGGGGCTACTAAAGAAATGATTACGACGATGGGAGGACTGAGTATAAAACCGGATATGTCCCTTGATGAATGTACTTTTGAGAGTGAAGATCTTTTAATTTTACCAGGAGGGACTACTTGGAGTGAAGATATCCATCAACCTATCCTTGAAAGAGCTGGCCGGGCTTTAAAGAGTGGCACGATTGTGGCTGCCATTTGTGGTGCAGTTGAGGCCCTTGCGAATAGGGGATACTTAGATACTCGAAAGCATACAAGTAATAACTTGGAATATACGAAAATGGTATGTCCCAACTATAAAGGAGAAACGTTCTATGAATCGGGACCTGCGGTAGCTGATGGGAATTTAGTTACGGCATCAGGAATAGCTCCTCTGGAATTTGCCATGGAGGTACTGAAAAAAATAGATGTGTTTACACCAGATACATTAGATTCATGGTATCACCTAAATAAGACCCATCAATCCCAATACTTCTCTCAGTTAATGAATTCGATAAATAAATGAAGGTGCTGAAAAGCTCCATTTCTCTTAAATTGAAATTTGATGAACGAATCAATCCACTCCAATAATCGGAAGCGGCCTCATATTCGTCAACTGATCAATAGACGGAAGAATTCCTCTTAATTGAGTCTGACGGTTAAAAAAAAGCTGAAATAGCCGGAAAAATTCCGTCTAATGACTCAAGAAATACAAATATAAGTGATTTTTCTTTGCGTAAGCGGAAAACCTCCGCTTATTTACTGCTAAAACTAGTTCCATCCTGAATGTAACCGGAAAACCTCCGCTTATTTTCTTTATAACCCTGTTAGGAATTTTGATTCATTTATAGAGATTTTAACGTGATCGAGTAAAAATAGTGCCATCCAAACTGGCAACTATAAAAAACAAAGAGATTCGTCGATTGACGAATCTCTTTGTTTTATCATACTAATTATTAGCTGTTTAATCACTCACCAGTTTGTTATTTTTCAGGAGAGCGTAAAACTGCTTATACTATACGAGAATAATAAGCTACATCGGCAACCCGGCCGTGTAAATGCGATTCAGGCAACACTGCCACCAAAGTAAATCCCAGTTTTTCAATTAACTTTTTTGATGGGATATTTTTATCATCTATAGTAGCAAATAGGCGTGTAAGGTGTAATGTGCTTTTACTATGCTCAATGACCGCGGAAACTGCTTCATACGCATAACCGCCTCCCCAATGCTCTCTCATGAAGCGATAACCGATTCCGCCAAGATAACCTTCTGCTATTTCTGGAATCATGACATCACCGATGAATTCATCCGTATCTTTTAAGGCAACCGTCCATTTTGTTTCAGTGCGATTCCTCACCATTTCTAACATGGAGTGTTCATCACGAGGGGGATTAAGCCCTAGAAATTCTCTTACTTCATCATTGTTCATCATTTTCATCATATTGGGAATGTCTTTTTCCGCTCTCGGACGTAAGGTCAATCGTTCTGTTTGAATGATCGGTGCTTCTTTTTTTTCCATGATGTATTCCAGCCTTTCGTCCATTATATAAATAATCTATCATATGAACCCTCACCGACACTGATTCAAAAAACCTTCATTAGGGGGCTTCATTAAATGGCCACTTTCCTATTTCACCAAATGTTTCTTATCAAGCGAAACATCATTTTTGGTATAAACAATAAGATGTTGAAAACCACTTCAGATATAAACTCTATTAGGGTATCTTTATAGAATTCTTTTCTATTTTGTTTTTTATTTTTCATTTTCTAGCTCCCAAATAATTAATTGATATATTTTCTTATCCTTATTTTACCGCAGGTTATGATATACTTTTCGAATAATTGGAGCTCATTTTAGTGTCGTTTTCTTGTTAAACCAAACGAAGCTTGATATAAAAATTGCGTGATAGCGTCTAAATGAACATGGAGGTGAACGCTTATGAAGCGAATCGTAAACGCTTGTTCTCTTGTGTTCATTTTGATTATGAGTGGATGCAACAACTTCTCCACACCGAAAATTTCAAAAGGGGAAGTATCGATTTGTTAGTTCGTTTCTACCTCTTGAAATAGACCTTATCAAGAATATGAGTGATCTATTAGAAATAATAAAGAGAACCTCTAAAAAGGATCCCCTTAATTTCTAGACTTCTTCTTTTCAATCATTGATAATAACGAATACAAGATAATTCCACAGACGATCATCAGAAGGAAAGCGTTTGTGATAAGGTTAAAATCAAGCTCATGAATGACTTGTTCTACTTCTCCGTTACCACTGACCGTAATGTATTTCCATCCATCATATTCGAGCGTAAAGAAAGAGAGAATCAAGCCTCCTATAATTCCACCGACAATTGACATCCAACCTTTTTTCATTGTTTCACCCCTTAACGTAAGTATAAAGGAACAAAGGGAGAAATATTAGTAAATTCTGTAATATTAATGGATTCCTATTCACATCTGGAAAAAAGTCCCCTCGAACACGTCCATGCCATCCATTTAAAAAGAGAACAAAATAAACAAAACGATTGCAAGCGATTACAAATCTATGTTATTTTATGTGTAACCGGTTACACACTAACCAACCAAACGAACAGGAAGTGACGCACGTGGCAACAATCAAGGATGTGGCGAGTGAAGCGGGGGTGTCAGTGGCGACGGTCTCCCGGGTGCTGAATGATAATGGCTATGTAGGAGCCGGGACGAGGAAGAAAGTGATGGGGGCCATCGAGAAGCTGAATTACAGCCCGAATGAGGTGGCACGGTCCCTGTATAAACGGGAGTCGAGGCTGATCGGACTGCTGCTTCCGGATATCACGAACCCGTACTTCCCGCAGCTGGCGAGAGGGGTAGAGGATGAAGTGAGTGAGGCCGGGTTCAGGCTCCTCCTTGGAAACAGCGACGAGGACATCCAAAAGGAGCTGGATTATATCCAGACCTTCGTTCAGAACAATGTCGTCGGCATGATTTCAGCGACCAATCATGTAGAGCATGATCAGTTATACAGTGAATTGAATCTCCCACTCGTCCTCCTTGACCGGACCACGGACAACTATCCGGCAGTGTACGCGGACGGCCGCAAAGGTGGACGCCTGGCGGCAAAGACCTTAGTGGAAAAAGGAGCGAAGCGGATCACCGTCATGAAGGGACCGGCTCACGTGAAGCCGGCACAGGACAGATTCCGGGGAGCCGTCGAGTACTTAAGCGGGACAGACGTCGATTTCACCGTGATGTCCACAACCTCGTTCTCCTTTGAAGACGCAAAGGGCTGGGCAGAGGAACTGTTCGCCACTTATTCAGATACGGACGGGGTTATCGCAAGCAATGATATCGTCGGGATCGCGATTCTCCATGAGGCATTGAGGCTCGGGAAGAAGATACCTGAAGACGTACAGATCATCGGCTACGATGACATCCCTCAGAGCAGCCTTTCCTATCCGGCGCTCTCCACAATCAGGCAGCCTGCCTACGAAATGGGGAGGCAGGCAGCGGCACTTCTGATTAAACTGATAAAAAAAGAAAAAGACATCGATACAACGGTTCAGTTTCCCGTTGAACTTATACAGCGAAACACAACACGAAAGGGATGAAGAAAGATGAAAAAAGCGAAGATTGCCGTGATCGGCAGTTCATCCATGGATCTGGTGGTCACATCAGCGAAGCGCCCCGGTGCAGGGGAAACGGTACTCGGCGACAGCTTTGACACGGTACCCGGAGGAAAAGGAGCCAACCAGGCCGTTGCAGCAGCAAGGCTTGGGGCAGACGTTTACATGATCGGGTGCGTAGGCGATGATCCTTACGGCCAAGAGATATTGGAAAACTTTAAGAGTAATGGTGTTCATACCGAGTATGTGGAACCGGTTACAGGTGAGAAATCCGGAACCGCTCATATCATCCTTGCTGAAGGGGATAACAGCATCGTCGTTGTAAAAGGGGCCAATGATCTTGTGACACCAGAATACGTCGAGAAAACAGCTGACTTCCTCAAAACATGCGATCTCATCATGATCCAGCAGGAAATCCCGGAGGAAACGGTCGAGTACGTAGCAGAACTGTGCAACAACATTGAAGTACCTCTGCTACTAAACCCGGCACCTGCACGAAAGATTTCACAGAATGTCATCGTTGGTGCCAGCTACCTGACACCGAATGAACATGAAGCAGATGTGCTCTTTAATGGAATGAAGCCGTCAGAGGCGCTGAAACAATATCCTGACAAAGTCATCATCACCGAAGGAGCAGCGGGAGTCCGCTATCATAACGGCACAAAGGAAATCCAGGTTCCTTCCTTCAAAGTGGAAATGGTGGATACTACCGGAGCAGGGGATACCTTTAATGCCGCATTCGGTACAGCTGTCGCTGAAGGACAATCAATGGAAGAAAGCCTCCGATTCGCAAACCGCGCCGCATCACTTTCCGTGACCGGATTCGGGGCACAGGGCGGAATGCCGACAAGAGACGAAGTGGAAAGGAAGCTGGTAGAATGAAACGACATGGCATTTTGAACAGTCACATAGCAAAAATACTAGCCGATCTCGGCCACACCGATACGATCGTCGTGGCCGATGCCGGTCTCCCGATTCCGTCAGACGTTGTGAAAATCGACCTGGCATTGAAACCGGGAGAGCCGTCCTTCCTTGACGTGGTCGAACTGTTAAAGGAAGAAATGGTCGTCGAAACTGTCACGCTTGCTGAGGAAGTGGAAACGAATAAAGGGGTTCAGGAACAAATGACCTCCTGGTTTGACGGGATCCAGTATGTATCTCATGAAGACTTCAAGAAAGAATCCCATAAGGCGAAGGTTGTCATTCGCACGGGGGAAGTTACACCGTATGCGAATTGCATCCTTCACGCGGGAGTCATTTTTTAAAACAAAGGGGGTAGTAGCATGCAGATCAGCATGAAGAATATCCATAAAGCATTTGGGACGAACAAGGTCCTTGAAGGCGTGGACATCGAGATCGGGGAAGGTGAGGTCCATGCCCTGATGGGGGAAAACGGTGCGGGAAAGTCGACCCTGATGAACATCCTGACGGGTCTTCACAAGAAGGATCAGGGAACGATCACCATCGACGGGAAGGACATGACGTTTGATAATCCGAAGCAGGCAGAGGAATTTGGCGTTGCCTTCATCCATCAGGAGCTGAACGTCTGGCCGGAGATGACCGTCCTTGAGAATCTGTTCATCAATAAGGAACCGGTTACACAATTCGGTCTCATCAATACGCGAAAAATGAAAGCGGTTGCGAATGAGCAGTTTAAGAAACTGAACATTTCCATCCCTCTCACAAAAGAAGCGGGACAATGCTCGGTCGGACAGCAGCAGATGATCGAAATCGCCAAGGCCCTCATGACAGATGCAAAAGTTATCATCATGGACGAGCCAACCGCGGCATTGACGGACCGGGAAATTGAAATGCTCTTCACCGTCATCCGCTCGCTCAAGAAAGCCGGCGTGTCGATTGTGTACATCTCCCACCGGATGGAAGAGATCTTCACAATTTGTGACACCATCACGGTCATGCGGGACGGACGCACGGTGGATACGACGCCGATCCCCGAGACGAATTTTGATGAGGTCGTAAAGAAAATGGTCGGACGTGAATTGACAGACCGCTTTCCAAAACGCCAACCAAAGCCAGGGGAAACAATGCTTGAAGTAAGGAACCTGACAAAGAAGGGACTGTTTGAGAAAGTCAGCTTCGAAGTCCGTTCAGGAGAAATCGTCGGCGTATCAGGATTGATGGGGGCAGGTAGAACAGAAATCATGCGCACCATCTTCGGACTCGACGGACGCTATGAAGGCGAAATCCTCGTGAACGGGAAACAGGTCACCATTAAAACACCCGATCAGGCAGTGAAGCTTGGTCTTGGATTCATCACCGAGGATCGGAAGGATGAAGGACTCGTCCTCGACTTTTCCCTGAAGGATAACATCGCCCTACCAAGCCTCTACAGCTTTACGAAGAAAGGCTTGATCAACGATAAAAGCGAACAGGACTTTGTGGAAATGCTCATTAAACGGCTGACGATCAAGACGGAATCAGCCCGGACCCACGCAAAGAACCTGTCCGGCGGGAACCAGCAGAAAGTGGTCATCGCCAAATGGATCGGCATTGGTCCGAAAGTGCTCATCCTCGACGAACCGACGAGGGGAGTCGATGTCGGGGCGAAACGGGAAATCTATCAACTGATGAACGAGCTCACCGACCGGGGTGTCGCGATCGTGATGGTATCATCCGAGCTGCCAGAGGTACTCGGAATGAGCGACCGCATCCTCGTCGTCCATGAAGGGACCATCGCGGGAGAGCTATCAAAGGAAGAAGCCACACAGGAAAAAATCATGACATTGGCGACAGGAGGTCCCGCACATGAATAACGCACTCAAAACGGATCACGTCGGCAATCTGATGCAAAAGCTCGGTCCGCTCCTCGGACTGTTTGTGCTGATTGCGACCGTATCCATCATCAACCCTAGTTTTCTAGAACCCTTGAACTTATTGAATCTATTACGACAGGTCGCGATCAACGCCCTGATTGCCTACGGGATGACCTTCGTCATTTTGACCGGGGGAATTGACTTATCCGTCGGCTCGATCCTCGCCTTATCCAGTGCCCTCATGGCCGGGATGATGGTATCGGGTATCGACCCAATCCTTGCGATCCTGATTGGCTGTATCCTCGGAGCCGTAATGGGAATGGTCAACGGACTACTCATCACAAAAGGAAAAATGGCACCATTCATCGCAACACTCGCAACGATGACCATGTTCCGCGGGTTGACGCTCGTCTACACAGACGGTAACCCAATTACGGGACTTGGCGACAGCTATGCCTTCCAACTGTTCGGAAGAGGATACTTCCTTGGAATCCCGGTACCTGCAGTCACAATGATCCTGACGTTTGCGATCCTGTGGGTCATCCTGCATAAAACTCCGTTTGGCCGAAAAACGTATGCCATCGGTGGGAATGAAAAAGCAGCCCTGATCTCAGGGATCAAAGTACCACGCATCAAAGTGATGATCTACTCCCTGGCAGGCTTACTCGCAGCACTCGCAGGAGCGATTCTGACGTCACGTCTGAACTCAGCCCAACCGACAGCGGGTACATCCTATGAACTCGATGCCATCGCCGCCGTCGTCCTAGGCGGGACAAGCCTGTCAGGCGGACGCGGACTGATCGTCGGAACACTGATCGGTGCACTCATCATCGGAACGTTGAACAACGGTCTGAACCTGCTCGGCGTCTCATCCTTCTTCCAAATGGTCGTAAAGGGTGTCGTCATCATCATCGCCGTTCTCATCGACCGAAAGAAAGCAGCGTAGGAGGGATACTATGAAAAAAGCATGGTTATTACTAATCAGTTTATCACTCCTATTCCTTGGCGCCTGCTCCCTGCAGCCGCCGGAATGGGCCAAGCCAAATAAAAGCTCGAACCCTGAAGACATCAAAATCGGACTTTCTGTTTCAACCCTAAATAACCCATTCTTCGTCTCCATGAAAAACGGAGTAGAAGACGAAGCGAAAAAACAAGGCATGGAAGTCGTCGTCGTTGATGCTCAGAACGACGCCGCCAAGCAAATCAATGATGTAGAAGACCTCATCCAGCAGGGCGTCAACGTCTTACTCATCAACCCGACGGACTCAGCGGCCATCTCAACTGCCGTCCAGTCCGCCAACAGCCTAGGCATTCCCGTCGTCACCCTTGACCGCTCAGCGGAAAAAGGAGACGTCGCCACACTCGTCAGCTCCGATAACGAAAAGGGCGGCGAAATGGCCGGAGAATACCTCGTCGAACAGCTAGGTGAAGGAGCAAAGGTTGCAGAACTTGAAGGTGTCCCTGGAGCATCTGCCACTCGTGAGCGTGGAGCCGGGTTCCACAACATCGCGGATGAAAAGCTGGATGTCGTGGCCAAGCAGACCGCGAACTTTGATCGTACCGAAGGACTAAATACAATGGAGAACCTGATACAAGGGAATCCAGATATCAAAGCGGTGTTCGCTCATAACGATGAAATGGCATTAGGAGCACTGCAGGCGATCCAGAGTTCTGGACGTGACGTTCTAGTCGTTGGATTTGATGGAAATGAAGATGCGATTACTAGCATTCGGAATGGCAACCTGTCTGCGACTGTTGCTCAGCAGCCTGAGAAGATTGGTCAGTTGGCTGTTCAGGCGGGGGCTGATGTGTTGTCAGGGAAGAAAGTGAAGGAGAAGATTCCGGTGCCGTTGAAGTTGGTGACGGAGGAGAATATAGAAGAATCTTCAGAATAGATTGTGGTGGTAAACCTCATTCGTGCATTTTTGCGAATGAGGTTTTTCGTTTGTTGATCCAAAAAAAGATTCACTTACAATACTTCACCAAAGTAAAGCTATCCAGATTACTAATCTGAGAGTTAAGTTCACATGCATGAATCACGTTATTCTCTTCTGCAAACTTATCGTACTGACTTTTCTGAATATCATCCATAAAAATACTATCATCATAGTTAAAATTAGTTATCACTAATTCAAACTCCTTGTATTTCTTATTCATCAATTCCTCATACAAATGATAAGCGTTTTCTTTATCTATATCATTCCCTGTACTGGCAATATAAACAGTAACTCTAATATCTTCATTATCTAACTCCAGTGAACTATTTAAAACATCGGTAAATGGATCAACTTCTAAATAGTATGTTTCCATAGAAAAATACTGTTGAACAGTCTCTCGTATATCAAGAAACAATCCATATTCATCCCTCATCATTCCGTCTTCTAATGAAACATTAAATTTATATCCGGTCTTTTTCGATTCGGCTTTTAATAAGTGGAAGTCAATGGGTGCACTGTAGTCAAGATAGGAAATAATCTGAAACGGTTCGTTGTATTTGGCACTCAATTTATTCACGACCACTTCTTTCACTTCATCTTCATCGTTATTCAATATATTCTGTGCTTGATGGGCTGCTAATAAAAACAGCGGGACAAAGACGATGAAGCCGAAAGCAATCATCATCGGTAAGATAACAAACTTGGTCTTCATTTCCCCCTCCAAAGGTCATGCTTGAGTAGTGTGTTCAGTATCAATATCTTCTACCACTTCTAGCGTTTTCCCTTCTTCTTAATATTGTTTGTTTTCATTCTCATCCATGTATCTTTGACAATAATCTGAAGGTAAGATCCTTAAAAAGCAGAAGGAATGACCCCATTCATAATGAAAACTTTTTTTGCGGTTTTAGATATAAGTAGATGCTCCTTTTGTAATTTTTTGGTAAAATAAAAACAGTACTGGAGCTACCTGTGGATTTCCCTGACTCCAGGGAGGGATTCGAATCTTCACCAGGGTTTTATGTAAGAGATCGTATCCGAAGGTTTAACGAGGATTGCACCATACTTGTTGGGATAGATAGAGCTGCGATATCAAGCTTGGCTTTGTTCTTTATCACTATTGAAACGGAGAGAAAAACATGCTTATCATACCATTATTTAATATATTCTTTGGTATTTTTATTATAGTGTTACTCTCGAAACTATGGGAGAAGCTAGAAGGCTGGTTCTATGGAAAACTATCTCAGAACGTAAATAAGCAAACGCTATTTCTATTCATGACGCTGGTCATCTTCATCATAGATTTCATTTTTCATTATAGCTTTATCAATACGATGTTCGTGGTGTGTTTTGTTTTATTGGTGATTAATTTCTTCTCTCCGTATTATTCAAGTCATATGTTAAACGAAGAGAGAGTATTTATGAGATATGCGATTAAGGTGTCGAAGGATACTCCCGTTACTATCTTCACACTCACTCTTACTCCGTTTTTGATTGCTTCCTTGGGAATGTTTTTGATTATGATCATCCTAACCGTCAAGCTCTATTATTGAGTTTTTACTTGGCCAGGCACTTCACGCGTCAGACCAGAAACTTATATATTTAAACGAGCTTGTCCCGTTAAGGGGCAAGCTCGTTTCCTGTCAACCAACTGATGGACTCTTCATTGAAGAGGCACGTGTTATGCTCATCGCGTGTGAGGCTCGGAACCAGTCTTTGTCGGTATAGAAGGGGATGGTGTGCTCGGTCATGTCGAGGAGCATCGACACTTCTTTGACGGTCAACAAATGAAATCACTCCATATGCGTATGATTTACCTTCGTGTTACTCGAAGGTGGTAACGTAAGAAACAGTTGAGCTCTTTGTAAATTACGTCAAATAAAAGGTAATAAGCTTCCTGGAGAGTGGACGGGGGACCGTTTCTCTTGGAAGCTTTTTTCTATTGTGTAAAGAAAAAGAAGGAATTAGCGAGGGATCGGCCACTGTTTTTCAGAAGTTTAACAGAAACCCATAATCACAAAACCACTTCTAGCGTTCAGCCTTCCTCTTCATCAATACCAACATATTTAAATAAATTTCATCAAAGGGTATCCTTTCCCTGCCAATCTCACTATATAAGGGTTGAATACATAACGAAACAGGAGTGAATCAAATGAGTAGATGGGGAATTTCATTCATTGGTTGTTTGAATGGGATAGATTTTTTCACCCATATGTATGGATTCTGTTGAATGCCATGTATGAGAGCGAAGTTCCGTTAGGGTCTGTGCTGTCTGGTGAAAGGAAATACATTCAGTCGATCGGGGAGTCGGAGAAGAATGGGTATGGGGGCGTCTATAGGTTTATGCCGTTGAGTGATTTCATTTGCCGAGATCATTTCTATTCGATGGGGATGTCTGTAATAAAGAGATGTAATGATTCTGGAATTAATCAACCTGATTCCGGAAGGTCTTCGTGCGGCGAAAAGCATGTGAATCGGGTGCGGAAATAACCTGCAAACAGACTTAAGATCTTATAGAAAGAATAGATATTAGAGAACAACAACATCAACACCACTGCCATTAGAGACACTTAGGATGTAGATAGGGAGAGGCGCTGATTGGACATTTCATTGGCAGGATGGATCATGATATTTGAGTAGTTCATCCGGAGGGATCTGGTTTTGATCACTTGGAAGAGTGTAGAGACTTCAAATCGATATCATCAATGGCTGATAAGGTCATTAGGTTGAAGGTGGGATTTTCCAGATTAATGAAGTAAAGTCGAGTGGGATACGTCCCCGTTTAACCACGTCCCCGTTTAACCATGATTCTGGGATTGACCGGCTTAATGATAAAAACTTAGGGTTGGGTAGAGTGGGGACGATTCCGTCTCTACCTTTTCCTTTAGACGACCCCCACGAATTCACCCAAAAAGTAGAGTAAGAACCGTCCCCGGTTTACACCCGGTTTGCAAGTATCAGTTATCAAGTGAGAAATTATAAAAATAAATTGAATATTCCTAAAAGAATAATTTTTATGTCGAATGTTGTGATATGATAAAAAAGGATTAAATAATATACATATTTTGTAATTTATATGTAAGTAACTTACAAAAAGGTGGGGTTTTATGGATTCAATTAAATTAGAAGATGGGATCTTCCTTCAAAGAAATGAAGGTTTCACAACAATTTTCGATTACAATAATAGTTTGTACTATAGTCTGGATGAGGTAGCTTCAGATATTTTAAAGTATCTGTTGGAAGAAGAAAGTGTGGAAGAAGCAGTGAATCAAATGATATTGACTTATGAAGTAGATCGAGAGAAATTATTGTTAGACTGCAAAAGATTAATAGAGCAGTTAGAAAATGAGAAAATTCTAAGAGTAAGCTATGTTAAATAAAATAAAAATTTACGTACTTTTCTATTACTATCATAAACTCTTAACAAAACAAGGGATGAAACCAGTGTTAGAGGAGTTAAAATTAAAAAAATATCAAAATAAAAATATTTATGAAAATGTGAGTGTAAAGGAATTGATTGATTTCTGTAATAATATAGAAAAAGTAAGAATTAAACATCCATTAAAAGAAAAGGCTCTTTGTCTTCATAAATCAGTTTTGGCATATTCACTTCTCATTCGAAAAGGGATTGATGTGAAATTATTTATAGGTATAGCTCAAGGTGAGTTTGAAGCGCATTCATGGATAGAATATAGTGGAACGGTTTTAAATGATAATCATGAATATGTTAAAAGAAAATATAGAACAATTATGGAAATATAATAAAGGAGTTATTGGTATTGGGCTCTATAACGGGTATAAAGACTAAATCACTTTCCAAATCAGAATTGGAAAAAAATATCGATGTAATGTTAAATTGCTTCAGGCTTAAAAATGAAGGTGAAGTAATATTTGATACTAATGGTTATGTAGGGATGGGTTTTATCAACGAAAGAATTGAGGATGATTCTAATTCAATCTATTATAGGGTAGGCTTTAGTGAAGTAATGATAACACTTGATGGGAAAATTGATAATAGAGAAGAAATCTTTTCTCTGTTAAAAATTTCATCGTCTGCGAAAATAACAGATAATTTATTAATCGCTTTATTATACGATAAGTTTAAAAAGGATTTTCCAAGATACTTAAAAGGTCAGTTTGCAATTGGATTATACGACATAGTTTCAGAAGAGGTATTCTTAACCAAAGATCCTATAGGATTAAAACAATTATTCTATTATATTGATTCTGAGGAAGTCAGGTGGTTTACAGAGATACTTCAATTGAAAGCGATTACAACTCTGGAAGTCAATATGAACTATTTAGAAAATTATTTAAAATCACAGCCTGCAGCATATGTAGAAACGGCTTATCGGAAGCTTTATAGAGTAGAGGCTGGAGAGATTGTGAAAATTTCAAAAAAAATTCATGTTGAACGTGCAAGGTATTACAATTTTCCTGTTGCACCGGTCGTATATAGTAGTGAAATAGACTATATAGAACATTTTCAAGAATTATTTAAAAATGCAATTAAAAAAAGTATACCTAAAAAAATACAGGACATTGGTTTTTCACTTAGTGGAGGATTGGACTCCTCGAGTATCTTTTCTTACGCTCATTATTATAAGTATATCCACCCCTCTAAAATGAATGTATTCTCTTATACTTTCTCAAACAATTTAGATGCAGATGAAAGTGAATATATAGATGAGGTACTTAATAATTATTCAGTTGAAAAAATATATAAGTTTGATTGCAATGATGAATGGTGTTTCAAAGGGGGACTTGATAGTTTTAAAGATTTTGATGAACCTTATCCCCTTTATGGATATAGTCTTTCTTCTATTATACCGAAAGCAGTGGAGGACAAAGGAATTAAAGTACTGATCAGTGGGCATTGTGGAGATCACGTTCTTATGGGGAACTTGAATTACTTATATAACTTGCTTACTACATTTAAATTATCTAGCTATTCAAAGGGTTTAATGAAATGGAGAGAATCATATTCTCTTAAATCATTATTGTTTACCTATTCCAGGAAACCAAAGGATGTCTACTTGAAATCACCTGATTGGTTAAGGTCTTCTCCATCTGAGGGGGAAATGGTTCAAGATGGAGTATGTTGGGATGATGAATCTCGTCGCAAGTACTTTGAAGGAATCGTATATCAGTCAGGCCATGAATGGGTGACACAGTATGTTTCAAAAAGATACGGTATTGAAACTAGATATCCATTTATGGATATCGATCTAATGGAGTTCTTACTGAATATTCCTGTTGACTTGAAAATCAATCCAAAATACGACAAATATATTCTTAAAGAAGCTTCAAAAGGAATACTCCCTAAAAAAATACAATATAGAAAACAAAAAGCTGGTCACAGTAATCTAATTACAAAAGGACTCCGAAAAGAATGGGGAGGGTTCCAAGAACATCTTAATCTCGAGGCGTTAAATGGAGCTGGGCTTGTAAATTCAGATGCTTTCATGAAAACAATTAAGAACTTTTATATGGGAAATATACAATATTATTCAGACATTGTACCGATCACTAGAACGTTGTCTGCTGAAATATGGCTAAAGAATCAATCATAATGACAAATTATTTATAGAGTAGTGGGCACCTACCCAAATTTGGAAGGATTGATACTAATGAAAAAACAATACACAGCACCTACATTCATCTTACTTGGAAGCGCAGTAGAATTGACAAAAGGTGGATTCATTTCTCAATACGCAGAATGCCCGGAAAGCTACTGCGAATTTTATCGCAAAGGTTAATCTCTACCCAAGTTAACTCATAACGCACCATCAATTAACTGTACTTAATAATAAGAATAACATTCGTTAAAAAACAGGTGCCCACTACTGTGTAAATAATTAGGAGAGACAATATTGAGAAAATTTATTATTTACTACTTAAGTTTATATCAAAAACAATGGATAGTGCTAGGTTTTTGTGTCTTATTGACTTCATTATTTCCATCATTCATCCCTCTAATAAATAAATTATTAATAGACAATGTTTTTTTAGACCAACGATATGACCTATTTATTAATATTGCTCTATTATTTTCGGCTTTATTAGTGATTGCATCCTTTTCCAGTTACTACCGTCATAAGACAGTACAAATTCTTAGTGAAAAAATCAAAATCGATATATCTATAGTACTATATAAAAGTATAATGATGAAAAAATTATCATATTTTGAAAAAGGAAAAACAGGTAAGTTATTATCCCTTTTTCAAGCAGATATTCCTCAGATTATACGGATTTTTAAAGACATGATTCCTACGGCTTTGCAAATTGCCTTCCAGATCATCTTTTCATCAGTGGTACTCATGTTTGTGAGTAAGGTTGCTCTTTTACTTGTATTAATCTTCTTACCTATTTCAATTTTGGTATCACAATGGTTCAAAAATAGGATCCGCTCCAGTTCACTAGAATATCAAGAAGCTCTTGAAGATATAAACAGTGACCTTCATGATAATCTAATGGGTGCTAAGGAGATTCTTCTTTATACTAGGGAAAAAGAAAACATAAAAGAAATGAACATAAAATTTAATATAAGCTTAAGACCCACCGAGAAGTTATCTAACGATCTTGGGCTTTCTAATGGCATCAATTTCTTTATTTATTGGGCTTCCTTTTTAGTGGTCCTAATAGTAGGTGGAATATTGACTGCCAAAGATACAATTACTTTAGGATCTTTGATCGCTATGGTTTCTTATTTCATGAGTTTATTTGGTCCCATTAATTTTCTGATTGAATTATATAATTCATTCCAATCTACTTTTGGTGCTCAGTCAAGGTTATCATCAGTTATTGACTATGAAGAACTATCACCTGAGGTTAAAAATAAAGATTATGAAAGAATAGAATCGATTGAATTTAAAAATGTCTCTTTTGAATATGATAGGGGTCAAAAAATATTAAATGATATTAATCTTGTTTTAGAAAAAGGTCAAATGGTATCTCTTATTGGGGAAAGTGGTGTAGGAAAAACTACTCTAGTCAATCTCATATTAAAAAATATAATGAGCTCAAAAGGTGAAATCACTTTTAACAATAGATCGATTAATAATTGGGACCAAACAGACCTTTTAAAAAGAATTTCTTTCTTAAGCCAGGACTATTATCTTTTCAACAAAACAATTAAGGACAATGTAAAGTTAGCTAACGAGGAACTCAAAGAGGAAGAATTAGTATACTTAAGTAAAAAAATAGGAGCTAATCCTTTTATTAGAAAGTTAAAAGATCAATATGCCCAAAAAGTAGGGTTTAATGGTCAAAAATTATCTGGTGGACAGAAACAACGTATTGCATTATTAAGAGCGTTAGCAAAAGACTATGACGTTCTGATTCTTGATGAGGGAACATCAAGTTTAGATGAATCTTCGGCTCAGGAAGTGGTGAATTTTCTAATTGAGCTAAAGCGTGAGGGGAAAATGATCATTCAAATCACTCATGATCTAAGTTTGGCAGCGAAATCAGATGTCATTTATGATTTAAAGAAGGGTTCTTTACATCAATATAGAACAAATAGAGTAGTATCCAATATTTAGTATTTTGCGAGGGGGATTATTATGTCTTTACATAAGCTGACCAGGAGGTTGACAGAACCACTCCTTATAGTTGTTGGTATTATCCTGGTCAGTGCAGGATCAGGTTTTTTTCAAAATCAATTTTTTTCACTGGCATCCTATGGGGAAAGCCTTATAGTGGTATTGGAGGATTTAGCTGCACCTTTGGACCTTATATATATTAATCCGGTATCAGAGGTGGAGAGGAACTTGTTTCCTATTATTTTTTATGCATTTCTAAGCAGTGCTAAAATTGTATTCCTGGGTATTTTGCTTGCTATTATCAGCTCGTTGCTTCTTCTCATTGTGTATGTTTCAGTTGGTAGTAAAGTAAGAAGGGCGATTAAATCAGTGTCAGTTTTGTTTAGTTCGTTGCCTGATATCTTTGTTATCGCAGCATTACAAACATTTGTGATATGGTTCTTTAAGAACACTGGAATATTGTTAATAGATGTAGCTTCTGTAGGTGAAAATGAAGTCATTCTTGTTCCTGCTATTACCCTTAGTATTCTCCCCACCTTTTTCTTCTTGGGTCTCATGGTTTCCTTTGTGCAGGAGGAGGAAAGCTCTTCATATGTCGAATTGGCTAAAAGTAAAGGACTGTCTAAATATCGCATCCTCTTCGTACATATGATTCGTAACATCTTGGTCAGTGTGACCTTTCATGGGAAACAGATAGTGTGGATGATGTTATCGAACCTCTTAATTCTAGAATATCTTTTTAATGTATTTGGAGTGACCTCCTTTTTATTCACATATAATACGCCATCTATATTTGCTATTACTGCGATTCTATTATTTATTCCTATTTTTGCTGTATTAAAAATTCTTCAGTTTCTTATCAAGAGACGGATAGGAAAGGAGATAAAATTGTGACCGCACGTTTAAAATATACCATTTTGGTATCCGTATGCCTGCTTTTTGTTTTAATGATGGTTCTAGGAAGCCTGTACTTTCACATGTCGGACGGAAGCATTCCTCAGACATTGCTTGAAAAGTCAAAAACTGGGGAGATTGTAGGATCTGCACCGTTTTCTCCATCTATAGAATTTCCGTTCGGTACAGACCGGGACGGTTATGATATGTTTTACAAAGTTCTAGAAGGGGCACAATATACCCTTGGTGCTGCTATCGTTATTTCTATTCTTGGTTTTATTATTTCGTTTCTATTCGGTATACTTGGAGGTTTTATAACGTCAACATATTTTGAAGTAACTCAATCGTTATTTACATCATTTTATTTTATCCCTCAATCAATCATTGCTTACAACTTCCTTTTTCCACTATTATGGGAGCCTCCACAGGGGTTTGAAACCACATTTGCTGAGAGGATTTTATGGAGCATAATCACTCTCGCTGTAATTATTGTGCCTACTACGGCTATTCTGATTTCTAATGAAACCAGGGAAATATTACAAAAGGAATTTATCATAAGTGCAAGAGTACTTGGCGGGAGTAAATTTTTCCTTTTCAGAAAACATATCCTCCCTCATCTTCAATTAAGATTATTTATTATTTTTCCTAAAATCACCATTCAAGTATTGCTTATAATGGCTCATTTAGGTTTTTTTCTCTTATTCTTTGGGGGAACAGACGTGTGCTACGGTCCTTTCTGTGACCCGCCGAAGCCCATAGTCAATGAGTGGTCAGGACTTATGGCTATGAACTTCAATGAATTATTCAACGCTTGGTGGATATTCATGGTGCCTATGATGTTCTTCTCTCTCACAATCCTTTCCTTAAATGGGATCACAAAGGGCTTAGAGGGTATATTGCATGCAGACGAGAAATTACTTAGAGAAAAACCAGGGATCCAAGAATTTCTTCATGAAGAAAGTAAATCGGCAGCTGCTTTAAATGAGGAGCACTTTCAGCCGATTCAGAAAAGGATAAGCAGTTAGGTAAGACAAGTAAACATACTTCTTGTAACTAAGGCACAAGCATAAAGATAAATGGTTGTGTCCCTTGCCTCAAAAATATATATCACTCCTGGTGAGGTCTCTGAGGTTTCAACCTCTTCATTGAGCACTCTTTTGTTTCTATCTGTGAAACTTTATGGATAAACCCCAATGTTGAAAATATAGAGATATAGGAATCAGATCCACAGGCATTGCACGACCTTAAAATAATTCCATATTTTAAATAAATAGTATTTACACACAATAAAAAAACTCCTATTGTAGAATGTTGACCTTGTTTTGTTCCCTTAAACAAACAAGTCTTCTACAAAGGAGTTTCAAATGAACAATAAAAGTATAGGTCGTGAAATGCTTATTTGTCAATGCTTATCCCTTTGCCAGTGAGTCAGACCCTTGGTGCGTTGAAGTATTAATGTACTGGGGATCCGACCCCGATTTTTTATAATTACATTGATCTAATAAAAATGAAGTTCCTACTCCCATGGAAGTATTATATTGCAGGGGAATAGGAGCTTTTTTTATTTTAAGAAGATCTTGAAATCTCATCTTGTTTTCCAGGATTACATTTTATCACCTGTATGTGTGGATTCTGTTGAATGCCATGGATGAGGGGGGAGTTCAGTTAAGGTGTGTGGTGATTGGAGAAAGGCCGTATATTCGGTCGATTGGGAAGATTCGAGAGGACCTGTTTTTTAAAGTGCGAATGAGGCCTTTTTGTAAGAGGTTGGAGTCGGAGAAGTATGAGTATGGGGGTGTCTATACGTTTAAGACGATGAATGATTTCGCTTGTGGGGATTATTTTTATTGGATGGGGATATCTGTAAAAAAGGGATGTGATGATTCTGGGATTGACCAGCTTGATTATAAAGCTGATTCCGGAATGTCTTCGTGCGGCGAAAAGCATGTGAATCGGGTACGGAAATAACCTGCAAATAAACTTAAGAATTTAGAGAAAGAAGAGATATTAGAGAACAACAACAACATAGCGACGCTAAGGATGTAGATAGGCTGGTGGCGCTGATTGGATATTTCATTGGCAGGATGGATGTAATCATGATGTTTGAGTAGTTCATACGGAGGAGTTCTGGTTCGAGCACTTGGAAGAGTGTATTTTCTACTAGGTGAAGAGGAGAATACAGGTCTATATCATCAATGGCTGTTAAGGATCATTTATCATTAGTTTGAAAATGCGCTATTCCAGATTAATGTAAAAAGTCAAATTGAACCCGTTCCCATTTATCCAAAAGACTCAGGGTTGGATCAATCACCAAGATTTAAACAAAATTACATTTTACCTCGCAATAAAATAGGTTGTCAACACATAATTTGTATTTTTATCAAAAAAATGCTATAATTATCACCTGTTGATTTTTTACATTGAACGTTTCGTTATCTATCTTATTTATTCCGAAGGGAAATTCAAACAGTTTTTGTGAGCTTTTCAGGCAATGGTACCCGAGTGTTTATACAAGGAGGACTAATATATTGAATTTAATCAATAAGAAAGTTACACATGAGCGGTTTGGTATGGGAAGCGTCGTTAATCATAATGATACGGTAGTTGAAATACATTTCGCCTCGGAAAATAAAAAATTTGTTTACCCGGATGTATTTAGACAGCACTTGAAACTACATGATAAGAGTGCTGCCAATTCACTTGAAAAAATTTTACACGAGCAGGAAATGGAACTCAAAGAGGTAGAAATGCAGAAGCAAGAGGAAAAGGAACGGCAAAGAAAACACCAGGAGCTTCGAGTGGGTCATGAAAAACTTATGAAAAATCATAAACTTCATCCCGAATCGCAGATGGTTTACAGGTGCGATACAGAAGAACAGACCAGCTCCATTTCAGATTGGACGGTTTCCTCTGGTGAAATAAAAAGTGGAAATAATAAGGGTAAGCCAAACAAACCCAGTCGCTTACATCAAAACAGTGCGGTCCTGCTGACAGCGGTCGATCCCGGCATGCCTGAAAAAGACAGACGGATATTAGGTGTCTATATGGTGAAGGATCATTTCATCGGTAAACTTTGTGAAGATGGAAATATTCCTGCCCATTCCCATTACAGACTCCAACTTACAGACGAGGAATCGAAGCAGATGCCTTTTTGGAAGTACTATGCCAATGAAAAATCCCCTCAAAAAACGACATGGAATACAGGTAAGTACCGTTATTTTGATAATTCGTGGATGGCTCAGATATTGCGTGACATCGTTTCATTGAAAAGTGACACGGAAGAACAAGAGCTGGCACAACAATTTCTCGACCACTTCTCTAAGATGAATCAAATAGTAGAGCAGGAGTTAAAAGAGCCAAATGGAGCATTATTGCGTGCTTAGATAAGAACATCGGGGGAACTGGCACATAATAAGGTGAGAGAGTGTGTTAAGTTCACTGCGAATAGTGTTAGAAAGGGACAAGGCGGCCGCCTTGTCCCTTTCGCTTTCCCTTTTAGTGGTTTTTGGACACCTTACTTGTTCCTTCGACTCCCATTTTTACCTCAGACCTCATTTTATATAGGGTGAGTTTAAAACGACTATCTGAGTTTTAATGGGAAAATGTTACTTATTCTCGATTGTTTAAGGAGATCAATCGGTTGCTTAGACTTTTTGTTACAAGACACGGTGAAACTGTATTGAATACCCAAAGGAAGATACAGGTACAGTCTTTGATTAAGCGGTTGGAGTCAGAGAAGTATAAGTATGGGTAGGTGTTTATGTTAAGGTCGACGAATGATTTTGTTTGTGGAAATTGCTTGAATTGGATGGAGATGTCTGTAAAAGAGAACGGTGTGATGATTCCGGGGACGAACAGCTTGATGACAGAGCTGTATCCGGACTGTCTTCACGTGGCGAAAAGGATGTGAATTGGGTACGGAGATGACCTGCAAGCAGACTTAAGAACTTAGAGAAAGAAGAGATCTTAGAGAACAACAACATCAAAACCACCGCCAATAGAGACGCTAAGGATGTAAATAGGCAGGAGTCGCTAATTGTGATTTATAAAAAAACGTTCAATAGTGAATCCATTCTCCGTGAAGTATCTCAAGATTTTCGTTAAAAAACTTCTAAAATAACATACAAAGCCATAAAAAGTTTTACATAGAGATCAGACCTTCGTCACCTTGAAGCGCTAGTTTACGGAAGGTCTGATCTCATTTCTTCATTGCTAATATACATATTATCATCTATTTGTCATTTGAATTTTTTTTACTTTTTACTGAGCTAACATACGACAGGAAGAAAATAAGTATCGCCACACCCAATACTAAAGCCACTTGAATGATAAAATCCATAGAAATCCCACCTTTTTAATACATAATTAATAGAGGTTTACTCTAAAAGAGCTGTGAACTTCCTGAGAGGTATAATCGTCAGAGGTTACTTGATAAGGCTTTGAATGTACTGGGGGTCAGACCCCTATGATTCAGAATTGTTACAGTTAACGTAAATGTACTGGGGGTCAGACCCCTATGATTCCTGAGCAGGCTTCTGTTCTGCCACCCTACTTCTTTTTTTACTAAACACATATATAATAGAAGTCATAATAAAACAACTAAACCCCGGCGAAAACGAATCAGGAATCACCAAATATAACACCATCCCAATCACTAAAACGTACAACGCCTCACGATTAAAATTCAACCCCCCACTCGCAAGTCTCACAAGCGCACTCTCCGAAATCCTCCCTTTCCTAATCACCAAATAATCAGCCACCACAATCGCCGATATCGGAATGATCAGGATCCCCAGATACGAAATATACTCCTGCGCATTATAAACCAGCTGCGGAAACGAACTTAAAATGATCCCAGCGATACTAAATAACAGTGCACTTTGAATCCGCGATAGGGAAGGCAGTGCATTAAGCAGACTGTATCCCCCTGTATACGCATTACTGAGATTAATAGATATCATCGATACCATCGCACAAGCTGTAATCACCAATAGAAGCAGGCTGGAGTCGGTCAGTTGGCCGGCTGCCACGAATGGATTGAGATCCTTGAACAAGCTGGCACTCAATCCTCCAAGGAGTGCGGTCATCATGAATCCGACGACGTTTCCTCCGTACAGTCCCCAGAATCCGTGGCGGTCGCTTTTGCTGTAGCGGGTGATGTCGGAGGATGCGCTGACGCCTGAGATGTATTGGACGAAGACGAGGCTTGAGTAGAATAGGAACGTTCCGATGGAGAAGGGTTCCTGGCCTTGTGTGAGTGTTGGGAGGGAATCGGCTCCTTCTGTCAGGAACAGGTAGAGGATGATTCCCTGGCCGATCACGAGGATCGGGATGAATAGTTTGGTCGCTTTTTTGACGGCTTCGAAGCCGATGAGGGCTAGAAGGGTCATGATGATGGCGAGTCCAATGGCGACGGGGATGAACGGTATTGTGTATGGTGTTACTTTTTCCACCATGGAGATGATGACGAAGGTTCCTCCGATGGTTTGGACGCTGAACCAGTAGAGGGACGTCAGGGACCGGATGGGGGATGCGATGAGCATCGACAGCCGGGTTCCGATGATGGATCTTAGGACGTATTGAGCGGGCAGGCCGTAGCGGGAGCCCGGTAGAGATAGGAATGATACGAATAGGAAGGCGACGCTTGCTCCGAGTACGGTGGCTAGAAATGCTGCCTGGAAGGATAGTCCGCCTTCAAGGACGGCGAGTGCCGGGATGAGGAAGTTTCCTGCATTCACGGAGAAGGCGAGCTGTATGATGAAGTATTCGATCCATGTGGTTGATTTTAATTCAGGCGGGACCTTTTCGAGTCCGAGCCGTTCGATCATTGGTTGTTTCATAAAATAAGTCTCCTTTAGGTATACTAGGATGCATGGTTTCTATTTTAAAGAATTTTTGGAAAAAAGCGAAGAAATAATCATTTATTTTTTTAAAGAAAAATAGAGATATTTCCAAAATTTTTTGTTAGAATGTAAGTGCTTACAGGGTGAGTAATTGCCCTTCGCTATTATATATGAATAGTGTTATATTTAGGAAGTGAATGCTCCAAGGAGCAATAGTGCATTTAGGAGGTTGGCTTAGTATGCGTATTGGTGTACCAACGGAAATTAAAAACAACGAAAATCGTGTGGCCATGACGCCGGCTGGTGTTGTGAACCTTGTTCAATTTGGACATGAGGTTTACATTGAAGCTGGAGCGGGAATGGGTTCAGGATTTACAGATGAAGATTACAAAGCAGCAGGTGGACACATCGTTGATTCTGCAGCGGAAGCATGGTCCATGGATATGGTCATGAAGGTAAAAGAGCCACTTCCAAGTGAGTACTCTTATTTCCGCGAGGGGCTTATCTTATTTACATATTTACATCTTGCTCCAGAGCCGGAATTAACGAAAGCGTTAATTGATAATAAAGTGATCGGAATCGCGTACGAAACGGTTGAACTGAATCGTGCCCTTCCATTACTGACTCCGATGAGTGAAGTGGCTGGACGTATGGCGACTCAAATCGGTGCCCAGTTCTTAGAGAAGATCCACGGTGGTAAAGGTGTATTACTTTCAGGTGTCCCTGGGGTTCGCCGCAGTAAAGTAACGATCATCGGTGGAGGGGTGGCCGGTACGAACGCAGCGAAAATGGCTGTCGGACTTGGTGCCAACGTCACGATCCTTGACCTTAACCCGGATCGCCTTCGTCAGCTGGATGATATCTTCGGCAGCGACGTAACAACGCTTATGTCCAACCCGTTAAATATCGAACAAGCTGTCAAAGAAGCAGACCTAGTGATTGGTGCTGTACTGATTCCAGGAGCGAAAGCACCTAAATTAGTAACAGAAGACATGATCAAAGCGATGACGCCTGGTTCAGTGGTTGTCGATATCGCCATCGACCAAGGCGGAATCTTCGAAACAACCGACCGCATCACAACGCATGACGATCCAACATACGTGAAGCACGGTGTTGTACACTATGCCGTTGCCAACATGCCTGGTGCCGTACCACGTACGTCTACGATCGCACTTACAAACGTAACCGTACCTTATGCGGTTCAAATCGCAAACAAAGGCTACAAAAAAGCGTGCTTAGATAACGAAGCATTATTAAAAGGTATTAACACATTGAACGGATATGTTACTTACCAGGCTGTTGCTGAAGCACATACTGTAGACTACTCAGATACTAGAACACAATTAGAGCAACAATAACAACAGGAAGCCGACTGCATGGGAATGTTAGTCGGCTTTTTTGTGTTTTATCGTAAGTTGACTAGAGTTACTGAAGCAAACTGGATTAAGTTAGTCTTCTGATTGAAGTCAACACCTGCAGCGGAAATCAACCAGCACTCGCTTAAATTTATGAAATTCGGGTATAACATAAAGTAGTATACGAGAGTAAGAAAAATAGATAAGTTTATTTGGAGGAGATGCAAAATGAAGATTTCATATCATGGACATTCAGTAGTGAAAATTGAAACAAACGGCAAAACGATTCTAATTGATCCGTTCATCAACGGAAACGAACTGACGAATCTGAAAGTGGATGACGAGAAGCCTGATGTGATCATACTGACACACGGTCACAATGATCACGTAGGTGACACGGTCGAACTTGCGAAGAAAAACGATTCACTTGTTATCGCCAACCATGAACTGGCGACCTACCTAAGCTGGCAGTTAGTGAAGACTCATCCGATGCACGTCGGGGGAGCGTATGAGTTCGACTTTGGTAAAGTGAAACTGACTCAGGCGTTCCATGGATCGGGTCTTATCACAGACGGTAACGAAATCATCTACATGGGAATGCCAGCAGGCGTTCTCTTAATGATTGAAGGGAAAACCATTTTCCATGCAGGGGATACAGGATTATTCTCTGATATGAAACTGATCGGGGAACGTCATCCGATTGACCTTGCATTCCTTCCTATCGGGGATAATTTCACAATGGGACCTGAAGACGCGGCGACGGCAGCAAGCTTCCTAAAAGCAAAGAAAGTCGTGCCGATTCACTATGATACATTCCCACCGATCAAACAGGATCCGCGGAAATTTATTGAGATGCTTGAGGATTCTGAGGGGCAGGTTATGAAGGCTGGAGATGTTATTGAATATTAAACGTGTCAAATTGATTCCCAATATTTAGGTCGGAGTCAATTACAAACATTTATAATACAGTATAAAAAACGAGGAGTGAATTTCATTGGAATTCACTCCTCGTTTTTATTGTTGTATAAGTAAATATGTAGTTCACATGAAAATTCTCTGAGTTTTCATCTATCTCTTCTACCTTTACATCCATTACGGACCACCCTGTAGACTGTATACGATATATTCTTCTTCGTTTTTCTTAAGGACGAGGAGCGTAGGGACTGTTTTTTGTTCTTCAATTAATTTCTGTCCTTCTTCTCATAGCATTACTTCCATACCATTCACTTTATCCCCGACAGGTTTTACGGGAGCATGCTTTTGATTATATTCTTTTACAGTGTAAGTATTGGGCCCATTATATGACCTTCCATTATACTTTACCATCACTTCTTCACTACAAGAAACTAATAACAACAGTACAATCATAACCAAGATCGTAACACTTATTTTTAATTTCATTGTATTAACCTTTCCGAAGTCTTGCTGAACCTATCAAGCCTTTATCAAGCGTTCAGTACGTTTACTTTATAATGTATTTTAACTTATTTTACCATGTAATTCATGAGAGTGAGCGGGACATTATGGTGAATTACCCGACAATTTCTCATATAACAAAGGTTCTATCAAGACTACAAATTGAATTATTGCACTCCAAATATGAGGTAATCAGGGCATTTGCATCACCCTTTTTCACATGTTTACACAACATCCCCCACCCACTCGCATATACATGATACAAGCCTAGAAAGGAGGGAAATGTTTGAAACAACGTTATATACTCTGTTTACTCATCACCGGGGCACTCATCTACTACGGAGCCCCACGAATGTCCATATTCGCAGAAGGCCTTCAAGGCACCTTCGCCATCGGCTGGCTCATACTGGCCACCTGCGTCATAGCCGGAAACCTCGCCGCCCTGCTTTACACACCTAAAGGAACAGGTAAGGGTAAAAGCAAGAAGTTAAAATCCAAGCCGATTCGCAAAGTGAAAGCACGGTCGTTTGGATGAGTTTTATGAAGAGAGTGGTGCTTTTTATAGGGATAAGCTACAAACCCCATAAGTAGATTGAAGCGGAAGGGGACCTCGAGGGCCTAGCCGCCGGAGCTGGACATGTGGACTACACATAAGCCCGAGGAGGCTCACCGCCAGCCCCGCGGAAAGCGAGCCCCTGCAATGAAAATCAACCAGCACTCTGTCATCAAAAGGTATAATATGCACTCAACCATCAGGGCTTTCACCACCGAAAGCCCTGATTAAATTGAAACACCACGCTTTTCACATTATAATAAACATATAAAGTAGGACGTTACAAAGAAGGGTGAAAAGCTTGGCTACAAAACACGAACAAATACTGGAGTACATAGATACCCTGCCTGTCGGAGAAAAAATCTCCGTCCGCCAGATTGCAAAAGCACTGACCGTCAGCGAAGGAACGGCATACCGGGCGATCAAAGATGCCGAAACCAAAGGCTACGTCAGCACCATCGAACGCGTAGGAACGATCCGTATTGAACAGAAGAAGAAAGAAAATATCGAAAAGCTCACCTACGCAGAAGTGGTCAATATCATCGATGGACAAGTACTCGGTGGACGATCCGGCCTGCACAAGATGCTCAACAAATTTGTCATTGGAGCCATGAAGCTTGAAGCCATGATGAGATACACGGAAGCGGGGAACCTTTTGATCATCGGTAACCGGACCCAGGCACAGGAACATGCCTTGCGTGCAGGGGCCGCCGTCCTGATCACAGGGGGATTCGATGCAGATGAAGATGTAAAGAAGCTCGCAGATGAACTCGAACTCCCGATCATCTCCACTTCCTATGACACATTTACCGTCGCCACCATGATCAACCGGGCCATTTACGATCAGCTTATCAAGAAAGAGATCGTGTTAGTGGAAGACATTTTAACGAAAGTTGATGATACGATTTATCTGCATCTTGATGACACGCTGGAAGAGTGGTACGAGAAGAATCAATACACGTTCCACAGCCGATTCCCGGTAGTGGACCGCAATCTAAAAGTCCACGGAATGGTTACGTCAAAAGACGTCATGGGGCAGGAAAAGTATGCGGGTATTGATAAAATCATGACGAAGCAGCCAATCACCGTCAGCCCGAATACGAGCGTCGCATCCGCCGCCCATATCATGATTTGGGAAGGGATCGAATTACTTCCCGTCGTCAATGAGCAGAACAAGCTTCAGGGAATCATCAGCCGTCAGGATGTATTGAAGGCCCTGCAAATGATCCAGCGCCAGCCACAGGTAGGGGAAACGATCGATGACCTCATCTCAAACGCAGTCGAAGTAGTAGGCGAAAAGAAAGACAACAAAGAAATCTACCAATTCGCCGTCACACCGCAAATGACCACAGGGATTGGGACACTCTCCTACGGTGTATTCACCACCCTGATGACCGAAGCTGCCAACCGTGCACTGAAGCCATACAAAAAAGGCGATCTCGTCATCGAAAACATGACCATCTACTTCATCAAACCCGTACAGATGGAAAGCATACTCGAAATCCATCCCAAAGTACTCGACGTCGGGAGAAAGTTTGGTAAAGTGGATGTAGAGGTATATAACGAAGGCGTACTCATGGGGAAATCCCTGATGATTTGTCAGTTGATCGATCGGCACTAGGTCTTATTATGATTAAGTGATTGAGAGTAAGTAAAATAGCAAAAACTCATGTTGATTGGAGCGGAAGATGCTCGACTCCTGCGGGAAAAGCGGGACAGGTGAGACCCCGCAGGCGCACAGCCGAGGAGCTCACCGCCCGCCCCGCGGAAAGCGAGCATCTGCAGCGGAAATCAACGACTACTCGCTCATAAAACGCATCAAATTACACCAAATAAAAAAGACTAGATAAAACATCTAGTCTTTCATACCTTATTGGTTATCCAGTTCCTTCGCTTCCCTCTGTGCGTAAGGAAGCACATGCTTATACATCTTATATCCAGCCCAGCAGCTTCCAAGTCCCAGCAGGATGAAAAGCGCGCCAATGACATAGGTCAGCGTGCCGGGGAATAAAAACAGCTGATTGATCCCGAACAGGGCAACGAACAGCCCTAGGGCAATGCTTGCTTTCGCCGATAACCATTTCTTTTCCATCGGTCGTCTCGTCCGCACTTGTCTTATTTTATAAAACACATAGAACGTAAACGTAACGACAATCAGTAATGCGAGAAAATACATAGTTTTTTGTCCTCCATCGTTGACTACTCTCGCTACTATTTTACAGATAACAGGGCAGAATGCCAAATATAAATTCCACTACAAAGGAGATTCCCATGAAAGAACAAATCCTGAACCTCATCAAACAATATGAAACCATCATTGTACATAGACATGTCCGACCGGATCCGGATGCATACGGATCCCAGGGAGGACTTGTGGAAATCCTGAAAGCTTCATTCCCGGAAAAGAATATCTACACCGTCGGAATAGAGGAAGAGACTCTTCATTACCTGAATCGCCTTGATGATATCGAAGACTCTGTTTTCGAAGGAGCCCTGATCATCGTCTGTGATACGGCCAACGAAGAACGAATCTGCGACCGCCGCTATAAACTCGGCGACAAGCTTGTGAAAATCGATCACCATCCAAACGAGGATGCCTACGGAGATCATCTTTGGATTGATACAACGGCAAGCTCCGTCAGTGAAATGATCTATGAATTTTACGAGTTCGGAAAAGACAAAGGATTGACCCTGCCTGATTCAGGGGCGAGACTATTATTTGCAGGGATTGTCGGCGATACGGGAAGATTCCTGTATCCGAGCACGACTCAGAAGACGTTTGACATTGCGGGTGAGTTGATCCGCTATGATTTTGACCGAAATGAATTATTCAATAAAATGTATGAAGTTGATTCAAACGTTACGAAGCTTAACGGATACGTGCTGCAAAACTTCGAGATGGATGGGGATGGCTGCGGCATGATGGTCATGACGAAGGATATCCTCGAAGAGCACGCTGTCGTTCCATCAGAGGCGTCACTTCTTGTCAGTACGTTGGGTAATGTAAAAGGCATGAAAGCATGGGTCTTCTTTATCGAGGAACATGATCAGATCAGGGTTCGTCTTCGTTCGAAGGGTCCTGTTATCAACACGATTGCCAAAAAGTACAACGGTGGAGGTCATCCACTTGCGGCTGGCGCATCGATTTATTCATGGGAAGAGAAAGAAGAAGTGATGAAGGATTTACGGGAAGTGTGCAGGAATCATCAATAATACAAAAAAGAGCCGGGGTTGCCGGCTCTTTTATTCGTTCAGATAAGAAACAGCCATTTGAAATGCCCTGATCCTTCTCTAAATGTAGGTCCGCTGTCCGCTTCCAGGCTTTGTCTTCTCAAGAAACCTAGGGAGCATCAATAGTAAACCATCCAATATTTGCTTCGCTTCTAGCAACTCTTCTTGGTTCACATCCAACTCTTTTCCTTCCCGGCGTGCAGTAAGCAAACTTTCACCAATCCTGGCTGCTTTCAACCGTTTTTCAAGCAGTTTTGTCTGTGCCGATCCTGACTTCATCGAAGCAAAGGCATTTTCCGATTTACGGATGACAGACTGAAACGCTTCGATGGACTGCTGCTGTTCTTTCTGTGTCAATTTTCCCATGTTGGCATCACCTCAATTATCTATATGTGAGCCACGGGTGAGCCACGGGGACAGGTCCCTTGGCTCTTTGAATCGGAGCTGCGGTGCCGGTCCCTATTGGCTCTTAAATCATCTCATTGGAGTAGTGATGTTAGATGTTTATTCAGTTGCCTCTTCTATATCTGCCTTCAATTCCTTAAACCACTTTAAATTCACTAAATGGAGAGAACGGGAATTTTCGTTCATGCGACCAAAATAATCAATCTGACCGGGTGATTCCTCAAAGGTAGCTAAGTAGTCATCGAGAAGAGCAATTCTGGCTTCTGTTTGATCAATTTGGGATTGGATTAAGTCTACTAATTTGTTTTTATCGTAGACATCTGCAAAGAGTAATGCCCCATAGACTGGTAAGTTTACATACTCGGATTTGGTACCGTATTTGACCATTAATTTATCAAATTCTTCTCTTCCTAAAGGCGTGATCTTAAAGGTGTGAATGTCACGATTGTTGTTTGGACGTACTTGTTGTGTTTCTTCTATCAACCCTTTTTCTTCAAGTTGTTGCAAATTGTAATAAAATGATCCTTTCGTATAGTTAACGATATATTTGTAATGGCGTTTTTCCATTAAACTTAATAGTTCGTATCCATGAGCGCCGGGGTTTTGAATAAGTAAGCCAAGGATAAGTAAGGGAATCAAGGATGCATCACCTTCGCCATTTGTGCTTCAAATTCAGCGTATGTGATTTTCCCAAGAGCTAAATTCATACTGTGAATATACATTTGTTCCGTTTTCGAATAGGATTGGTTGACCTTGAGTGATTGGTTTTCATCCGGAAGAGGTCCAGTGATATGACATTTTTTCGAATATGCCTCAAAGTAGCGAAACCCGAATTTGCGTTGCGAAACAGCGTTCATATGAATACCATCCGGATTGGACGTTAGGCCATCTGCCGATACAAAATAACAATTCTGCTGCTCATGAGCAAACCGACGTAATGCTGCGTTGATTTCTTGAAACTCTGATGAGTACTTTCCGAAACCTTCTTTCCCTAAGAAATGACCAAGCTCACCAATGATTAATGGTACACTTTGAAGGTTTAATTCTTTCCGTAACGTTTCAATGATATGAGATAGCTTTTCGTAATACGTCTCATGTAGAGAATGCTGGCTGTCACTTTCACCTTGATGCCAGAGGATGCCACAAATTTCACTCGTTTCAAGAGCAAATCGTGCTTCGGACAAAGCATGTCGGAAAAGAGTACCGTCAGGGTGCCAATCATCCAAGGAACTGCCACCTTCCGCACAAGGAATCAATCCAATTTCATCATCCGGGTTGGCTTTCGACCACAGGTCGGAAAAAGAGGCTGCAAGACTTACACCAGCCACAGGACGATCATAATTAATCGGCTCTGTCATCATTTGCCATTGTCCGTTTCGAAGCATTTTAATTTTTTCATTATAGATCGGTTCTACCTCATGCAAGAACCCCCGACCTGCCATATTCGATTGCCCTACCATTAAAAAAGATTTAATCATTAAAATTCATTCCTTTACACAATAGTCTAATTAGACTAAGCTAGTATAGAGTCTAATTGGACTATTGTCAATAGAATAGGGAAGGACTGATGATGTTGAAAAGTGCCAGAATGTTGAAAATCTTGATGTGTGTTGGACTATTAAGTTTAAGCCTCTTTGGACACGGGTTAAAACAGACCGAGGCAAAAGAAAAAGCAGAACAAACACAAGGTACTGGCCATAAGTTCATGCAACTAGAGAAAAAGTTCGATGCCCGCCTCGGCGTCTATGCGATTGACACCGGTACCAATCGCAAGGTATTCTATCGACCTGATGAACGGTTCGCCTACACATCCACCTATAAGGCTTTGGCTGCAGGGGCAGTGCTAAAGCAGAAATCGATGGACGAACTTGATGAGATCATCACCTACTCCAGAGAGGACCTCGTCACGTATTCACCGATTACAGAGCAATACATGGACACCGGGATGACCCTTAGGGAAATTTGTGATGCGGCGATCCGCTACAGCGATAATACCGCAGGAAACCTTTTATTAGAGGAACTCGGGGGACCTGAAGGATTCGAACATGCTCTGAGGCAAATCGGCGATCATGTCACTGAGGCTGATCGCTTTGAGACGGAATTGAACAGTGCTATCCCGGGAGACATCCGGGACACCAGTACAGCAAGAGCACTAGCCATCAACATGAAGGCTTTAACGGTCGACCACGTGCTCCCGAATGATAAGCGTTCAATCCTAACAGATTGGATGAAAGGGAATACTACTGGAGACGAACTGATCCGTGCCGCTGTACCTGAAGGATGGGAGGTAGGCGATAAAACGGGAGCGGGAGCCTACGGAACGCGAAACGATATCGCTATCGTCTGGCCGCCGAATAGAGATCCCATCATCATCGCGATTCTATCCAGCCGCGATACTGAGAATGCCACCTATGATAATGAACTTATCGCAAAGGCGGCTAAGTTGGTACTGAATTCTTTTAAGTGATTTTCCAAGGAGGAATAGCAACTGCATTCTTTGGCATTGCTACTCCTTCAGCCGCGGGGACATCTCCATTGGCTCTTTGAGTAGAAGCCGTGGTGCCTGTCCCCGTCCTCGCTTACTTACCAGAGATGACAGATACACGGAGAAATTCCGCTTATTTCGTCATTACTACATGAAAAGTTTGAAATAGAAGGAAAAATTCCGCCTATTAACCCCAAAAAATACAATATCACATGATTTTTCTGTGCATTAGCGGAAATTTTCCGCTTAATTACCCCAAATACACCTTTCATTCTGAATGTAAGCGGAATATCTCCGCTTATTTTAATTTTGAGAAACGGCTTATACCTTTGCCCAGTGCGTTTAGTAGATATTAACTTCTTTACAAAACCATAACGTTCTATTAAAAATGGGTCAAAACTACTGTGCTACCTTGAAGATGACAAAAGCACAGGGAGGTTTTCCATGTCTTTAAGTAAATGGATGTTGGCAGCAATCGCAGCTGGGGTGTTCTTCATCGGATCATCATTTGCATCATCTTCCACCGACCCTGGAGAGTATATTTCTGTGCAGCTTCTGGGTGTCAATGATTTTCATGGACAGCTGGAAACGGTTCGAACGAGGAATGGAAAGCAGGTAGGCGGTGCTGAATACTTGGCTGCCTATTTAGAAAAGCACCGGCAGGAAAACGAAAATACTTTGTTGGTCCATTCCGGCGACATGGTCGGTGCAAGCTCACCTGTGTCATCTCTTATGCAGGATGAACCTGCCGTCGAATGGATGAACGAGGTTGGATTTGACATCGGGACGTTAGGGAATCATGAGTTCGATGAAGGAACGGAAGAGATGTTCAGGCTCCTTGACGGCGGCAAACATGAGAAAACAGGTAACTTTGAAGGGGCGGCATTTCCATACACAGCTGCCAATGTTATTGATAAAGAGACAGGGAAATCCATTTTACCACCATATTTGATCAAAGAAGTCGATGGGGTGCCCATCGGGTTTATCGGAGTTGTCACGACGGAAACAAAAGATATCGTCCTGCCAAGCGGGATCGAAGGCATTGAATTTACGGATGAAGTCACGGCCATCAATCAAAGTGTTAAAGAATTGAAGGCTAAAGGAGTTCGGTCCATCGTCGTTCTTGGGCATGTTTCCGCCTCTTCAAACGAAGACGGAACAAATCCTGCTCAAGACCTTGCTGAATTTGCCCCCCGCATCGATGATGAAGTAGATATCATCTTCGGCGGTCACAGTCACGGCTTTGCCAATACGTCCGTTGACGGGAAAATGATTGTTCAATCGTACTCCTATGGAACAGCCTTTTCAGATGTAGACCTCCTCATCGACCGGGAGAAGAAGGACATCGTCAATAAGCAGGCAGCCATCATCTCCACCTATCACGATGGAATCCTGCCCGACAAAAAAATCAAAGAGATGGTCGATTCTTACTCGGTAGACAAACAGATGATGCTGGAACAGAAGATGGGTCAGGCCGAAGCTCCCATCACAAAGGACAAAACCGCCAGTGGGGAGCGGTCGATCGGAAATCTTATCGCAGATTCACACCGGGAGAACATGAACACCGACTTCGCATTCATGAATCCGGGTGGAATCCGGGCGAACCTGGATGAGGGCGAACTTACTTGGGGAGAACTGTACACCATGCTCCCGTTCGGCACCCACCTGGTTAAACTATCATTGACCGGCGCCGAATTAAAAGAAGCACTGGAACAGCAGTGGACAGGGAATTTCAAAACCATCATGCAGACATCGGGGCTCCACTACACCTACGATAAAGATGCACCACCCGGCCAAAAAGTCACAGCCATGACTGATAGAGACGGAAACGCCATTCAGTCGGACCAGACATACACCGTTGCTCTCACCAATTATCTTGCAACCGGAGGAGATGGATTCACTGCCTTTACAAAAGGCCATGATCCTGTGGAAGGTCCGCCCACATTGGACTCATTCATTACCTACATCATTGAATCAGGCGGAAGCGTAGCACCCCCTGAGACAGGGCGGATCAAGGTACAGTAAATGAAAAACAGTAGTGTGGGGGGAAATCCCCGCGCTACTGTTTTTATTTTCATTAAAAAAAGCCGCTGTGCCTGTCCCCGTGGCGCTCCCTAACCAAACTCTTATACATGAACCTGGAAAGCCACTAATAAAATATATTATTAGTACTTTTCGGGGGGAGTTCATATGGAGAACACGGTCATAAGAAACGTCAGAGTATTTATCGCCAGTCCTTTCTTCAGCGAGGAACAAGTAGACCGGGTACAAAGGCTTGAACAGTCGCTCATGCGGAATCCGTACGTGTCAGAAATCTTCTCCGCACGATTTCATCAATTCGAACATCTCGAATTCGGTTCAAAAGAGTGGAGGCGGAAAGTATTCCGCAATGATCTGAGGCATTTAAGGCGTTCCGATGTAGTAGTGGGCATCCGCGATTACGAAGGCAAGTACGTGGACAGCGGAACGGCTTTTGAAATCGGGTACGCCAACGCCATGCAAAAGCCCATCCTATTGATCAATGAAAAAAATTCCGTCATGAATTTAATGATGGCAGACAGTTTACACGCTTATTTTACGAAAGTGGAGGAACTGGCGACATATGATTTTCACCGGATGCCGAAAGCTCCTTATGAGGGGCCGGTGATATGATGTGTTGTTAACGGAATAACGAGACATCGCCTCTTTTAGAATGGAGGGAGGTGATCTTTTTCGAACTACGGGAAGACTAGATAGGGAAAGAAGATGAGAATAATGAATCAGAAGATCATGAAAACAACGATTCCAGATAAAAACAGAATCACCATACTCGATAGTTTAAGGGGATTTGCCCTTCTCGGGATTTTTCTGATTAATATAACATCAATTGGAAGTGCAGGGGGTCCACCGACGTTTGAAACTAAACACTATCTATTAGATGAATTATACAACCAATTTCTGTTATTAATGATAGAATCGAAGTTTTTTACCTTATTTTCATTCTTGTTCGGGGTGGGTTTTGCCATCCAGTTGACAAGAGCCAATGAGCAAGGAATCGATATAGTACCAAGGTTTTCGAGAAGATTAATTTGCCTTTTCCTCTTTGGGGCCATACACATTGCTCTGTTTTGGGAGGGCGATATTCTGGTCATTTATTCTGTAGCAGGAGCAGCCCTCTTATTGTTTCGTAAATGTCAGAATAAAACGCTTCTCATTTGGATTGCTTCCTTCCTTATTATCCCTATCGTAGGTGTGACGGGTACAGCCATCACAGTGGACGAATGGCTCTTACTAATTACCTCTTACAATCAGCAATTTGCTCCTATATTTTTTACGACTACGGTTTAGGATTAAAAGGACAGATTTCGTTAACAGGAACATTCATAATGGCAATCTGCATTTATTCTGTTCAATTGATAAGCAGTAAAGTGTGGCTCACTCATTTCCGATTTGGTCCGCTTGAGTGGGTTTGGAGATGTGTCACCTATTGGAAGGTCCAAGCTATTAGAAGGTAGAGGTCATTTTGGCATGATGATCGGAATTCCCGCATGATTTTATTTGAAACTTGCATGATTATGATGGAAGCCGCATGATTTTTCTGAATCCAGCACGATTGTTGTAAATCTCGCATGAATCTTCGGGATATCCCTTTTCAACGGATGATTGATGTTTAAAAACGTCCCTTGGTCTGGCCATGTGACGTTTTTTTGATGAAAGAAGATGGAATTGGGGATCAAGTACTGTTCAATTTCATTTAAGTTATTCATTAACTGAAAGAAACGATTGCTCAACAGGGAAGTATTTGAAATAATTGGGACTATATAGTTTAAATATAATGACAATTTATTCAAGGAGACGATAATGAAACCGAACAATCATCATAAAAACGATGTATACATAATATTAATGCTTACAATCGGCGTTCCGTCGTGCACCATATTACCCCAAGTGGATTTACCACCTTTCGTACTCTATCCCATACTGGCCATTGGGATCCTGCTGATCATGATTGGATTTCCTGCAGCCATTCTGAGACTACGAAATATTAATAGGTAAAGGTTGTTTAACTAGGTGGACCGTAATAGAACGGATAAAAGGAGGATTATGGATGCCTCAGAAAAATATGAAACATCGTGTGGATACTCATTGGGCTGAATTTTTCGGATGTGATGGTACACAAATGATTGCTCCTACTGTGAGTGTAATCCAGCATTCCGATAGATTAAGAGGATATAACGGAATTTACTGTTTCAACAATGGGACCTCCTGTATAATATCTTCTCCTGTTAAATATATAAGGGAGTTAGATAAGGCGGTAAATGGTCTCGGACCCGACCAAGCATTTGATTCTGAATTGCTTGGTCATTCCATTGGTGATGAACATATCAAAATCATAGGACCAGCATTTCAAGGGTATGTAGACAGTGATTCATTTATTAAACAATCTTCAACATCAGTGGTTGAACTACAGACTGAGCAACAGAAAACGTTACTTAAAGAGTTGCGTGAATCATGCACAGAAATCGAGTGGCAACACAGTTCCATAGATGAGGAGATGAGTCCCATTCTATTGCGAATACTCAATGGAAAAGTGGTCGCAGCAGGGTCATGGAGAAAAGGAGAGTCAGGATTTCTAAGTATTGGGATTATTAGCCATCCTGCTCATAGAGGTCAAGGACATGCAAAAGCAATTGTAAGTGCCCTCACCAAGCGAGGAGTAACAACTGGTGCAACGATGCACTATCAAACACTCGAATCGAATACACCATCGGTTGCCATTGCCCAGTCATTGGGCTATGTACGTTTAGGAAGAACGATGGCTATTAGATTGAGTGAATGACCCTAAGATTTTCTTATAACCCAAAGGTTCCTAGAAAGGTATTTTTCAAAAAGTAGGCGGTGTACATTTATGAGTAATCATCCCATTGTAAAACCATATTCAAATGAATATCAAGCTCAAGTCGTAGATTTAATTCTCCATATTCAGCAACAAGAATATAACATTCCGATAACCAGGAAGGATCAACCCGATTTGGTTACCATAGAGAATTTTTATCAGGCAGGTAAGGGCAACTTTTGGGTGGCAGTTTATAACGATAAAGTAGTTGGTACAATCAGTCTTTTAGATATAGGTAATAATCAAGTGGCCTTAAGGAAGATGTTTGTAGATAAGGAATTCCGGGGAGCAAAATTTAAAACGGCCAGTCTTTTATTGGAGAATGCAATTAAATGGGCAGAAGAACATTCAATAAAAGACGTGTACCTTGGAACCACACCGCAATTTCTGGCCGCCCATAGATTTTACGAAAAAAATGGTTTTACAAGTATAGCTATCGAAGAATTGCCTGAGCATTTTCCAGTCTTGCAGGTCGATAAAAAGTTCTATCATTATTCGGTTTCATAGACTAACCAATAAGCGTCTTGATGCTGAAATAAATGGAATGAAGCATGCACTACTATTATAAAGGATGTGTCACGATGGCAGTTGTAGGTCTTCTAGGAATGACTCACGATGAAGAAATGCAAATAAAGTATCATTTCCCGTTGTCACTGTTGGAAGGATTAATAGAAGAATTTAAACCTGATGTCATATGTGGAGAAGTCCACCCTTCAAGCTGGGAGCTCTATCTAAATACAGGTGAACCATTTGGCATTCTTGGGGAGACACAAAATGAGTATCCGCAATTGATATTCCCATTATGTCATGAAAGGGGTATTACATTTGTTCCAGTTAATTGGTTCGAGGAGGACGTATTTGCAGAAGGTCCCTTTGATAGGTATGACGCAGAAACAAAGAGTAAGTTAGAGGCTGAATTGCAGAATTGGAATGATCAAAAGCTGTCGGCATGGAATGAAGGGGAAATCCCGTTTAACTCATTCGAGTACGATGCGATTACGAATGAAATGTATAGCTGGTTACATTCCGTTAACCCTGACGTTCAGAATATTGTATGGAATGCCCGACACTATATTATGGCTGCACGGGTGAGAAATGCTGCTAAAAAGTACCCGGATAAACGAATTCTTTGCATTCACGGAGCTGACCATAATTACTGGTATTATCAATCGTTGAAGGCAGAAGAAGGAATCGAATTGGTTTATCCATTAAAATAATTCAATTCCCCGCGCTCCCTGTATGATAACTCGCTTCTACCCTGATACTTTTTGAAAATTCTATAATTTGGTATGATGTACGTTGTAAGCAGTAAAAGTAGAGTATACAGAGGGAGTGCTAAACAGATGGAATACATCACACTTAATAATGGGCTGGAAATGCCAATGGTAGGTACAGGTACAAATACGTATGGGAAAGAAAATCATGAGTATAACGCGGCGTTAACAAATGAAATTCCTGAACTTCTATCAGCACTTGAGTTAGGGTATCGTTCAATAGATGCAGCCATCATTTATCGAAACGAAGAACTTGTCGGAAGAGTGTTAGCAGAAAGCACAGTGCCACGAGAAGAGTTATTTATTACGACAAAAGTTCCAGGCGATGAAGAATATATTTCTTCAAAGGAAGCGACTCGGGCAGCCATCGATAACAGTCTAAAAAACTTTCAAACCGACTATCTTGACCTGCTTCTTATCCACTTTCCTATTGATGACAAAGGACAACTTCAAAACACGTGGGAAGTCTTTGAAGAATATTACGAAGCGGGGAAACTAAAAGCCATCGGCGTTTCAAACTTTGGAAAACATCATCTGGAAGAATTGAACGCATTCGCTAAAGTGAAGCCGGCGGTTAATCAAATACAAATTAACTTAACAGAACCGAACAAAGATCTCCTTGCTGTATTAAAAGAAGAGGGCATTGCACCTGTTGCGTGGGGACCTATGAAAGCCGAAGCCCATCAAAAAGAAGTTTTAGATGAAATTGGTGAATCCTATAAAAAATCTGGCGCACAAGTCTTGTTAAAATACCAAATCCAACGTGGTGTGATCGTGATTCCTAAATCTCACAACCGCGAAAATCAAGCATCTAATCTAGATCTTTTCGATTTCGTATTGTCTGCAGAAGATATGAAAAAAATTGAAAACCTATAATTCGTTTGTCCTTCATCCTAGTGATAGAGATAATATCGCTAGGATTTTGATTTATGAATAGCAATGAGATTGGTGTAGTACCGCTTTTTACAGAATGGGGATTTAAGAAATATCTGTTCAAGAAAAATTAAGCAGGGGGAACGACTCTTGATTCATTTTATAAGTCTTCTTTAGATGGTGAACTGAAAAAGCAAGGAACATATAGTCATTGGGGGAATTCAAACAGAAGCGTGTGTGGATACAACGTGTAGAAGAGCCTCTAGTTTGGATTATAAGGTCACTTTAGCTTCAGATGCACACAGCACTTTGGATTCGAAAGATATTGCTGTCCAACAAATTATGAACCATCATAATGGAGTGTTACGTTGGATTGCAGATGTATTCCCACGTAAAGATATTACGTTTGAAAGTTGATGGTGCAACGATTAAAATACAATTTTTCTGAAAGAAAGGGCGTTGACTTCCATGCGTAAATTAATCAAAGGTGATAAGGTGGGGATTTTCTCCCCTTCATCTCCAGCAACGGTTACAGCAAGAAAGCGATATGAACGGGCAAAATCATTCCTGGAGAGCAAAGGTTTATGTATCGTCGAAGGGAATTTGACAGGAAAGGCTGAAGGGTATCGCTCTGGTGCCCCTAAAGAGCGCGCAAATGAATTAAACGAGTTATTGAGGAATCCGGAAATCAAAATGGTGATGTCCACGATAGGCGGCACCAATTCTAATAGCCTTTTGCCCTATATAGATTACGAAGCGTTGATAAAGCATCCGAAAATCGTCGTAGGGTACTCAGATGCAACGGCTATACTTCTTGCTCTTTATCATAAAACAAATATCACTACATATTATGGTCCTGCACTCATTCCTTCATTTGGTGAATTCGAGCCTTTGGTTAATGATACATACCAATACTTTGTAAACTACTTTATGACTGAAAGCAGCCTTCCTTATGAAGTTCCCATGCCTCCATTTTGGTCAGATGAACCTGTTAATTGGTTGGACAAAACAAAAGAAAAAACGCTATATCGAAATGAGTGGATAACAAGAAACTCCGGAGTCGCGGAAGGTCGATTAATAGGGGGAAATGTAAATGCGATGTATGGCTTTATTGGCACCGAATATTACCCTCCAATAAAGAATGGGGATGTCTTACTGATAGAGGATTGCACGAAAGATGCGTCTATAGTCGAAAAGAACTTTGCCATGTTGAAAATGCATGGAATCTTTGAAAAGGTGTCAGGGATCATTTTGGGAAAACATGAGGGATATGACGATTTAGGAACTGGTAAGAAGCCAATCGATATTCTGATGGAACAATTAGATGATAAAGAGATCCCTGTTTTGGCTGAGTTTGATACGTGTCATACCCATCCCATGCATCCTTTGGCTATAGGAAAGAAAGTGAAATTAGATATTCAGGCAAAGTCAGTCTCTTGCGTTGAAGAGTGGATCTAGATTTACTTCATTACCATGATGGCGAGTGGTTATCTTTTGAAATCAAGTCATTAAGGGAGCGTTTGCTAAACAGGCAGCTCGCCTTTTTTTAGTGCTGAGTATATGAAACTTAAACCTGTTAGCTTCCGTCTAACCTATTAAGCAAGTATAAATATAGGGGGAAGTTGATGAAAGGGATTAAATTGATTATTTATTGTGCAGTGGGATTCTTTTTATTCACAGGATGCCAATCAAATAAGACCGATAAAGTAGAAGTGAACATAAAGGATAATGAAGAACTAAAGGAGATTGCAGATACTTACACTTATGAGGATTATAAAAAAGTGTTTGAGAAGGCAGTGTCAGAAGCGAGTGACTTTGAGGCAGATAAAGGATTAAACAAGTGGTTAATAAGGATTTTAGCACAAGAAAAATTATCTTACGAAACAGAGCTGACAGATGAACAGGTAATACAGTTAGCCGAAGGAGCAATGGAAGAAGACAAAGTATGGAAGTCAATTGCCAGAGATGATTACGGGGTTACCGTTACTGAAGCAGAAGTAGACAAATATATTAAAGAAGGTCCTGATACTTTAGATCTGCCACAGATGAAGGCATATGCAGATGCTTTAGGCTTATCCATAAAAGAACTTAACCACAATTTCGACAGAGACATTTATGAAAAGAATGCTATTTGGTTAAAGCTCAAACCTGAGCTAGAAAAGAAATACGACATCACTGATAATAATGAACAAGTTGAAAAATACGAAGAGGAAGTTGAAAATCAACTTTAATATCCCTGCTCCACTAAAGAGGCTTAACCAGAAAAGGGTGAGCTTCTTTTTAAAAAAATTGTTTCTTGAGTAAGTTGCCCGATTTTGAAATAATTGGTATGAAAGGGATGCTTCTTGGAGGTTGAAATGAATGAGGGTATATCAATTAATAGATATCGTAAGAAGGGCGTATCCCGATATCCAGATAAATGAAGTAAGGACAAATAACAAGGGGTGGGACAATGACATTCTCATTCTAAATGATCAGGTTGTTTTTAGGTTTCCAAAGACAATAGGAATAGCAGAAAAGGTGAAAGATGAGGTAGCTTTGGTAAGGCAGTTGCATTTGGCAAACCCTTTGGTGCAAATCCCTAGATATGAATCTGTTTACCTGGATGGAGAATTTAAAGGTGTGAAATATGAGTATTTAGATGGTGTAACATTAAGTGATGGTGACGTGATTAAATCCATAAAACCACAAAATGCAAAAAAATTAGGAGACTTCCTTACTAAATTACATAGTATTGACTACCTAAAACTTAAAGATACAAAGATCGTACCTATCCACACCAAAGAATATTGGGCAGACTTATATGCCTCTGTAGAAGCTTTCATTTATCCTTATCTTAAAGAGTCCGAAAAAAGAGAAATCAATTATGTCTTTGAGAATTTCTTTCATAATCCGATTTTCTCAATCCCCGAAAAAGGATTGATCCATGGTGATTTAACGATAGCAAATATCCTATTTAAAAAGGACAAAGGACTTGTCAGTGGTATTATCGATTTTACAGATGCTCAAGTCGGAGACCCCGCCTTTGACTTTGCTGGTTTATACTGGTCGTTCGGTCCGGAATTCACAAAAGAGGTCTTATCTTTTTATCAATCTGATGAAAAAGAACAGATTCTTAACAGAGTACAGTCTTTCTATGGCTTACAACCAATCTTTCATCACTTGCTCCATGCAGTTAGAGAACATCATGATGTGGATTGGGAGACAGTGCTGGACAGATTTTCATACCTTTACTCTGTAAAGTATGGTGGATTTAAATAAACCCAATCCAGTAGTCTAAGTCAGATAAGACTTTAGATAAGGTGTTGAAAGGTTTGTCGTTGAAAATCACACAAGTCTAATAAAATTGGGATATATTCACGTCAATGCAATCGGTATAATAAACAAACGAATTTTCAACAAGATTTCCAATCAGGACCATAAAGGGTCCTTATTTTTTTATGATTATTTTGGTGAATAATGGGACTTTCAGGCAGCGGCAATCGTCTGTTAAGTGAAAAATACAGTTCATGGTGGTGTGATATGACAAACAGTGCAGAACAGAATGGGCATGAAGATTGGTCGATTAGATCCCTTGTCACCCGATATGGGGAGGATGTGAAGAGGCTTATTTACTCCTATGTGAAAAGCTGGAGTGCGGCTGAGGACTTGGTACAGGAAGTGTTCATCACGGTCTTCCAAAAGATAAACACATTAGAGAAGGACACTTCGGTGAAAGCATGGATTTTTTCCATTGCGGTCAATAAGTCGAAGGATTATCTGAGAAGTTGGCATTATAGGAAGTTATTATTCACGAATACATTTTCGGCTAAAACCAATAAAGAGAGCCCTGAACAATTATTGATGGAAAAACAGCAGAAAACGGTATTGAGTGAAGCGGTTTTTGCTCTTCCAGTGAAATACAGAGAGGTCATCATTCTCTTCTATTATCAAGAGTTGAGGATTGAAGAAATCTCAACGATACTTGGCATCAATTCTTCGACGATTCGAACCAGATTGGCCAGGGCCCGTGACCTTTTGAATCAAAAGCTTGGAGGCGATCTAGATGAATACTAAACGAATTCATGATGCGATTCATAAACATTTAGGGGAAGAGAGGACCTTTTCTAAAGAGGAGATGGCTGCATTACTCGCCAAGCTGGAGAACAATCCCATTCCTCCAAAGAGAAGGTGGTTTCCTGAACTAGTCAGTTGGGGCCTTGCAGGTGTAGCGCTTCTCTTGATGATTGGGGTTATTGGGAGCCAAACCGGGCTGATCCCATTTTTAGGCGGGGAGCAGCCTGATAGACTGGATACGTCTCTATTGAAAGAAAGTGAAGTCCATGGTCTTGAAGATATGTCAGAGGAGCAGAGGGAAGAATTTCTAAAGAGGCAACCTAAGGACTATTATGCCGAGACGGTGGAGAATGCTCTTAGGGCATTGCCATTCCCATTGACCTTGCCTGAAAAACTACCCTTTGATGCGAAATTTGTGGTGGAGGGAATCAAGGACTGGCACTTCCCCTCCAATACAGATGGAAAAGACATCTCAGTGAACTTTAGCGCTTCTAATGGTCAACAGTCTATCATGATTGATGCCATTGACTTCGAACAGAATGTCGTAGAAGGGGATAGTGGGGCTGAAATAACCCATGAAGCGGTAAAACTCAAACAAGGGAGTGAAGGCGACCTGAAGTTAGACAGTAACGGAGGTCAAATCGCTTTCAAAAATAAAAATGGGGTTAATATTAAAATCTATTTTTATGATCCCTTAAAGGATTATGATACACGTAACGTATTAACGAACCTTGCGAACCAGATGGTGGTTGAATGACATGCTAGTTGAATTCAGTAAGTTTAGTGTAGTGGCTTATCTTTGATAGGATAAGCTTCTTTTTAGTTATATATTTATCTTGAGAATTTCGCTTGATTTTGAAATAATTGGTATTAAGTTTAGGTCATTTTTATAAAATTTGTAACCACAGGGACAGGTACCGTGGCTCTCAACTGCCGCCACGGTACCTGTTCCCATAGAAATTTTGCTCACAAGATCCTTTAAAAGATCTTTCGAGGAAAATGACGTTCCCGGTAGGACAGATATACCCTTAATGGCTGTTTTTGAATGTAAGGTCCAGGATCATCTTACTGGTTTTATCTGTAAACTCATAGTTATAAGACCCTTTCAAGCTCTCTAAGTCACCGTTCGCTTGGATGATTGTTCCTGGTGAATCCAGATTACCTTTATCAAATATTCCTTGCTCTAAAGCCGTAAAGGTTCCGTGTTTCCCTTTGTAAGTTCCGTGGAAATGCAGGAATCCGGAAATTTTCGAAGTGGCTAAATGACCGTCATCCATAGTCGAGTCTATATAATATAATAAGTATTCAACAAAAGCTTTTCCTTGTAATTCACCCTCAAGATCATATTCGACATGTGCAATCGTAATCGGGAATTCTTTTCTAGTATCGTCTACAGGCTTTTCATCCCATTTGCTTACTGTGAATGTTGTCTCCATGGTAAAACTCCCCTCATAATTAAATAGTCATTCATCTCCAGTATAATATCCAAATAGCACCAGTAACAATGTCAAACAGAAGTGTTTTATTAGGTTTCCTTTACTAACTTTGTGAGATGCGACACATAAAGTAACGGTGGCAATCGCTTTACATACAACCGAACCTTTCTATAGTAAGTAAAGGAAGTCGAGTTAAATAAACAAGTATTTTACGAGGAAGACCGTAAAGCCGACAACTATATCCATAATAGGGGCAGATTGTTTAAGAAGGATATTATCATCGGATGTCGTATTCAGTTAGGAGAGGTCAGCAATGAGGAGGATATTAATGCCAGTGACTAAAGATAATGTAGAATACATCATTCGAAATGTGACAGTAGAGGATGTAAAGGTCCTTTTAGATATTGAGAGATCAGTTATATCAGAAGGGAAATATTTCATCGTGGTTTCAGAAGAAGCAGAGGAGAAGCCATTACAGAAGGAGAGAGAGCGAATACAAAGGATATTGGATAATAGAAGAGAAACTCTTATTGTAGCGGAAGTAAATGGTGTAGTGGTCGGATCGATAGAATTTCGTTCACAAACCAGGAAGAGATTATCACACACCGGCTCTGTGTCAATGTCCATAAGTAAATATTACAGAGACATGGGAATAGGGAAAGCACTTCTAAAAGCATTATTAGACTGGGCAGAAGAAAACCCATTCATTGAAAAGGTAAGTTTAGGGGTCCTATCGACAAATCACAGAGCCATTTCTCTGTACAAGCAGATGGGGTTTTTAGAAGAAGGGCGTTTGATTAAAGAATACAAGTTAGATCATGGTGTATATATTGATGATGTTCTTATGTACAAGCCTGTAATGAAAGGTTAGTTGATTTCCCAAGGACGAATGGGGCAGCCATGGGGACAGGTCCATTGGCTCTCTGGAAAAAAGAGCCGCGGTACCTGTCCCCATGGTACTTTAGGAGACACACTACTCAATTAGAGTGAGCTTATCATAGGCTCTATTTTCCTATGAAGATTTCACTTGAGTAAGCAGGTGGTATTTGAAATAATTGGTATAAATTAAAGGGTAGTATAGTGAAAGTCTTTTAGGGGGATTTGTGAATGTTCATCGTAAATGTAGAAGGCGCCATTCACCGAAACGGGAAATGGCTGTTAATCCTGAGAAGTGAAAAGGAGGAACACGCTGGAGGTACTCTTTCCCTTGTTGGCGGTAAGTGTGATCAGGAAGGGGTGTCATCCGATATTCTGGAAAGGACCGTAATACGAGAAATTTTTGAAGAAGTAGGCATCAAGGTGACAGGACTTACCTATGTAAATAGTTCCTCCTTTGTGACGGAATCGGGCATCCATGTCATAGATATCGTTTTTCTGTGTCACCACAAAGCGGGGGAACCTTACGCGAAGAGCGTGGAAGAAGTCGATGATGTCGTTTGGTTGACGACATCGGAAATTCTTGATCATACGGAACTGCCTGTATATTTAAAGGAAAATATTAAACTTGCGGATAAAATGCTACAAGATCATAACCGTTGAATGTTGTAAGAGAGGGTGAAGACAGATGATCCTGGAACTGGAAAAGTCGGATTTCTATAAATGCAAGGATTTCATTCATGATGAAAGTCTCTTAGAAGCAGTCGCTGTAATCAATGGTGATCATCCTGGTCGCGTATTTGTTGATGACGTGATGGCTCCTGCCTCTGGCTTCATTTGGTTGGGGAGCCAGAATGGTTATATTTTTATGGGGGATGAAGAAAATGAGTAATTCAATGTCGAGTTAAACCATTTTTTTCATACAGTCATTAAACCGGATGCCCACAAAGTTGGTTTAACTGCTTTTGAAGCGATTGGAAATCAACCGAAATGGAATAAGACCCTGAAGAAAGTGTTTGGGGAAAATATCATTGGTTATAACCAAAAGGTTTATGAATTAATAGAGTCAGATTATAGAAAGCAAAATGAACCTGAATTAGAGCAGGGATATAAAGTAGTGGAAATCACCAGGGATATTTTAGAAAACAACAGTGTTTTCGATAATATTGATTATTTGCGTTCGAAGATCTTGGAGTTTTGGCCTTCACTGGAAAGGTTTCTAGCTGTAGGTATTGGGTATGCAGCCATTTATGGAAGTGAGATTGTGAGCGTTTGTTTTTCTGGCGTAGTCGCAGGAAATGTTCATGGTATTGACATTGAGACGTTAAAGCATCACCAGGGAAAGAAACTTGGACAAAGTGTGGCTCATTCGTTTGTACGGGAATGTTTAGAGAATCAACTTACGCCATATTGGGATTGTATGGAGATCAATCACCCTTCTGTTTTGATTGCAGAAAATCTAGGGTTTGAGAATGCAATGAATTATGTTTGGTATAGAGTCCCTTTTGATAAAGAAGATCAGAGTGTTTAAGGAGAAAATACATGATATCTACATATGTGAATTGGGGAGAAACCACAGTGAAATTAACTTGGAAATCTGATCAACAACTCCCGCCTAGAGACAGGATTACCAGCGTTCATGGCTATTGTTTTAAAGATGGTCAACTGCTATTAGTCAATGGAATATTATCATGATTGGAATGAAATCAATCAAGAGATACTTGATGATGCTTTAGGTCGATTGTCGTTTTCCAAATAGGGGGTCTGTAAGGACCATCTCGTATTACGACTTGTAAAATGTAAGAATGATGCTGGTGGACGGGAATGGCGAGACTCTAATCAAGGGAGGTTACATAAATGATGAGAAATAAACCATACAACCTTTCAGAACTATTGGCCAAAGTTAAAATAGTTAAAGGAGAAAATTTTGTAACGATTGAAAACACAAAGACTCTAACAAATTCAGAGTTACTTGAACTTATCCCATATATGATGGACCAGCCATTTATAAAAACGTGTGAAAATGTAAATATCCTTGTTGATCATCAATGCAGCAAAGAGATCTTCACCCTTTTACAAGAATACGAGTTTACGTTACATGACGAAAACGTGACTGTTCACAAAGTTCTGGAGGTTGAATCATCTAACATGAGAGATGGGTTTTTATTGAAAGACTTACACGACATTCCCCTGGCAGAATTTAAGAAGGTCTGGGAAGCTTCTATGGAAGAGTCATTCAATGCACCCTCTTCGTTAAACATCGAAGAACAGATGCGAAGCGTAGAAGTGGAGCTCGGACCGAACTATCAGAGGTCTTGTATGATCGCTTATGAAAATGATGTTCCCATCGGAGTCACCATGCCTCATATAGAGCCAGGAACGGTGGACGAGGGAAGGATTTTTTATTTCGGAATCCTTCCAAGGGAAAGAGGGAAAGGGAAAAGCAAACTTCTCCACCAACAAACGCTGGACATCTTAAAGAAAGACTTTAACGCTTCTTATTACATTGGCTCTACTGGTCACAACAACCTCCCGATGCTTAAAACATTCCAGCATAATGGATGTACGGTTATAGAACAAAATAAAGTGTTTAAAAGGAAGAATTGAATCATTGTGTCTCATTCATTGAGATACCAAATCTGAAAGTATACTGAACAATGATTTTCTAATGAAAAGGAGGTCTAAGCAATGGGCGTTAAAAATTATCTGATCGAAGGCGTTTCCTGCACTGGCAAAACAACGGTCTGTAATGAATTGCAGCGCCGCGGCTATCAAGCCATTCATGGTGATCGGGAATTGGCTTATCAAGGTGATCCGGAAACTGGTGAAAAGACCGATACTGCCTCTCATGAGAAACATATATGGGATGTAGATAAAGTAAAAGCTTTGGTCGATAACAAGAATGAGCCAGTAACATTTTTCTGCGGAGGGTCTCGTAACTTCTCGAAATTTATCGATCTATTTGATAGGGTGTTTGTCCTGGTGATTGATAAAGAAACATTGAACCGACGACTGGACGAGCGACCGCAGAATGAATTTGGCGGGAAGAAAAATGAACGGGAGCTCATAGCTCGTTTGCACGATACGAAAGAAGACATTCCGAAAAATGGAATGATCATTGACGCAACTGTACCGATTGAGAAAGTAGTCGATGCGATCATCCGTCAAACATAAGGGAACCGGCTGATGAATAGCGCAACCATGCATGGCAACCAGTAGGAGGCAAAAGATGCGAACCATTAGAATGGATCATGTCAGTATAAACGTAAACGATCTTCCAAAAGCGAAAGAATTTTTTCTTGATATAGGACTTGAAGTACCTTTGATAAAGAAACAGAAGACAACCCCTGGACGTTTTTCCTGGGGACCGTTCTATCTCTCACAGGATTGTATATGCATATGGTGGGAGCGGTTCATGTTCTCATTCTTTAAGGAGGGAAGGGTAGATGGAATTCATTAATCGCATTCAAGAAATTTTATCAATGGGACTTGCATTTGTTGTTTGTCTTGCCATACCGGCATTTATTATCTATAGAGCGATTAGAAGAAAGAAACTCCCCAGTAATCATTACACCCCTTTTGACGATATCCTCAACGGAAAAGTGAGGGATTCGGAAGAGAAGAATGATCGGAACAGGAAGGAATAGAGACCGGCATTTCACCCTATACCTAAACATTCTGGGATTTTATTGGAATTCAAAGGAAAAGTGAAGATGAAACGCGAATTACTTCATAGCCCATTCAAAAAGGAGAGGAAGATTTGACTACTTCATACATTGAACAAGTGCATTATATGAGGATTCCAGTGAAAAATGTTGAACATTCAGCACACTGGTACAGAGATGTATTAGGACTCCAGTTAGTCAACATGACGGAGGAGCTTGCTGCGATCAAAGTAAATGACGGACCGTTTTTACTCATCCTCATCCCCACTGAAGATGAAACCTTTGCCCATTTTACAGTGAATCAAGAACAGGAATTCAGCATCGGCTTTACAAGTCCAGAGCTGGCTAAGTTTCATCAACACTTGATCGATCAGGGTGTGAAGGTCGATGAGATAAAGGAAGAGAACGGCCATGCCTTCTTCCACTTTTATGATCCAGATGGTAATAAGCTGCAAGCACACTGGTAAGATCAAGCCAATTTCCGAACATAACGGAAATTGGCTTTTTTTAATGGTATTTCTAAAATATGGTTGACTATTCAGTTGAACTGTATTAAATTATTAGTAAGCTGAACTATGTAGTTGAACTGAATAAAAGGGTGAGAATATGAAACATAAATTATTGCCGCTATCTGAAACGATGCATTATATTTTACTGGCACTGCGTGAGCCCCTTCACGGCTATGCGGCCATGCAGAAGATCGAAGAAATGAGCAAAGGCACCGTGGTGTTAGCGGCCGGCACATTATACGGAGCGATTGAGAACCTGAATAAACACGGGTGGATCGAGCCTGTTGGACATTCTGGCCGGAGAAAAATCTATCAGATCACCTCAGAAGGAAACTCCATCTTGAACACGGAGCACGATAGGCTCCTGCACATTGTATCCTTGTACGAAGGAAGTGAATCGAATGAAGAAGGTTAAATGGTTCATCAGCATTGAAAAGGAAGAACGTTGGCTGAACGAGCAACTGCAAAAAGGCTACCGCTGCACAAACATCAGTGGTCTGGGCGTGTACACCTTTGAAAAGACCGACAAGAACTATGTGATGAGACTGGACTATCAGGATTATCTATCCAAGAAAAAGCTGGAGGAATACAAAGGAATCTATGAGGATTTCGGTTGGAACTACCTGAAAGGGTACTGGCTGAGTGGTATACGGTATTGGCAGAAAGAAAGTGATGATCAGAATGAAATCTTCTCTGACCGGGAGTCAAAGAGACATTATTATAAGCGGATCATGGGGTATGCCTTTTGGGTTGGCATGATATTCCTCATCTACTCTTTCAGGTACTACAGAGATCCAGGATTATATCATGACGGTCTTTGGAGTATGGAGAAAGATTTGTTTTGGAAAGCATTTCTCTTTGAAACGCCATTTGTTCTGTTGAAATTGTTTCCTGCCTTTATGTTGATGTTAATGGCTGGAGTATATTATAAGGCTTATCGGAAGTATTCGGTTTTGAAGGAGCAATAGTAGGAAAGGGGCTTGTCCGGGGAGGATGAGCCCTTTTTGTCTGAAAATTCCCCTTGAGTATGATGGGTTAATTTGGAATAATTAGAATGAAGGAGTGTTGTGAGGAATGCGGGGGAGCAGGGTGAAAAGCAAATTTCAGTTGTATATGGGTTTTTTTGTAGCATTCATTTCGTTCATTCAAGCATATAGTCAGTGGGAGGAAAGTAGAGGTTTAGCTTATTTCTTCATTCTGGGGGAGTGAGTATTTTCATCCTACACCTGCTTGCTCTGTACAGGACGGCTTTTTAGTGGAGTCAAAACCCACGGAAAGGCAAGAGCTAGTCAGTAAGGAGGGGAAAGACCTATGAATGCTGACAAACAGGATAAACACCAACAGCAACGAAGGGCGCAGAGTTTATATAGAAAGAAGAAGCATAAAAAGGGTAGAAGAAGTAGTGACAATAAATTATGGGCTGTGTTGATCGTCCTGGCTGTCGTGCTTGCCCTTTGGGTTCTGACTATTACTGAGGTGTACTATATTGATGACGACGGATCAGTCCCGAGGGTTTTACGGAAGTTGGCGGAATCATTTAATCTGATTATTTGGTCGTTTTATTAAACGGAGTAAGCCAATAAAAAAAGGAGTGTATCTACATGTTTGAACGAATAGATTCAATCTGTTTAACCGTGAGCAACCTCGAGCAATCAAGTAAATGGTATCAAGAGTTAGGGTTTAACGTGTCATTTAGTGGAGAAGGTTATCGCATATTTACGGTTGGAAATGGCGGGGTTCCGTTCACGATTGAAGAAGGAAAGGTATCTTCGAAAGATAGTCCGGTTTACCCTATTTTCTTCAGTAGTACTATTGATGAAACCTATGTAAAGCTAAAAGAAAAAGGCATAAAGGTTACGGATATAAAGTGTGATGGGGACAATACCTATTTTGATTTTTACGACTTAGATGATAATAGAATGCAAGTTTGCTATTGGGAGTGACGCACGTCATGTCCATCCATTTTTATGATCTGGGTACGATAAATGAAACGGAGCTATCTTTCGCAGTAATAAGTGCCATTTATAAAGGGAAGTGGGTGTATGTGAAGCATAAGGGTAGAACTTCGTGGGAGATCCCTGGTGGTCAAAAGGAAGCGGGAGAATCCATTGAGGAAGCAGCCGGGAGGGAGTTATATGAGGAGACCGGTTGTAGAGAAGCGGATTTAATTCCCATTTGCGATTATTCCACTGATGGTTCTCACACATATGGAAGATTATTTTTTGGCAGGATACAAGAAGTCGGGCCATTGCCAGATTCAGAGATTCATGAAGTGGAATTATTTGAAGAGCTTCCTACCAGCCTTACCTATTCAGATATCCAACCTAAACTGTTTGAAAAGACCTTTGATTTTATTCGGGATCTTGAACTTGGTTAATAAAGGTATGGCTCCCTGTTTGCACTTAAAGACAGGAGTTGGCCAGTTCAAAGGAGGAGTCATGTGGCAGCGAAAGTACTAACAACAATTCTCATGTTATTTATTGTGCTATATCTTTCATTTTTAGTGAAAAACCTTATCTTCACACTGACATTTCTGATCCTGACAGGTATGTCTATTTATTATTTGTTATATGAAAAAGAAGAGAAAGAGGACTGTGATACCTGAGAAAGTATCATGAATTAATTTAAGCATCGAGGTGATTTTAGCTTGCAAAAATGCGATAAATGTCAGACCCCATTTAGCTGGAAAGCGATTATGAAATCGTTTATATGGACATATAAACCTATCCACTGCACGAACTGCGGGACGGAGCACGATATCACCTTTCATGGAAGACTGGCTTTTGTGCTTTGTACCATACTTCCTGCAGTATTGTTCTTCAACTTCCTATCCCCATTTGAAAATTATTTTTTGACGTTTGGAATCGGTATGCTCATTCTATTGGGAGGTACGTTGATAACACCTTTTCTGGTAACTTATAAAGGTGTTGAATAGAGGCGTTTTCTTATGTTGGGTGAGGCACTCTCTTAAAAGACAAATCTAAAATATCATAAGGGGGTGTCTATGTTGAGTGAATTTCATAAAGCGATCATAAGGTTGTTTGAGAGAGTTGCATTTTTAATTATTGGCTTCCTTTGTCTGTTTCATATCTTGAAACCAGTTTACGAGCGTTTTGGCATCGAGTTCATGGGAAACGTGTGGATCAACTGGTTTGGGATCAGTTATATTCTGTATGTTTTCTATACGTTAATAGCGTCTTTCTTTATCGCAAAGGAAAATACCTTTTTCCAACAAAGGGTCTCATCCTTTGTGTTTTGGATCCTATTTATCGTGGCCAATTATGTAGTTTTTGTTCCTTTTGTGAAAGGGGAAAATCCGTTTTAATACATAAGGATCGGTTGAACATAGGAGGTGTTCTTGTTTAAGTCTTCTAATCTTTAAAGGGTGTAAAAGATGCTTAGAAGAGAGAGGCAACAAAGTTGAGTGGTTAATAATTGAATTCGGGAATAAAATAGGTTATTTACTTTTTATAGTATTATAGTGGTGAAAAGCATGGAGGGAGAAAGGTGAAATGCTGGAAATTAACCATAAGACGTACATTAAAGTACCTTTAGAAAAAGTATATCAAACGATTTCGACCTCTCAAGGTTGGAATGCCTGGTTTACAGATGATGCTAGTATAAATATCAATTCAAATGGAACTGGTCAGATACGGTTGATATGGAGAAGTAATGGACATAGAACGATTGAAGATGGCGGGTCAATAATTGAGGCAATCCCCAACCAACGATTTGCTTTTCAATGGTCACCAGGAGAAGTGATTTCAACTGTAACGTTCAAGTTTGAGCCGTATAAAGAGGGGACTTTGATCATTCTTAATGATAAAGGCTACACACACTCGGTAGAAAGCTTAAAAGCCTGCATGGGTTGTGCAGTAGGCTGGGGCGAAGCATTAACGCTACTAAAGATCTACTTAGAGCATGGAATAGTATACAAGCAGGACTTACTCTTTTTATAGACTGACAGGCCAAACATCTACTTTACAGGGGAATGAAACTTGAGACTTCTAGTATCAGGAAGAAAAAGGCTGCTTCCATGGGGTGATCATTATGTACCGTACATTCGTGCATACTTAGGAGTTATCTAAAGTCATTTTGGAGGTTTTTGGAATGGATTTTAAACAGTGTTTAGGAGTCAAGAGGATAGAAGTTACTACGTCTGATAGATAGATCAATGGCTTAAAATGACAGCGCAACCATTGGAGGAGATAATTGAATTAAACCAGCTTGGCTGAGAGATTTCATACCTTTGCCGATTTAGAATGTGAAGGATTCAGTGAACTGTATAAAAGGTTAGCATCCGAGATCGCCAAATAAATGCCTGGATATCAGACATGAGAGGGAGGAAGAATAGATGATTTTACATACTGAAATATACGGAGAAGGGGAACCTGTTGTCTTTCTCCACACGGGGCTGCAAACGGGGAGTACTGATTTTGTGAAACAAAGAGAAGTACTTCAAAAAAGCAGGAGAGTCATAGTGCCGGATTTAAGAGGACATGGAAAGTCAGTTAGTGATGACATTAGCAACTACTTTGAAAACGCTGCAGATGATTTGAAGGAAACACTTGATCATTTACAAGTGGATGAACTGGATTTGGTAGGGTGCTCACTTGGGGGGTTAGTGGGTTTACGATTTGCAAAGAAATACCCTGATCGATTACGCAGCTTAACCTTGTCTGGTATTACATCTGACAAGCCGGACAATTGGTCGGAAATGCATGCTCAAGAAGTTCAATTCCAAAGAGAGTTATTGGATAATACCGAATTCACCAAGCAACTGGACCTGCAGCACGAATCGGATTGGAGACAGTTCATCTATATGGCTCGAGACGAAGACTGGTACCCTTTTGATGTTACGTGTGACTTGGATTCTATTCTTGTGCCGATTCTTTTTATGGTGGGGGAGGGGAATCAGGCGGAAGTATCGACTGCCGCTAAGTATCAAACCATGCATAAGAACGTGCATGTATGCGTCATTCCGTTTGCATCGCATCTGGTTCATGAGGATAAACCGGATATGTATACGGGAGTACTAGGAGAGTTTCTAGGGAAGTTCAAAATCGTTTAACTGTATAGTCTTACAGCCAGGTGTGATCTTTTGTGGATTGCACCTGAATTTATTTAGCCAGTGAATACTCATTGTTCCCTTACCTGGTACGAAAGGATGAAGCGGATTTCATTCTGATTAAGGATGAAGCTTTATCGGTCGGCTGATACAGTATAGGGAGCATCCGAACAATTTTGATGGAGGGATGAATCATGTTATTTCATTACCATTTCTGGACGCCCCATGTAGAAGAAACAGAAAAGTTCTATGTGAAGAATGGATTTCGAATTTCACTCCGCACAGGGAAATATCGAGGTGATTTTCAAACATTCAATCCCCCTTTGGAGTGGGATGACTTTCGGGATAGAGGGATCAAGTTCAGGATCATCGAAGCGAGGAAAGGGGCTATCAATATTACCTTTGGATACGGTAAGAGAGTGATGTTTGACCATATTGGTTTCTTGGTGAGTCCAGTGGAACTTGATGAGATATGTCAAAGGGCCGGAGGGATGAACTGGAAAGTGAATCGTAATGAAAGGAGAACCTTTATCGGAACACCATACGGTTTCAGGATTGAACTTCAAAGCAATAAAGATGCGATTGACGGCCCCCCGGCTATTGCGAGAATGGAAGAATTAGAGTTAATCATGGAAGATGTCGAATTGGAGAAAGATCTATCCTGTTTACTTAACGAGACAATGAACCATATACAAGTAGGAAAAGGAGAAACTTCTACGATCCACCAGGCAGTGATGAGCGGAGTAGTGCCTTCAAGTCAAAGGGATCCCAATGGAGTCTATGTCGTTGGTATATGAGAGGAGAGCCTGACAGACTTGGACAAAAGGGGCCAAGCCTCTTCATCATAATCAAATGACAGAAGATGTCTTGCCCTTTATAGAACAATTGGCAAAAATAAGCGGAAGTTTTCCGGCTATATTCAGAATAGAACTTGTTTTGGAGGTAAATAAGCGGAGTTTTTCCGCCTATGAACAAAATAACCGCCCGTTTTGAAATTTATGTGCTCGATAGGCGGAATTCCTCCGCCTATTTCAGTTTATTTTAAAGAGTAATGGCTAACTAAGCGGAATATTTCCGGCTATTGATCAGCTCTGAGAATGACTCTGATCTCACACCCGATAAGGGCTTGTCCTCTTTTAATTAGATTTTGGAAAAACCCGCAAACGGGACCCTCTAGAATCAGCTGAAACGTCCCTTTTGTAGAATTTTCCTTGAGTTGGATTTTATCATTTGAAATAATTGGTATTAGGAGGGATGCATTTGTCACATTCACATTAAGACAGACAAGGTAGAGGAAGTAAACGCTGTTTTGGGCAGATGGCTTGAGGATAAACACGGCCGTAAGCCAATCAGGGGGATATTATGTTTTGGATAAAATTTATTTCAATTGCCATCATTATATTCGTTATGATCTCAACCGTTAAATACCTATTAAGAAAACTGTTTAAACTGAAAAAAGTAAAAAGAAACTTCTTTTCCTATAACCATATTAACGAGACCCATCGCAAAGTTGAGAAGTCGGTGAGAGTTTTTACTGCCATCACTTTAATGACTTTATCCTTTCTTATAATCAATCATAAAGATTATATGAATGTCTACCTGTTGGGAGTCGTTGCGTTATTCGGTTTGGACTATTCTGTAAGAGCATTCTTCGAATTAAGATATAGTGAGTACCCTAAACAAGCTATTTTAACAGTAGCTGAGATGGTCATGATGTTAACAGCGGTTATAACCGTGTTTGGATTTTGGATTATGTAGGTGAAAAAGTGCCAGTTATAAAAAGGGGGAGATGTCTATCTGGTGGAATTATTATGGAGACGCAGTCATTTCGGTGGCAGTGCTGACAGCCATTCTGATATTGATTAGCATTCATTTCTTTAGAGCGAAAAGTAAAAGAGGGTTCGGGATTCCCTTAACTATTTTAATAGCAGGCTATCTATCCTATGTTATAGGTATTGTCTTTATCCGGGGATGGAACGGTATGGGATTTATCGTTTATGGCGTGATTATTATGGGGCTTGGTCTTATCTATTACGTTGGATTTGGGGTCTATAGAAAAATCAGGTACCGTTAGCCGGGGCAGGTCCCTAACACATAACAAAATGCATAAGGCAGTGGGTGTATCTATGAGTCAATTAAAAGGAAAAAAGATATTAATAACAAGCGGGGGGACCCTTGAAAAGTGGGACAATGTTAGAGGACACACTAATCTGGCAAAAGGTACGATGGGGTGTTATTTAGCTGAAGCAGCTTTGAAACAGAGTGCAGAGGTCATTTATTTACATGGCTATTTCGCGAAGCTCCCTGAAAATCGCCATAACATGCGACTTATTCCGTTCAAGGGTATTGATGATTTAGGAGAGAAAATGAAAACCATTGTTCAATCTGAACCTGTTGACGTTGTGATCATGGCAGCTGCCGGATCAGATTGGGTGGTTGATAAAGTATTGGACCAACAAGGGAATCTAATACTGGAAACAGGAAAGATGTCCAGTGATGAACCTCCAATCATTCATTTTAAGAAGGCTCCGAAAGTATTATCGAAAATAAAAAAATGGAATCCAGCCGTGTTACTGGTGGGATTTAAGTTAGAGCATACGGATGACCTGGATTATTTATTTCATAGGGCGAACCTTCGAATGGAGACTTCCGGAGCGGAACTTATGGTTGCGAATAAAACTGGTTCTCTTTATGGGGAGGAAGTAGAGCATTTTATCGTGTCAAAAGGTGAATCCCCACAGAAGTATGCCAGCAAAAAAGATGCGGCTGAGGGTTTGATACATATACTTGCGGAATATGTGAACTAAACATTGACATGATAATTGGGACTGAAATTAAGAGACATTTCAATCCAATCAGGCGTGCTTCCAAAGGGAAGTGCGCCTGAAATAATAATATCGTCACAACCAGGCCCTCGCCAGCCGAGAAACCCCGTCAACAATCTCTTCCTCAGTCAGATTCCCCAACCCTATCTGCACATGTGGATAGACAGGCTGCTCATTAACATAGTATCTGGAACATGGATACACGACGGCGCCCTCCTCAAAGGCATCCTCCAGAAGCTGCTCTTCACTTACATCTGTTTTCACTTCAATGATGATAAATATACCTGAGTTACCACCCTTTATAGCAATGGAATCCCCAAAGTGTTTGGTTAATTCATTGAGAAGTAGATTCATCTTCCGTTTATATAAGGCCTTCATCTTCCTTAAATGGGGGTACCAATGTCCTTCATTCATGAAAGAGGCCAGTGTTCTTTGATGAATGGCAGAAGCGGTTTGCTCTAATAAAGCCATTTTCTTTCTGTATTTTGTCATCAGTTCCTCCGGTAAGGCCATGTAACTGACTCTGATGGTTGGGATCAGCGCTTTGGAGAAGGTCCCCATATAGATCACCCTTTGAGTCGAATCGATACTCTGAAGGGAAGGTACCGGTTGGTGGATGTATCGGAATTCACTATCATAGTCGTCCTCGATGATATATCCCCTCACTTCGTTAGCCCACTGGATCAATTCGACGCGTTGGCTGACCGGAAGGGTCCCGCCGTAAGGAAAGTGATGGGTAGGCGTCAGATAGACCAATTGAGTGTCCGCTGAGACTAATTGGTCGACCATGATGCCATCATCTTTCGCGGGGATTGGGTGAACGGAGAAGGACATTAAGCTGAATAACTCTCTTGCCACATCATATCCAGGGTCCTCAACGGCGATTGAACGAACACTATCTTTCAGGAGTAGTGATACTAACACTAATAACTGTTGGGTACTGCCCCCGATAATAATCTGGTCCGCACTCGTTTTGACCCCTCTGGATTGAAACAGATAATCTTCCAATTCCATCCGCAACCATCTATCTCCCTGTTTATTTCCATACGAATACATGTCCTGATCTTTCATGACTTTATTTGTGAGCGTCCTCCATTTTTTGAGAGGGAAATTCGCTTCATCCACTGTTCCAAGCTTGAAATCAATGAGCCCGGGTTTCTTTAGGGCTTCAATAGGAGCAGATTGTTTCTTTGGGTCAAAGGCAAGCATGTCATCGGAAATCATTGCTTCCACATAATAACCCTTCTTGTTTTCACTGCGGATATACCCTTCTGATTGCAGTTGTTCATAGGCAACTTGTGTCGTATTCCGACTTACATTGAGCTGTTCAGCCAAACGCCTGACGGAGGGTAGCTTCGTATTTTTATCTATTTTGCCAGAAAGAATCTGAGTACGCAAATACTGATAGATTTGATGATACATTGGGATCTGGCTTTGCCGATCGATACTGAATAAAAGCTCAAACAACTTGGTTCCTCCAATCTGTCATGTCTGTTTATTGTAAACTGACCCTTTCGGAAATGACAGTGAAAATAAATAATGAGTGGAGAAAACAATTTATGGGGGCAATCATGTGACAAAGTTTTTATTTGGATTCTGTACAATCGTGTGGGGTTTGAACTTTATTGCGGTTAAGATTCAAGGGGATCCGGTCCCTTTAGAGCTATCGTTATTTTACCGCTTGACCATCACAACCCTTCTTTTTATGCTGCTTTTCTCCATAAGGAGACCTATACACATACTAGGGAAGAAAGATTATCTGACAGTCATTCTCTTTGGCTTATGCAATTTCGCATGGAGTTATTTATTCCTTTATTATGGAACGATCATGAGTTCAGCGGCTATCGTCACGATGATCTTTTCATTGAAAGTGGTGATGACACCGGCAGCCCTTGCATTAGTGAAGAAAGAGCCTATGAGCATACGAATAGCCATTGGAGGAGCACTTGGAATCATGGGCGTGTTTCTATTGTTATTTCCAACCCTGATGGAGGCTCCTGAAACGTTATCGGTTAAAGGAATTCTCTTCGCACTGACAGGAACCATCATCAAGTCTATAGGAGATGTATGTTCCTCTATCAATTCTGACAGAGGGATTGATCCAGTTTATTCGAATGTTATCGGATTTACCGCTGCAAGCATCTTCCTTGGGTCGGTGGTGTTTATGCAAGATACCAAGATGACGTTCCCTGTGATCCCTTCCTACTGGATGGCGGTTGTGTATCTCTCATTGTTTGCTTCCTTTTTCGCCTGGCTGTTTTATTTGAAATTGGTGAGCGAAATGGGAGCCGGGAAGAGTGGCTATATGGTGGCGTTATTTCCTGCTGTTGGTGGTGCTGCCTCAGTCATCATTGGTGAGACGGAACTGAACGTATGTTTAGTGGCGGGATGCTTGGTATCGTGCCTGGGGGCTTTTATTGCATTGAAAGCTAATAAGAAACAGACAGAAGGGGGAAATAACATTGGGTGCTATCACCATCAAACAATTAGTAACCGATGAGGAGTGGATACATTCATTTGAGGTCATGAAACAGTTAAGATCAGATTTGACGCTTGAAAGGTATATGGAGCTTGCTCATGATATGAGGAAAGGGGGGTATCTATTGTTTGCATTGTTTGTTCAGGATGACATCGTCTCCTTGGCCGGTGTACGAAAATCGATTAATTTCTATAACAAGCATCATTTATTCGTCTATGATTTGGTTACAAGTCCGACTCAGCGATCAAGGGGTCACGGGGAGAGGTTGTTGGAATACATCCATTCCTATGGGAAAAGGGCTGGAGCAGAGTACGTCGCGTTAGAGTCAGGGATCATGAGAAGTGAGGCTCACCGCTTTTATGAAAACAAGATGGGATATGAGAAGTGGTGTTATTCTTTTAGGAAAAAAATCTAACAGTGTGGTGAGAAATGGATATGTTGGCGAGAGAATAAAATACTGTCTTCTTCTGTAAAGTAATCATTTGTATGGTGGTTTCATACTCTGCTTCATATTGCAAAAAGTAAAAAGGTTTGTAATAATGGGTATTTGTGGAAAGTGAAATTTATTCAATTAATAGGTTGTGAATGGAGGTAAAGGCAAAAATGAAACATTATTTAACAAAGTAAAATTCACGACTGGAGTTGCTTTAATTGTTTGCAATAATAAATTCGCAGACTTAGTACACGGTAATATGAAAAACTAGAATAAGAACCCTTTCCAGTTGAACACTGCTCCAAAAAAAATCATAGAAAGTGGTGGTTTTATGTTTTTACTGGTATCCGCACAATCAACATCCACCATCAATACAGGTGATATTATTTTTCAGATATTTTCTTTTCTATTTCTTTTGGCTATTCCAGCAGTCATTATTTTATTAGTAGTTGTTTTAAGAAAAAAAAATAATAGGCTGAAACGTGTTGAGGAAAAAGCAGATAAACTTCTGAAAGATAAGGAAAGGGATAAACGATAATACTCTGCACACAAAGAATTTCTCCTTCTTGCTAAAAAGACTCGAACATGACGAGTCTTTTTTATTTCATTATTTATTACCTAAGAAATACATCCCCTTCCCCCCAACACCGAATTATATAAGGTAAAAAAATTTTCTTTTTTAAAAACTTTTTTCATATTCCATACGAATATATGGATAGAAGGCAGTGAGAGTATGAACATAGAAGAACGATGGATTAAAAGAATAAAAAAAGGCGGAAGCCAGGATGCGGCTAATGAATTGATTTCGAAGTACTACAGGGAAATGTACGGGTTCGTCTACAAACAGACAATGGACTCGGAACTTTCCTATGATCTGACCCAGGAAATCTTTATCAGTGCCCTTAAATCAATAGGGAATTATGATGCCAAGAAGGCTTCATTCCGTACTTGGCTTTATAAGGTTGCTTCAAACCGTGTGGTGGATTACTTTCGTTCCCGAAATTATCAATATAGGAAACTGACTGAACCGTTGGAGGGGAAGGACCTTGAAGAAAAAGGGGAGTTGACCATTCGACTTGAGTATAAAGAGGAAGTCGAACAAGTTGTAGAGACCGTCAGCAAGCTTGATACGGGTATGCAACAGATAGTCAGATTGAAGTTGTTTGGGGAATATACGCTCAAGGAAATTGCGAATCTCTTGGAAATCCCCCTTTCCACTGTGAAGACGAGATACTATGCCGGGATCAAATTAATTAAAAAAGAAATGGAGGTGCATCTACATGACTAAAGAAAAATTCCGTATTCAAATGCCTGAAGATGAGAGGGTTGAAAGGGAAATCCACACCATCATCCGGTTAGGAATGAAGAAAAAACAGTCCTTTCCCCAGTTTATGTGGAAGATGCAGAAGGAGCTGGGGTTCCGGTATCTGTTTGTAAGTCAGAAGGACGGAATCATCATGACAATGTCCATCATGCTGATCCTCACGCTCTTCGTTTCTATGATGACAGAAGGAGCGGGTCCAGGGGAAAGCATCTATGGAGCGATATTTATGATATCACCGCTGCTCTTTATGGCATTATCCCTATATGATCTTTTTGTGAAAAAGCAGAGCGAAGTGTTTGAAGTGGAGATGACGGCTAAGTTTAACCTTTATCAGGTATCCGCTTTTCGAATGCTTCATTTCAGCATCCTCTCTATCCTGATGAACACACTTATTATTGCTTGCTTGATATGGAGTGGTCACTCAGTTGAAATCTTAAGAGCACTTCTGATTTCTACAGCGTCTTTGTTTTTGTTCTCATCATTTTATCTGGTGGTCTTCATGAAGGGGAATTCAGGAATTTCAGTACTGAAGGTCGTTGCTGGGTGGTTGATCGTCAATATCGTACCAAATGGGATTAATCCCGAAGTATACTGGCAATTTCTAAATTCCCTCCCTGCGTTTGTATACGGAATCGTACTGGCAGGAAGCATTGCCTGCTATTTATATTACTTGAGTAAGCTGGTCCGCATGAGGCCGGTGGAGGGAGTGTTGTGACATGTTAGTCGTGAAAGATGTAAGGAAACAATACGGTGATTTTACAGCCCTGGATGAAATCAATCTTGAATTTGGACGGGGGATTTACGGACTTCTTGCTCCGAATGGTGCCGGTAAAACGACGTTGATTAAAATGCTCGTCACCCTCATTTCCACTACAAAAGGTGAAATTCTTTACAACGGAACAAATATTGTTGAGCTGGACGAAGAGTACCGGGATATCCTTGGATATTTGCCGCAGCATTTCGGCTTTTATAAGCACTACACACCAAAGAAGTATTTAATGTATCTTGCTGCATTGAAAGGGATGGATAAGAAGACGGCCACATCCCGGATTGAGGAGTTGTTGGAAAGTGTGGCACTGAAGGATGTCGGCGATAAGAAAATGAGGAAGTTTTCTGGTGGGATGATCCAGCGAGTAGGCATCGCCCAGGCCCTCCTGAATGATCCGAAGATTTTGATCTTGGACGAACCGACAGCAGGATTAGATCCAAAGGAACGGTCTCGCTTCCGCCGGATTCTGACCAGTCTGTCCAGAGATCGCTTGATCATCATCTCCACTCATATCGTATCTGACATCGAGTCCATTGCGAATCAAGTCATTATGATTAAGAAACAGAAGATTTTATTTAACGAATCTGCACGTGCTATTTGTGAAACCCTGAAGGAGGAAATTTATGAAACGCTGATTTCCAATGAAGAGCTTGAAGCCTTCAGGAATAAGTACGTGCTTCTTGGTGAAAAGCAGGAAGAGGGCAACGTACGGGTGCGCTTTGTACATAAAGGGGAACGTAATCAGGACTGGATAAGCGTCTCACCACACCTTGAAGATGTCTTCTTGTATGAATACCGAGATCGATTGCAGGAAGAAGGATAAGTGTACATGCGAATGATAATGTTGGAATGCAAAAAGGCCCTCTCTTCTCCGATCATCCTTGGGCTACTTCTCCTATTCCTTGGTTGGAACGTCTTTTATATCTTTGACATCTCTGAATTCAAAGAAGAGCTCGGTGTGGTGAATGAAATTTCGGAAACGTACGGTGCCAACATAACGGAGGATTCACTAAAAGAACTCAATCAGGAGATCTCATCTGACTTGGAAGGGTTAAATGCTATTACTCAAAAGAAGTCAGGTGAGAGTTATAAGCATGCCGGCGACTTGTTTGCAGACTTGAATAACGGAGTTCACCCCCTTTACACCGATGATGAACTCCAGTCTTTTTATCTTATTCATCTTAAGGAAATGTATTCGAATCGTGCACGGTTCATGGATCAGTCCTATGCTACATTCGATATTAAAAAGATGGGTGAAAACCAAATCGATGGATTTGGTCTGACGGATGCTGCGGCCAACATGGTGAGGAACGAGTTTGATGCATTCTCAGGTAGATTTGAAGAATTAAAGGAGAATGGAGAATACAAAGAGTGGTTTTTCGAAGGACAGCAATATGCGATCCACGGCCTCCTATTTAAGAAGGTGTTTAGGCATATCATCATTGAGTCTATGATTATTGTTGTCCTTTCAACGGCACTTATTGCCAATTTCGAATTCGAGAATGGAACGGGACTTGTTACTTTTGTAACGAAGAGAGGCAGGAAGTTGATGATCGATAAGCTCAACGCTGCTTTAATGACATCTTCTATCATGACATTCATGATACTGTCCGTGACGCTCGGCACGTACTTTCTCCTATTTGATTATTCTCATCTTTGGAAAAGCTCGATCAACAGCGGCTTTAATTGGGAGACTCAGTTTCCATATGTTTCATGGTGGGATTTGTCCTTTAGCACCTATTTGATTCTGGCCGTCATGGTTACATATGTGTGTATGCTATTGTTCACTGTCCTCACCTTCAATCTTTCCATCAAGTTGAAAAACAGTTATTTCACCATGATTGCTTTCTCAGTCTTCTTCATCTTAATGATACTATTACAAGGCTTCGTTCCGGGTTCCTCCGTATTCAAGATCCTCACGGGGTTCAACTTGTCGGTACTCGTCCTGAATCCACATCAATGGTGGATGGCGACAGGTGGTTTGACGATGTTCAAATACTATGAAGTCCAGACGCTCATGGCGTGGACCGTGTTCATTGCGGTGTTTTGCTATGGTTCCATGAAAAAATTTATGAAGGAAGAGATCTTATAAGGAGAAATGTTATGAACATTGTTTGGATGGAAATAAAAAAAATTTTCAATTGGAAGATCCTACTCGTGCTCATGTTTATTAATGTGGTGCTCTACTATTTTTTGATTCATTTTCATATTGAAGTCTTTCCAAATGGTCGGCCGGCACTGGATTCTTACCGGATTGGGAGCGAAATGGTCGACGAGTACGGACCCAGCATGAATGAATCCGAAAGATCCGACTTTCGAGAGCGATACAAAGTGGAAGTCCAAAAAGCAGATGAGTTTATCCAGACAAGGGAGGATTTCAAAGAAGCAGGAATACAATCGTACGCTGATTTCAAAGAGTATCATGGAAAACTGCATGATAAAATTTTCTTTGAAGAGGGGGTAAACCTGTTCTGGGAGCTTCAGGTGCGGGAATCCTTACTTGAGTTCCAACGTAATCAAGAAATGATGATGAAAAATAAATTCAGCATGGCTAATGCCTCTCAGAAAAAGCAGTTGAGAAGCTTGCAAGAGTCGAGACAGGTTAATCTTTATCCAGAGGTATCTTTAACGAACATGGAAGAAATCTTCAGAGGCATTGCCACCGTTGTTTTGATAAGCGTGGTTCTCGTTGTTTCACCTGTGTTCCTTAGTGACAAAAACAAGAGGATGCCGGAACTTCAGTACACCACGAAGACAGGAAGACACGTGTTCCGAAGAAAAATGGCAGCAGGCATGTTATCGGCTTTCATTGTAATGACTGTTTTACTTGGCGTCTATTTAAGTTTATATTCCTTAAATGATCCTTCAGCTTTTTTTGACATTCCTATCAATTCATTCATTGGCAGCCACTATTGGTATGACATGACGTTTATCCAATACATTGTTCTATCCATTATCGCTATTTATGTAGTAGGATTTATTCTCTCAGTGGTTTCCTTGGCAATATCGAATCTTGTCCCGAACTTCATTAGTCTGATTGGGGTCCAGGTTCCTCTCATATTAGCTCTTCTCATATTTGGATTAAAATATATGATTTCTCTGATAGTGAGCTTGTGGCTCCCCGTGTGGCTGGTCCCGGTACTTTATGGAATCTTTACTGTACTGGCCGTCTTGATTGCCAGGTGGTTATGGTTGAGGGAGAAGAAGGTGGATATTGTGTTATAGGTATGGATTTAACGAAATAGATTGAACCAGGCAGCTGTTTCTAACAGAAGAAAAAATACCTGGAGAATGGGGAATAGCAGTCTAACTTGATATGAGTTAGGCTTGCTATTTTTCTATGTTTAGTAAATGAACAAATAGTTAATCTCTATATAGATAATTGATGATATGATTGAAAATAATGGGTATTCCGTTTGGTGGATAACAAGAGCAAAATATGAAAATCGAAACATTTACAAGTGAAGGAGCGTCTAATGTATAAAGGCTTTAAAAAAGGAGGCTCCATGAAGAGATTAGCGATCATCACGGTAGGTAAAACACATAGCGGAAAAACGACTTTCGCAAAGACTTTAGAAAATAAGTTAAACCATTCATTCATAATGGAACAGGACAATACGGCTGATTTTCTTCATACATATTATCAAAAGCTATTACCCAAACAAGGAGCTAATACTTTAAAACATTCAATCTCTAAGGTGATTGTGGACTACGCTAAAGAATATACGGACTGCCACATTATCGCCTGCAGTGCTAATCGCACCAGAAAAGGGAGAACGTATTTGCTGGAAGACATATATGATAAACATGAGTTTGTCAGGATTCTGGTTCACTTTGATATCCCGGACATTGATCCGGCTAGTGTCTATTTTTAATTATTGCACAGTAGTTTAGTTTAAGTAGGTCAGGGTCCTGTAGTAAAACTTTATAAGAACATCACTGGGGAGATATTAAATGATTAAAGGAATATATGATTTTATAAGTGAAGCACAGTTAAAAAAGTATGCAGAACTTGCTGTGCGAGCTGGCGTGAATCTTCAAAAAAATCAATTATTGATTATTCATAGTGATATACAAAACGCTGCGTTTGCACGTCTAATCCAAACGGCAGCCTACGAGGCAGAAGCTTCAAATGTGTTTATAGATTGGACAGATGAACAGTCTGCCAAAGAATTCTACCTACATGCAGCAGATAGTGTCATCGATCACTTTCCTGATTGGCAGGCTGCCCGCATTAAGGAGTGGGACGATGCAGGTGCTGCTTACATCCATATTATATCTGAAAACTTAGAAGTCTTTAAGGAGGTTGCTACAGAAAGAATAAGTCGTTTTCAGAAAGCTTCCCGCACCAAATTGAAGGAGTATCATGCGAAAATCAGATCACACGAGGTACGCTGGTGTCTTCTGGCTGTTCCGTATGAGGCATGGGCAGCTAGAGTATTTCCCTACCTAAGTACAGAAGAAGCTATACAAGCATTATGGAGATTAATTTTAAAAGGATCTCGTGCAGATGGGGAAAATCCTCTAAAAGAATGGGAGAGTCACCATAGAGCCTTTGAGTCTTGCAAAAAAGTCCTAAACGAGAGCCAATTTAAAGCCTTGCATTTTACAAATAGCCTTGGAACTGATTTATTAGTCGGTCTGCCTAAAGATCATCTTTACATCGGTGGTGGTGTCACAGATAAAAATGGAATTCCTTTCTTTCCGAACATTCCCACTGAAGAGATATTTACTGCCCCACATAAACACAAGGTGAATGGCAAATTGGCAGGTACTAAACCGCTTATCTATGGGGGAAGTGTCATTGATGATTTTTATCTGATTTTTAAAGATGGACGGATTACCGATTATTATGCCGCTAAGGGACAAGAAGTGTTGCAAAATCTCATCGAAACAGACGAAGGTTCACATTATCTAGGTGAAATTGCCTTGGTCTCTAATAAATCCCCCCTTGCTCAGGCAGATACTCTTTTTTACAATACCTTGTTCGATGAAAATACTGCCTGTCATATTGGAATCGGAAATGCATCTCCATCCAATTTTCAAAATGGTATTGACCAATCTGAGGAAGAATTGAAGGCAGCTGGTCTGAATACTTCGCTTTTGTTAGTCAATGTGACCTTTGGTACCGAAGATATGAAAGTAGTGGGAATTAAAGAAGGTGGAACTGAAGTCCTGCTAATGAAGGATGGGGATTTCCAATTCTAAATCGGCTTCAACTTAAAAACAGAGAAAACTAATTTCTGGTGGATTATATACTTAGTGCTAGTTATAGTGAAAACAAACTGTCAGTATTCCTGTAACAAATGAAGATTTAGGGTTATGTTTGTGAAAGGATGTACTTAAACAAACGGGGAATAACCGGAGATGTGTTAATTGTTTAAACTACAGTTCTTATTCAATGGGAGGTTAATTGAATAAAAAAAGAGTATATAAAATAATCTACTATTAATAGAGAGAAGGAAAATAAATGAAAAAAGAGTTTCCGATAATTGAAACCGAAAGATTAATCTTAAGAGAAGTAACTACCGAGGATGCCAACGATATGTTTAATTACTTATCTGATAAAGAAGTTGTAAAGCATATGGGGCTAGAGCCTTTCCAAACAGTTAAGGATGTTTGGGATGAAATTAATTGGTATAACTCTATTTTCAAAGAAGGCACTGGCATTAGATGGGGAGTTACTTTAAAAGATTATGGAAACATGATAGGAAGTTGCGGCTTTCTGAATATGGTTACCAAACATCATCGAGCTGAAGTTGGCTTTGAATTAAGTAAAGATTACTGGGGGAAAGGAATAGCTAGTGAAGCATTAGAATCAGTTGTTAAATGTGGGTTCAGTCACTATCAGTTAGAAAGAATTGAAGCTTTGATAGAACCTGCAAATCTCCCGTCACAAAAATTGGTAGAAAAGCAAAGGTTTACAAGAGAGGGGTTGCTAAGACATTATGAATATTCTTGTAGTAAATTTGATGATTTGTATATGTACTCAATCTTGAAAGGAGACCTAAACCTTAGTTGAATAAGACTTCTTCAAAATTTGAAAAATAGCCGATTCCTGTTTGGGAATCGGCTATTTTTGTTTTTTCATTATTTTATGTTTTCTTCAAACAATTCTTCAAAGTTATCAGGTATGGCGTGGCCCATTCCTTCAATAACTATTAATTTATAAGGAATATTGTATTTTTCAAAAATAGGTAATGCATCCAACACGTTATGATAAAAATAATCTTTATCTCCTGTGATAATTACCAATTTAATCTTTTTTATTTGATGATTTTTCATTTTTTTTTCAAGAGTTTTTAGGTCAGATAGAGTGGGCACTATCGCAATTACTGTATCGTAATGTGTATTGGGTTCTAGGTACATTTTAATCGCTGTATCTGCTCCTTGGGAGGCTCCGAATATAATCCTATTTTTAATAGTCGTTTCAAACCTATCTTTTAGTTCCATTTGTGCATGATCGATATCCGTTTTAGCCTGATCGTAATTATCCCAATGATAGCAGCCATTACTAAACAATTGAGAGGATTGAACGAAGGAAAATAGATATTTGTCCTTTAATTTGTCTGTAACTATTTGCTCTGAAAAGTCTAAGGCATTTGAATTTTTCCAGTGTAAAGCTGTGACAGAAGTTTCAGATTTATTATTTCCTAAAGTATGAAGTAACGATCTTGAATTTCTTTTATGAAAATGATATAATTCTTCGCTTCTTTGAATGATTTCTGCAAACTCTTCTGATTCCTGAATTAAGGACAAATCAGAATCATTTGTTAATATGCTTGGATTCCAGTAAGAACCTTTATTTAATACTTCCTTTAGTTCTGAGAGAGCTTTCTCTTTATTATCTTGTATACAATGAATACCTGCTAGCCAATGTCCTATTCGATCAGCTTTATTTGTAAAAATCTTCTTCGCATTCTCTAAATCCGATATTGCCTCTTTATACTTCTCTTCTTTAATTAAGTCGATTGCAAATTTTTGTAATATTAAAAAGTCTAAAAAAGTATTTTTCATATTTTCTCTCCCCTTTTAATTATAGAGTAATTCAAATTACTCTATAACGCAATGAAAATGTAGATTTCGCCTCAATGAAATAATGTGCGGGAGAATAGTTAAGGGTATCTTTTCACTTAAACTAATGGGACATTAACTGAAGACCAAATTGAAGATAAAGTCGTACAGCCTTTTGCAAGCGGTTTTGAAGTGTGAAATGAAGGAAGAATTTCACAAATAAGAGGAGTACAAACGATATTTCAACCCCTCTCTTTATTCAATTGCACCCTAAACAAGGATTTCCACAATATATTGATTTAACCTACTCGATATTGTTAAAGAATCCAAAGCCAGAATTCATCACTATGAGTATCATTAAGCCTTATATGTTGGGTTCGAGCATCTCAAAACGGAATCCATTAATCGATGCGGTAAGGCTCTTTTATTGGGGGGTCTTGATGAAATTAGAAAAATTTGAAATAATTGGTGTTCGGAGTTAGTGTGATTTATTGAAAGGGGGATTCCTATGAAGCAATTCTCGCTCAACAACGTTTCTCAAATCTTTTTAGGCGTATGCATTGTAGCGGGAGCATGGATGATTTCAGATGCCATATATGAAAACGGCTCCCAAAAGACGAATGAACGAGTTTCCGTGAGCATGAATACAACAGAGCAACCTCAGTTGATGAATGGTTTGGAATTAAAAAGGTACTTAGGCATAAATGACGAGCAATTAAACATGATTTATCCCAGAAAAGAAGATGGTGTAGTGACAAGCAATATTCCTTACATAGAATTGGGGTATGAATACTATTTCCCCGTTAAAGCAATTGACCGATGGTTAGCGGATATGGAAGTGGAAACATTTCGGGATAAGAGGGATTAACCTGTTTAGACCATTCACATGCTGCCGTTTTACAATATGGTGTATATGAATGGTCTTTCATAAGACCGTTTTTCTATCGCTCCTCCTCTCCTTGTTTAAAGATTCACAGAAAGGCTAACAACATTGTTCATGGTAAACAAAAAACAGTTAGAAAAGAGGATGATGACCATTAAAAAAATTGTTTCACTTACTATACTCACACTCATCGCCCTATTGTCCGCATGTTCCAATCCTCCCACCTTTGAAGAATTCTTCGATGATAAAATGGAAGAACTATCAAAGGACCGTGATAATCAAGATGATTATTCCTACTCTCTCGTTCATAAAGAGGAAAGTGTCGTCCAATCAAATGACGCGATTGCCGTATTCACAGAACATAATCCACGTGGGGAGCAGATCTTCATCGCCTATTTTACACAAGAGGATGGCGAATGGGAGTGGAGACATACAAAAGGAGCAGAATGGGATACACCTGTAAAGTGGTCAGCCATGCACCAGGAACCGTATATTTATTCCGGGGCAATTAGTGATTCTTCGATTAAAGAAGTATTTGCAGGAAGAAAGAAAGCCAACATTATCGAAGTGGAAGGTGATAAACGGTTTTGGTATGCCGTCAGTGATGAAAAGGATGTAGAAGTGAAGATGGTGATGGAAGACGGAACACAAGAGGTTGTGGAGGAATTAGATGATGAGATGTTAAAGGAATCGACGGATCGGTCTAATAAAAGGTAAAAGATTAGTAGAGGAGGGGTTCAATGAATCTTAGACTATATCGGCTCATTCATCTTGTCATAACCGGAGTCATCACGATACCCATTACTCTTTTTATGGCAAGTGGAGGGTTAGGGGAGAATTATACCGATCATACATTTCTTTACCCTGGGTTTCTACTCATTATAGGAGTATGGATCATCGGTTCTGTGCTTTCTTTTATTAGAAAATCAGCAGTATTGGGCTTAATCATCAGTGCTTTACCGGCATTGTACTTCATTGGGAACATTCTTTTCATATTCATATAAAGACGATTATTTAAAGATAAACCAAGACGGGTGTCATCATGGAGGAGAATAGATTGAATTTACATATCAGAGAAGCTACCAAAAACGATTATGATGCAGTTCATCGAATACAAAGACAAGTGCACGAAATGCATACAGAGAAAAGACCAGATCATTACCGGATGGCAGACACCACGTTAGACCAGGAGTATTTTAACAGTTTAATGGATGGAGAAAACACGAATGTATTCGTATTAGAAGAAGAACAGCCCATCGCCTATACCATCATCACGGTCAAGAATACCGCTGAAAGGCCTATCCTGATTCCTAAGAAAGTGGTCTATATGGACGACTTTGGTGTGGATCAGACGTTCAGAGGAAAAGGCTTGGGGAAAAGGTTCTTCGGGGAAGTAGTGGAGTACGCTAAGACGATTGGTGCAGATTCACTGGAGTTAGGCGTGTGGGAGTTTAACGAAGATGCGATTAAATTCTATGAATCCATGAATCTAAAGACTAAATCAAGGCTGATGGAAATCCGTTTATAAGATTCTCTCAAGCTTTCAGAATTAGGGGAGGGACTTCAAATTGGGGAGCCAAGGGGACAGGTACGTTGGGTCAATGATGAAAATCGTCCATCCCGTCCCGAGGTTTTCCTGAAATAATATCACGCCCTCAAGATTTCACCCCATACACACCCACCGTATGATACCCACGCGAGATGGGTCCTTCCAGTACGCAAAGATCCTTAAACTTCAATTGTTCCATTAAGGGGATCCATTCATCTCGGATCATCTTCTTGATTGAATCCCAGTCTTCGCCGTCTTTTCCATCGCAAAGGGTCATCAGGACGGTCCCGCCAGTAGTCAGGACCCTGTGTATTTCGTTATATGATTTGAACAGGTCCTCCCAAAAATAAATGGAATGGATACTGAACACGGCTGTGAATTGTTCGTGAGGAAAGGGCATTTCTTCAACCGTTCCGTGAACAAAGGACAATTTCTTTTGTCTGATGGCTTTTCTGTTGCGGAATGCAGCTGACTGGAGAAGGGTTTCTGACAAGTCTAAGCCGGTCATTGTATGACCATTATTCAATGAAGCAATCTGTTTCAATGCAAATCCTGCGCCACATCCAATCTCAAGGATCCGTTCATTCTCCTGAAGCTGTAGTTGTTCAATGGTCCAAAGGGTTTCAGGCTTATGCTGGCGGATCATATTCTCCCCGATCACCCAGCCGAGGACTCCAGATGGCCGGCCGTACTGATGATCGAGGATGTGTTGGAATGTTTCTTTCACATTCACAGTAAATCCCTCCTTTTGTTCACTCTGTCTTTCCACTATAATTTTCTTATACCTATTAAACAATCCTATTTTATATATAGTTGCTATTAAATATTTTTATAGATAAGGAGGGTTAGGATGGAAATCAATCAGCTGATTGCATTTGAGCTCGTAGCGAGGCTCGGTTCATACAGCAAGGCTTCTAGATACCTGGATGTATCACAGCCTACTGTCAGTTTGCGGATAAAAGAGTTAGAGAAAGATGTCGGGGGATACCTTTTTGTCAGGGCAGGGAAACAGATGGTGCTGACGGACCTCGGGAAAGGGTTCCTACCCTATGCCAGGCAGGCTCTTGAAGTGCTGCAGAAAGGGAAAGAAAGGGCGCTGTCCATAAAGGATGGGAAAAGAGGGGAAATCACAATTGGAACCCTTCCAACCTTCACATCCGGACATTTCACTGCGATCGTGAGGGAAATGTACGGTACTTTTCCAGACATTCACATAGCCATCCACACCGGCCATAACCAACAAATCATCGACATGCTCTATGATGGAAGCATCAACATGGGGATGATCACTTCTCCGTTTTTCAATAAAGATCTGAAAAAGCTTTATACGATAAAAGAACCTCTCGTCTTCGTCTCACGTCCTGAGCAGGCGTTGAAGAGTGAATATAACATCGAGGATGTCTTTCTCACAGGCAAACCGTACATCCTGACCGATTGGAGCGAGGAGAGTAAGCATTGGCAGAGAACCCATATGTCATTAGGGAATGACTCCATTGAATTACCGCCTGCCACTGCTCTGGATTTTGTCCGGCATCACAGTGGAACCGCGCTTCTTACGGAAACGATGGTTTCTGCTCATATCAAAGAGGGAACATTGGTCAGACTCGAACCATATGGTATGCCGAATCTCTGCAGGGAGATTGCCTTAGTGAGTCTGGAGCGTGAACAAAACCTGACGCCGGCTGCCCGGCGCTTTCTGGATACAGCGAGATCCGGGTCATGGGGACAGGTTTAGAGCGGGTAACTTCCCCGCTCTATTGGTAAGAATTTAATTCCTCAAATAATCCGACCAGATTCCCGTATGGATCACTGAATGTACACCAGGCTGCGGGTACACCTTCTCGAGTCTGGACTTCCTCTATCACTGCGTTCAGTGATTTCATCAATCTCTCACGTTCAGAATAAATGTCTTGAACACCGAATCGCAAAGGTCCATTTCCAATCGCAGGCTCTCCTTTAGCCACTTGCAGCCAGGTGTTATCCACCATTTCCCACTCGGCAAAATCCTCATGGGGGATGAAGTCAGGTTCCCGATTGAAGAGGGTTGTATACCAACTCAATCCTTCATAATAATTTGTGACGCGAATTTGAAAGGTCACTCCTGTCATTTTATTCATGCTATTTCCTCCCTATCTATTATTATCTTCAATGGTATCGGAGTGATGAAAGACCGTATTGTAAAAATCGGACACTTGAAGCTGAGATGGACTTTTTCCTGTCCGCTTCTTGAAATCCTTTATGGAGTGGGATTGATCAAAGTATCCATCAGTAAGATCCGTTCTGTAAGGATGGTGCACCCACTCGTTCAAAATGGATTGAAATCGTATGATTTGACTGAACTTTTTAGGGCTCAATCCAATGCGTTCTTCAAACATGCGAGTCATCGTTCTGGTGCTGATCACTTCTTTTCTTGCTATTTCCTCGACGGTCTTTGTCCCACGGCCAGACACAATGGTAGAAAGAATAATAGGAAGCGTGGCATCCTGTCTTAAAGGCAATGTATCTTTCAATGCTTTGGAGAAAATATCATCGCAACACGCAATCATCTCTGTTACATGATTTGTATGCAGTAATTGATCTTCAAGTTTTCCTATTAAAGATTGGTTGAGGTGATTCAAATCGATCATCGAACGAGCGGTAACCTTCGCCTTCTCCCTTATAAAGTAAGCAGAGCTCCCCGGATAAAAACGGATGCCGAAGGTGATTTTATTAGGATTATGTTGTTCAGTGGCGTGAAAATATTCATCAAAGATTCCGTAGTACGTTACCGAACTGGTTTGGCTCAGACGATCGTATTCAAATACGATATCGGTACAGCCATCTGGAATGATGTCGTACGAATACCGGGGGACCTGCATCTTATAGGGGAAAGCTAGCCAGTAGCAGCAAATGTAGAGGCGAAGAAACGGTGCCGGTTGGAATTCCTTATATTTCGTATAGGGGCTCGGCATAATCATTGGCCGGAAAAAATCAAAACGTGTCATAGCTTGCACTTCTTCCTTTCCATTCGTCTACTAGTCTTCTATAGTACATTCAAGTAAACGCTCCATTCTCCTGCCATATCTTTCACACCTCATGGCATCTTTTCACCTGGTTAAGAATAAAGTGGAAACAAAAAGGGTGGTTCGGTTTATGAGCAATTTTCGCGAGTTGTGCACGGAATTTGGTAAGATTCTGAATGGGAAAGCAAAGCTGAAGAATGGTGTATGTTCCGTATCCATCGACAGAAATCTGTATGTGACGATTCAAGGAAGGCCAAGCAGAGGCGAGCTGAAGGCGGGGTTCTCATTCGAGTCACTGGATCAAGAAGGTCGTGCATTGAACCTTGGGGAGGTTGTCCTGTTGGAAGAAGAGATCCAGGGATTTTCGAAAGTGCTGATCCAAAACGGATTGAGGATCAGCGCTCTACATAATCATTGTGTCTTCACCCATCCTGTTATCATGTACATCCATTTTCAATCCGTTGACCCTCCACTCCAGTTTGCCCATAAAGCGGCCGAGGCACTTTCCGTTCTAAAAAAATGAAGCGTTCTCCCCGGTTGTTTTTCTCTTTTTCAACACGCCCCTACATTTTCGAAACCTTTCTCGTCCATAAGCCGTATATATACTAGAACAACCGTTTGATGAGTCGGCTCAAATCGGTGCGGCCAAGGATCTGTAGTGGATGACGATCTGCATGATCCCGATTCTATAAAAATATGTAAAGTTGACAGAATAATTGAAACTATTCCAATTTGGTATCCGTCTAATGAATAGTGTATAAGATAAAATATCCAAAAAAAAAACGATACAGACAAAACAGACTGGGGGAAACATGAATGTGGGAACAAAAGCTGATTCAGACAAACCGGGGGAATTTTGAAATCTTTGAAGCGGGTAACGGGGAACCTTTATGCGTGACGCATCTTTATAGTGAGTTTAACGAGCACGGGTATCATTTCGCTGATCGATTTGTCGAGGATTTTAAAGTGTACCTGGTGAACCTCAAAGAAACAGGGAATTCCACTGAAGTGACACACGAAGACGAGCTGAGCATGAGTGAAACAAGCAAAGATTTAGAAGCGATTCGCAAGGCTCTCGGGTACAATCACTGGAACTTTGCAGGTCATTCAACCGGTGGAATGCTCGGGCTGCACTATGCCGCTGATCATCCTGATTCAGTCAAACGATTGATTGTAGGCGGTGCGTCCGCTACAAATGAATACATGGAGCATCAGGACAGTATCTATTGTGACAAGAATCCTGATAATGACCGTTTGAAAGAAATCGTTTCCGTCCTCTATTCTGAAGATGCAAGCAAAGAAGAGAGACTGGAGGCAGGGAAGACGTGGAGGGAAATGTCATTGAATGATCCGGAAAGATACGATGAATACTTGGCCAAGCCGAGCAGTGGCAAAGTGGTTCGAAAACGTCTGGATTACTATTCTAAGACGGAACTTCCGGCGTACGATATTAGAGAAACCATTTCGGAAATCACGACTCCGACAATCATTTTTTGCGGGAGACACGATGCCCAATGCCCGTTTGTGTTTTCTGAAGAAATCTTTCATCTAGTTCCTAATTCAACTTTTTATATTTTCGAGAATAGCAATCATGCGCCTCATGTAGAGGAGCAAGATAAATTCAATGAAATGGTGAAGGATTTCAGCTGTTTGGTGTAAACGTCAATCATTCATCTCGGGGAGTTCTCCATATGAGCACACAGGAGGTTTCAAATGGACAAGCGGGTTTCAGTTTGACTTTGAAATCGACTTTACCAATGGTGGTGGCATTCAAGGAGAGGTGTTTCATCTTGATATTGACGGGGATGACATTCGGATCAAGAACTCGCCCAATACATCGTGGAAGAAAGGAGATTACGAATGGTGGGAGAAGTAAAAATACTAAATAAGAAGATCGTCCGGGAGCAGCATAAACGGACGGTTGAAGAGAATTGACTCATACACATATTGAGTGAAAAGGTGCATTTCTTCATTGTGAAATGCACCTTTTCCATTTAAGTAGGGCTGAATAAAGTAATTGTAGGAATGAACTTTTTTTGAAATAATTGGTATGGAGTTAAAATGGATAAGGGAGTAGAAGCTATGGTGAAACGACCGGAGATAAATGAGTACCCATCGTATTATAAAGAATATGTGAACCATGTACCAGAAGGGGATCTGCTTCAAATTCTTGATATACAACTAAGAGAAACCATGAATCTGTTAAAAGACTTAAGCGGAGATGCAGCAGAGTTTCACTATGCTCCCGACAAATGGACCATCAAGGAAGTCATCGGTCATATAACCGATACGGAGCGTATTATGAACTACCGCCTTCTCTCCATTGGAAGAGGGGAGAAGGAGATGCTGCCTGGCTATAATGATGACGAGTACGTGAAAAGGGCAACATTCAATCGGTTTTCATTGCAAGAATTATTACATACACAATCTCTAGTGCGCCAAAACACTATGAATCTTCTAAGCAGCCTGGATGATGAAGCCTTACTTCAAAGGGGAAAAGCGAACGGCGGAGAAGTGACGGCCCGAGCGATTGGATATATTATTGCCGGGCATGAGCTTCATCATCGGGGCTTGATTGTAGAGCGGTATTTGGATTCGGGTAGATTTAAAGGGAAAGGCAATAAAAATGGCTGAATCATTACTATTTTTTATGAACAGCAGTCGTCTTCTTTGATTTTATAGAGGATTTCTAATTGTACATAAAAAGCGAAAAATGATTAGCCAAGGGAACCGTTCACAACTTTTGAAAATATCAGAATGGAGGAAGGGGGAAGAGGTTAATGATCAAACCAAGTGCTTTACAAAAAGGTGACCAGGTGGCGATTATTGCACCTGCCGGACCACCAGACAAAGACCATCTGATGGAAGGAATAAAAGTCCTTGAGCGGATGGGGCTTCATGTCGTCATTGGACGTCATGTATTTGATACGGAGGAGGACATAGCCGCTCTGGATCAGAAGCGGCTCGCTGATTTACACGAAGCCTTTATGGGTCCTGCTATTCGTGGAATCTTTTGTGCTAATGGAGGGTTTGGTACAGCTAGAATCGCCCCCATGATTGATTATGAAAAGATACAGAGAAATCCTAAAATCTTTTGGGGATATAGCGATATTACCTATCTGCTAAATGCTATCCAAAAAGGCAGTAATCTGGTTACTTTCCACGGACCAATGGTGGCGTCCGATCTAAATGATGGAGTACGAACTGAAGAGACTGAATCTTCTATATCGTCTTTGTTTACGAAGGAGTCGCTAAGTTTCGATTCGAGGAATTCCCCCCTCAACACGCTCGCGGGTGGTACAGGAGAAGGACGTTTGGTTGGAGGGAATCTCACTTTGCTCACCAATGGGATGGGGACGCCTTATCAAGTTCATACAGACGGAGCGATCCTCCTAATTGAGGATGTAGAAGAACCTGCTTTTAGAGTTTATTTGATGCTTACTCATTTAACAAGCGGGTGTTTTCGATGCGGTTGAAGGTGTGGTCATTGGCCATTTCGAAGCGGAATCAGACGAATATGAAAAAATAAGAGCCGTTTCCAGTGAAGACACAGATGGAATAGCGGGTTTACTTGTGAAATCTTATAAAATCAATCCGGCTTATAAACAAATTGGGTCTAAAGAAGATTATATACTGCACGTAAAAGAGTTTTTAGACGAACATAAAAACAACAGCATCATGGATGAGGCTTCTAGAGTGGTTGTCGACGAGAGCACAAACAATATTGTTGGGGTCTGTCTGCACATGGAGTTTGAACAGTATCCTCTGATCATGAGTTTAGTTGTTGACCCTGAACACCAAAAAAGGGGCATTGGACGATATTTGTTAACCCATTCAATCAGCAGCTCGGATAAAGAATACCCGGCTACCCGTTTATCTGTTATCAGGGATAATCATGCCATCAAGTTTTATGAAGATGTAGGATTTATTCGGAATCGGTCTTTAACGGATATGTACCTTTGATACATTTTAGGGTAACCCATTTATAGAAGAAGCCCGGAAAGTGAGAGAATGTAAGATAAATGAAGATACATATGTGGACGACATTCTTATGTATAGGTCGGTTTGATAATAGGAGGAGTCGGCGATGAATTCAGGTTTAGAGATTGCCCCATATGATCAACAGTGGGCAGAAGCATTTCAAACCATTAAACTTGTTATCAGTGAAGCATTAAAAAACTTAGTCATAGATATCGAACATGTAGGAAGCACCTCAATACAGGGCCTTGGCGCGAAACCGATATTAGACATCGATCTTGTCATAGCTAACGATCAACTCTTGCCTGAAGTGATTAGTAAACTTGAAGAACTCGGTTACTTTCACCAAGAAGAATGAAGCTATGAAGGTAGAGAAGCCTTTGGCAGAAAAGACAGCTTTACTCCGTGGGATGGAACAGGTACGCGCTGGATGCATCACCATCTTTATGTATGTCACCAAGATAGTGAAGAACTTGCGAGGCACTTAGCTTTCAGGGATTATTTGCGCAATAACCCAGAGTACATAATCGAATATGAAAAGATTAAAAGGGATTTAACAAGGTCGGTAAGTGATCGACAGGCTTATACGCGAGGCAAGGGGAAATTTATTAATAGAATGTTAGAGAAAGCAACACTTTAAGAAAAAGGAGAGGTCACTTGAACTATTTTATAGGTATCAATCCACCAGAAGAATACAAAAGCAGGATCTCAGCTTTTCGAAATAAATGGAAGAACAATTTCATTGATGACATCGTTGAACCGCATATCACCTTAAAAGCACAGGGCGGATTAAAAGAAGGAACTTCGCCTATTGAAGTTCCTTCTTACAATCATGGAAGCAGAACAAACTTCCAATAAGCATAACAGATAAACGTACAAATCCATGAAACAAACCCAAAGACGGTGACAATAGTGGTTTCAGACCACCCATATTTTATGCCATAGTGATAATGGATCGGGGTAAACCTGAAGATCCGTTTGCCTGTCGTTTTAAACGAGGTCACTTGCAAGATGACCGACAACTGTTCTGCAAAATAGATAAAGAATAAAACGGGAATGAGGATTTCGACTTTCTCAATGACAGCTAGAAAAGAAAGGGAGCCCCCAATCGCTAATGAGCCCGTATCACCCATAAAAGCTTTGGCAGGAAAGATATTATAAATAAGAAATCCGAGTAAGCATCCAATCATGATTAAACAGAAAAGCTTTACCTCACTACTGTCTGAAATCATAAAAAAGAAAAAGTATGTTGGGATAGCGACAACCCCTAACAGCCCGTCCAATCCGTCTGTAAAATTAATCGCATTGGCAGAGGCCACCACAAATAATGTGATGACAATGAGATACAGAGCCATTGGAAGATCAATAGAGAAATCTTGATAGATACCAATTGTCGTATCTATACCCATTTCATTCATCACATAGTAAAGCAGGGCACCTGTGAAAAGAAATTGGAAGATAAGCTTCGTTCTACTTGATACACCGCCAGGGTCTTGACGGGACGCTTTCCAAAAGTCGTCGAGAAAGCCAATGAAGCTGAATAGGATGTAGGTAATGGCCAAGAAAAACATCAATGGGGTAGGTGAAAAAAATAAAGATACGATAATTCCTATAAAGAGAATGATTCCAAACATTAACGGCGTACCTTTTTTTATTTGATGATTGGAAGGAAGTTCTTTTCGTATTGGTTGAAGGAGCTTTAATTTTCTTAGGAGTGCAATGAACAAAGGGGATAGAGCTGAGACTAATACAAAAGCAATCATAGCCGGAATTAATTGATCTCTCACTTCGTATCTTCTCCTATTCTATTTATTAGTCTATACATAAGTTCTATGAATAGTGTGGATATCCTCTAATCTATTCTGGTATTAACTGATATTGCGAGGCGTTTTTTGGTTTCAGCTGCTGATTTTATTGCTGTAATCAGCAGCTGATTATAAGCGAATCTTCAGCAGCTGAATTACTTACAATCAGGAGGTACACCTTGAAGATTTACAATCAGCCATTAAATAAACTACTATCTCTTACCATGTGCAGCTTTTTGGCAAACACCATTTTTATCATGTTTGAGGGAGATTTTGAACTATTAGGATATATAATCTATCTGCCAATCACTTTCTTGACTATGCTCATTGTTGGGCTACCGATATCACTATTTATGGATTGGCTTCTTCTAAAGAGAACTCGTTTTATTTGGAACTCACTTTTGCTGCATTCTATAATGTATTTCTTATTAATATTGGTACCGACAGGAAATCTGAAAGTGATACTTGAATGGGATAGTTACTCATTATTCTATTTTCTACTATTCTCGTTTATACCTGTCCTTTTTTGGATAATAAATTATTCTATCTCACGTTCGGTCATGAGGAAGGTTAGATGAAAGTATCTTTAAGGGATCGATTTGGTTGGATTCAGCTGCTTAAATTATGTGAATTGACAGCAGGTGAATTTTTCAATTAAATCAGCAGCTGAAAATATGCGAATAATCAGCAGCTGAAAAATTCAATCATCCGGTAACTAAATCAAAAACCAAAAGGTGCTTATCCAGAACAGGATAAGCACCTTTTTTTATAATACCCTCAGCGCATCATAATTTTATTACTGAGCGACCTTCTCCTCGCTCTCCAACTGCTGAGCACGTTGCCGCTTAGACTTCCTGAAATACAGCAATTCATAAAACACAGGAACAACAACAAGCGTCAGCACCGTAGCACCTGCAAGACCACCGATGACTACAACAGCAAGCGATTTCGATACGAGACTTCCATCTTCCGTGTGACCGAAGAGAAGCGGTAGCATGGCACAGATGGTCGCAATCGCCGTCATGACGACCGGACGGAGGCGGGTGCCACACGCTTCTAAGATTGCGTCACGTATGATCATCGTCTCCTCATTCTGCTTGACGCGGTCAATCAAGACAATGGCGTTCGTCACAACAATCCCAATCAGCATCAACGCTCCAATAAGCGCAGTTGCGTCTGCAGGAACACGGGCAATGAGCAGTCCGAGGACGGCCCCGATTGAGGCGAGCGGCAAGGTGATCAAAATGGCCAGTGGTGCTTTCAACGTCTTAAATGTTAGGACCATGATCAGGTAGACGATCATGATGGAAGCAAGCATCGTCATGCCTAGGTCCTTAAAGTCGTCTGCCTGTTGGGCTGCTGCGCCACCGGTATCAAGAGAGACGCCTTTTGGTAAATCGATCCCCTTGATTTCGGAATCGATATTTTTCGAAATGACCGATAGTTCTTCAGGATCGACTTCTGCTGTGATCCGGACATATAAGTCTCCGTCTTTATGCAGGACGGTACTTGGTTTCTCTTCTTCCGTGATGGATGCCACTTCTGTAAGAGGCTGGATGCCTTCGTTTGTGGCGATCGTCAAGTCTTTCAAATCGGATGTGGATTCAGGATTGACTCCTGCGTCCAGAAATACAGGTGTCGTTACATCATCCAGGTTGATGGCTCCTATCGGCTGTGGGTTCAATAAAGAACGGATTTGCATCGCCGTTTGCTGGGCATTCGCTTTCTCCGTGTTGACGTTCACGGTGAAGACTGGAGACGTTTTTTCCTGGTTGCTCGAGACTTTCTTCACTCCATCTACATCTTTGATCTGATCCATGATCGTTTTGGACGTGGTCAGAAGTTCATTCGTGTCATTTCCGACGACGTCATAGGTGATGCTGGAGTTGGATGAGCCTCCGAAGATGGACGATGGTGATGCCGTGATGGTCACACCTTTTTCATCCTTTTTCGTGGCATTCACTTTTTCAATGAAGGTTTCCGCATCGGATCCCTCTTTCATGATGACGGTGTAGAAAACCGTGTCTGGGTCACTAACTGCTCCGTATTGAGCATTTTCTTCACTGGATCCGTATTGTGTAATTAAATAGTCGTATCCTTTAAATTCCGAAATGGTGTCTTCGAAGTCTGTCATACGCTGCTTCATGGTATCTTGCGGCGTAGCACTCGGGAATTCCATCGTGACTGCTACAAACGATGCGTCATTCGCGCTCGTTGCTGCTTTCGGTAAAGTGATATAAAGAGCGATGGACCCTCCAAATACAAGAATGGCTAATAGGATCGGAACCCATTTATGATTGAGTGACCATCGCAGCACATTTACATAACGGTGCGGCGTGTGATGTTTTGGCAGAGTTGTATTTTTCAACATGCCACGGCTTAACAATGGCACGACTGTAACGGCTACAAGCAGGGAAGCGAGTAACGAATACGTAACAGTCAAGCCGAACGGAAGCAGGAACGCTTTCAACGATCCGTTGACGAGTCCCATCGGCAGGAACACAGCCACTGTAATCAGAGTGGATGACGTAATTGCACGGGAAACTTCCTGTGTCGCGAGCAGCACATTCTGTTTGGTCAGTTTCTCATTCTGGCTGCGCCTGAATATATTCTCGACGACGACAATGCTGTCATCGACCAGTCGTCCGACCGCCACCGCGACTCCTCCCAGTGTGAGGATGTTCAGTGTGACACCGGATAACCAGAGCAGGAATAGCGTGATACAGAGTGATAATGGAATGGAGACGACGGTAATCAGGGTCGGCTTGAATTTTCTTAAGAATAAAAGAATCACAAGCGTTGCGAACAATGTACCAAGTGCTACTTCGCGTACCATACTGTTGACTGAGTTCTCCACCATTTCCCCTGTGGTGAACAGCGTTGTCGCTTCGACACCGTCATAGTCCTTGTTGATTTGATCGACCGTGTCTTTTACTTCTTCTCCAGCTGTAACGGCACTGGCATCACTCTCTTTGAATAGGACGATGGCCAGGGCCTCTTTTCCGTTTACACGAGTGATGGTGTTTTCTGCTTGCACTTTTTCAATGGTTGCGATGTCTTTCAGTTTGACGACAGGAGCATTCGGGACTTGTAACGGAACGGACAAGTTCTTCAATGCGTCAACGGAAGTCAAATTGTCCGTAACGTTGATCGTACTCTTCTGACCATCGATCGTGGTGCTTCCGGCAGAGGCAGATACATCCTGCCCTTGAAGTACTCCCATCACCGCGTTAACCGGGATATGTAACTTCTCGAGTTTGTCTTGATCAAGATTGATCTGTACCCGGGCACTATTTTCACCGGCTAGAGTTACTTGAGACAAGCCGGATTGATTCTCAAACAGCGGCTTGAATTCGTCATTGACGAGATCCAGGTTCTCTTTCGTCAATCCGTCATCAAATGTCACCGATACTTGGCCGATTGGAATCATCGAGGTATTCAGCTGGGAGATTTGTGGTTCTCCGATTCCCTCGGGCAGCCGTATCCCTTTGATGGCATCCTCCACTTTATTTTTAGCTTCTTTCATGTCGCTTTTTGAATCAAAGTTGATAGTAACCTGGGAATATCCCTCCCCGGTCGTGGACAGGATCGATGTTTTTCCTGAAATGGATGCGACGGCCTGTTCCACGGGTTCCGTGATGTTGGTTGTCATGGAGCCTGCGTCATACCCCTGCCCCAGGGTGACGACTGTTACTTGTGGATTATCCGCTTCAGGCAAGAATTCCATTGGCAGACGGAAATAACTAATAATGCCGATAAGCAACGTGATGATAATAAATAGTGTCATGGCTGCCTTATTGCGGAATACCCAATTGGTTATAGCTTGCATGTGTTTCCCCCCTATTACTGATTTGGTTGTGAACCTTCTTTTCTAAGATACTGTAATACGGACGGTATCACAGCCACCTTCAGGCCAATATTCACCTAGGTCTTGAGACGTAATTCATCGTGCCACAAAATTCATTTTACGGAGGAGCAGGGCAAGGTATTCTTAAATACGTGTAAAAATTATGTAAGGGCCTGCTCTGTGTAAAAATATTCCTGTCACAATATAGTATTATAGTATGAATGGTAGGAAGTGGAAATGGTGAATTTCAAATTGATAAAAGTTTTACAAACCGATTGTCTATTGAAAGAGTTTTTGGAATAATTGGAATAGATTGGATCGAAGAAAAGAGGGACAATGTGAAAAAGAGGAGAAAGGTTTTAACAATAGGTTTACTGGTTGTTGTGGTGTTGTTGGTCCTGCCGCCAATACTTGCTCCAAGGGTCCATCATGCTGATTCACCGAGGTCTGCTTTGAGAGAAGCGATTTACAAGGATGGCCACCCTTATCAAAGCTTCTTTGCCTTCATTAAAAAAGGCGAGTATCAGGATCAAGAATATGGACAGCAATACGATGTGTACTGGTATGACTATAATAGTCCGACTGGTGAGACGGCCACTATTTGTTATACAAAGCTGAAAGAGAGTGAGAAGTATGAAGTGGCTTGTGGGACAGGGCCCTAGGTGGGTGTACATGATTTAAGGGCAAGACGTCATTCACGTTCTGGTGGATGGGGAGCTGCCGTTTTTGGTAGTGTGATTGGGCTTTGAAATTTTTAGTGATGAAATTTGTAATGCGAGGTGCAATGCGGTGGAAGTAAGACTGGCAGAGTCAAAGGACATAGAACAGTTAATCAAGATGAGATGGGATAATACGATTGAATTTGACGAAAGCAAAAAGCATGAGTCGTACGACGAGTTTGCGGAAGAATGCCGACGCTTTTTAGAAGATGCTCTAAGAAATAATCAGTGGTTCATTTGGGTTGCTGATGATCAAGGAACACTGGCGTCACATATTTACATTGAATTGGTCCATAAGGTCCCGAGGCCAGGAAGAATAACGAGACCATTTGCATATATGACAAACGTGTATACGATTCCTGAATACAGAAATGCTGGCGTTGGAAGTAAAGTGGCGCAAAACATAAATACGTGGATAAAAGACAGAGAATACGAGTTTGTAATCGTTTGGCCAAGTGATGAGTCGGTGAATTACTACAAGAAGAATGGTTACGTCCACTGTACTGAGCCTATGGAGTACTTTCCGACATAGGCGGATTTCAATGATTTACTCAAGAAAGGAACAACAAACATGACACAAGCACTCATTTTCGACATGGATGGAACACTCTTTCAAACAGACAAAATATTAGAAGCTTCTCTGGATGATGCCTTTGAACGGTTACGATCATTAGACCAATGGGATGAGGAAACACCGATCCAGAAATACCGGGAGATCATGGGTGTCCCATTGCCAAAGGTATGGGAAACATTGCTGCCCAACCATTCCTCAGAAGAAAGAGCTCAGACCGATGCCTTTTTCCTGGAAAGGTTAATTCTAAATATCAGGGAAGGAAAAGGTGCCCTATACCCTCATGTTCAGGAGGTTTTCAGCCATTTAATAGAGAATGATTACGTCATTTACATAGCCAGTAACGGGTTAGCTGAATATTTGAAAGCGATTGTCGATTACTATGGCCTGGACAAATGGGTGTCTGAAACTTTCAGTATTCAGCATATTGAATCAATGAATAAGTCAGATTTAGTCCGGCGTATTGTAGAGAAATACGAAATGACGAGTGGAGCTGTGGTAGGGGACCGGTTATCGGACATCCACGCTGGGAAGGACAATGGTTTGCTTTCCGTTGGCTGTCGCTTTGACTTTGCCCGGGAAGAGGAGCTTGCTCAGGCTGATGTGGTCATTGAGGATTTATTGGAATTAAAAACGCTGTTTCCTGGAAATAAACAAGGAATCAATTGAAATCGTTGAGAAGAATAATGAAAGATATGGGGAATGTACCGCTTACCGATTTATAATAACACCACCCGAAAAGCAGATTCTCGCATTACCCCGATGATCTTTCAAGACCTCAAACTCAAACCTGCTAGATATGAGTGCAGAGGTGAAGCTACAGTTATGAAATTGAATTTAGATGAATCTGAATGCAGGAATTTCTTTTTAGTGGATTAAATTTATGAATGGAGTGATATAGTGGGGGTTTATTATTTTGCTATTCTTTTTATCGGAGTTTTTCTGATCGTTGGAGCAGTTTTACAGGCGTTTAGGCAGGGGTTCATTCTAAAGCCAAAGGTGTTCTTCTATGGTTTAGTGGGTGCTGCGTTAATTGGATTTTCTATTTTTATGTTTACACCTGGAAGTGCGGATATGGTTGCTGATCTTTTAGGGTTGGCTAATTAATCAGATTAGAAGGGTTACTCACATTCAGCAACACTATAGTAAATAGTTGAAAGGGGTAGATCAACCATGGAAAAAGTCACACCATTTTTAATGTTTCAAAATGGAAATGCCGAGGAAGCAATGAACTTTTATACATCATTGATTGAAGATTCATCCATTACTAATATAGCCAAATATGGTGCAAATGAAAGCGGAGTTGAAGGGACGGTCATGCAGGCGACGTTCACGTTGAAGGGGCAGGAATTTATGTGCATTGACAGTAATGTGAAGCATCAGTTTGATTTCACTCCTTCTTTTTCTGTCTTTTTGACATGCGATACGGAAGAAGAACTTGAGATGATCTATGAGATTGAATGAAGGTGGTCAAGCGCTTATGCCACTTGGAGATTATGGATTCAGTAAGAAATTTGGCTGGCTGAATGACCGTTTTGGGGTATCATGGCAGATGAATTTGCCTAAATGATAAGTGAAGTGGAAGACGTTCTAGTGGAGGATCTTTAATGCTAAAAAGAAAGTTTGGTAACCGTGCCGATTGGAAGCGGGTAACAGAGAGAAAATACGCTCAAACCCGACTTAACACGAAGGAATTCCAAGGGTGCATCACTCTGTTAAATACAGTGAAAGTGAAGGAGCCATTAACCACCCGGTATGGAGACAAAGATATATACATCGTTGATAACGGATATATGTGGCTCCAGCACTTTCCCAGGGGGAAACATCATTCTCTTACTACTATGTTTGATGCGAGTGGGGAGATCGTACAGTGGTACATAGATGTATGCCTGGAAAATGGAGTGGATGATGGTGTTCCTTGGATGGATGATCTCTTCTTGGATATAGTGGTGCTGCCCTCTGGGGAAATCCTTCTGCTTGATGAGGGTGAGCTGGAGCAGTCATTTGAAAACAGACAGATTACTGTAAGCATGTATAATGTAGCTTTGAGAGAAAGTAGAGAGATTATGAAGCAACTGCAAAATGATGAATTTGTGTTGCTAAAACTTGCTCGAGAACATAAGAGAATATTAGAGAAAGAACTTACCTAATAACCTTAAATAGAAAAAGAAAATGGAAGTTAAGAAAGGTTAGCCCCCCTCCTCTAATATAAGAGGGACGGACCTTGATTCTCAATAAAATAGAGGGACGGACCTTGCATTGCAAGGTCCGTCCCTCTTCCTATAGTGGCGGAAGGTCAAATTTCCCTTCTTCAAACAGTTGTTTGAGCATGTGTTTGGTGTAGCCGGCTGCCTGGGAGAATTGGATTTTGGCAGGCATTGGTGCTTCGTCGGCGTCAACGACGACGTCGATGATGCATGGCTTTCTTTGTTGTATGGCTTTTTGGAGTGATGGCAGGATATCCTCCGGGCGTTCGACGCGGTATCCGACTCCACCGCAGGCTTCAGCGTATTTTGCGAAGTCAGGGTTCTGTAGGTTCGTGCCGAATTCGATATTCCCCATTACTTCCTGTTCGAACTTGATCATGGCAATCTTATGGTTGTTTAGAATCACGACGATGATGGGTAAGTCATATTTGACTGCCGTTACGAAGTCGGCCATGGTCATGGCGAATCCGCCGTCGCCGCAAATGGCAAACACCTGTCGATTGGGATAGGCGATTTGACCGGCGATGGCACCAGGCAGACCGCAGCCAAGCGTCGCGAGCCAGCTTGAGATGACAAAGGATTGATTGGTAATTGGGAAGTGTCGCGCCATCCACACCGTTACGTTTCCAACATCCACAGACAGGATGGCATCATCGGAAGCAACTTCTTTCAATGCATGAATCAGTCGCTGAGGCTTGAGAGGAACCGATCCGTTCTCTTCTTGTGCCTCTAGCTTCTCCCACCATTTGTTCGTTCGTTCCTGATTTTTCTCGAGAAATTCCCGATTTTCATTTCTTGCAACATGCTCAGTCAGCCATTTAAGGGAGGTACCGGCATCACCTGCAAGACCGACATCCACCGGGTAGCGCTTCCCGATTTGGGTGGGATCGATATCAATATGAATCGTCTTGGCACTGTCAGGCAGGAACCCCGTGAACGGGAATGAAGTACCGATCATCATGAGCATATCGGCTTCCTGCATGGCTTCATAAGAAGGCTTGGTCCCGATCAGACCGAGACCTCCTAAACAATACGGATGTTTATCAGGGATGACCCCTTTACCAGGGAGGGTCAACACGATCGGTGCCCCGACTCTTTCAGCAAAGGATAATAATGTTTCCCGATGCCCATGAACCCCTTTTCCGGCAAGGATGATCGGCTTTTCAGCTCCCTCAATGATCTCTTTCGCTCTTAGTAAATCCTCAGGAAGCGGTGAGATGTCTTGCTTTACAGCAAAATGGGCCGTTACGCGAGCTTCATTCCCCACTTCAAAACGGGGTATGTCATCCGGAATCGTCAGCACGGATACCCCTTTTTTCGCATAGGCCGTCCGGATTGCTTGATTCACAACGGCAGGGAGCTGCTCAGCAGACATGATGCGCTGATTATAGACGGCGACATCGTCAAACATCCTCTCAAGGTTCACCTCTTGAAAGGAGTCCGTCCCTAACAGGTCCGTTTCCACTTGGCCGGTGATGGCCAATACTGGAGCTTTATCGAGCTTGGCATCATACAGGCCGTTCAGAAGATGGATCGCCCCTGGACCGGCAATCGCCGTGCAAACACCCAGTTTCCCCGTTAATTTTGCATACGCAGCAGCGGCCAATGCCCCTGCTTCTTCATGTCTGACTTGAATGAACTTAATTTTATCCTGTTTCTTCCGAAGTGGTTCAATAATCGAATTGATGGAGTCACCCGGCATACCGTAAATATGGTCGACTCCCCATTCGATCAAGAGTTCAATTAATTTTTCACCAGCGTTCTGTTTAAACATCACACCGTCTCCTCTCCAAAATTGGTTAGTCTTATTTTGGTACAATACTTCCTAAATTACTCAATATTTCTAATCCAACATGCACATACTGAAAAAAACGACCTGGGGTGGTATAGATGAAGAAGCTTGTGTTGATCCGACACGGCGAGAGCCAATATAATCTTGAAAACCGGTTTACCGGCTGGACCGATGTGGATTTGACCGATGACGGCTATAACGAGGCTAGAAAGGCAGGAGCGGTCCTGAAGCAACACGGGTTTGATTTTGATGTTGCCTACACATCTGTCTTAAAACGTGCCGTCCGGACATTGTGGATCACTTTGCACGAAATGGATCTGGTATGGATCCCCGTCCATAAATCATGGAGATTGAATGAACGGCATTATGGTGGTCTTCAGGGACTGGATAAAGATGACGTGACGGAGAAATTTGGAGAAGAACAGGTGCATGAATGGAGACGATCAGCGGATATCCGGCCACCAGTGATTTCAGAAGAGGGTCATCAAGGGAATCTTTCTGATCCCAGATATGCATCTGTACCTAAGGAGGATATGCCCTTATCGGAAAGCCTACTTGATACGGAAAAAAGGACACTTGTCTATTGGCATGAAGAAATTGTCCCGAGCATCCGGAACAATCAGCGTGTCATCATCTCAGCGCATGGAAATACGCTCAGGGCACTCGTTAAATATCTTGATCACATACCTGACGACGGAATCGTCAGCCTCAACATTCCAAATAGCATCCCCCTTGTGTATGAATTGGATGACGAATTGAAGCCCATCAGGCACTATTATCTGGATGATGAGGGAGAGGTACCCCATGAGAGAATTCCTCGGCATATGGATTTGGATGATAGGGAGAATTGGGATTGGATGGGGTGAGTGCATTTGAACGGATCTAGGTACTTGATATGTTCAAAGAAGAAGATGAACGATAAACCAAAAGCGAAATGGTCAGTGGCCCAGGCTGCTGACCGTTTTCTTTATCATTATATAGTCATGTTCCAGCTACCCTTATATTATTATTTTAAATGAAAAAGATCTAACCTTGTCTAAATAAGACTACTTTTGTAAGCGCATTCATTTTTGTGCGACATTGTATTGAAAATTCTGATTATTAACTTATACTGAATATTGTAACAAAAATGATATTCGGAGGTTGATGATTTGAAGAAGTTCCGCCAGGTTTTTATCAGTATGATTTTGCTGTTTGTGATCGTTCCTTGGTTTCCTGCCCCCACTTTAGCTGCCTATGATGGACAAACCCTGGACACCGGTATCTACTGGTTCGGTTCGGGAAATGTTTCGCAAAAATTTATTGATGGGCAGTCGAATGCATACTTCAATGCAAACAGGCCAACTGTCATTTACATTCACGGTTGGCAAAATGGTTCCACCGCATACTTGAAACGTGAGTCATTCAATCCTAAACAAAATGATCCAATCAATGGACCGGACGTAAACACTGTGGACTACTGGGTTTCAAAAGGCTGGAACATAGGGATCTTCTATTGGAGTCAGCTCGCAGACGAAAGTGAAGTGAAGGATGCTGAAGCTAAGATTTGGTCAACCTCCGGCCCACAGGGCATGCGTTGGCGGAAGAAAGACGGAACATACAGCACAGAGGGATCACCAACCGTGTCAGCGGCCCAGGTGTTTGTCAATACGTACAAACAAGCCATGCAGGGCTTCACCGGAAGCGAGGTACGCCTCGCGGGACATTCACTTGGAAGCCAAATGGTCACAAATGGTGCTAAATTGATCAGCGACCAGGTGGACAGCGGTAAGATGGCATCAAACTTGAGGCCGAAGCGGGTAGCTCTCCTTGATCCGTTTTGGTCAAAAGATGGAAAAAGCTATTTAGGCGGTAAATGGACCGGAGAACTCTCCCGTGAATACGTCACGCAGTTGAAAACAAAAGGGGTGGTATTTGAACAATATAAGTCAAGTGCCATCACCGATGTAGGACTCGGAGACAGTAATAACGGTATGACCCAGCTGACGGCGTTCGCCGAGCTGAAGCCCTGGTATGTATCTGCCTTCGACCAAGTCGGCAAGCACGGTGCAGCACGTGATTGGTACTTCTATTCCATGAGCTCCGCGGCACCGCTCGAAACTAGGAATGGTGTAGCCACCGGGCTGACCGGACCTTCTGCCGCCACGGCTACCACTCGCATTCAAACGATGATGAACTCCAATAACAGATGGTACCAGAATGCAGGACAGTACAGTTCCAATCCTGCTGATGATAAGTTCGAGGTGACTGCGCGCTAATCTGAGGTCTACAACTTGTTATGAGAGTCCAATGTGAAAACATGTGGGCTCTTTTTTTGAGAGTTCTTTTATAAGAGGGGTTATGACTGAGTTTATCAGTGAGCATCCATGGACCATCACGATGGGAAAGCCTTCTCCGATGATTTTATGATGAATAGCCATGAAAATCCCCTCCTTCTAATCAATTAAAAGTATATGTTATTTTCTGGATTAATCAAAGGATACTCCGCTATGCTTGTTGAATGCAGTTAAGGATAGTTTTTTCTGGAAAAATTGAAACCAGAATCTGTTTGATTCGTCTTAGCATTAAAGGGAATGAGGTGAGGATCGTGTGAGGAAGGTCAAGAATGCAGAGAACTCAGACCGTGATGCGTGGCTTGAAAGCATCATGGATGAGTACGGAGAACGGCTGACGAAATTGGCTTATAACTATGTGAAAGACTGGAGTCTGGCTGAAGACATCGTGCAGGAAGTCTTCGTTACATGCTTCAGACATTATGAAAAAATAGATGAGATTCATTCATTTAAAGCGTGGATCTATCGACTCGTCATCAATCGGGCGAAGGATGTCCTGAAGAGTTCGGCGTTTAAGAGAGTGGTGATGAATTCGAGCCTGTTTTCTGTTTTTACTTCACAGGAAGCGTTACCGGAAATGAGTTTAGTGAAACGAAGTGAGGAAGAGGTTCTTTCAAAGAGCGTTCTGGACTTACCCCTTAAATATAGGGAAGTGATTATTCTTTATTATTATGAAGAATGTTCCATCGATGAGATACAAGGGCTATTGGGCCTTAACGGAAACACAATCAAAACAAGGTTGAATAGAGGCAGAGGGAAGCTCAAAGAAATAATGGAAAGGTGGGAACAGGATGGAACGTAAGCTTGCTGAGTTAAAGAGAGCAATGGATACTACGACGCATAAAGGCCGGCATTTCACGGATATCCAAAAAAGCAAGATTCGTCATGCCGTTCACAATCCAGTGGCAAATAAAAGCCCAAATCCACTCATTATTTACATCATGACGGCTGTGGCCCTTTGTCTAATTGGCTTCTTTGTTTCAACAGAACTGTGGGTGAAGGAGAGTGGCGGGAGTAACGGGGGTCGGGATCCGTGGAAAGTCCATCACGAGTATAAAGAGAATGACAAAGTTTTATTTAGCATCTTACCTGACCCCGAGCTGCAGGCGGGTAAGGCATATGGATATATTTTTAGTTTCAAAGAACCTTTTGACACGTATAAAGGAAAAGAACTCTCTATTTCTGCGATTCAAAAAAATACAGGAGAACGAGTAGAAGTGGTGGCCCCTCAAACAATCACACAGCCTTCAAAGGGGTACTCAAGCTTGCAGCGCTTCACCACTAGTTTTCAGGTTCCTGATAGCGGGATATGGAAATATGAAGTCTACCTTGACGACAGGGGGTACGGTGAAGTGGTGGTCAACGTAAATGAAAACGTGGAGCCCCATGTCACGTTACCTGATGATATCCCTTCCTACGTTCAAGAGAGTGATGTTGATGCGATCAATTGGGATCAAAAAGCGACCACCTTTGGACAGAATATGATCGGGAATGAAGGGAAGTCCGGTATCATCGGGGCCGATATGCCAAGCCTGTCCGGTCAAAAATGGATGTGGCATCTTTGGAATACGGACGCTTCAGATCTGACTGTTGTTGGTTATCATAAAGACTCAGGTACCGTATACCCCGTATTAGATAATGGTGAGAGTTGGACGATCCGTCTCGGCGGGAAGAATAACGGTGCGGATGTTCATGCTCCGTCGTCTGTGACGATTCCTAAAAGCGGAGAGTGGGCGTTTTTGTTGTATGCTGATGGCGAATTGTTTGATGTGGTTGTGATGGAAATTACTCATTGAGAGTTGAAATTAATGTTTAGTACTCTGTTTTTCCGTTATGATTGTCTGTTTTAGCTAGAAATAGGGGCCGGGACATGCCACAGGGTTGGTTTTTTTATCTTTTATCTTCTGGAAAGGAGAATCATGCGGGTTTTGAAAGAAATCATGCCAAATGAAAGATAATCGAGCGAGATCTGGATTTTTCATGTGAGAATAAGAATAATCATGCGAGATTACAAATAATCATGCCGGGATGTCGAATTTTCTTTAAACGAAAGCACATCCCGCGCAAGATGTTTGAATCAACCTGTGTAGAAAACAACCTTCTCAACATCCCGAATCCATTCCCCAGCTTCAGCCCCATCCGGATTCCCGATCCAAAGATCCCTTTTCATATCAGTAAGAGATGTACCCCTTAACCAAACGAGTTTACCAATGGATGGGATATACTGCGGGGCATAATCACCGAATCCTTCAGGGGGACTCGTAATTTTTATTTGTTTCTTTGAAACCATATTCAAGGTGTAAAGAGCAGGCAGCGGGTGCTTGCTGAAATCGTTTGTCCATGCCTGTTCCTTAAGTCTCGAAACCACAAGCGTCTTATCGGACATCCAGTCAAAATCAAGATCAGCGTAATGAGCGGGTGTATACGTTCCTGAAACCGGCATTTCCTTTACCTTAAGGTCCTTATTTTTAAAACCGAATACGATTCTCCCACCGCCTGCGATGTAAGCTAACGTATCTGTTGAAGGTGACCATTTTGGCTGGCCGACATCCAAAATCATCTCGTCCAACACCTCGAAATTTTTCCCGTCTTTATCAATGGCACACACCATATTGCTGTCCATGGACCACGAAGCGGTTGGAGACACAACGAATGAAATCCACTTGCCGCTCGGCGAATAGGTGAGTTGCTCGGCATAGACCGCAATCAGTTTGTTTTGATCATTTGTACCGATTTCCCGTGGGAGAGTAAAGAATGGCTTCACTCCTCCAAAAAGAACAATATCCTCATAGTTATCGCCGACTTTCTTTATGAACAAGGACGCGCTAGACCATCCATCCGGATTGAGGGTTCCAGATGATGATAGAAGGAATCCACTGCCGTCCGGAAGCCACGTGTAGTCACTGACCCCGGTGGCGATGTTGTAGAATCGGTTGAGGTCTGAAATATCTAAGATTCCGTTCTTTATATAGGAGAGATGGTTTTTATGGGGAGCCCATTCCGCCGAATGGCCGCTATCCGAAATTCTCTTCTTATTACGGGTTTTGAGATTGTATGTCCATAGCTCAGACTGCCCCTCAGTGGAAGCCTCTACTTGATAGGCAAGCCACGTGCCGTCTTTTGACCATTTGGGCGGAGAGTGGATATTTCCTGAATTCGTTATTTGTTTTTCTTTATTATTTTGTAAGATCCACACATCACCATTTCTGATAAAAGCAGCTATTACCTGACTTTCCACAGATGCGGAGGAGGCTGCAGGAAATAAAAGAGTAAGGATAACGCTGATGAGGAGGGCTTTTTTCATTGTGATTCTCCTTTACTGATATTCTCTTACTATTTTCCAGGATGGCTTACATTATGTGTAGCGTGAAATAGAGGAGTTTATTCCTTTATGGTGAAGTACTATTGGTGGAAGATCATTTTGAAGGAGGAAGATGAAAATGACTCGAACGGACCTGCTCTTACGAATGCTCGACACGACATACGACCAGGAAAGCTGGTATGCCCCATTCAAACCGGCAATCGAAGGGCTCACCGCAGAACAAGCTTGTTGGAAGCCGGACGGGGAAGCGACCAAAACGATCTGGGAAAATGTGAACCACCTGATTTACTATAAAGAGAGATTGACGGCCAGGTTGGAAGGGCGTGAATGGACAAACACTCTTGACGGCAATGATACCTTCTACCTGACTGAACAAGTTCATGACGATAAGGAATGGCGCGAAGTCGTTGCACGTGTTGAAACCGCACATCGAGGATTAAGAGAAGCGCTCAGAAAAACAACAGAAGCAAAGATCGAAGAAGATTCTCTCGAAGAAAAGCTTCTGGATATCATGCTTCATGATGCGTATCACACGGGGCAAATCATGCAGTTGAGGAAGATGCAGGGTTCGTGGCCGTCGCAGAGATGAATATGGTTGGAATGCTGGGGATCTAATAAGGATTCTCAGCTTTTTTATATATTAATAATTGTTTTATATCGTTTGTTACGATATAATCTTCATAAACGATATAAGAGGTGTGGCTATGAATGATAAAGCGAAGTTACTAAATCAATATTGGACCGATATTTATTTCCACCTGCACTATCCCCATCAAGATAAGATCTCTCACCAGGTGGTACGTATTCTGCAACTTGTTGACAAGAAATCAGATGTTGGAGTAAATGAAATCTCATTAAGCCTGCAGATCTCTCACAATACTGCATCAGAACATGTAAAGAGAATGATTGGAAAGGGGTATCTAAGGAAAGGGAGAGACCCCCTTGATGAACGAAGAGTAATTCTGAGCTTAACAGAACAAGGTGAAAAAGTCCTACATAGGAATACAAGCTTGGATGAAAAGAAATTGGCAAAGATTCTGGAACAGCTGAACGGCGAAGAAGAGAAGCTTGTAAAAGAGGCTCTTCAACTATTAAGTCAGAGGGCGAAAGAATGTATGTAATGGCAAAAATAATTGCATCTGCAGTCGTGATAGGTGTGGTAACTGAAATTTCCAGAAGATTTCCTTCATATGGCGGAGTGATTGCAGCATTGCCTTTAGTAAGTTTATTAAGTCTAATATGGTTGTACATCCAAGGAGAACAAACCACTGAAATTGGCAAATTTGCATTAGGCGTGCTTTGGGGATTTCCGGCCATCGCGATTCTTTTAGTCATCGTTTATATTGGGGTTCAGCACTCAATTAACTTATTTTTATCTATTGGAATCGGAGTATGTGGGTGGGGGATGTTTTTATTTTTGCAAGACCTTGTGTTGAAAAAAATCTTATAAACCAGTGATACTTAACTAGAGGGATGGACAGACTCTTCACTAAAATAATCTACCCCCTCTAAAAAAGTCACCAACTCATTCAACGTCCCCAACGACTTCAAACCCTTACTTATCTCCGTCATAACGGGAGCAGTCTTTTTCCATTTTGATGAGTTGGTGCCTCTTCATTTCATTCAGTTTGTCCTTTTGTTATCGTGCTCCCTCATCATCAGCTACTCCTTCAGAATGTGGATCGGCACATTATCTTTCTGGCTCGGAAGAACTGGCGGTGGCTTTATCCTGTTTTCGAGTATATGGACGATGGGAAAGTATCCGGTTGATCTATATCCATCGATGATTAAGTGGCTGCTCTATACCCTGGTTCCTGTTGGTATTGTGGCAGCTGTTCCGACGTATGCTCTGTTTCATGGGGTTTCATTGGTTCAGATGGTGGGATTGTTATTGGTGACTTTAATAGTCTCGCTATTTACGAGATTCTTTTGGATGAAAGGGCTGGGGAGGTATTCAAGTGCTACTTCTTGAAGTTACCTATTGTTAGGAATTAGAAATTAATGGATAATGGTTTCAGAGTATATTGAGAACAAGTCCAAGGAGTGGATCAATATCATTATTCGCCCTATAGAATTTCACATTCGTCATCTACCTTATATCATAAGGTCAGCAAGAGAAGAAGATGCTCGGAAACTGTCAGAAGTCCGGCTCCAGGCAGACGGGGAAACCGAAAACATGGACAGGGAAAGAGGAGAGGCGTACATAGATGAAGAGGGCTTCATTCAACTCATCAAAGAAGATTCAGAGAGTCCGAGAAATCTCTTCCTGGTTTGTGAAGTCGGGGACAGGATTGCCGGTTTCTCCAGATGTGAGGGGACAACACTAAAGCGGGTCGCTCATAAGGTAGAGTTTGGGGTATGCGTACTGCAGGAATTCTGGGGATACGCTATCGGGAAAAATCTATTAAAAGAGAGCATGCGCTGGGCAGATGACAACAACATCAAGAAAATGACTTTGAATGTGCTTGAAACCAATGAAAAAGCCATCATGCTTTATAAGAATAACGGTTTTGAAGTTGAGGGAGTTTTGAAAAGAGATAAATTATTATCGGATGGGCGTTACTACGATACCTTGGTGATGGGACGGTTTCATTCGTAAGGAGTGATTATGGTGAATCTGACTTTAAAGGAAATCAATGCTGACAACTGGGAGGAATGTATAACCCTGTCTGTTTCTGAACTTCAAAAGGATTTTGTGGCAGATAACGCTTATTCATTGTTGCAGTCAAAATACGTAGTCGATCAATATCCCCTGGCCATTTATGATGGGGAGGATATGGTAGGGTTTGTCATGTATGGGATAGACCTTGAAAGCAAGCGGATGGAAATGAGCCGGCTCATGATTGATCAGATACATCAGGGAAAAGGGTATGGGAGAACCGCAACACAATTGCTTTTGGAACGGCTGACACTTGCATACGGAAGTATTGAGCTATTCACAAGTGCTGAACCGGAAAATGAGAGAGCGATTGGGCTGTATGAGAGTTTGGGGTTTGAGAAGACGGGTGAAATAATGTGGGGGGAAGTTGTGTTGAAGAGACAGCTTTAGTATTCAGGTATTCAACGTTGTTCATACTCCTCGTTTCTCACCCATAGACACAACTTGAATTCTGTAAAACATTTCGAAGGGATGATAAGCCAATGAAAAAATATAGCCTTCTTTTATTTGACCTGGATGACACGTTGCTTGAAAATACCTCATGGTTTGACGATGGGCTGGTTCAGACTCTTGCCGAACACCCAAAGACAAAGGGAATGGATGAACAACAATTTCTGAAGAAAATAAAACAACCTCCAAGATCTCTAATCGATAAACTTGTAAGTGGTGAACTAACTACATTTGAATTTAAAAGAGAAAGATGGAAGAGTGCTCTTGATTCCTTTGAGGTGAAAGTAGACATTGAGGAAATCGATCAGCTTGAATCACTTTTTCTTAACGCAAGTATGAACTGTATTACTGCCGATGAGCCCGTATTAAATTTGATGAATGAACTGAAGAAGAATTATGAAGTAGGAATTGTTACAAACGGACTTTATGACCCTCAGCAAAAAGTAATCAACATGGGATTAGGGGATATCTTCACTCAAAATAAAATCATTCATGCAGAGCCATTAGGTATTAGAAAGCCTGATTCAAGGATTTATACTATTGCTCTAGAAGCATTTAATAAGAAACCTGAAGAGACGATATTCATAGGTGACTCGTGGACGCATGATGTAGTTGGACCCATGGAGGCCGGAATGGAAGCGATATGGGTCAATTTTAGAGAGGAAGAAAAACCAACGGACCATACTCCGTATGCCATTGTGTCTTCTATTATGGAAATAAGAGATATTTTGGTGAGTAGCAGTGGGCATTCACATAACTTGTAGAAGCAATACGGTTAATGAGATTCGGGTTAGAACAGAGTTGGATTTTTTGATAAGAAAGTATATTTAAAGAATTATTTCTTTACAAGGTTGTCATCATTAACGAATCTGCCTATTATCTCATCATCAATTGGCTCGAACTTAATGAACTTTCTGTATTGCTGGAGAAAAGCGAGTACGAACAAGTAGTGAATTGTTTACAGAGAGATCAATATAGATGGATTTATCACATTGTTGTCTCGATTCACGACGTTATAAAGGAGGTTCTAGATAAGTATGGGATTCATTAGACAAGTCGAAAGGAGAAAAAGATAGTGGTAAATGAAGAACTAAAAAAGAAACTTCAACAACTGGAATTGGATCTCTTAAAACCTGAAATCCGTGCATCCAAAACAGAGCTTACCCGGATTCTTGCAGATGATTTTTTTGAAATAGGCAGTTCCGGTAAGATTCTTTATAAAGATGAGGAAATCAGTGATGGAGGCATAGGGTCAGTACGGATGACAATGGACCACTTCGACATCCATCCCTTATCCGATGAAATCGTATTGGCTACCTATAGAATTTGCAATGAGGAAATGCAGCAACACTCATTAAGGAGTTCCATTTGGAAAGTGATAGATGAAAGATGGCAGATGGTTTTTCATCAGGGTACCAGGGTTAGTAATGAACGTTAATCTATTTATAGGGGTGAAAATATGCTACGTGCAAAGCCAAGATTGGTTTTAAAGGTGGATGATCTTGAACGGTCTCTTTCATTCTATCGTCAAGTATTTGGTTGGAGTGAGGAGTGGCGAAAGGGATCTGTTGCCCAGTGGAATTTTCCAAGTGGGGGAGCTATATTATTTTCAGAGGGTGACAATGTTGATTTCAAGCAGTATACGGATGTTGCGTTTGTAAAACCTGATCCCGGGCAGCGATTTTATATAATGGGTGAGGAAGTGGAGAAACTGAAGGAGACATTCAAGGGAGAAGAGCTTGATTTTGAACTGGAAGTAGATCCCGGGTTTGGTCAATTAATCATGGTAAAGGATCCAGATGGCTACATTGTCTCCCATTGGGAAGAACTGTTTATGGCAGATAAAGAGATACTGTCTCTTTATCAAGATGGAATCGAAAGGATTGATACCGCTCTAAAGGGACTATCTGAAGCTGATTTAGATCTGGTTAGGGCTGAAGGGAAATGGTCCATCCGCCAAACCGTTCTGCACTTCATTGATTCGGATCTCACGATGTTCCATCGCATAAAGTTTGCCCTTGCTGAAGATGGCAGGAATTATAAAAACAATCCATACGATCCTAATGAATGGGAATCGGGTACCCATTATACACATCGATCTATTGAGACGGAAGTTGCCTTGTTTAAATTGATAAGGCACCACATACTCAATCTTTGCGAGAGTATACCTGACCCCCTTAATAGAAAGATTCAAACAGAAGACCAGGGTGAACTCACCGTCAGGAGAATGATCAAAATGGTAGCAGGTCATGCTAAAGGTCATCTTGAACAGATTGAAGAAACAAGGAACATTCATCATGTGTGAGGAGTGGAGAAGCTTATCCCTATCGAAGGAGAAGCTTCTTCTTTTTACAACTAATCATTGAGTTGCTGTCAGTAAACTGGAATAATTGGAATTGTCAGTAATAAGACTGTTGGTACAGGAGGAAACAAATGAAGTACAAAATCGTTTTCTTTGACATCGATGGAACGATTACACACCACGAAACTGGAAACATATTAGATGAAACGAAAGATGCCATACGGACTCTAAAGGACAAAGGGTTCAAACTGGTGGCAGCAACAGGCCGGCCATTATCCATGTGCGGGGAAATAAAAGACTTAGGAATCGATACGTTCATCACAGCAAATGGCGGATATGTGAAACATGGAGAAGAAGTCATTCATAAGGTTCCCATGGACCGGAATCTGGTGAAGGAGATTGTGGGGTTTGCCCATGGCAAGCATGGACTTTCTTTCTATACAGAACGTTTCAGTATGAATGGGGTAGAGGAAGAAGAAATAGCCAGGGCATTGAAGGAAACGTTGTCGTTGGATGAATATCCAGAGAGGGACGATCTTATTGGTGAACAGGATGTCTACTTGATGTGTTTATTTGCACGTGATGAAGTGGTGAAATCCTATCAGCAGAAGTTTCCACACTTAACCTTCAGAAGATGGCACCCATACGTTTTAAACGTATTACAAGAAGACGTATCAAAGTCACTGGCCATAAAAAAAGTATTAGCATACTACGGTCTTCATCCATCAGAAGCCATCGCTTTCGGTGACGGGGACAATGATGTGGATATGTTGGAATTGGTGGGCCTTGGTATTGCCATGGGGAACGGTAGTGACAAATTGAAAAGGGTAGCGGATTATGTGACCAAAAAATCCAGTGAAGATGGAATCACGTTTGCATTGGAGAGGTTTGGTGTTATCTAGTTCATGCCTGCTTAAATGGAGTGGATTGGTTTGATAACCTTATATATTACAAGACACGGAGAAACCGAATGGAATACGGAAAAAAGAATGCAGGGGTGGAGTGATTCAAATCTCACGGTAAAGGGAGGGGAACACGCAGCACTGTTAGGAAACAGACTGAAAGAGGTCTCGTTCGATGCCATCTATTCAAGTCCAAGTAAAAGAACGGAACTGACGGCAGGCTTAATAAAGGGCGACAAGGATATCCGATCACTCTGGATGAGAGACTGAGGGAAATCAATATGGGGATTTGGGAGGGAGAAACGGTTTCACATATTAAGGATCATCATCCAGATGAGTTTCACTCATTTTGGAATACCCCCCACCTATTTCAACCACTTGGTGGGGAACGCTTTGAGGAGGTGAAGGCCAGAGTATTGAATTTCATTAACTCGATTCGTGAGATCCACGGTTCTGGGAATCTCTTAGTCGTTACCCACTCTGTTGTCATCAAGACATTATTAGCTTATTTCAAAAACCTTCCCTTAGAGAGATTATGGGATCCACCATTCATTCACGACAATAGTCTTACGGTCGTTGAGCTATTGGAAGAGGGATGCGAGATTGTGATGGAGGGGGATTTATCACATAGGGAATATTCTAGTTAAGGGGATGAGTATATGCTGAAGAAAATACTTTTCTTAGTTGGAACGATACTTCTCTTAGCAGCCTGCAGCACGAAAGATTTCTCTTTCTCGGGTGAATCTGATCACTGGCAGGCGGACCTGACCGTCAACCAGTCCAGTGATTTTGAAAAACAGGATTTTGTGTTGAAGTACAAAGGGGATGATATTGATTCTGTGGGGAAGGTTGCTTATGACGTAGAAGAAATTGGTGGATTTGGCAGAACGGGTGAGATCCTTGAAGAGAACGGTGTGATCCGCGACAGCAGTGGATCCGGTCCCACCAATGCCAAAATGAGTGAAGATACTGAGGTTGAGGTCACGGTGAAGTGGGATGGTCAGAAGGAAACATTTACTTTAGCAAAAGATTAAAAGAAGGTTGGATTGTATGTCAGAGAAAACGTTTCACATGAGATTGTGGCTGATAGCCGTACTGGGCTCAATCTCCTTGTTTATAGTGACGAAGTGTATCTGGAAAGAAGTGTCGGATGTATTCTTACTGGTTTATTTAATTGTTGGATTTCTGGTGAATGCTGTTATTTCCAAAATCAGAAATCTGAGGGCGGGGAAGCAGTGGTAAAGAATATTCGACAAACAGGTTAAATAATTTTGAATCAGGTTGAATTATGACTATTCCGGATAAATTAGTTTGATAACAAGTTGAATCATTTCAAAGTCGGATAAATAGTTGTTCAAACTGGTCGAATTCGTGTAATTGGCTGGTTTTTTCAAGTCAATTGCACCCTTACTTCGTCATGATTCATGTCATAAGGAGGGAAATCATGAACTACGTCAAAGATCTGCGAAAACTTGTAGGTACCAGACCCTTAATTCTCCCTGGGGCTGTCGTCATCATCCTAAACGAACAGCATGAAGTCCTTCTTCAGCACCGGACCGATGGTGGCTGGGGACTCCCCGGAGGATTGATGGAGCTGGGTGAAAGTTTAGAGGAGACGGCAAGGAGAGAAGTGAAGGAAGAAACTGGTCTTGAGGTCGGGGAGCTGACCCTGGTCAACATCTTCTCCGGACAGGATTATTATTTCAAGGTATCGAATGGGGATGAACTGTATTCCGTCACCGCTGTCTATGTCACAGAGGACGTGAGCGGAAAGATAGAAGTGGATGAAACGGAATCGGTTGCAGTCCAATTTTTCAAACTGGATGACCTGCCGGTAGGGTTAACGGATGAATATAAAAGATATCTCATATCATACATAAAATCAGGGGTGCAAGCATGATTGCTTCAGATAGCATTTTAAACACATGGAACAAGTTTAATGATTTCCCAATGGAGACATTAACGAAAGTCTGGTTTTATCAACAGGGAAGCGTGATGAAACAACGTGATGTCTCTCTCATGCGTGAGCATCGGGAACAGTTCGGGATGTCCGGGAATTGTTTCGATCTTGCACTCTGGTTACTCGATGAGTTTAAAAGGGATGGGATCGAGGCGTACCCAGTTGGTCATAACCTTGGTTCTGAAGAGGCCCACGCGGCCGTCATTGGGCTGAATGAAAAAGGGGAGCGATATCTTTGTGACCTTGGCGATCAATGGTTGAATCCAATATTACTAGATACGAAGAGTCCCCAGTATATTAAAGAAAAATTAGAGGGTTTCTTTCCAGCTGCAGGGGTGCAGGTTCTCGATCACCCTGCAGGAATCGAAATCCATTATCATCGACCGAATGGGAAGGTATCCGGACAAGTTTTCCAGACTGAACGAATTGATATGGATACCTTCCTGAAGGCAGCGGAACATTCTCAACATTTGATAAAGAACCACCCATTACTGGAGTGCAGGATCCCGTACAAATCAGAAATCGCTCACTGGAAATTTTATAACTGGGAGAGTTTTCTGAGTACAACAGAAGGTCTTATGAAGGATACAAAGCTTGAGATGGTGGAAGAATGGGCTGAAAGAATTCATGGGAAAACGGGATACAACGAAATTATTTTAAAAGAAATATTAGACCACTACAGAAGCATTCGAGTTTGAAAGGGAATATGCAAATGAAAACAACACAAGGTCCAAACGTAACATTAAGAGAACTAACAATGGATGATGCAGAAGACCGGTACCTATGGTGCCTGGATAAAGAAGTAACCAAGCACTTGAACATGCCAGCCAAATATCCTCCCTTCAGCCGGGAAGAAACCCTTGCCTGGATTGACATGTGCATCAACAAATCCAATGGATATGAACAAAAAGCAATCATGATGGAAGATGGCAAACACATCGGATGGATCGATTTGAAAAATATTGACCGCTTAAATAAGCATGCAGAACTGGGTATCGCAATCGGGGATAAAAACTACTGGGGCAAAGGTTACGGATTGGGTGCCATGCGTGAAATGCTTCATTGGGGATTCGAGGAACTCGGGATGAACAAGATTTGGCTCAGAGTGGAGATCGATAATGAAAAAGCCATCAAGTCTTATAGGAAAATGGGATATGTGGAAGAAGGCATATTAAGGCAGGACAGGTTGAGAAACGGAGAGTTCGTGGATCGGTTACGTATGAGTATTCTTAGGGAGGAGTTTTTCCATGAAGGCAAATCATCAAAAGTATAATGAATTCATTGAAATTGCCAGGAAGCTAAATGGTATTGGCATTACACCACTACTGATGGGCTCGGTCGGATTGGAAGTGGTCACCGACAGGAGTTGGGACGCACAGGACCTCGACATACATGTGCCCGGTGATAAGAGGGGCTGGGAAGTTCCTGCTGAAACATCCATACATAACTGGAGTGAGATTGTAGAGATCATGGAGTCAATGGGCTATACGCTGATTGATCTGCATGAACATGAATTTTCGAAGGAGGGGCAATCTGTGGAATTCGGAATCATTAACACGTTGCCGGACTTCTCTGGGGTGAGAATAGAAGATTTAGAGATTCATCGAATAGGAGAAGTGAACTATTATCTGTTGAATCCGGAGCAGTATTTACGTGTGTACGAGGCTTCCTCCAAAGACAGCTATCGGGCAGATCAGAATAATCATAAGGATTTGGGGAAGATCGAGTATTTGAAAAACTCTTAAATCATATATGTTACAGTAAATATAAGACAAGTCCTAAATACTGGAGGTTTCTACATTCTTATCTCTTTCTTTAGGTGCACTGCAACCTGCTGCTAATTCCATGACTGACACTAAGATCAATAATGTTATAGCTAGTTTCTTCATACTTAACTCCCCCTTACTTGTCTTTACGGATAGATATGGGAATGGTTTCAATTTTATGAAGCTGAAAATCGCGAACCGGATTTTCAGCTTCTTTTCTATTGTTATGAAAGTAACGGGCCCTATTGCCCCTTTTTATTTCATTGTCGAAAAATTACAAATAATTTACTTTTCATTAAACATTTTCCGTTATGATAAACGTGTCTAATGCTGATGGATTTTAGCGAATGCGAGATTGGGAGGCTTAAAGATGAGGAGATTCAAGAAGAAGGTTTGGCCAGTGGTTTTATCCATTGCCGTCGCGGGAAGCGTCATTTTACCGAATATGGCAGAAGCGTTGGGAGAGTTTGACCTCCAGTCACAGGTAGTGCAGGTTCCTATTAACGAGTACCGTGCTGATCTTGCTCCAGGTGTCATGGAGAAGCATTACAGCTTTGAGGGAAGTGACGGGAAGAAGATTGAGAGTTTTGTAGTGGATGTGGATATACAGAATCCGAGTGTCTCCATTGAAGCGGGAACTCCGAATGACGGGACGGCGTTTGGACTTCAGCCTGTCAGGCAGCGGGGAAGTGCCGCAGATGGGGAGAACCATAAAGTGGTGGCTGCCGTGAATGCCGATTTTTATAATATGGCCACAGGGGAACCCACAGGCATTGTGTTCAAGGATGGAAAGGCTATCAAATCTCAGCTTCGTCAGGGGTGGGGATTCTTTGGTGTGAAAAAGTCCGGTGAAGCCGTCATCGGAAGCACGGCCGAGTATGATGGGGTCAAGGATGATTTGCAGGAAGCCCTCGGTGGGAATGCGATCCTCGTCAAGAACAGTAAAGTCTACCAAACTCCCCAAACGGGAGCGGATAAAGAGCCTCGGACGGCTGTCGGAATCAAGGCTGATGGAGATGTGTTCTTCGCAGTGATCGACGGCAGGCAGGAGCCGTATTCCAGCGGCATCTCCATGCCTGATCTAGCTCAACTGATGATTGATTTAGGGGCGGTTTCGGCTCTCAACCTGGATGGTGGAGGGTCCTCTACTTTTACCACCCGTACACTCGGAGGGGATGATCTCGAGGTTGATAATATGCCTTCTGACCGCGGTGAGAGAAGTGTGGCCAACTCATGGCTGGTAGTGTCAAAGGAGCCTTCGGATCATCTCTTCCATTCAGCCTACGTCTCCCCTTATGACACATCCTTCACTCCTGGATCTACCGTCCAGTTCAGTGCAAAAGGGAGAGATAAGGCGATGGCATCTGCTCCTCTGCCAGACTCTGAGCTGACGTGGGAACTATCAGATCCGTCATTTGGAACCATTGATGAAAATGGGGTCTTCCAATCAAACGGAACAACAGGTCAGTTGCACGTCGTGTTGAAGCATCAAGGGAAAGAGGTGGGTAAAAGCATCATTGAAATGGCCACACCTGATGCCATCTCTTTTTCTTCACCGGAACTGACAGCAGCCAGAAACAGTGACATTCCATTGGGATTGACCACCACATTTGAAAAGCGGGTAGTCGATTGGAACCTTGAGGACATCGAGTTTGATATTCCAGAAGGACTGGGTACGATTGATGAGGAAGGTGTCCTCCACACGAAAGACCAAAGTGCAAAAGGAACGATTACAGCCCGATTGAAAAATACCGACCTGAAAGCTACTGTGAAAATTGCAGTAGGGACGCTTCCAAAAGTGTTGTTTGACTTTGAGAGTGATTTAGGTACGTGGAAGACTTCGACGGCGAATCGGGGAGAGAAGGGGACATTGAATCTATCAACCTATCCTGCTCCGGTCCGATTTGGAGATTATTCATTAAAGCTTGACTTTGATTTCATCGATGCCCAAACCGGAACGACCCTTGGAGTGTATGCCGGGCCGGGAGTGAATACGGAGATTGAAGGAGATCCACAGAGCATTGGAATGTGGGTGTATGGAACACCTGAAGCCGAGGGGTATTGGCTTAGAATGATGATTGTGGATGGAAACAATAAGAATCAAACGATTAACCTTACCGGTGAGAAGCCGGGGATCGATTGGACCGGATGGAAATACATCGAAGCCGATATCCCGGACTCTTTTACAGGGCCTTTTAAACTATCTGGCACGCAAGCAATCCGAATGATGTCCACGAAGTCCGGTATAACAGGACCTATGACAAAGGGATCTCTCTATGTCGATAATATCCGTGCGGTTTACGGAGAAAAAGTCGATGATTTATATCCACCGGTCATCGAGTCCGTTAATGCAGAAGAGAAGGAATATACAACGGGCTCAGTGAATTTAAAAGCAAACGTGCATGAGTATGAAGACGATCCATTCAAAACAGGTATCGATTGGGATAAGATCAAATGGTTTGTGGATGGTAAGGATTACTCCAAGCGAGAGGGCCATTTCTCTTATGACATGGACGGCTCTATGTCCCTGAGCGGATTACAGTGGGCAGATGGTACCCATCAATATACCCTGATGGTGCCTGATAAATTTGGGAACCAGTCGGTGAAGACGGGCTACTTTACCGTGAATACTGGAGCTGCCAAGATTGAGATCATGCAGGATCAAGAAAAAGCACTCTTAGGGGAGGCATTGGAACTGACGGTGAAAGCGACCAATCCAGCTGATATCTCTGAATCGATGTTGAAACTGCAAGTGGATAAAACGTTCCCAGTGGCTGACGTTACATTCGGAGAAGGATTCACGGGAAGTACATTCAACTATGACAGTGAGTCGGGACTTCTTACCATCCATCTGATGAATAACGGGGAAACAGAAAATACAGCCGATGCGGCAAAGATCCACATCTCCATTCCACCATCAACAGGGGAAGGCAGCAAGCTGAACGTAGACATGACACAGGGGGAAATCGCCTATGCCCAGCCTGTTGAAGAGACGTTCATCTCCACCTATTCAATGAAGCCTTTAAGTGTTGAAGTGGACGCAGCGTTAGAAGTGGAAGCAGATCCAATAGTATTAGGTAAACCTACAACGATGAAGGTAATGGATCAGGAGGGGAATCCTGTAAGCGGAGCAGAGATCTTCGCCTCTACCGGAGATGAGCCTTTCTCGCTTGGGAAAACGGGGGAAGACGGATCACTCGTTGTGGATTCCATTACAAATGAAATAAGTGACATCACCCTTTACTCTGTAAAAGACGGTCACTATTCATTTAAGCTTGATACACAAACCTATCCGGCATTAGTGGAAGGAGAAGAGCTGAAAAATATCATCTCGCCCACAACAGAGGATCCTTATAAAGACAAGACGTTCACTTGGATGTCCAGTCCCCTTGGCAATGAAGAAGCTCCTTTCATCCAATATGCCAGGAAAAAGGATTACGACAAAAAGGGGGACAAGAGCCTAAAAACGGAAAAAGGCTCGTGGAGCGATGAGGTGTTCAATGGAGAACTGGACATTACGAAGAATGGCATCGCTCGGGTCAATCAAGTCACCCTGAAGAAACTTAAACAGGACACGACATATGTGTACCGGGTAGGAAACGGAGAAATCTGGAGTGACATGCAGGAATTCACCACGTTAAAACGAAGCCATTCCTTCGAATTTGCCGTACTGGGTGACACACAATCGCCGTCGGACTTGAGTTTGTTTGATCAGATCCTATCGAAGGTCAACGACCAGGACCCGGCGTTTATGATCCACGTTGGCGACATGATCGATGAAGCTTCTAAATTCAATCAATGGGATGACACATTAGGGATTATGAGTCAGTATGAAAACATCCGAACCACGAATCTTATCGCGGCTCTCGGGAATCATGAATACATGGGAGACAATGACGCAAGTCTGGCCAAAGCGATTCTTGGCTCACCTGAGAATGGCCCTGATGCTGACAAAGGTGGTACGTATTCGGTTGATTATCAAAACATGCACATCAGTGTGCTTGGATTTACCAGTGACAGTGAAGTACTGGATCAACAACTTGAATGGCTGAAGACAGACATGAAGAATTCGGATAAGCCTTGGAAAATCCTTGTGACCCATAAGCCTCCTTATTACACTAATCCATTTGGAGGCAATGAAATCATGAAGGAAAAGCTGCCTCCAGTGGCCGATGAACTCGGGATCGACATCGTCTTCTCCGGACACGACCATGCGTACGGCCGGACGAAGAAACTTAAAGATGGCCAAGAAGATGAAAATGGAACCGTCTATGTAGTGGCCGGGACCACCGGCAGAAAGCACTATGATGCAGTGGCAGACGAGAAATTTGAATACGTCAATATGGAAAACATCGCCGTGTATATGAGTGCGAAGGTGGAGAAAGATACCATCACCTTTACGACCCGTACATCCGATGGTGATGTGATTGATGAATTTTCGGTTTTGAATGAGGAGTACTAATCTTGTTAGAAAGCGGGAAATGGTGGGTCAAGCATCCTAAAGCAGGGTGCTTGACCTTTTTGTGTTACATAAAGAAAAGTCGATATGGGGGGATATTATTTGGAAAACAGGGTGATTCCAGATAAAAAAGTACCCGCTAATAATGGATATTTATGTTAAAATGAATGCACTTATTATTTTCTGGAGGAAGAATCATGAACGATGTTTCAAAAGGTCTCCTATTCGTATTAGGAGGGATTGTCTTCATGCTATTATCTTTTATTCTCCCGCTCCCGACGCCACTGTGGGCGGTCGTCCTGAGTGCGAGTATCGTACTAAACTGTACGGGGACTGTGTTTCTGATCAGGTTCAATAAGAGTTCTGATGGGAAGAAGGATTTGGGATAGAGGAGTGAGCTGAGAGGTTCACCCATTTACAGCAGAGGCTCAGTTTTCGGGTGCATTTTTTTAAGGGACAAATTTATGATGATAGACAGTAAGAGTTCGGGAGATCAGGTTAAGTCCTAGAGTTGATCAATAGACGGAGTAATTCCGCTTAATTAGTCATCGCGGTAAAAAAAGGAGTAAATAGACGGAAAAATTCCGCCTATTTCCTTAAAAATACAAAATATCGGAAATTTTTCAGTCCATAAGCGGAAAAACTCCGGTTAATTACCTCAAAACACGTTCCATTCTAAATTTAACCGGAGTAATTCCGCTTATTTCTGTTAGAGGTTCTTCAATAAAAGAGTGCGCTGAAGGATTGTGCATTCCTCATAAAGAAACACGCCAACTGGTGCGAGTTCTATTTTTTTACAATTTCCAAAAAACATCGAACCCTTTTGCTGGTTTGCTAGTAATAATAGTAAATCATTAATAGATAAAGGGGGAGAAGAGTTGAATAAGTATAATTTACTAATCATGTTTGGACTTTTGGCTCTAGTGCTCAGTGGATGTGCTGCTTCAAAAAAAGAGGTGAAAATCGCAGGCTATGTGAAGACGGTCGGCAATACCGTTTCAGTTAACGGGACTAGCATCCTGGAAGCAGACTCAAAGATTAAGATAGAGCTGAAGGATATTGAAACGGATGCCGTTCTGGAGGAAGCTGTGGCAAAAGTGAATAAGGACCATACTTACAGTGCAAGTTTCAAAAGAGATGAAAAAGCCGAAGAACATAAATTAGTTGTCACGTTTAATCCAGATGACCAGCCTGACGCTATACAGAACATTTACGGTCGCCATGGTGAGAATATCCGGGAGGGATCACCGGGCTTGGTAAGAATCCGTAAAGACGGCGATGAATATGCATGCATACAAATGTTTGATTTTATTTATAAGGTTGAGAAAGGGAGTCCGAGACAAAACACCTTCTTGCTGGATTACTTTAATCATCCCGGTGGCGGAGGGGAGTGAGTCTTTGTTTATTGAAGAAGCAACAGCCGAAGAGATTTTCAGAACATATAGAGAGTATGTTTACCGAACAGCGCTGCTTATGACGAAATCCAGGAGTTTAGCAGATGATATCACCCAAGAGACGTTCATCAGACTCTTAAGTCATTACGATAAGTACGACGACACAAAACCAATCAAACCTTGGATCTACACCATCACCATGAATGTGGCCAAGACGGTTATGAACAAACAAAGAATCATAAAATGTTTTTCGTTCTTTTCTGATGACATCCTACATGATCGGGTAGATTCGGTCGAGCAGAGTTTCTTGAAATCAGATGATAACAGAGAACTGTGGAAGATCGTTCATTCTCTTTCATGGAAAAGTAAAGAGATCATTGTCCTCCACTTTTACTCGGGGTTCACGTTGAAAGAATGTTCTCAGATTCTCGGGATACCAATCGGGACAGCGAAATCCAGGTTGAATACTGCACTGAAGCAATTGAGGCGTCTCGAATCGCAAGGGGAAATTGACCTTACAAAGGCGGGATTATATGAAGAATGATAAATTGAAGACATTATTTAATCATGTAGATGTACATGAAAAGTCAACGGTGGAATTTCAAACAGTATGGAGGAAAGCGCATAGAAGGGACTGGAAACTACGAGTCTTCCAATCGGCGGGTCCTAATATTGCCTTTTTTATGATCATTCTGATTATGACCCCTCTTGCAGGATACTACTTCATAACTCCAGAAACGGATACACAACCGGCTCAGTCAATGGTTGATCATGAAGCAAGTTACGAGATGTCAGGGAAGGTGTATAATTTCCCTAACCAAGTCGTTATAAAGGGAGAAGCCTCATTACCGGAAGGGGCAATGCTTGCAATTGAGCAATACAAAAGAGATGGTGTCACGCTTATTAGTAAAGGCAAAGTGACGACAGACTCAGATGGCTATTTTCAATTTACGACTGACCGGCTTCAAAGAGATAAAGAATATATCGTCAAGGTGATGCTCTATCCTCATTTACAAAGTAATTCCATTAAGGGAATAATTGGTGAAAGGGGAGATAAGTTGAACGATTTCAAGAATGGGGAGCTTGCATTCCACTATCGTCATGATGGAATAGAATATTCTGGGCTGAAGTTAGTAGGTTTAGTGAATAAAATGGAGGATACGGACGAAAAAGTGATTTCGGAATTCTTAATGAGCGAAAAAGAGTTTGATGCCCCATACTAAGCTCTTCTTCCTTAGGCAGTTTAACACCAAAAAAATAGCTTACCAACAAAATCAGTAAGCCCAAAAAGGAATTTTTCAATTTACTAAGGGGTCCTAGCTTTAAACCACTTTCTTCAAGATGAAGAATATGTGTTTAGTATACTATTTAATTTAAGTGAGTAAAGGGGTTATGCTTAGATGAATATTTTTTCTCCCCTTTTTTTGTAAGACCCTTATATTAAAATAGCTATGCTTGAATTGAAATTCATTTTTTCAGTGGAGGAATGTGTATGATCATCAGAAAACAAAAGACAGATGAAGAACTTCCAATGGACCTGCTTCTGTTGGCAGATCCTTCAGAGAAGATTGTAAAAGAATATACTTCCAGGGGAGAATGCTATGTAGCGGAGCTTGAAGAGCTCATAATTGGAGTATATGTCCTACTCCCAACAAGACCTGAAACCATCGAGCTCGTAAATGTGGCCGTTGCAGAAGAGAGGCATGGTCAAGGAATTGGTAAACAGCTGGTCATGGATGCCGTGAAGGTTGCAAGGGAGCAAGGGTACAAAACCATTGAAGTCGGGACCGGGAATTCAGGCGTTAGCCAATTGGCCCTTTATCAAAAATGTGGTTTCAGGATCGTTGGGGTAGATCTGGACTTCTTCGTCAGACATTATCCAGAAGAAATAGTTGAAAATGGCATCCAGTGCAGGGATATGATCCGGTTGTCTCAGGATATATAGAAAGAGACCCTTCCGAGTTGGATAGGGACTCTTACAGTTTATTAAGGAATCAATAAAATCTTCCCAGTGCTTTTCCTGCTTTCCAAATACTCATGTGCTTTTGCACCCTCGCTTAAAGGAAAGACCGTTGGTTCAGAGACCTTTAACTTTCCTTCTTGGGTCCAACCGAACAATTCGTGGGAACGGTTCACCCGTTCTTCGTGAGACGTCAATACATTCCATAAGTCCCCGCCGGTCAGGGTTTTCGAGGTGTCCATCAGCATCCGGGGATCTACGGAAACAGGATCGCCTCCTGCCATACCGAAGAAGACGACTGTCCCACCGATGCGAGTTGATTCGAAGCTGTCCATCAGAGTCGAACCGACTGATTCATATACGACGTCCACGCCGTTACCATCTGTCACATCCTGCACGCTCTGTTTCCAGTCTTCATTGTATAAAAACATATGGTCCGCTCCAACAGCCAGCGCTGCCTGTCTTTTTTCTTCCGTAGACGTTAACCCGATGACTGTGCCGCCCAATATCTTAATGATCTGGACAAGCAACTGCCCGACGCCGCCTGCAGCTGCATGGACTAAAACGGTATCCCCACTTTTGATACTATAACTGTCTTTCGTTAAGTAATGAGCTGTAAGTCCTTGTAACAAAAGGGATGCAGCTGTTTCATACGATGTTTCATTCGGCAATGGGATGGCTTTATCCTTCGGGACGGCCACCAGTTCCGCATTCGCATAAGGTACATCGGCAAAAGCGATGCGGTCCCCAACAGCTATTCCTTGCACGTTGGCTCCAATCTCTTTGACGACGCCTGCCCCTTCATACCCACAAATGTACGGTGGATCTCCTGCTAAGTGATAATTCCCTTTTCTTCTATATACATCGGCGAAATTCAGACCGATTGCCTTCATTTCCACTAACATTTCATCCGGTCCTATTTGGGGAGAATCAATCTCCTGATAGTGGAGGACATCCGGTCCACCAAACTTTTCAAATACAAGTGCTTTCATTATGTACTCTCCTCTTTAACATCATTCTCTTTTAGTGTAACCAGTTGTTTGGTTTTTGACTAGGGAAGAGCTTATTCATATAAAGCCCACGACTAATGGGATGTAATGTATAATACTGGAATAGAGCGTCGGTTTAATGATTTACAGCAATTCATAGTTCTCTATTGTTTTAACTTTTATAAAAAAATGAAAGCCAATTCGTCTTTTCGGTTGTCTAATTGATGAAAGAAGATAATAAGGGGTGAAGAACATCGATCGATTAGTTAAGAAAGCTCAAAAAGGCGATGATAAGGCGTTTTTAAAGCTCTTTAAACTTAGAATATGGGGATAAATATGGAAACATTGATTATTCAGAAGTTCCTGCTAAACAGCTGGCTGAATTGAAAAATACTTTATATGAGATACAGCCATTCTTTGATCGACTTAATGGACAGAAATCAAGCAAAGAAGTATTGTCATCAAACGAATATGAAGAATATATCGAAGCAATCATGGTATATGAGCAAACGATGGCCAAAAGTGGAATGAAAGAATCCGATGAAATCGATAAACTTTCTGATGATCAAAGAGCAATTTTTATAGAAGCTCAACATGTACTTAGAAAAGTAAATGAAAAACAATTAGATCAGTAATGTATCTAAATTCAATAAAGCATAATGCTTAGATGATGGAGACAGATTTATAAGCGGAGAAATTCCGGTTAAGGCAGCTGGAGGAGGGTTACAACGCTGATTTAAGCGGAAAAATTCCGCTTAACGGGCTCAATATGGAACAATATTCAACGAATATCGTTCCATAAGCGGAAAAACTCCGGCTAATTATCGTGAAATAGCCAGATTTTCCGGTTTAGACGGAATTTTTCCGCTTATTTTCAAACGCCAGGGGAGCGGTTCTCCGCTGATCGTTAGAACTGATAAAAAAAGCTCGAAGCATAAGGCTCCGAGCTTTTTTACGTGTTCATTTCACTGCTGAAATGTTCTACTGATTCTTCTGAATTTCACTGTGCGAGAAGCAATGCTAATTTAAAGTTTTCACTTTAAAACTAGGGTACTTCCAGGTGCCTATGCCACTTCAAAGTGCGTTCTTCCCAAAAAGTTAGCCAGCCCTCATAATTCAATTTAGCTTTTCAAACGGTACCTGCTTATTTTCATCGAAGAGGTTTGAAAGGCATATAGGCACTTGCGGGTCACTAGGTTACAAAAAAGTACCTACATGACTTTAAAGTGCGTACTTCTCATAAATAGTTGTACCCATTATCATATGTGTACAGAGAAACGGAAGGCGCCTTCGTTTCTCATTTCATTTAAATCTTAAGGAGGAAGTTACGTTATGAGTTCAACTTCAGCTACTATACATCAGTCAAAAACGAAAGGCGGCACGCCGGCGTTACTTGCCCTTGCCATCAGTGCCTTTGGAATCGGAACGACAGAGTTTGTTCCCGTTGGATTATTATCATCGATTGCCGATGATTTATCGATATCGATCACACTCGCAGGATTATTAATTTCGGGTTATGCCATTGGAGTCGCCATCGGGGCACCGGTGTTGACGGCATTGACCAGTAAGATGAGCCGAAAATCGTTGCTCATGTCCTTGATGCTCTTATTCATTGTCGGAAATTCGGTTGCAGCCATGTCCACAAGCTTTGGACTATTGCTCGTAGCCCGTTTTATCACAGCATTTTCACACGGTATTTTCTTCTCGATCGGATCGACGATTGCGGCAGATCTCGTACCTGCCCACAAGCGGGCCAGTGCCATTGCCTTTATGTTTACAGGATTAACGGTTGCGACCGTTACAGGAGTACCACTTGGAACATTCATAGGACAGGCATTCGGATGGAGAGCCACATTCTGGGGAGTTGCCGTTCTCGGTATTGTCGGAATCATTGCCAGTTCCATCCTTGTACCGAAAAACTTGAAAGAAGCACCACCAGCCAAGTTCAGTGAACAATTGAAGATTCTAACAAACGGCCGATTATTATTAGCTTTTGCCATCACAGCCCTTGGATATGGCGGAACGTTCGTCGCGTTCACTTATTTAACACCTTTATTGCAAGATGTAACAGGTTTCAGTGCCAAATGGGTGAGTATCATCCTTCTTGTATACGGAATTGCCGTAGCCATCGGAAATGTTGTCGGTGGGAAAGCTTCTGACAAGAGTCCGTTAAAAGCATTATTCTGGATGTTTGTTATGCAAGCCATCATTCTAGTAGCTCTTACATTTGCAGCACCGTTTAAAGTGGCAGGACTTATCGCGATCTTCCTGATGGGATTATTCGCCTTCATGAACGTGCCTGGACTGCAGATCCTTGTGGTGAACTTGGCAGAGAAATATGTCCCTTCAGCAGTCAATGTCGCTTCTGCCTTGAACATCGCGGCATTTAACGTCGGAATTGCCATCGGTTCCTTCATCGGCGGACTCATCGTGGATGGAATCGGTTTGATTCATACGCCGTGGATCGGTGCCATCATGGTGGCAGGAGCGGTTGCGTTGACCGCATGGCTACGAGGAATTGAACGGAAGACAGTCGGTTGAGGTGATTCCTTATTTTTTGGGGGTTCCCAGATAAATGAAATTAACCATTTAGAAGGCAATCTTCAATTTAAGACGTTAAAAGAAATACAGCTCTTTCATTGGTATGAAGCCTATAGAAAGTAAATGTAAGGAACATTTCAAAAATACGAAATGTTCCTTTTTAAACATGCTATAATATGATTGGATAAAAAAGGGAGTTGTCGTCGTGGAATTTATATCGTTACCGGTCATATCAATTGCACTTTTCATATTAATCATACATAGCATCGAAACACTTGCTTATGCGGTAAGATTATCCGGCGCAAGGGTGAAGTTGATTGCCTCAGGTCTTTCCCTGTTCAATATGATGGTCATTGTGTCACGAATGTCGAATATGATGCAGCAGCCATTTACAGGGGGTCTCACCGATGCTGCGCCTGATGGTCGAAAATTAGAAGTGGTGGAAGAGCAGTTCAGGGTGCTAATCGGTGCCTCGACTTTAGGGACGCTCCTTGGGATCGTGTTACTTCCCACCTTTGTTGCTTTGTTTTCAAGGGGGATTATCCATTTATCCGAGCAGGGAGGTTCTGTGCCAAGGTTAATCAAGCTTGGGTTTAAGAATGATCTATATAAAAGAGGAATGAATCATTTTGCTAAACCAGGTAGAAGATATTTGACGGGAATCAATTTCAGAGCCATTCCAAAAAGGTTGTTTTTCATCAATATGGTCATTACAGCAGTTTACACGATTGGCGTTCTTTCAGCGCTATATGCTGCGCTTCTCGTACCAGATCGATCAGGCAGTGCGACCATGGCTTCAGGCTTGATCAATGGTATCGCAACAATTTTATTGACACTGTTTATTGACCCTAAGATTTCCGTCCTTGCCGACGATGTAGCGAACGGTAAGGGGAATTACCAAGAGTTAAAAGGTCTTTCCATCATGATGGTCATCTCCCGACTGTTCGGGACAGTGCTCGCTCAACTTATTTTCATCCCGGGTTCATATTATATTGCCTGGATGTCTCAATTTTTTGTATAATAGCAAACCGTTTGTAAATCAATTTTAGAATATATAGGGGGAGTCTATGAAACATTCAAAATGGTTATGGATATTTGCCATCATCTTGGTCTTTCTTACAGCATGCAATGAATCCAATCATACCGCAGAACCTACCGCAAAACCTACTGAAGAAAACGATTCTGAACTGAATGCGGATGTAGAGGACATGCATGGCGGGATTTCAGGATTGGATAAAATGGAGAACTATTTTCAACAGGTAGAGAAGCAGAAAAAAGGAGATTTGAGAGTCGTATCTTACACGATCGAGGGAGATCCCATACTCACGGATTTAGCTTACGATGGGAAACAAATAGAGGTAAAACATGACTCAACGAGAGATCAATATGGCAGTGGCGGTGTGGATACCTTTCAATGCGGAAAGCTAAAAAGGGAAGAAAACCCTACCAATCTGTCCTATTATCTGACAGATTGTGAAGGGGTAAAGGGGGGAACATGGGGGGTTCTGGAGACTTCTTATGACGTCAATCGCCAGGATGTTTTTGAAGTGGAGTTAAGGTACGGCCCCAAAGAAGGAGAAAAACAAACGATCAAACTGAAGGATGAGGATAAGCAGGAGGTCTACAAGCAGTTGATGCTGGCGAATTATTTAAACTCCAAGCCAACGAGTGATGAATGTCCTGAAGGAAAACAGGCGGACAACTATTTGATGAAAGTGAAGATCAATGGGGGAAACCGCACGCTTAACTGGAATGCCTGCGGTTCTCATGAAAGCTCCAAGCCGTTCACTGATATTGCAGAGTATATCATCCATGCATCCAAACATCCCACTAAAGCAAGTGAAGATGTCCTCTACGGTTACATTTTAGAGGTGAAGGAAAATCAGATACTGATTGGACAAGATTTGACGGCCGTCGATTTAGTATCGCTGGAAAAGGTAAAAGGGGAAGATTTATCAAATTATGACATTACCTTTTTATATGTAGAAACAGAGGAAGCCCAAGAATTTTCGAAGGGAGACAAAATTGTCATGAAAGTGGATAAAGTGTTGGAGGAAGGTTCTCCTGGAAGGGTCGTGGCAAGTGATATTCAGAAGATAACTGAATAGATATAGGTAAGGATCAACCTTCTCTAATTGTTATCCTACGAACATATTGAGATGTTCAACCGGATTTGAAATAATTGGTACAGGAGATGGGTAGGAATACAGTTGAAAAGGTACATCAAGGATTCTCCATAGGGGGGGATAAAACGAGAGGGATGTTTTATTAGTTTGGATCTTGGTGAAAGGGCGTGTACTTGATGGTACATACAGTTACGAAAGGTGACTTGCGCGGCACGGCTTCCGGTGTTCTATTCATGGCGTTTTTCGGTACTCTATGGGCGTATACAGGTATCATGGGGCTGCAGGGATGGGGGAGTCCCTGGTTATTTCCCGCTGCTTTAGCAGTCGGTTTGGCGTTGGTCATCAGTGGCTTCTCATTGGTCTCCGCGTCTAAGGGGTTTCCCAAAGGGACGTCCAGCCACAGCGGGATTGATGGCAGGAAAATGAGGATGTGGTTTAATATCATTTTCGCCGGTGAGGGGATAGCGATCGGAATTGCGATTGCCGTATGCAATGCCGTTGGTCGCACGGAAATGATTCCGATTGTCATAGCTATCATCGTCGGTCTTCATTTTCTGCCTCTTGCACGACTATTCCGGGTCCGTATTTATTATTATACGGGCAATTTACTATGTGTGGTCCCTGTGATTACCTGGCTGTTCATACCTGAGACCATGACGTTTGGTGGTCATGAGATGAATGCCTATATGGCTGTCGTTGGCTTAGGGTCTGCGTTAATTTTGTGGGTGACGAGCCTGATGATATGGATCACAGGAAGAAGATTGATGGGTCTTGGTACTGGCCCAATGACTTATGATGCTAAATGAGATAAACGACTATTTCGCAGAGGCGGTTACAGAAACCAACCAGGTTTTTTACTTGAATCAAGGGAAATTGAAGGTCGTTACAACGTGTTGAAGATTCCTGATGTACCGCTTGAATATGGAACCGGAAGGAGAGCCCTTTTTATAAAAAAAGGGCTCTCCTTCCAGTTATGGTAATCGATTTCCTTGCACCAATTCAAGAAAAGACTGATAATCAGCATTCACTTGATCCGCGTAGGCCCCTGCTAAATCAACCACAGTCGTCTTAAATTGCGGCCATAAATCGATCGCTTGCAAAGCACCATCCTCGAAGTTGTAGGATATGAATTGGTCCTGATAATCCCGATCTGCACGGGAATGGGCGTAGGCAAGAGCTTGTGCCGAGTATTTTACAAAACTGTCGAGATCTGCTTTACTGTTGAAATCAACAGGATCCAAACCATGCTTCCAAGGCGAGATCCTGCGGACAAGATACGATTTACTTTCACCGGTCATGATGCCCATGTGATCATCCACCTGGTCTTGGAGTCCTTTATAAGCGACCCGTGCAGTATCTGCCGTACCTCTTAGTTGATTATGGTAGATAGAAGCATCCGTAAGGGGATTGACGAACATATTCGGTTTCAACTGTTCTTTGATCTCCAGAAGCTGGTCATCGTTTGCAGCGCTGGTCGGTCCTTCAATTAGCACATAGTATTTCTCTACCCCTAAGCTTCCAAGTCCTGAATGAAGGCGGCGGGCACGATCCTTTACATCGAAATAATGGGTATCCCAGCTGCTTACCTTATCTGAAATATCCTGAAGGTAGGAAGACCAATGTCCTTCCAAATCTAGTAAATCACTTCCGTCGACGGCAGATAAATCAGGATTGGACCAATCGAATTGACGCTTTCCGCTGCTATTGATGACCGTCCATTTATCTAATGCGTGTGAAGCGCTTCGGGTAATGACATCATCCATCTCGTCATCAATGAATCCTGTCACGGTCGCTTTATCCATCTTCACCTGCGTTTCTCCGGCATTTCCGTTCACACTTGTCAGCGTATCCTGATACTCCGTCAAAAACGACATAGCCAGATCATCAGCATCTGCTTGAGACAGGCTCCAATCCAATTGATCCTTCAATAGATAAATGCTGGTCGTATAGCGTAGTAAATCCCAATAGAATGGCCCTATGTACGAATCATCGAAATCATTCAAGTCGAATACAATATCGCCTTCGTCATTATCAAAGAACCCTATATTTTGTGTATGGAAATCTCCTGAAAGCCACGTATTCACATTGTTGGTTGTAGACCATTCATTCGGAATTCCGATTGTCCCGTTATCAAGGTCTTGATAATAGAGAAAGTTCGTGGCGCGGTAAAATGCAAAAGGTGAATCTTCCATCGCCTGGTATTTCTCCGTTTTCACTGCGTCATCTGATATGAACGCATTGGCGTTCGAGATTTCCTGTTGGAGGTGGTCTGTGCGTGCAGAATTGTTTGTCATCGCTAATCCGTTACTGGGTCCGGCCATAAGAATGGCCGTCATACTTATGCATGCTAAGGCACTGCGTTTCATGAAATGTTAGGCTCCTTCTTTATTGATTTCAAATGTATTCAATGAAACCCTATCATAGAAAAAAGCATACATATTTGTATTTACATAATCTTTACCGTATATATGGAAAGCTTTAATATTTCAACTCCACCATATCTCCTGTAAGTGTTCTTTGAAATGAAGTACAGCTTGAAGATTCAAAATATTTATGAAATAATTACCATTATTGATATGAGAAAGGAATGGAACCATGATCCCGATTATTTTCCTGAATCCATTTGATCATTAGGCCTCATTCATCGTGTGGAAACCGCCTTAATAATAGTAAATAACAATCGTTTATTTGCTGAACATTAAAGGAGGATTTTCATATATGAATAAACAATTAATGATTTTATTGACAGGCAGAATCATCACGAATTTTGCGGACAGCTTTTATATGATTGCGACGATCTGGTACGTTAAATCGGTCACGGCTTCGCCTTTACTCATCGGATTGACAAGTGCCGTGGCCATATTGCCTGTCACGATTCAATTTCTATACGGACCGATTATTGACCGGTTTTCAAAGAAGAAGATTCTGTTTGTCGCCATGCTGGGCCAGGGGGCACTGGTCAGCTTGATTTCTATCTTGTATTATACGAATCTCTTATGGCTGCCACTTCTGTTCACATTGATGTTTGTGGCTCTTTCGTTGTCAGAATGTACATATCCGACTGAAAGTGCCCTGATTGAGAGCCTGACTCCCCGTGAACATCTGACAAAGGTGAACTCCATTTTCTCCTTTTCGTATCAAACCCTTGATATTATTTGTGATGCGGTATCCGGGATTTTGATCGCCTTTGTGGGATTGGGTTTGATTTATGTGACGAACAGCGTTTTATTATTGGGGACCGGGCTGCTGTTTTTATTTTATTTAAACGTACCCAAGTCGGAGAGGGAAACGGAAGAACGAACGGGTCATTTTATCACACAATACAAAAATGATTTTATAGATGGCTTTCTTGTTGTGAAAAAACGTCATACTCTTCTAAGCATCGTGTTCGGCATTATTGGGATGAACGTGATGGCAACCATGGGGATTGCCATGCTACCGGTCATCTCGGAATCTTCTGCTGAATACGGATTCTGGCTGACGGCCATGTCGTTAGGCACTCTCGCCGGGACCATTCTGTCCAGTAGATTGGAGAGTATTTCGCTGAATCGCATCCTGCCTCTCCTTTCCCTGTGGTCGGGACTCACCTGGATGCTGGGCTTTGTAGTCAAGGACGTTACGGTACTTCCTTATTTCCTGTTTGCCCTATCCTGGATGGGGATCGGGATCATAGGGATTTATGTCCAGACGCTGATACAGGTCAACCTGCCGAAGGGATATATCGGAATCGGATTTGCCTTCATTTCATCGCTGCTCGGGTCTTTGAGTCCATTGGGGTATCTACTTGGCGGTGTGATCGGCGAGTTCACTTCCGTAAGATTTCCCTTGGTGTTATCAGGCTTCGGTTATCTGGTCTTTGCCGTATACTTCATGGTCAATCCGAGGTTGAGGAGTTTAAACAAGCCGTTAAACGTCCGTTTTGAAGAATTGTGATCTACCAGGCTTCCCATTTCGGGAAGCCTTTTTAAAGCTGAAGAGAGGTGGAAGGATGAAGAAATGGGAAAGAACATTACTGCATACATCTCGTGGAGGATTTGAAGTATTCTTCAAGGGACAGGGAGATCCTCTATGTGTCACTCATCATTATTCAGAGTTCAATGAGACAGGGGACTATTTTGCAGAGACGTTCACACGGACCAATCAGGTTTTCTTGATCAATTTACGGGAAGCAGGTCATTCGGAGAAAGCGAATGAATCCTATCAGCTGAGTATGTTGGAAACCATCTTTGATCTGGAAGCGGTCAGGGACGCATTAGGATTCCGGACCTGGGGATTCGCTGGTCATTCAACCGGAGGGATGTTGGGAGTCCTGTACGGGATTCAAGCCCCGGAAAGCCTCGAATTCACTGTGATTGTCGGCGCTGCAGCAAGGGAATATATGACGTTCTCGGAAGATTGTATCTATAACCCGGCACACAATGATTTTGAAAGAATGCAGGAACTGATTGAAGCGTTGAAGCAACCAGATTTATCCCTTGATAAGAGGAAAGAGCTATCCATAGAAAGAACGACATTATCATTACATATGCCTGAGGACTATCCAGAGCTTTTTAACCTTAGGATCCATAAAGGAATGTCTACTCCACGCATGAACTTTTTTATCCGAGAATTACAAGTGTTTGATGTGACGAGGAAGTTGGGTTTCATATCCGTCCCCTCCCTTATCATGTGCGGTAGGTACGATGTGCAGTGTCCTTTGAAGTATTCCATTGAAATGGCTGAAGGAATACCAGACTCCAGGTTGGTAATTTTCGAGAGGAGTAACCATTACCCGTTTCTTGAAGAAGCAGGCCGGTTTCACGATGAGTATGAGTCATTTCTAGAAAGGAAGAAGTAGAATGAAAGCCAATTATGAAACTAGAATAAGAGAAGTCTATCCGGATTTTTCGATTACTCACTGTGAGGTGAACCAAATCGGTCAGAATAATGATGTTCTGATCGTGAACCGGTCTCTTGTCTTCAGGTTTCCAAAATATATAGAAGGAATCAGGAAACTCAAGACTGAAACGAAAGTGTTGGAAAGAGTAGAGGGGAATCTTTCATTACGTGTGCCCTTTCCCCTTTATCAATCCGTGGAGCATGAGGAAGTCGGGAAAGTGTTTACGGGATACAAGATGATTGAAGGGGAACCCCTTTGGCCGTCAATATTCAAGAAAAATGAAGGGCATAGTCAAAAAATGGCTTCACAATTGGTGGGTTTTTTGACCGAATTGCATTCCCAGTCTGTAGAAGGATTAGAGATTGAGAGAAAAAGTATCAATGAGATCCGTACTTCGATTGTTGATTTATATGATCGGTTTAGGGAAAAGCTCTTTCCACATATGAATGAAAAAGCAAAGATGGAAGTCCGCCTGCATTTCGACTCATTTCTCTCAAATGAAGATCTCCTCGACTTCCAACCTGTCCTCATTCATGGAGACTTTGGTGCTTCAAATATTCTGTGGCATCCAGCACGTCATGAGGTTTCAGGTATCATCGATTTTGGCGAAACGGAGGTTGGAGACCCGGCCTATGATTTTGCAGGACTATTATCCAGCTACGGTGAACGGTTTGTCAGAGATTGCCTGACAATATATCCCGGTGGAGATCAGATAGTTGAAAGAATGAACTTTTATCGAGGAACTTTCGCCTTGCAGGAAGCGCTCCACGGAGTTGAGAATGATGACCGAAAAGCCTTTGAGAATGGGATGAAGGGATATCGATGATTCGCTTTGAAATAAATCACATGGGTCAATGGGAAGTGGAGCAGGGGATCATGAATTCCAATCCGGCTTACAACCGTTTATCCAAAGATAAAGAGACTGTCGAGTATGATGATATTTATTCCGAGCATACAGAAGCTGTAAAACGGGGTATTATCCGCCTCCTTATTATAAAGGACAGTGAATACATAGGACTGGTCGATTATACGTTAAACAATCCAAAAGATCGGACTCCCTGGATCAGTTTATTTGTCATTCATAAAAGGTTTCAGGGCGCAGGTCATTCCAAGGCAGCTCATGAACAGCTGGAGCATTTAATCAGGAATGAAAGTCCAACCAAATTGCGTTTGGCGGTCCATAAAGAAAATGATCTAGGAATCAGGTTTTGGAAAAAACTTGGCTATGAACCGTTTAAAGAAGTGGTGTATGAAGGGAGGTTGCATTGTTGTATGGAGAAGATTTTGTAATGGAGGAGCTCGTATCAAGGGGTATTCATCCTGACATCAAAACCTTATTGTCATATGCAACCTCCCATGAGAACGCAGATGGAGAATATGCTGCTTACCAACACGTCAACAGGCGAAAGCTATTCGGATCGAGAAAGGGAGAGTCCATCATTGGATGTATCGGGATTGAATGCCTGGATGATGGCAGATGTGAAATTAAACATGTAGCCGTGATGCCAGACCGCCGTGGTGAGGGTGTTGGAAGAAGGATGATTGATTTAATCCTCGAGCGTTATCCCTTTTCGAGCATGGTTGCCGAAACAGATCTGGATGCTGTGTTGTTTTATAAGAAGATAGGATTTGAGATTGAGAGTTTGGGGGAGAAGTATCCTGGGGTGGAGCGGTTTAGGTGTGAAAGGGTGTTGGAGGGATGAACATGAAGGAATGGATAGTAACGGTAGAGGACCACACCTTTACAATATATGAAGTAGGTGCCAAACACCTCCCCACTCTTGTATGCCTCCACGGAATGACAGGGGACGCCAGTAGTTTTAATGAACTTGCCGGATATCTCCGCAACGATTTTCATCTCATTCTATTGGACCTTCCGGGACATGGAGAAACCGATACTCTGAAAAGCGAAGAAGACTACCTTTTTTCATCACTTGGGGAACGGATTATGGGTGTCATCAGTAGAGTGACGACTGAACCAGTATATGTATTGGGTCATTCATGGGGAGCAGATCTGTCACTGCATACCGCCAAGCAGTACCCGCATCAAATAAAGGGACTTATTTTAATAGACGGAGGGTATGTGTTCCCTGAAATGGTTGAGGGATACACGAAGGAAAAAGCTCATTCGGATTGGGTGGAATACATAGATTCCAGCAGATATCAATCCTGGACTGATGTAGTGAACATTTATCAGGAGTACACGACAAGACCTTGGGATCCTCAACTAGAAGAGATAATTTCTTCAAACTTTGTAGTTGTGGATGACCATTACCAGTTAAGAGCGGATCGGGACAGTCTTTTGGCGACGATTAAAGCTTTTTATCATGAACCGTGCTCCACCACCTATCAAGAGATTGAGTGCCCTGTGTTATTCTTTCATGCTACGATTCCCGTCTCAGATCCTGCAAGGCAGAAAGCCATCGAGAAACTGCATCAATCGGTCAGGAGGGTGAAGGTAGTCGGGATCGAGAATACGAAACATAATGTGCACTGGGATTCTCCTGAACGGGTGGCGGGAGAAGTTCTGGGGTGGGTGAATGAATAAATCCCCTATATAAGTTCGGCATTCAACTTAAATAGGGGAGAGATCATTTATTCTTTTAAATCAATAACGATGCTGTCGAGTTGAATTTCGCTGTGGCCTTTTCCCGACCCAAGACTGGCGATTTCAACGGGCTCGATTATGAGCTTAGTGGCCCCTTCCTGTATGGTACCGAAAGCCGTTGTTCCTTCCAGCGATTTTCCGTTATCCTCTGAGAATCCGCCGCCACCCGTTCCATTAAGGTAGACATGACCGAGGTCATCCGTCACTTTGAATACTGGTGATACTTCCGGCCACTTCTCGAGAAGTTTTCCTGATACTTCCTGCTCATATGCGATCACCGTCGAAACATCTGTAAGCTCAACGGATTTTAACGTAAAGTTAATATCATGCGTTTTAGTTGTTTCATTTATCAGCCTCACATCTCCATCCAGTCGTTTTAATGAAAAGGCGAAGGACCAGTCCCCGTCAACCTCTAGATCATTGGACGTGCTGTAAAGTGTCTGTGGTTCCCAAGTGACCTCCACCGTTTCCGGAAAATCGCTGCCTTTAAAACTTGGGGTAATGGTGGCCAGGCCGACATACCGGTTATCGCTGATCTTCGTGAGTTGACTGCTTCCACCGCTTCCGTTTGCCCCTTTGACGTCGAACCAATGTCCCCCACTGAGGATGTCTTCCCCGAAGTCTTTATCCGTTTCAATCGCATAGGAGACGGTAATATTCGTGCCGTCGTACACGGCGTTGTCGATCAGGACGGTCACCCCGTTACTCGTTTCTGTCAGACCGATGTCAGTCGAGAACTCGTCAAATTCTTTATAGGTGTCGTCATTGCTGAAGTATTGAATGACATTATCCATAAAAGGGATTTGGTCTGCGAAAGAGGGATAGGCATAGCCTGCAGCAGTGGTTACCCCGATCAGCATGGCAGACGCAACGGCCATATTCTTCCAAATCCCGGTCTTCTTTCCACGTGATTTTAATACATGTTGTTTGACACGCTTTTTCTCCAGGCTTGTCACTTCTTCCAATTCAAGAGAATCAATATCTAACTCTAACCATTCTTTCATACTCATACTAGCCGCTCCTTTAACTTCATGTTAGACGCTAACTTTTTCTTCCCGCGGTACAAGCGGTTATCCACTGCCGCTTTTGAAAGGTTTAACTGATCTGCAATTTCCATATTGGTCAGCCCCAGAAAATATTTCATCATGAAGATGTCCCGGTCCAGCTCCTCCAGTTGACTGATGGCAGCTAATAATTCGTGTTTTTCTTCCTTCTGCAATACGGATGTATCGGTTCCGGGAGTACTCGATTTGGCAAGGAGGGATTCGTCCTGCTGTTCACGGTCGTTTCTTTTTTCTGACTGACGGTATTGATCGATCGCTTTGTATTTCGTGATCATCCCGATCCACTTTTTGAAATCTTCTGCCTCGCCTTTAAATTGATGGGAATTTTGCCAGACGGTGAGGAAGACATCATTGATACATTCATCGACATCCAGACGATTTCGATTGTGTAGAATTTTTGTAGCAATTGTTTTCACAAGTGGCATGTAAGCATCGATGATATATTCCAATGCATCCTCTTTCTTCTTTTTTAACCTGGTGATGAAATTGGTCGGTGAACTTTTCATTTGATTCGCTCCTTATATGGTTGAAAGGCCTTTACATTATGTACAACGAATGGAAGTAGAAAAGATTCTCATCGTTAATGGAATTTTTTTGATTGATACATTTTAGTATACAGTGAAGGCTCACTGAGCGGTGGGTTTTGGACAATTGTGTAAAAAGACGCAATTGTCAGTGGAAATGACGCAATCAAGGTCGGTTTTGACGCAATTATCAAAAAAATGACGCAATAAAATAAATTTTGACGCAATCCCACTGAAAAATGACGCAATCACCTCACGAACGAAGGATGAATCCCATCAAGAAGCCGCTCAGAAAGGCTCACTGAACCGAGATCTCTAAAAAAGAACTCAAAAAAGAACCCGCCACCAGACAGGTTCACCCAACAAATCTAATCATCCTCATACTTCAATTCCAACGTAATCTGCGTAGTCGTAAAAAAGTACATTTCCTTCACTTTCAATCGAAAGTTCTTATCATTCAGCTTGACGGTTTTATTTTCAATGATTTTCTTGATCAGTTCTTTATTTCCGTACACCGATTCCAGGTCCTTGGTCAACAGGCTCCGCAAGTCTTCACTCAGCTTGTCCTCGGTTTCGTGAATGCTGAGCAGTTCCACCTTCGTTTTGGTCGTATTGATGATCTTGATTTTGACTTCTTGTATCACGAGCTCGTTTTCATTTTCATGGTTTAATTGCTTGTATTCTTCCTGTAAGTAGGACAGGGTGTTCTTCAATTTGCTGATATCGTTTTTCTGTTCTTCAATCTTAAGGGCCTGTTTTTCATGCATGGTGCCAAACATGAAGAGGAAGATCATCCAACTGATAATGCCTCCTACGACCATTCCGGCGAAGAACCGCTGCCAGGAGGGGAGCCGGTAAAAGGGTGGGATCCTCATGACGGCATATGCTCCTGCGTCAGCCAGGTGATGATCATGGCAGCCGTGTTGGCCCCTCCAAGAGCAGACAGGATCCACAGGAATTGTTTGAGGAGCTCTTTCGTCTCTCCGTTCAGGAAGCCTTTTTCAAAGCTGTAAACTGTATCGAATGTGCCGCCGATCGCGGCGATGATGGCCCAGATGCGCAGGAAATCGGATAGTCGTCTCATTTCAATGAACAGGGGCTGCCCCATGGCAAACGAGGCCAATCCGCCGAGCAGGGACCCTCCAAGCAGTACTCCCATAGCAATAAAGAAGCTTTTGAATAATTCGGGAAAGAAAGCTTCTGCCATTTCATCATCTCCATCTATTACGTGTCTTTACGATAACTATATGGGATTGGGGGACAGGATATGAGGGAGAACATATTTTCTTTTTTGACGTTTCTTACCTATAATAAAGGTATATTGAGAAAAAGGTTGTGCATAACATGTCATTTGTTCATTTACAAGTAGCAAGTGCTTATAGTCTCTTGTCTAGCACGATTTCGATAAATGGACTTGTACATAAAGCGAAAGAATCGGGGTTTAAGGCGCTTGCCTTGACCGATCGAAATATGATGTATGCCGCCATCCCATTTTATAAGGCGTGTATAAAAGAAGACATCAAACCCATCATTGGATTGACCGCGGATATTGCCTCAGAGGAAGGTTCCCATCCCCTTGTTCTCCTTGTGAAAAATCAAACGGGTTATCAGAATCTATTGAAAATCTCGAGTGCCATCGGGGCGAAGTCGAAGGAGGGACTTCCGTTGAAGTGGCTCGCTTCTTATAGTGATGGACTAATTGCCATCACACCAGGCGTCAAAGGTGAGATCGAACGTCTGTTACTGGAAGGGAGATATGACAAAGCCAAAGAATGCATCCACACGTATCAAAAAGTGTTTGGCAGAGATTCCTTTTATTTGAGTATCCAGAAACATGGGATATCATTTGAAGATACTTTGATCCCATTCCTGCAGCAGTTGTCCGGGGAGACCGGGACGGATATGGTTGCCACCAATGACGTGCAGTATCTCGAGCAGGAAGACCATTTTGCCCATGAGTGCATGGCGGCGATCCGTGACGGGGTGAAGCTTTCGGAGGATGACCGGGATGTGCTTGGCTCAGAGGAGTATTACTTTAAGGGCAAGGAGCAGATGGTGGAGTTATTCCCGGATCACATCACGGCTCTTGAGAATACGATGAAGATAGCGGACCGCTGTCACTTGACCATCCCTTTCCATCAGCAGCTCCTTCCGAAATATCCGTTGCCGGAGGGAGTTACTGCCCTTCAGGAATTGACCCATCTCTGTGAAAAAGGATTAAGTGAGCGGGTGGAAACGATTTCTGATGAGTACATTGAACGTCTCGATTATGAGCTGGACGTCATCGGCAGGATGGGTTTCAGTGATTACTTCCTGATCGTGTGGGATTTCATGAAATATGCGAAGGATAGAGGAATCCTGACCGGGCCGGGACGTGGATCGGCAGCCGGTTCTCTTGTCTCGTACGCGTTGAATATTACGGATGTGGATCCCATCGAGCATCAATTACTGTTTGAGCGATTCCTGAATCCGGAACGGGTATCCATGCCCGATATCGATATTGATTTCCCTGATCACAGGCGGGATGAAGTGATTGAATATGTGGAAGGAAAGTACGGGAGTCTCCATGTCGCCCAGATCATTACGTTCGGGACATTCGCAGCCAAAGCGGCGCTTCGCGATACGGGTCGGGTGTTCGGACTCAATATGAAAGAGCAGGAGCAGGTCTCGAAGCTGGTTCCCAATCAGCTCGGAATCACCCTGAAGGAAGCGTATGAAAAGTCGAAGGGATTCCGCGACTTTGTGACGGGCTCTGATCACTACAAGAAATTGTTTCAGACGGCCCTTAAGCTTGAAGGGCTTCCAAGGCACACCTCAACCCATGCGGCGGGAGTCGTGATGAGTGAAGCACCCTTAGTACAGTGGGTACCGATCCAGGGGAGTTCATCGGGGATTCATTTGACCCAATACTCCATGGATATATTAGAAGAGATCGGCCTCTTGAAGATGGATTTCCTCGGACTTCGCAATTTGAGTATATTGGAACGAATCGTAAAGAATGTTCAAATGGGAACCAATAAATCGTTCTCCATTGATACGATCGCGATGGATGATGCCAAAACCTTCGAACTATTGAGTAAAGGACAGACGAACGGGATCTTTCAGCTTGAGTCTGAAGGGATGCGGAATGTCTTAAAACGCCTGAAGCCGAGCTCCTTTGAAGATATCGTCGCGGTCAATGCCCTGTACCGTCCGGGTCCCATGGAGAATATTCCGACCTATATCAATCGGAAACATGGAAAAGAACAGGTGGAATATCCGCATCCTGATTTGAAGCCGATTCTTGAAATGACGTACGGGGTCATCGTGTATCAGGAGCAGATCATGCAGATCGCTTCGAAAATGGCCGGGTTCTCCCTGGGCGAATCCGATCTCCTCCGAAGAGCCGTTTCCAAGAAGAAAAAGGATGTCCTTGACGAGGAGAGGGCGCATTTTGTATCGGGATCCATCGGTAAAGGCTATAGGGAAGACGTCGCTCACACGATCTACGATTTGATTGTCCGTTTTGCCGATTACGGTTTTAACCGGTCACATGCGGTAGCCTATAGTATGATCGCCTATCAGCTCGCTTACCTGAAAGCCCATTATCCTGCGTTCTTCCTCTCATCACTCCTGACATCCGTCGTAGGGAATGAAACAAAGGTGGCTCAATACATTCGGGAAGCCACACAGTATGGAATAAAGATCCTTCCTCCGTCCATCAACAGCAGTCAGTTTGTCTTTACGGTGGAAGGGAAGGATCGGATTCGCTACAGCATTGGTGCAATCAAAGGAATCGGGGCGGCTGCTTTAAAGGAAATCATCCGTGCGAGAAAAGAAAAGCCGTTTCAGGATTTGTTCGATTTCTGCATGAGGGTGTCTTCGAAGACAATCAACCGGAAAATTCTTGAGAATCTCGTTCTCTCCGGGGCATTCGATGAATTTGGCATTGATCGTGCGACATTGCTTGCTAGCCTGGACGTGGCTGCTCAGCATGCGGAGCTTGTAAACCCCGAAGACGATCCCGACTTGTTCCATGAAGAAGAAGCCTTTATGTTAAAGCCTAAATATGTGGAAGTGGAAGAGATGACCATCGATACAAAGCTTCAGTTTGAGAAGCAGGTTCTCGGACTGTATTTATCGGATCACCCTGTTTCCCCTTATCGCCTTCTATTTAAAGGACTCGGGCTGAAGCAGATAGCCGATCTTCAGAAAGGAACGAAACTCACACTCGGTGGTTATATAACCGGAGTGAAGTCGATCCGGACTAAAAAGGGGGAAGTGATGGCTTTCCTGGAGATCGGGGATGAAAGCGGTGAGATGGAAGCCGTGGTCTTCCCGAATGTTTATAAAAATAATATGCCTCTTTTAAAAGAAGGGAATATTCTCCTATTCGGGGGGAATGTAGAAGATCGCAACGATAAGTTGCAGTTCATCGTAAACCACCTGGAAACGATGGAAGATGTACAGGCACGGGTGAAAGAGAGCAGCCAAAAGCTCTATTTGAAAATTGCATCGGATCAGGATCAAGAGGCTTGTATGGAAGAAATCCAGCGCATCATCAGCCTTTTCAAAGGGAAGAATCCGGTCATCGTTCACTATGAGAATGCCAAAAGAAGTATAAGGCTTCCGGATCACCTGCGCATCAGTCCGTCTCAGGAGGCTCTTAGGGAATTGTACCGGATTCTCGGAGAGGCCAATGTCATATTGCAATAACACACTTTACTAAAACCATATTTTATATTATTGTTTAATAGAAAAAGGTGGTCTGACCACCTCTGACCTTATTATTTTTACTCTATATTTTTACATTTAGAAGATACGCCTGCGGGCGGATCGATCCATAGTCTGTAAAAGAATCAGAAGGAGTGAGTCAATTTGTCATTACGTGAAGAAGCTCTGCATATGCATCGAGTGAATAAAGGGAAATTAGAGTCTAAATCAAAAGTGGAAGTCCGGAACGCGGATGACTTGAGTTTAGCTTACTCCCCTGGGGTGGCGGAACCTTGCAAGGAGATCTATGACAAGCCGGAAACGGTCTATGATTACACCATGAAAGGAAATATGGTTGCGGTCGTTTCTGATGGTACAGCTGTACTGGGTCTTGGAAATATCGGACCGGAAGCGGCTCTTCCTGTCATGGAAGGAAAAGCGGTTCTATTCAAGAGTTTTGCAGGGGTGGATGCATTCCCGATTTGCTTGAATACAACGGATGTGGACAAGATCGTTGAAACCGTCAAGCTTCTTGAGCCGACATTCGGTGGCGTGAACCTTGAGGATATCGCTGCACCGAACTGTTTTGAAATCGAAGAACGGTTGAAGAAAGAAACCAATATCCCGGTTTTCCATGATGATCAGCATGGTACGGCGATTGTAACCGTGGCGGGACTTGTGAACGCTCTCAAGATTGTCGGGAAGAAGATGTCCGAGATCAAAGTCGTGGCAAACGGAGCCGGTGCCGCCGGTATGGCGATCATTAAACTCCTTTACCGCTATGGCGTGAGGGATATTATCATGTGTGATTCCAAAGGTGCGATCTACGAAGGTCGTCCCGAAGGAATGAACGGCACGAAAGACGAAGTGGCGAAATTTACAAATCGTGACCACATCAAGGGCGGTCTGGCAGAAGTATTGAAGGAAGCCGATGTATTCATTGGGGTATCCGTAGCTGGTGCCTTGACCGAGGAGATGGTTTCTTCCATGAAGCAGGATCCGATTATCTTTGCCATGGCGAACCCGGTACCTGAAATCATGCCTGAGCTTGCAAAAGCGGCAGGAGCCAAGGTTGTGGGTACAGGCCGTTCCGATTTCCCTAACCAGGTGAATAATGTCCTTGCCTTCCCGGGGATCTTCAGGGGTGCACTGGATGTCCGTGCGACTCACATTAATGAAAAAATGAAGCAGGCTGCCGTTGAAGCGATTGCCGCCCTCATCACCGAAGATGAATTGAATGCGGATTATGTCATTCCTGCACCGTTTGATAAGCGTGTAGCACCTGCCGTGGCCGCTGCCGTAGCGAAGACGGCAATGGAGACAGGAGTTGCCCGCTTGAAGGTCGACCCTGAGGAAATCCGTAAAAAGACAGAAGATCTAGCGGTTATCGGGAAGAGTGAATGATGGCAGAAGTGAACTCTCTCCATACACACGCTAAGGTATATATTGGAATTGTTCACCAGCTGAGAGAAATGATATCAAAGGACTGCCTCAAGCCCGGAGATAAGATTCCATCCGAGAGGGAGCTGTCCGAACGATTGAATGTCGGACGCTCTTCCGTCAGGGAAGCACTCCGGGCCCTTGAGCTGTTGGGTCTGATTGAAACACGCCGGGGAGAAGGCACCTTTTTGAGGGATTTCAGGGATCATCACCTGATTGATCTACTCGGCATGTTCATCCTCCAGGACGACATGGCCCAGGAAGACATCCTTCAAACGAAAATGATGATTGAAAAAGAAGCGCTGATAGCTTTGTTTGTAGATAAAAGGAATACAAATTCCTTAAAACAGAAAGTGTCCGAATGTGAGAGTCTGGACGACGTATTCAGGGAGATTGTGATGATCAGCTCGAACTTTCTATCACAGCGTATCTGGAATATCCTGAATGATTTTGAAACTTTGATCTGCGGTGAGAAGAAGCTTACTGAAGATATGAGGGAAGAGTTGATCAGGATGCTCCACGGCATCGATCATGGCGAGAAAGAGACTGTGCAAGAGGCATATAGAAGGGTTAGGGAAATTGTCGATGAAGATGCGACAATTTCCAACATCTTTTTTTAAGCACTTCCATTAAACTGATAGTCAAGCAGTTTTATATCATGCATTTACTATAGAGAAGCGAATGGGCAGCTGTCGTGTAAGGGAATATTTCCCGCTGAAGTTAGCTACTGTCATTCGGTAAGGAGGTTTCACCTTGCTAAAGGAACTTTTTAACAAATCGAAAAAGAAAAAATATGCAACGATTCCTTCTGAAGCGGCCAAACATGACGTTCCGGAAGGCATCATGACAAAATGTCCTGACTGCAAAAAAATCATGTATACGAAAGAACTTCAAAAGAACTTAAAGGTGTGCATTCATTGCGGATATCATCATGGCATGAGCTCACCCGAGAGAGTCGATAGTTTTATAGACGAAGGCACGTTCAAGGAGCTTGATCAGGACCTGACTTCCGGGAATCCACTGAACTTTCCTGATTATGAGAGTAAAGTGGAAAAAGACCGTAAAAAGACGGGGATGAATGAGGCCGTACTGACAGGAACCGGGAAGGTGAACGGGATCGAAGTGGTAACAGCCATCATGGATTCCCGCTTCAGAATGGGAAGCATGGGGTCCGTGGTCGGAGAGAAAATCACGAGAGCCATTGAAGAAGCCGATAAACGGAAGGTTCCGTTCATCATCTTCACGGCTTCAGGCGGGGCACGGATGCAGGAAGGGGTCTTATCCCTGATGCAGATGGCCAAGACCAGTGTAGCCCTGAACCGTTTGAGCGAGAATGGGGGACTTTTCATTTCGATCATGACCCACCCGACGACAGGCGGTGTTTCCGCAAGCTTCGCGTCAGTCGGCGACTATAACTTCGCCGAACCGGGAGCATTGATCGGCTTTGCAGGCAGACGGATCATCGAGCAGACGATTCGTGAGGACCTGCCTGAGGATTTCCAGACTTCCGAATTTTTACTGAAACATGGACAACTTGACGGAGTCATCTCGAGACTCGAGTTAAAAGAGAAAATCGGTACAGTACTTGATATACATCAGTGGGACGGTGATCTGCCATGGTAAATGAGATGGAATTTGAAAAACCGGTGGTTGAGCTCAAGAAGAAAATCGCCGAATTGAGGGAGTTCACTCAGAATTCGGACGTCGATCTATCGAAGGAAATCGAGAAGCTTGAGAGCAGGCTGACGAAGCTCGAAAATGATATCTACGAAAACATGAAGCCATGGGAAAGGGTTCAGGTGGCACGTCATCCGAACCGTCCGACCACGCTTGATTATATCAGTTATCTCTTCACGGACTTCATCGAAATGCACGGAGACCGTCTGTATGGTGATGATGAAGCGATCGTATCTGGCGTCGGGAAGTTTCACGGTGTCCCTGTGACAATCATCGGTCACCAAAGAGGGAAAGACACGAAAGAGAATATCCGCCGTAACTTCGGGATGCCTCATCCTGAAGGCTACCGGAAAGCGTTACGCTTGATGAAGCAGGCGGACAAGTTCAACCGGCCGATCATCTGTTTTATCGATACAAAGGGGGCATACCCTGGGAAAGCCGCAGAAGAGCGCGGCCAAAGTGAAGCCATTGCACGGAACCTTGTTGAAATGGCCGGTCTGACCGTTCCCGTCATCTGTGTTGTCATCGGCGAAGGTGGCAGTGGCGGTGCATTGGCCCTTGGAGTGGGAAACCATATTCATATGCTTGAAAACTCCACATACTCCGTCATCTCTCCTGAAGGGGCAGCGGCGATTCTCTGGAAGGATTCGACCCAGGCGAAACGCGCGGCTGAATCCATGAAGATTACAGCACCTGATTTAAAGGAGCTTGGAATCATCGATGAGATCATTACGGAAGTAAAAGGCGGTGCACACAAGAACGTAGAGGAGCAGGCGAAGTATATCAATGACGTCTTGAAGAGCTCCCTGAAAGAATTGATCCCGATGAAAAAGGACGAATTGATCCAGCATCGCTATGAAAAATTCAAGGCGATGGGTGAATATTCCGTTTTAAACGATCGAATCGGGGTAAAATCATAACGTACGATGGACTGACAAATAGGAATGACCTTTTGTCAGTCTTTTTCATTCAAATCGTTAAGAATAAACGGTTTGTGACGATTTATTGAAGGTTTTAACAATTAAAACGCTTCCATTTAATAGAGTATTTCGTCTTTTGCGTTTCCATCCAGTAACTTGTTGAGAACCTTGAACCTTCGTGTTATTTTAGAAATAATCCAAAGTCTATTGGTCCATAATAATGTAATGAATGCAAACCGAGAATTTCTTTTTCTTTGATTTATGTGAAACGATTAACAATACCATTCCATTACATATAAAGGCATATTTCTTAATGAGGTGATCGTAGTGAAAAAAATTGGTGTATTAACAAGTGGTGGAGATTCACCAGGTATGAATGCAGCCGTCCGTGCAGTTGTGCGTAAAGCCATCTTCATGGATATAGAAGTATACGGTATATATCAAGGGTATAACGGATTAATCAACGGGAACATAAAGAAGCTCGAGCTTGGTTCCGTCGGTGATATCATTCACCGCGGCGGAACGATGCTGTATACAGCCCGCTGTGAAGAATTCAAAACAAAAGAAGGTCAGAAAAAAGGGATCGAGCAATTAGAAAAACACGGCATTGAAGGACTTGTTGTCATTGGTGGAGACGGTTCTTACCAAGGTGCAAAAGCCTTAACGGAATGGGGTTACCCATGTGTCGGTGTACCTGGTACAATTGATAATGATATTCCAGGGACTGAGTACACAATCGGTTTCGATACAGCCCTTAACACGGTTATCGATGCCGTCGATAAAATCCGTGACACGGCGACATCCCATGAGAGAACGTTCATCATCGAAGTGATGGGACGTAATGCAGGGGACATTGCTCTTTGGGCAGGACTTGCCGGTGGGGCTGAAACGATTCTGATCCCTGAAGAGAAATTCGATCTTGATGACGTCGTGAACCGCTTGAAAAAAGGACAGGAACGCGGCAAAAAGCACAGTGTCATCATTGTCGCAGAAGGTGTCATGTCCGGGAATGAATTCGCCAACCGCTTCACAGAAGCAACTGGAATGGATACACGGGTTTCCGTTCTTGGTCATATTCAGCGCGGTGGAACGCCGACTGCTGCAGACCGTGTATTAGCGAGCCGCCTAGGGGCTCACGCCGTTGAACTATTAGCTTCTGGTAAAGGCGGAAGAGCGGTAGGAATTGAGAAAAATCAGTTAGTTGATTACGATATTATTGAAGCACTTGCCAAGCCACATGTCATTGATTTAAATATGTACAGACTTTCCAAAGAGCTTTCAATCTAAATTAGTTGTAAGATTTCAGGAGGTAGAGAAAATGAGAAAAACGAAAATAGTATGTACGATCGGTCCTGCCAGTGAAAGTGTAGAGAAGTTATCACAACTGATCGAAGCAGGGATGAACGTTTCCCGCTTGAACTTTTCACATGGTGACCATGAAGAACACGGACAGCGTATCATCAACATCCGCGAAGCAGCTGAAAAAGCCGGCAAGACAGTCGGGATTCTGCTTGATACCAAAGGTCCGGAAATCCGTACGAACAACATGGAAGGTGGGGCTATTGAACTGACTCAAGGTTCAAACGTCATCGTATCCATGAAAGAAGTACAGGGAACAACTGAAAAATTCTCCGTTACATACGAAGGATTGATCGAGGATGTTCACATAGGTTCTAAAATCCTTCTGGATGACGGATTGATCGGTTTAGAAGTTACGGAAATCGACAAAGCGAACGGTGAAATCCACACATATGTTGCCAACAGTGGAACACTTAAAAATAAAAAAGGTGTTAACGTACCTGGTGTATCGGTGAACCTTCCAGGGATCACCGATAAAGATGCCAGTGATATCGTATTCGGTATCGGACAAGGCGTAGACTTTATTGCGGCTTCCTTCGTACGTCGTGCATCCGACGTTCTGGAAATCCGTCAATTATTGGAAGAACACAATGCATCTCATATCCAAATCATCCCTAAAATCGAGAACCAAGAGGGTGTAGACAATATCGATGAAATCCTCGAAGTTTCTGATGGTTTGATGGTCGCACGTGGAGATCTTGGTGTTGAGATCCCTGCGGAAGAAGTACCACTGGTTCAGAAGATGCTGATCAAGAAATGTAATTCACTAGGGAAGCCTGTCATCACAGCGACTCAAATGCTTGATTCTATGCAGCGCAACCCAAGACCGACAAGAGCGGAAGCAAGTGACGTAGCCAACGCCATCTTTGATGGTACGGACGCCATCATGCTTTCTGGTGAAACGGCAGCAGGTTCATATCCTGTTGAAGCGGTTCAAACCATGCATAACATCGCATCAAGAGCAGAAACGGCCCTTGATTACAATGCGATCCTATCTTCACGCAGCAAAGACAGCGAGCACAACATGACGGATGCCATCGGGCAATCTGTCGCTTACACGGCTCTTAATCTTGATGTGAATGCCATCGTCGCTCCTACTGAGAGTGGTCACACGGCACGCATGATCTCTAAATACCGCCCGAAAGCACCAATCGTAGCCGTGACGGGTACAGATTCTGTATCACGCCGCTTGGCGCTTGTATGGGGTGTTTACCCTACTGTCGGACGCAAAGTAACGACTACAGATGAAATGCTTGATATGGCTGTAGAAGAAAGCGTCAATTCAGGCATGACGAAGCACGGAGACCGCATCGTCATCACAGCAGGTGTTCCAATCGGTGAATCCGGAACAACTAACCTGATGAAAATCCACGTGGTAGGCGACATCGTAGCAAAAGGCCAAGGAATTGGCCGTAAATCGGCTTACGGTAAAGCCGTTGTGGCGACATCTGCCGAGGAAGCTGTCAAGAACACGACAGAAGGTTCTGTCCTTGTGACAATCGGCACGGATAAAGAAATGATGCCAGCCCTTGAGAAGTGTTCTGCCCTGATCGTAGAAGAAGGCGGACTTACTAGTCATGCAGCTGTTGTAGGAATCAACCTGGGAATCCCTGTAGTGGTCGGTGTTGACCACGCCACTTCTTTATTCAAGAATGGCCAGGAAATTACAGTGGATGCTACACACGGCGTGATTTATAATGGGTATGCAAGTGTATTGTAAGTAGATATTTGTGGGAAACCAGAGCTTTTTGTGGGCTCTGGTTTTTTTATGTATATTTAGTGGTATGGTGTGGATTGTAGGCTATGGCACAAGTTTTGGTGAGAGTGGAACGAGTTCGGGTAAAAGTGGCACAAGTTTAATGATAATCAGTTGTAACGAATGGTGAAAGTGCCTGAACATAGACTCGAACTGCCGTAAACAGAGCAGAAGCTGCCAGCATAATACATGAAATCTCTAATATGCTATAATAGATAGAAGAAAGCACTCTAAATCAAATGGAGGAATCCATCATGAGATATATGCTATTACTATTGATTATCATACCTGCCCTTGAAATCGGCTTATTGGTTCTTTCCGGACAGGCCATTGGTCTTGTTCCGACAGTGTTGTTGATTATTACGACCGGGATTCTCGGAGCGTACCTTGCAAAGAAGCAGGGAATCGAGACCATCAGAAAGGCTCAGCGGGATATGCAGTATGGGCAGTTGCCTGGAGACGCCATCATAGATGGTTTGTGCATTCTGGTTGGAGGGGTCGTTCTGTTGACGCCTGGTTTCATTACGGACGCTCTTGGTTTCTTATTACTGCTGCCGGCCACAAGGAAATTGTTCAAACCATTTATCTACCGATTATTCAAGCGATGGATCAATAATGGGAATGTCATCATATACAGATAGAGAAAAAGCACTGCCCAGTGATGATAACGGGTTTACTTGTGAGGTGCAATGCGGTAAATTCTTGGCCAAATCAAATAAGGAATCAAATAAAATTCACAACCAAAAAAGCTTAGAGATGCCCATATCTCTAAGCTTTTTTTTAATTTCTTTTTTTCAAGAAACCACCAGTATGTTGTACAAGTTCAGTAGATGCTACATCTAAATAAGCGGAAAAATTCCTCTTAATTAGGAAGTAGTAATGAATATAGCTTAAAAAGCCGGAATATGGGTGGTTTTTCTTTACGTAAGCGGAAAAATCCCGCCTATTTACCCTGATTCAAGCTCTGTTCTGAAGGTTAACCGTAATATCTCCGCTTATTCTATCTATCAAAAATTAGCCACTAACGAAAGCACCAATCATGCACACACTCTCTAATAATCAATTCATACCCTGTAAATTATATTGAGAATTCAATGCCTGCACCTCACAAGTAAAACCGTTGCCAGGGATGAGCAGTGCTCTTCCTACTTTACTCCCATAATGAACTTCCACGTATCTTCAAACACACCTGCACGCTTCAAAGTGGAAAGGATCACGAGCACTACTGGTCCAACAATCAAACCTAAAAAACCTATTAATTTAAAACCGACAAACAGTGCAATCAAAGTGGCAAGGGGATCGAGCCCGATGCTTGAAGACAATACTTTCGGTTCCATGATTTGACGTTGGACGACGACGACCATGTAGAGAACGGACAGCCCGATTCCGAGGCCCACGTTGCCTGTGATGAATTCATAGGCGATCCATGGGACGAATACCGCACCGGTTCCGAGATAAGGCAGGATGTCAACGAGACCTGTCACGAGGGCGATGGTAATTGCGTAATCTACTCTCAAGATGATCAATCCGACGAGGACGATGATTGCGGTGATCGAGATGAGAGTGAATTGGGCACGGATGAAACCGAACAGGGCCCGTTTTAAGTCGATGAATACTTTTCTGCCGCTGCTCATGGCTTTCCCTGGAATGATTTTTTCCGCTTTCGCAGATAATGTATACCAATCCTTACTGATAAAGAACGTGGCCAGTGCGGCGAAGATCAGGACGGATGCGGCATTTGGGATCCACGAGATCAGCTGGGGCAGTTTGGTGAAAAAGTTTTGCAGGAAATCACCTGCAGATGTGGCAATTTTAGTTCCGGCAGTCTGGATATTTTCTAGAATCGTGTCCTGTTGTCCGGCTTCAAGGTTTTTAAATAACCCGGAGAGTTGATTATAAAGCGGGATGACCTGGCCGACAATGATATCCTCTGCATATGTAACAAGGGTTTGAACATGCTTAGGAAGTTCTTCTGCTAAGTAATTGGCACCGGAAACAATTTCAGCAATCAATAATGTGATGAGCCCGGCAAATATGGCGACGATCAGAATGAGGGAAAGGGTCACTGCCCAGATTCTTGGAAGCCACTTTTCAAGTCCGTTCACCAGGGGATTGATCAGTAAGGCTATGGCAACGGCAATGATGAATGGATATGCTAGCTTCCACATGTAATAGAGTGAAATTAATGAGAGAATGATGATCGCTACCACGACCAGAAAGCGGATGGTTCGATAAACATAATCTAAATTCAAAGGCTTCCCTCCTACCGAGTCTAGTACTTCTATTTTATCGGAGACAGGAAATGAAAGGAAGATATATTTACTGTGGTTTCAGTATTTTGTGACAGGTGGATAAAGTTGATATGGTAGGATAATGTTTAGAGTATATAAAGGGAGGGGAGGGGTAGGGTATGACACAGCCGTTCATGTTTTTATTGCTTTTATTGGGAATCGGTTTGATGGCGAAAAACCAATCCATTATTATAGCCGTAGCATTTTTGATTGTTCTTAAGGTACTTGGGATGGATGGAAGAGTATTCGCAACCATTCAGTCGAAAGGGATTAATTGGGGTGTCACCGTCATTACGATTGCGGTACTCGCACCGATTGCAACAGGGGAAATCGGCTTCAGGGATCTGTTGGATTCATTGAAATCCCCTTATGCATGGATTGCTCTCGCGTCTGGTATGGCAGTGGCCTTAATTGCAAAGAACGGATTGATCCTTTTGGAGGATGAACCTCATCTCACGACTGCACTGGTTCTTGGAACCGTCCTCGCTGTGGCTTTGTTTAGAGGGGTTGCAGTGGGACCACTGATAGGCGCGGGCATCGCCTATCTCGTACTGAAAGTGTATGAATTTTTCCTTTGAAGTGCCGCTCGGGATCACACCGAGAGGTTGCTTTTTTGGTATGGTTTATTTTTCTAGAAAAATAATTTTTATAGAAATTGGTGCGTTTTCATTCACAAAAGTCAGATAATTGTTTATAATAGGAAATGTAAGCGCATCCCAAGCTCTCGTGTTATTATTGGAAGAGCCGGGAATCATTTTTTGTATAGGAATTGAGCAATCGCTCAACGTGTTTCGTTACGTTCTTTTTAAACAAGCCTACTAGATTTAATAGATCGTTTTGTAGGGTTTTATACTCATATGAAAATGGGTAAAAGAGAAATACTTAACAAAAGGAGAGGTTATTATGACAGCAACTCGCGGATTAGAAGGAGTTGTAGCAACAACATCATCTATCAGTTCGATCATTGACGACACTCTTACATATGTTGGCTACAACATTGATGACTTAGCAAACAATGCAAGCTTCGAAGAGGTAATCTACCTATTATGGCATCTGAAATTGCCTAACGCATCGGAACTACAGGAATTTACAGAGCTGTTGGCAGCTAACGCTGAACTGCCTAAAGAAGTGCTTGAGCATTTCAAGATGTATAACATCAAGGAAGTCCATCCGATGGCCGCTTTACGTTCTGCCGTTTCCTTACTTGGCTTATATGATGACAAAGCAGACGTGATGGAAGACAAGGAAAACTACTTGAAAGCTGTTCGCCTTCAAGCGAAGATCCCGACGATCGTTACAAGCTTTTCCCGCATCCGCAACGGTCAGGAACCGGTTGCCCCACGTAAGGACCTGGGCTTTGCCGCTAACTTCTTATACATGCTGACAGGTAAAGATCCTGAGCCTATTGAAGTTGAAGCATTCAATAAAGCACTTGTCCTGCATGCGGACCATGAGTTAAACGCCTCTACTTTCACAGCACGTGTCTGTGTGGCAACTCTATCAGACGTCTATTCAGGTGTTACGGCTGCAATCGGAGCTTTAAAAGGGCCGCTACACGGTGGGGCAAATGAGCAGGTTATGAAGATGCTTACTGAAATCGGTTCTGTCGATAAAGCAGAAGAATATATCCTGGACAAGTTAGAGAAAAAAGAAAAAATCATGGGCTTCGGTCACCGTGTATACCGTCAAGGGGATCCACGTGCCAAGCATCTAAAAGAAATGTCCAAAAAATTAACTGAATTAACAGGACAAAGTAAATACTACGAAATGTCCGTTAAGGTTGAAGACGTATTTACGTCAAACAAAGGCTTGCCGCCAAATGTTGATTTCTACTCGGCATCTGTCTACCACAGCTTAGGCATCGATCATGATCTATTCACGCCGATCTTTGCGGTAAGCCGTGTATCCGGCTGGTTGGCGCATATCCTTGAACAATATTCCAACAACCGCCTGATCCGCCCACGTGCTGATTATGTGGGGCCTGGCAAGCAGGAATATGTACCTGTCGATCAAAGAGGGTAATCATCAATATTTACAAATAGTAAAAATATTGGTGTAATAATAAGAGAAGGGGAATGACTCAACATGCTTAACTTATGGGTCATCCCCTTTGATAATGAAAAAATGGAGGTTACATAATGACACAAGGTGAAAAAATTACAAACCAGAATGGCCAACTTAATGTGCCTAACAATCCAATCGTCCCATTCATTGAAGGTGACGGAACGGGTCCAGATATTTGGGCAGCAGCCAAGCGCGTCCTGGATGCTTCTGTAGAGAAAGCATACAAAGGTGAACGCAAGATCTCATGGAAAGAAGTATATGCTGGGGAAAAAGCATTCAACAAAACAGGGGAATGGCTTCCAAACGATACGCTTGAAGCAATCCGTGAATACTTCATCGCAATCAAAGGTCCACTTACGACTCCTGTCGGCGGCGGAATCCGTTCATTGAACGTTGCCCTTCGCCAGGAATTGGATCTATTCACATGCCTGCGTCCAGTACGCTACTTCGAAGGTGTTCCTTCACCAGTTAAGCGTCCTGAAGACACTGACATGGTCATCTTCCGTGAAAACACTGAGGATATCTATGCAGGTATCGAGTACGCTAAAGGTTCTGATGAAGTGAAGAAATTAATCAGCTTCCTGCAAGACGAAATGGGCGTCAACAAAATCCGTTTCCCTGAAACATCCGGTATCGGAATCAAGCCTGTTTCTGAAGAAGGAACAAACCGTCTTGTACGTGCTGCGATCAATTACGCAATCACTGAAGGCCGTAAGTCCGTAACGCTTGTTCACAAAGGGAACATCATGAAGTTCACTGAAGGAGCATTCAAAAATTGGGGTTACGAGCTTGCTGAGAAAGAATTCGGCGATAAAGTATTCACTTGGGCTCAATATGACAAGATCAAGGAAGCTGACGGATTGGAAGCGGCTAATAAAGCTCAATCTGATGCTGAAGCAGCAGGTAAGATCATCGTGAAGGATTCAATCGCTGATATCTTCTTACAACAAATCCTTACTCGTCCAGCTGAGTTCGATGTAGTCGCAACCATGAACCTAAACGGAGATTACATCTCTGATGCACTTGCTGCTCAAGTAGGTGGAATCGGTATTGCTCCTGGTGCAAACATCAACTACGAAACAGGACATGCGATCTTTGAGGCAACTCATGGAACGGCTCCTAAATATGCAGGTATGGATAAAGTGAATCCATCTTCTGTCATCCTTTCTGGTGTGTTAATGCTTGAACACCTAGGCTGGACAGAAGCTGCTAACCTGATCTCTAAATCAATGGAAAAAACAATCGCTTCTAAAGTGGTAACCTATGACTTTGCCCGTCTGATGGATGGAGCAACAGAAGTGAAATGCTCTGAGTTCGGTTCTGCTTTAATCGAAAACATGGAAGCATAATAATGGAAGATAAGGATGGGGTGCTTCTGACAGAGGCACTCCTTCCTTTACATAAAGACATGAATAGGAGGAATCATGATGGCCATTAAACGTAGAAAAGTATCTGTTATCGGTGGAGGTTTCACCGGGGCGACCACTGCACTGATGCTCGCTCAGAAAGAACTTGGAGATGTGGTTTTGGTTGATATTCCGCAAAACGAGGATCCAACGAAAGGGAAAGCGTTGGATATGCTGGAAGCGAGCCCTGTCCAAGGATTTGATGCAAACATCATCGGTACATCCAATTACGAGGATACAAAGGATTCGGATATCGTCGTCATCACAGCTGGAATTGCCCGGAAACCGGGTATGAGCCGTGATGACCTGGTTCAGACCAATCAAAAGGTCATGAAATCAGTCACTCAGCAAATCGTGAAGCACTCACCTGACTGCTACATCATTGTATTAACGAACCCAGTGGATGCCATGACCTATACCGTGTTCAAAGAATCCGGCTTTCCAAAAGAGCGTGTGATCGGACAATCGGGCGTATTGGATACGGCCCGTTTCCGGACGTTTGTCGCACAAGAACTAAACCTTTCCGTAAAAGATATCACAGGATTTGTTCTTGGTGGTCACGGTGACGACATGGTTCCTCTTATTCGCTACTCCTATGCAGGAGGCATCCCGCTAGAGACGTTGATCCCGAAAGACCGCCTTGACGCCATCGTAGAGCGCACCCGCAAAGGAGGGGGCGAGATCGTAGGACTTCTCGGTAACGGAAGTGCCTATTATGCTCCAGCCGCCTCACTCGTCCAGATGGTCGAAGCCATCCTTAAAGATCAGCGCCGGGTCATCCCGGCCATCGCCTACTTAGAAGGCGAATACGGATTCGAAGGCATCTACCTCGGTGTCCCGACCATTCTCGGTGGAAACGGTCTCGAAAAAATCATCGAACTCGAACTGACAGAAGAAGAGAAAGCTGCCCTGGCCAACTCCGCTGACGCAGTGAAAAACGTGATGTCTTCATTGGCTTAATAGATTTAATGTTTTCAGAACTGGCTTCCATTTGGGAGGTCAGTTTTTTTTATGATAGCTTGGATATTTAATTGTAAATAAAAGATTTTAAACAAATTAGAAATAGATTTTACAAAGTTTGTTTTGCTAAAAGAATTTAATATTTATTACTACTTTAAAAGTAGTATGCTCAGAAAGTTGATTGGAGCGGAAGGATGCTCGACTCCTGCGGGAAAAGCTGGAAAGGTGAGACACCGCAGGCGCAGCCGAGGAGGCTCACCGCCAGCCCCGCGGAAAGCGAGCATCCTGGAGCGGAAATCAACCAGCACTCTCTCCGTTTTCAACAGCTACCATCCTAATCCCAAACGAGATTTTAAAGAGAAAATGAAATTGTCTTTCCCTGCGTAAAAACTCTTTGTATGGAAACCCTAAAAATGATAAAATACTAATAGACAGACAATAAAAACAATTTTTATTATTTAAAATTGTAATCGTTTACATACTCGGAGGTGCTTCTTATGCTATTGGGGAAAAAGAGAAAACTTGGAAGAAAAATCGAAGAAATGACCGTGGGTGAAAAACTGACCCTGACAGAAAAAATTGAAGACAACGAACTGCTTCTATACCTTGGGCTCACAAATGACGCCAATCCATTATACATCCAGCACGATTATGCTTCACAGACGCCATTTAAAAAGCCGATCGTTCCATCCATCATGCTGACGGGAATCATTACATCCGCTGTTTCGAAATATCTTCCCGGCCCGGGCTCACATATTGTAGAGCAGAATATTGAATTTCCGAAACCGGTCTATCATTACGCCACGGTACAATTCCTGTTTGAAGTGACAGACGTAAATCCAAGTAACCACTTGGTGACGATTCAAGTTTCGGCCACAAATGAAGAGGATGAAAAGGTAATCAACGGCACCATCAAAGTTTGTCCTCCTCACCGCCTGGAAAAAATGAATAGTCATGCATTAGAGAACTTTTAATGTCGAAAGAGCTATGTGATCATAGCTCTTTTTTTATGCATGCAATTGATAAATAACCTTAGTAAAGCGCATCCTATTAAAGAAATAGTATGAGAGAGAAGAAAACTAAAAAGTGTTAAATCTCTTTAAATGATGGTAAGCCTCAAGATTTATATTATAATGAAAGTACAATTACATAAACGTTTGGATGTTGGGGTTAATTTTCTTTTGTATGGAGGCACATTAAATGAGCAAAAAAATCTTGGTAGTGGATGATGAACAATCGATCGCAACACTCTTAAAGTATAATCTTGAACAATCAGGTTATTCGGTTATAACGGTCCATGATGGTGAAGAGGGAAGGGATGCAGCGATTGAACAATCCCCGGACCTGATCATACTGGATTTGATGCTTCCTACTATGGACGGAGTAGAGGTATGCAAGGATCTCAGACAACGAAAGATCAATATTCCTATTTTGATGTTGACGGCCAAGGATGATGAATTTGATAAGGTTCTTGGCTTGGAGCTTGGTGCGGATGATTATATGACAAAGCCGTTCAGTCCCCGTGAAGTGGTGGCAAGGGTGAAAGCGATCCTTAGACGCAGCCAGGCGATGCAGGAAGCCGCTGAACCGGTTGCACCGGAACCGACAGATTATAAGGAAGTCGGGGAACTGAAGGTGTATCCCGAACAATATGAAGCGTACTTTCAAGGTGAGCTGCTGGAATTGACACCAAAGGAATTCGAGCTCCTCTTATACTTAACGGATAATAAAGGGAGAGTGTTGACGAGAGATCAGCTCCTAAGTGCGGTTTGGAACTATGATTTCGCTGGAGATACGAGGATTGTGGACGTTCATATCAGTCACTTACGGGAAAAAATTGAATCAAATACGAAGAAACCGACCTATATTAAGACCATTCGCGGCCTCGGATATAAATTGGAGGAGCCAAAAACTCGATGACCAAATTTAGAACAAAGCTCCTATTTGCTTTAATTACGTTGATCATCGCTGTTTTGATAGGGCTTGGGCTGCTTTTGGGACAAATCTTCAAGAATTTTTATTTAGATACGTTCAACTCTAGGATCGAAAAAGAGGCAAGGTTGCTGGCCAGCTCCATTGAAGAGAACGGAACACCGAAAGAAATCAATCCGGACATGATCCAGGAATTGAGTGACATATTGGATGTTCGGATCACGATCCTCGATAAAGCAGGTAACGTAGTACATGATACAGAGGCGTTGGAATCGTATGTCGGCCCACAGCAAGAGAGAATCGTAAAGGAAATCCATAATAATTGGGATGTTAAGCATAAGCATAAAAAGCTGGTTACGTCTGAAAACGAATTTAGATTTTATTGGTACCCGTTAAAAGATGCTAATGATCAGATGATGGGCCTCCTCGTCATGAGTGCAGAGGTGGATGCCCTCGAGAAAGGGACCCAGCAAATCTGGTTTGTTCTGTCCATTTCCCTTGGCCTTGCATTGGTCCTCATCATCATCCTGGGATCCCGGATTACAGTAAGATACACCAAACCCATTGAGTCTGCCACCAATGTATCCATCGAGCTGGCCAAAGGAAATTACCGGGCGAGGACCTACGAAGATCGATTGGATGAAACGAGTATGTTAAGTACTTCCATCAATATTCTGGCAAGGAACCTTCAAGAGATGGTGAATGCCCAGGATATGCAGCAGAATCGATTGACGACCCTGATTGAAAATATGGGAAGTGCCCTTCTTTTAATTGATCACCGCGGCTTTGTCGTATTGACGAACAAAACGTTCAGGGATTTCTTTAGTCTAAAGGAAAGTCAATTGAAGAAAGTGCGATATCATGAGGTCATTCACTACCAGGAAGTCAATAAGCTTGTGGAAGAAATATTCATGACAGAAGAACGATTACGTAAACAGATACTCCTCCCCCATAAGCTTGATCGAAAGCATTATGAAGTGTACGGAGCCCCTATCATCGGGAACAATGACGAATGGAAAGGGATTGTCGTTGTATTCCATGACATTACCGAACTTAAAAAGCTCGAACAAATGCGTAAAGATTTTGTGGCGAATGTCTCACACGAGCTGAAAACGCCAATCACTTCGATCAAAGGATTCTCTGAAACGTTGTTGGACGGAGCGATGAATGATCCGGAAACCCTGAAATCATTTCTGGACATCATCCTGAAGGAAAGTGACAGGCTGCAATCCCTCATCAAAGATCTGCTGGAATTGTCCAAGATTGAGAAGCAGGGCTTTGAGCTGAATGTCGAGCAAGTGGAAGTAGCAGGGCTGATTGAAGATGTAATGCCGATATTAAAAGAAAAGGCGAAGCCGAAAGAGATATCACTTCAGTCCGATTTCGATTCAAGAGGACTGGCTGAAGTGGATTCATATCGATTAAAGCAGGTTTTCATCAATTTGATCAGCAATGCCATTGTGTATACGCCTAAAGGCGGTGATGTGTGGATAACTCTTGAGGAAGATCAAGGCAAAGTATATGTTAGAGTGAAGGATAATGGCATGGGAATAAGTCCTGAAGAGCTGCCCCGTATCTTTGAACGGTTTTATCGGGTCGATAAAGCGAGAAGCCGTAACTCCGGTGGTACCGGTCTTGGGCTTGCCATCGTCAAGCATATCATTGAAGCACATGAAGGGGATATTAAAGTGGAGAGTGAATTGAATCAAGGAACGACTTTCACCGTCTCACTGAACAAGCAGTTTTCATCCTGATGTGCTATCTGCAGGAATACTTAGTTTGATTTCACCTATTTTACATTGTTTTTACAATCGCTTTAAATAAAATTTACAATCAGGTGGTACGATACTAAGTGAAACCCCTTCATCCAAGGTGTTAAGAAAAGGCGAGAACCAACCCCGTTCTCGTCTTTTCGCTTTTTTTATTTTTGTTAGCGCTATCATTCTCGTCTTTGTCATCTTCTTTTCATATTGTTGAAACCTTTTTGACATATGTCCGTATATCTTAGTAGGTGAAAAATAAGATATAGAGACAGAAAAGGGAGGGTGCATATGAGTTTGAAGCGTGTTTATACTTTGGCAGGAATGGTGCTTGCAGCCATCATTCTAATAGTTGTACTTTTTACTTCCTGGTATACCGTTGATGAATCAGAGCAGGCACTGGTATTGACGTTCGGGGAAGCGGGGGAGCCTGTTGTTGAGCCTGGACTGCATTTCAAGATGCCTTGGCCGATGCAGTCAGTGGAAGTGTTGTCCAAAGAAACCTTCAGTCTTCAATTCGGATATGAAGAAAAGGACGGAAAGATCAAAGACTTTCCGAAAGAAACCAAGATGATTACAGGAGATGAATACATCGTCCTCGCAGATCTAGTAGTTCAATGGAAGATTACGGATCCGGAAAGCTATTTATTCAACTCCGATGATCCAAAGGAAATCCTTTACGATGCGACTTCTTCTTCACTAAGAAGTATTATAGGCAGCTCATTGATCGATGATGCCTTGACGTCAGGGAAAGCGGAAATCGAGGCGGATGTCAGGGATTTGTTGACAGGATTGATTGATGATTACGATATAGGTATTTCCATCCTTGCTGTGAAATTACAGGATGTTGAGCTTCCGAATGCAGAGGTGCGATCTGCCTTCACAGCCGTAACAGATGCAAGGGAAACGATGAATACGAAAATAAATGAAGCAAAGAAATATCGAAATCAGCGTACAAACGAAGCCCAGGGTGAAAAGGATGCGATCATTTCAGGGGCCAAAGGGGATAAAATTGCCCGTGTTGAGCAGGCGCGTGGAGATGTGGCTGTCTTCGATAAACTGTACAATGAGTATAAATCCAATCCTGAAATAACAAGAAAACGTCTCGTCTTGGAGACATTGGAAAATGTTCTGCCGGATGCAGAGATTTATATCATGAAGGATAGTGGAGAAACGCTGAAATACTTCCCTATCCGACAAATGGAGAATCAGAATCCTCCGGTGAAGCAGGAAGGAAGTGATGAGAATGAGTGATCAAAACGTGTTTGACATCAATACAAAGAAGAAAGAGCCCATCGAGTGGAGACGCTATACTAAATTAGGGATCTTTCTTGTGATTCTCATTGCCGCACTGCTTCTCCTGTTCACGAGCCTTTTCATTGTAAAAGAGGGAGAATACAAAGTCGTCCGTCAGTTTGGGGAAGTGGTCAGAATTGATAAAGAACCGGGGTTGAAATATAAGATTCCGTTCATCCAGTCAGTCACGACGCTGCCGAAGCATCAAATGACGTATGACGTAACAGAAGCCGAAATCAATACCAAAGATAAAAAGCGCATGCTCATCGATAATTATGCCGTATGGCGCATTGAAGATCCTTTGAAAATGATCAAAAATGCACGAACGGTCATCAATGCCGAGACGAAGATGGAAGAATTCATCTATTCGGTTGTCCGGTCAGAACTCGGTCGACTTGAGTATGATGAAATCATTAATGATGAGAAGTCTTCACGTGGAAGCTTGAATGATAAAGTGACAGCTAAAGTGAATGAGTTGTTGAAGCGTGACGGATACGGCATTGTCGTTCAGGATGTCCGCATGAAACGAACCGATCTGCCTGAAGCAAATGAAAACTCCGTCTACACACGGATGATTTCAGAACGTGAATCGAAAGCCCAGGAATATCTGTCCATGGGGGACGCCCAGAAACAAAGGGTTACGGCTGAAACCGACCGTGAAGTGAAGGAGCTTCTTGCAAAGGCCGGGGCGGATGCCAATGTGATCCGTGCCGAAGGAGAAGCAGAAGCCGCGCAGGTGTATAACAAATCGTTCTCGAAAGATCCAAGTTTCTATGATCTGTATAAGACCCTTGAAACGTATAAGAAAACAGTGGATGATAAAACGGTTATCATTCTACCATCCGATTCTCCGTACGCGAGGTTGTTGATGGGGTATACGGAATAAGAGTCAGGAACTCTTGGAGAGTGGCCTCGTCCATTCTTCAAGGGTTTTTTTGGTTTTCTAAGCGTGGGTTGGGAATGTTTTCAGGGCGTTCTCATTTTTCGTCACACTCGGCACGAGTTCCATTAGAAGTGGGACAAGTTATGCCGATCTCATAGAATCTCAATATCAGTGTCCGTTAAGATACAATGGACGCTGATATTGAGACCCCCATCTACTACCCCGATCTCCAATCACTCTCTTCCTCGATGAAATAAGTGCCCCGTTTTTCCTTTCATTCCTCAACGTGATAGAATAAACCTATAGAATCAGAAGCCTTTACAGGAGGTACTTACATGTCCAAAAAATTAGTCTTGATTGACGGTAACAGTATTGCTTACCGTGCATTCTTTGCCCTTCCACTATTAAATAACGACAAGGGTGTACATACAAACGCGGTATATGGCTTCACGACCATGCTGCAAAAAATACTGGAAGATGAAAAACCATCGCATATCCTTGTAGCCTTTGATGCTGGTAAAACGACATTCCGCCATAAGACATTCACGGAATATAAAGGAGGCAGACAGAAAACTCCGCCTGAACTTTCTGAGCAATTCCCTTATATCCGTGAACTATTGGATGCATACGGGATCAAACGCTATGAAAAAGAAAACTATGAAGCGGATGATATCATCGGAACTCTTTCCCTTCAGGCGGAATCGGACGGGTTTGAAGTGAAGGTATATTCCGGAGATAAAGATTTAACCCAGTTGAGCTCGAAAAACACCACGGTCTGTATCACACGAAAAGGGATTACGGATATTGAAGTATATACACCTGAGCATATTAAAGAAAAATGGGAAATCACCCCTGACCGCATCATTGATATGAAAGGCTTGATGGGAGATAGTTCCGATAATATCCCTGGAGTACCGGGTGTCGGAGAGAAAACGGCTATCAAGCTCCTGAAGGAATTCGATTCCCTCGAAAAGCTTCTGGAATCTATTGATAAAGTGGGGGGAAAGAAACTGAAAGAGAAGCTTGAAGATAATAAAGAACAGGCGATTATGAGTAAAGAACTGGCTACGATCCTCCGGGAAGCTCCCATCGAGATAACGGTTGAAGAACTGAACTATGATGGATGGAATGAAGGGAAGCTGAAGGAAGTATACCGGGATCTTGGGTTCAACTCCCTCCTGGAGAAAATGGGTGAGTCCACGATTGAAGAGCCGGAGGAGCTGGATGATATCTCCTATGAAGTGGTGGAAACCATTCAAGAAAAACATCTGTCTAACGAGAGTTCTTTATACATTGAAATGCTTGAAGAGAACTATCACCTCGGGGACATCATCGGGTTTAGCCTACACAATGAAAAGGGAACGTTTTTCTTCAGCCTGGAAACGGCTGTGAATTCAGATGCCTTCAAAAAGTGGGCAGAAGACGAGTCTGCCTTGAAATATGTGTACAATTCGAAGGAGACCGTCGTTGCCTTAAAAAGACAGGGAATCGATATAAAGGGAATCGAGTTCGACCTGTTGCTGGCTTCCTATATTATCAATCCTTCTGAATCAAGCGAAGACTTTGCATCCATTGCCAAAGGGCATGGTCAGCCTTCTATTGAATCGGATGAAATGGTTTATGGCAAAGGAGCCAAGCAGAAAGTGCCTTCCACTGAGGTACTGTCTGAGCATCTTGCACGAAAGGCATCGATTTTGCACGAGTTAAAAGATACATGCATGAAAGAACTGGAAGAAAACGAACTTTACGATTTATATATGAAGTTGGAATTACCACTCGCTTTGATTCTTGCTGAAATGGAATTCACCGGTGTGAAAGTCGACCAGGAGCGTTTGGAAACCATGAAGGAAGAGCTTGCTCATCGTCTGGAAGAATTGGAAAAGAACATTCATGAACTGGCTGGGGAAAGCTTCAATATCAATTCTCCGAAGCAGTTGGGTGTGATTCTATTTGAAAAACTGGGTCTTCCGGTTGTAAAGAAAACGAAAACGGGATACTCCACTTCGGCAGACGTTTTGGAAAAGCTGCAATCGAAGCATGAGATCATTGATCATATCCTTCATTACCGCCAATTAGGGAAACTGCAGTCTACTTATCTAGAAGGGTTATTGAAGGTCGTTCATAAAGATTCGGGTAAGATCCATACCCGTTTCAACCAGGCTCTTACCCAGACGGGCCGTTTGAGTTCAACGGATCCGAACCTTCAAAACATCCCGATCCGTCTTGAAGAAGGAAGAAAAATCCGTCAGGCTTTCATTCCTTCAGAAAAAGGATGGGTCATGTTTGCTGCCGACTATTCTCAGATCGAACTAAGGGTACTCGCCCATATTGCAGGTGACGAGAAGTTGGTAGAAGCATTCAGAAATGATATGGATATCCATACGAAGACGGCCATGGACGTCTTTGGAGTGAGTAAGGAAGAGGTCACGTCCAATATGAGAAGGCATGCGAAAGCCGTCAATTTCGGTATCGTATACGGAATAAGTGATTACGGCTTATCACAGAGCCTTGATATTACACGGAAAGAAGCAGGGGAATTCATTAAGAAGTATTTGGAAAGCTTCCCTGGCGTGAAAGAATATATGGATGATATCGTCCAGGATGCGAAACAGAAAGGGTATGTGACGACTCTGATGAATCGCCGCCGTTACCTTCCTGAAATCACGAGCCGTAATTTCAATTTACGAAGCTTTGCAGAACGTACTGCGATGAATACACCGATCCAGGGAAGTGCAGCAGATATCATCAAGAAAGCCATGATCGATATGGCGGCACGATTGAAGGAAGAAAATCTTCAAACCAAAATGTTATTACAGGTGCATGATGAATTGATTTTTGAAGCTCCTGAAGACGAAATTGAAATGTTGAAGAAAATTGTACCTGAAGTGATGGAGAATGCCATGGAGCTTGAAGTTCCGCTGAAGGTGGATTATTCGTATGGTCAAACTTGGTACGACGCGAAGTAGTACGATTCAGAAGGAGGTGCCCCGTTGCCTGAATTGCCTGAAGTAGAAACGGTCAGAAAGACATTGGAGCTTCTTGTGCTGGGAAAGAAAATCAAAGATGTCAGTGTCTTTTGGCCGAAAATGATTAAAAATCCAATCGAAACGGATGAATTCATTGATAGTCTGAGAGGTCAGGAAATCCTTGAAATGAGAAGAAGAGGGAAGTTTCTCATCTTTTACTTAGATGATGTTGCCCTCGTTTCCCATTTAAGGATGGAGGGAAAGTATAACCTCTCGGATCAAGAGGACCCAATCGAAAAACATACCCATGTCATCTTTCACTTTACGGATGGGACGGAGCTCAGATACCGGGATGTCCGGAAGTTTGGGACGATGCATCTGTTCAAGAAAGGGGAGGAGCTGCTTCACCTTCCCCTTCTTCAACTGGGTCCGGAGCCTTTTCTTTCTGAATTCACTGTGGACTACCTGGCTGGAAAACTTGGCAGGACGGACAGAATCGTGAAGGCGACTTTACTGGATCAGACGATTCTTGTAGGTCTTGGGAATATTTACGTGGATGAAGCCTTATTCCGTGCCGGCATTCACCCTGACAGGAAGTCCAAGTCCCTGTCACAAGAAGAGATGGTACAGCTTCACAGGGAAATCATTCACACCTTGACTGAAGCGGTGGAAATGGGAGGCAGTACGATTCGGTCTTACGTGAACTCACAGGGCCAGATGGGGATGTTTCAACAGAATCTCTATGTTTACAGCAGGAAAGATGAGCCGTGCCGGAATTGCGGTACGCCCATCGAGAAGAAAGTATCGGCCGGGAGAGGGACGCATTATTGTCCCCGATGTCAGCGGTAGAAAGAAGGATTAACATTTGATAAGCCCTTACCATATAGTATTGTAATGATTTTTGGGAGGGCTATTAGATGAGTGAAACAATCTCCTTATTACTGCTGGCGTTTGCTGTGAGTCTCGATAGTTTTAGCACCGGTTTAACTTATGGATTGCGAAAAGTGAAAATCCCTACAAAATCAATCAGCATCATTTCGATCTGTTCAGCGAGCTCATTATTGCTGGCCATGCTACTCGGTCAAACCATCGGGTCCATCATCACCCCGGTCTGGGCAGGGAGGATCGGCGGACTGATCCTTGTCGTGATCGGTGCAGCGGTTCTGTATCAGTTCTTCAGACCGGAAAAGGAAACGATCGTATCACATGAAAAAACTTTGATCAATTTTGAAATTAAATCCATAGGTGTAGTCATTCAAATATTAAGAAGGCCGCTTACGGCGGACTTTGATAAATCCGGTACGATTACGGGCATCGAGGCATTCATGTTGGGGATTGCCCTGTCGCTGGATGCCTTCGGTGCCGGGATCGGTGCCGCGTTATTACATTTCTCGCCAGTCATGCTCGCCCTTGCGATCTTTGTGATGAGCTTTACATTTTTATTTTCCGGATTGAAGATGGGGGAATTTTTCTCTCACCTTCGCTGGATTCACCGGGTCTCGTTCCTTCCGGGCGTTCTGCTCATCCTCATCGGGATCCTGCGGTTTTAATGACTGGTACCTGAAAGGATTCGATTATGGCAGCTATTATAGGATTGACAGGTGGAATTGCGAGCGGTAAAAGCACCGTTTCCACCATGTTGAATGAAAAAGGATATACAATCATCGATGCAGATCTGGCTGCCCGCATGGTCGTAGAGGTCGGCCAGCCGGCCTATCTTGCCATTGTGGAGGAATTTGGTGACAGCATCCTTCACGAAAATGATTCAACCATCAACCGTGAAAAACTCGGTCAAATCATCTTCAACTCCGAAGTAAAAAGGAAAAAACTGAATAGCATCGTCCATCCTGCGGTGAGAGGCATGATGTTGCAGCACAAGGACGAAGCCATAGCGGCTGGCAAACATACAATATTCCTGGATATACCCCTACTATTCGAGAGCGACCTGACGTGGATGGTAGAGCGGACCCTTCTGGTATACGTGAACGAGGAAACACAGCTATCACGCTTAATGGAACGGAATCATTTTAATCGTGAAGATGCAGAAGCACGAATCGCTTCCCAGTTCCCCCTCAAAGACAAAATCAACCTGGCCGACGCAGTCATCGACAACAACGGCTCTCTGCAAGAAACAAAAGAACAACTTGAAGCCCTATTAGCAGAATGGGACCTACAACCATAGCATGTCAAACGACCGACAAGAAGCCTCTTGTCGGTTTTTTATTTTGTCTAATCCAAACGGCATATCTTTATTAGGATTATATGATATTTTAATTGATACGATCATGACACTCATGTCGAGTGCAGCGGAAGGCTGCTCGACTGCGGGAAAAGTGGGACAGTTCGAAAAGCGGAGACGGCTTGTTCAGACCCGACAAGCATAAGATGAATGGAACGGGAAGGCGTTGTTTGCCTTCATGGGCCATTCATCTTATGACCTCGAGGGGCTAGCCGTCGGAGCTGGACAGATGAGACCCCACAGGCGCAGCCGGGGAGGCTCACCGCCCACCCCGTGGAAAGCGAGCAACCTGGAGCGGAACTCAACCAGCACCTGCTCTGTGAGAAAATGGATGAATAGAACCCTGAAAACACGTATGTTTCCAATCCACAAAAATATACATACAATAAGCCTATTTGTCAGAATTATAAAACATTTAAAATCCGCAAAATACTTATTAACTAATTCTCCGAATATGTTATACTATTTTTAGAAAATAAACATATAAGTATAACATTAATATAGAGGGGAGCCGGATTTATGAAGGCGAAAATTGCAATCAATGGTTTTGGACGTATTGGAAGAATGGTTTTCAGAAAAGCAATATTAGAGGAAAACTTAGAGGTTGTAGCCATTAACGCAAGCTACCCAGCTGAAACGTTAGCTCATTTAATAAAGTATGACACAAATCACGGTACATTCCAGGCAGACGTCGTGACAGAAGATGATGCCCTCATCGTCAACGGAAAACGTGTCCTGTTATTAAGTAATCGTGATCCTAAAGCATTACCTTGGAACGAGTTGAATATCGATATTGTGATCGAAGCGACTGGTAAATTCAATTCAAAGGACAAAGCAAGCCTTCATCTAGAAGCTGGAGCCAAAAAAGTCATCCTGACGGCCCCTGGTAAAAATGAAGACGTAACGATTGTGATGGGCGTAAATGAAAGCGCATTAAATATAGAAGAACACAGCGTCATCTCAAACGCTTCCTGCACGACAAACTGTTTAGCTCCTGTTGCAAAAGTGCTGGATGAGCAGTTTGGAATTGAAAACGGTCTCATGACGACCGTGCATGCGTACACAAATGATCAAAAAAATATCGACAATCCACATAAAGACTTACGAAGAGCAAGAGCGTGCGGACAGTCGATCATCCCGACAACAACGGGTGCTGCAAAAGCATTATCATTGGTCCTTCCACAGCTGAACGGCAAGCTTCACGGAATGGCTTTGCGTGTACCGACTCCTAACGTTTCATTAGTGGATTTGGTCGTTGATGTGAAAAGGGACGTAACCGTGGAAGAAATCAATGATGCATTCATCACGGCATCTCTCGGTTCCCTGCATGGAGTGCTTCAATACACGACAGAACCACTCGTCTCAATCGACTTTAATACAAACCCACATTCCGCCATCATCGACGGACTGTCCACGATGGTCATGGGCAGCCGTAAAGTGAAAGTCCTTGCCTGGTACGACAATGAATGGGGCTACTCATGCCGCGTCGTAGACCTTGCTAAATTCGTCGCCAGCAAAATGAACGCCAAACAAGAAGTCAACGTTTGAAAGAACCAACATAAATCATAAAGTGACAAGTTAGAACGTGCCTTATTCAGGTGCGTTCTTTTCTTTTTCTTTACTTTATATAATAATTTGGCATTGGAAAGCTAAAGGTGATAAATCTGGATCCTAAGTCAGAAAGATTGTTTAGAAGTGTATTCATACCTGAAATCTTATTTGAATCTATCTGTCAAACCGTATAACTAATGTAGTATTTCAGAGTGGATTGAAGCGGAAGGCACTCGACTCCCTGCGGGAAATGCGGGACAGGTCAGACCCCGCAGGTGTGAGCGAGGAGGCTCACCGCCCGCCCCGCGGAAAGCGAGTGCCTGTAGCGGAAAGGAACGGTCATCGAAGATAGCGCGATCTCTCTACAAGACACTTTATTTAAAAAGGTGAAAATGATATTCATCTTATAAGGTTAAAAAACTTTATAAAAATTTATTGCAAAAGAGTTTTAAACAAAGTATACTATTTTTCGTGAACTTCTTATTAGCAAATGAATACTGATTTAGCTACTTAAAGGGTTAGGACCTCTTCGGACTAACTTTCCCCCGTGGTAGTTAAGATTTTGCCAAAGGATTCGTTCATTTTGACGAAAAAAATCATGTCAAAGGGGGAAATACGAAAATGGAAACAATGGGACGTCATGTAATCTCTGAATTATGGGGTTGCGATTTTGAAAAATTAAACGATGTAGTTGGAATTGAGAAAACATTCGTAGATGCTGCGCTTAAGTCAGGTGCAGAAGTACGTGAGGTAGCTTTTCATAAATTTGCGCCTCAAGGTGTGAGTGGAGTGGTGATTATCTCGGAATCACATTTAACGATCCACAGCTTTCCTGAACATGGTTATGCCAGTATTGATGTATATACTTGCGGTGATTTAGATCCTAATATCGCTGCTGAATATATTGCAGATGCTCTTGGTGCTGACACACGCGAAACGATTGAATTGCCGCGTGGAATGGGTCCTGTGCAAATGAAAAAGTCTCAGGCTCAAGCCCTTTAATTCATAATAACTCAGAAGAGATGCGTGTTTTATGCATCTCTTTTTTTGTGCCCGTTTTTCACCTGTACACTTTTGGGTTTTTCAATTGTGACATTTCGTGTAAAATAAGGATAACTAAAGGGAGGAACTTGATATGAGTGGAATACGAACCCTATTGAAACGATTTCAATCAGAATGTGAAACATCCGATCAACATGAAGATAAAGAGCTGAAATCCCGTTATTATAAATCCATGCATCAAGGTGCATTTCATGCAGTACTCGGATTATTTTCGTCGTCTGAGTATGAGGTGGTCTCACAGTCGAAGGACCGGGGGGAAATAACGGTCCGGAAAAGCGGGACGCCCCAATTGTTCATCGTGGCCACTGTGATTACAGTGAGGCCCCTCGAAACAGCAGTGGACTTCAAGGTCAGTGCCGATAAAGGAAAGATCTTTGGTACATACACAGTTTTAAAAGCGCAGATCAGCCATTATTATCACCAGCTTGATAGTGAATTGACGAAAGTGAAATAACGGTAAATCCTTCAGATGCTTGTGAAAGTCGCCGCTTTTTTATATGATGAAGGTAATAGTTTGTAATAACGGAGCTGATATTATGAAATGCCCGTCTTGCCAGCATAATGGTACACGAGTAGTGGACTCCCGTCCTGCTGATGAAGGACGTTCAATCAGAAGAAGAAGAGAATGTGAAGTGTGTAATTTCCGCTTTACAACGTTCGAGAAGGTTGAAGAGCTTCCCTTAATTGTGGTCAAAAAAGAAGGGGTAAGAGAAGAGTTTAGTCGAGAAAAGATTTTGAGAGGGCTGATCAAGGCCTGTGAGAAACGCCCTGTGCCCCTTGAAAGATTAGAAAAGATCTCAACAGATATTGAAAAAGACCTTCGGAACCAAGGTGCCTCTGAAGTGGAATCTGTCAAGATCGGAGAAATGGTCATGGATCATCTTGCCAAAGTAGATGAAGTGGCATATGTCCGTTTTGCATCCGTATACCGACAATTTAAAGATATTAATGTATTTATAGATGAATTAAAAGAATTGATAAAAAAAGAGTAGAAGAATGAGCTGAAGATGGTATTCTTTAGCTCTTTTCTCTTTATGTATTGAAAGGTAGAATCCAACTATGATGAAGAAGCATTGGAATGAAATACAGCCGATCGATCACTATTCGGTAGGAACTAATGGGATGCTTCAGGAATATGACCGTAAAATCATCACATTTTTGTACCAGCCTCTGATCGGTTCCGTATGCTACAGCCTCTATATGAGTTTGTGGGGGGAAGTAGAGGAAAACCGCCTATGGTCGACGGATTCCACCCATTACCATCTCATGAACGTCCTGTCCGTCAACCTTCAGGACGTCTATGAAGCCAGGATGAAGCTTGAAGGGATCGGATTGTTGAAGGTGTATGAAAAAAAGGATGATGAAGACCGGCAATTCCTTTATGAACTGCAGCCGCCCCTTTCCCCTCAGGAATTCTTTCATGATGGAATGCTGAATGTATATCTATACCGCAAGATCGGCAGGACCCATTATCTTCGTTTAAAGAAGTTCTTTACAGATGTGTCCGTCGATATGAATCAATACACCAACATTACCCGTTCGTTTCAGGATGTGTTTACGTCGGAACAGATCAACTTCCTTCATCATGATGCCAATGTGGATTCAGAAACCGGCTCTGGTGAACAATATATGAAATACGGTAAAAATGATGGACTTGCCTTGGACGAAGTCGATTTTGATTTTCAACTGCTCCTTGCCGGGTTATCCGAATCCATGGTCCCGCGGAAAGCATTTACACAGAAAGTGAAAGAAACGGTGTTGAAGCTGAGCTATCTATATGGAATCGATCCTCTTCAAATGAAGAATATCGTCTTAAGTTCACTGGATGCAGATGACGCGATCGATATTGAATTACTGCGGAAAACCGCCCGGGACTGGTACGGCATGCAAACGGGTGACCAGCTGCCGGACCTGACGGCGAGGATGGAAGCGAAGAAACCTGCCGTCCGGGATAAACCGCTCTCTCAGGAAGAGGAGCTCATTGACTATCTGGAAACGACATCCCCGAAGGATGTTCTATCGGATATATCTAATGGTGGTTCTCCTTCAAAGGCGGACCTCCAGGCTGTGGAAGAAGTGCTCATGTCCCAGAAGCTCCCGATCGGAGTCATGAACGTGCTGATTCAGTACGTGTTATTGAAGACAGACATGAAGCTGACAAAAGGATACATGGAGAAGATCGCTTCCCATTGGTCCAGGAAAAAAGTGACGTCGGCAAGTGAAGCGATGGAATTGGCGAAGAAGGAACATAAGCAATACCTCGAGTGGGCGGAAGGTAAAAAAGAAACCAAATCGAACAGGCGGAGAAAGCCGATTCGCATTGAAAAGCTTCCCGACTGGTTTAAGGAAGAGGAAACTCCTGAAGAATCCGATTCCTCTTCTGACGGATACGATTTTGAAGCAGAAAAGAAAAAACTCGAAGAAGAGCTTAAAAATTTTCGGAAGTAGGTGAACAAAACGGTGGAAAAAATCAATAACACCTTAAAAAGGTTGGCGACTTCTGGTTCGTTTCAACAACGATATGAGCAAATGAAAAAAGAGATCTTAGAAAACAATGATGTAAAAGATTTTATCCGCAGGAACGAAGGTCTTGTAACAAATGAAATGGTCAACGAAAGCCTGATGAAGCTGTATGAATACATTTCCCAAAGCAAGGAGTGCCGATATTGTCCTTCTTTGCAGGAGTGTAAGAATATGATGGAAGGATATGATCCTCACCTGGTGATCAGGGGCAATACCATCGATATCGACTATCATCGCTGTCCGCGTAAAGCCATCCATGATGAAAGAACGAGTGCCCAGCGTCTGATCAAAAGTCTTTATGTACCCAAGGATATTTTACAAGCATCGTTCCAGACCCTGGACCTTGATTCGAAAAGCCGTCTGGAAGCTGTGCGATTGGCGAAAAATTTCGTGGAGACCTATACAGAAGGAACAAAAATGAAGGGTCTTTATTTTTACGGGAAGTTTGGAGTCGGGAAATCCTATCTGTTAGGAGCCATGGCCAATGAGCTTGCCGAGAAAAAGATTGGCTCTTTGATTGTATATGTTCCGGAGTTCTTCAGGGAGATCAAGCAGTCACTCGGTGATAATTCGGTGAATGAAAAGCTTGAAATGGTGAAGTCAGCACCAATCCTTATGCTTGACGATATCGGAGCGGAAACGATGTCGAGCTGGGGAAGGGACGAGATCCTCGGTACGATCCTTCAATATCGGATGCTTGAGAACCTTCCGACTTTCTTCACTTCCAACTTCAATTTTAATGAGCTTACCCATCACCTGACCTACAGTCAGCGTGGGGAAGAGGAGAAGTTGAAGGCTGCCCGGATTATGGAGCGGATTAAGTATTTGTCCAAGCCTGTGTTGATTGACGGCAGGAATAGAAGAGAATAGATGGATGGAGAGGAAATCCCATGCGGTTTCCTTTCTTTTTTTGTGGAACTGGTTGAGGTGGCGTGTTCGTGATTTACATTTTTTGTTAAATGGCTGGATTTGTAGGATATCGGCTGGATTCTCACAGAAAACCGCTGGATTATGTTAGATTTCGGCTGGATTTTCGTGCTAAACGGCTTGTTTTACAGTGAAATCGGCTGGATTGGTTGTAACGAACGACCGGATCAACGCCAATCCAGACGAGAATGCCTCACTAAACAGACAAATCCACCACAATCCAGACGAGAATACCTCCCGAAGCCTCCGTTATTATCCCAACCAAGATCAACCACTGCATCCCCCAAAATCCCATGACTGAAACGGAAACTTTTACAACCAACACATCTTCAGCAATCTTGCCCCACGGAAAAGAAATTCCCTCATCAACTTCTAATTTAAACAAGCCTCCCATATATATAAATCAGGGAATTGGGTTTAAGGAGGCGAGAAAGTTTGATTGAATTTATTTTCAAGCAAAAAAACGATGCGATAAAGCTTCAGGGATACCTCAATAAAGAATTCATCCAATCATGGTTCCATGAAACGCTCTTTCAACATAAAACGCACTATAATCTGACGATAGACGTTTCCCCCTTCTTTAATGAAAGAGAAAAGCTGTTCAAGGGTGTCTCTAATTTCGTCATCAATGATAAATGCATGGACTGGTCCGAATCGGTCCTCAGGGAAAACTATTTCTATGAAGATGTGGATGAAATCAATCAAATATTAGAAATCGTATCAGAATTGAGATTGGGGGAACGTCCGGAATTAATGGAACTGGTCGGGGAATGGGATGAAGCCGGCTACGTCCTTGACAGCTTGGAACCATTGATGGAAGGGAAGGCCCCCATATCATTCGATTCCTTTAGTAAATTCAGGCTGAAGAAGCTTCAGGAGAGACTTCAGTTGATGGTGGATCTCGCCATAGATGAATACAAGATGGAGCAGGAGTATCAAATGTTCGTTCATATGCTGCGGGAGTATCTGGCATCAAGGGAGCAGAAGATGCGTACGATTCATTTATACTCGACGGGCTTTGGTTTTCGGTTCTTTGATGAAGACATGAAGGAAGTGGCTCGCGGGGATTTGACGAAGCTGATTGATAAGCGTCTTCTCACAAATCACCCGTTATACGTTGATTCGTTCACCATTGCGCCGTTATTATCCCTTGCCCCTGAGAAGATATATGTTTATGGGCAAAGCGACCATCAATTGATCAGGACCCTTCAAAATATTTTTGAAGAGCGGGTCGACCTTTTGCCTGCGAGTTATTTTCCCGACACTCTCCTTTATCCTTCATGGGATATTGCAAATGAATAGGCTTGCTTTTCAAACCATAACCGATTATAATACCTACATAATAAGTCAATAAATAAAGGTTATGATGAGGACAACAATATTTCGATTCCATTCACAGAGAGGGAAGTCACCTGGCTGCAAGCTTCCTAATTCGGTAGTGATATTTACCACCTCGGAACTTCAATTATGAACTGAATCATAAAGGATTCACAGTAATGATTGACGGCTAAATGTCGTTATTCGTTTTCAATGAAGTCATTGTCTTTAATTAAGACAGTGAGAAGTTGGGTGGAACCACGAGTTTACTTATTAACCTCGTCCCTTCAAACGTGAAGGGGCGGGGTTTTTTATGTTTTATAACGATACTTTAAGGAGTGAAATCACATGTCAGAAGTAGTGAAAATGCAATTCCCTGATGGAAATGTCAAGGAGTTTCCTAAGGGGACAACAACTGAAGAAATTGCTGCGTCCATCAGTCCAGGACTGAAGAAGAAGGCGCTGGCTGGTAAAATAAATGGCGAAATGATCGACCTGCGCACAGGGATTCAGGAAGATGGAGCGATTGAAATTGTTACACCTCCTTCATCGGATGCCCTTGAAGTCCTTCGTCACAGTACGGCCCATTTAATGGCGCAGGCCATCAAACGTTTATATCCTGAAACCAAGCTTGGAATCGGTCCGGTTATTGAAGGCGGATTCTACTACGATATCGATTCAGAGCACACGTTCACTCCGGAAGACCTGCCGTTGATCGAGAAGGAAATGAAGAAGATCACGGGTGAAAACCTGGAAGTGGTACGGAAAGAAGTCAGCCGCGACGAAGCGCAGAAAGTGTACGAAGAAATCGGGGATGAGTATAAGCTTGAACTGCTTGAAGCCATTCCTGAAGGAGAGCAGGTTTCCATTTATGAGCAGGGTGAATTCTTCGACCTATGCCGTGGAGTCCATATCCCGTCTACTAATAAAGTCAAAGAATTCAAGCTGTTAAGCATTGCCGGTGCTTACTGGCGTGGAAACAGCGATAATAAAATGCTTCAACGTATTTACGGTACGGCGTTCTTCAAGAAAGAAGACCTTGAGGAGCATCTTCGCCTTCTTGAAGAAGCGAAAGAGCGTGATCACCGTAAGATCGGGAAAGAATTGAACCTATTCATGAACTCACAAAAAGTGGGACAAGGGCTTCCGATGTGGCTGCCAAAAGGTGCAACGATCCGTCGTATCATCGAGCGTTACATCGTGGATAAAGAAGAGCGTCTGGGCTATGACCACGTCTACACTCCAATCATGGGTAGCGTTGAGTTGTACAAAACAAGCGGTCACTGGGATCACTATCAGGAAAACATGTTCCCGGTCATGGAAATGGACAATGAAGATCTTGTTCTTCGCCCGATGAACTGCCCGCACCATATGATGATTTACAAAAACGGCATCCACAGCTACCGTGAGCTCCCGATCCGTATCGCAGAGCTTGGAACGATGCACCGTTACGAATTGTCTGGAGCCCTTTCCGGCCTGCAGCGTGTACGTGGGATGACTCTGAATGATGCCCATATCTTTGTACGTCCCGATCAGATCAAGGAAGAGTTCAAGCGTGTTGTACGCCTTGTTCAGGAAGTATACAAAGACTTTGATCTGAATGACTATTCATTCCGTCTTTCTTACCGTGACCCTGAGGATACAGAGAAGTACTTTGATGACGATGAGATGTGGAACCGTGCACAAGGCATGATCAAAGAAGCGATGGATGAACTGGACGTCGAGTACTTTGAAGCAGAAGGGGAAGCGGCATTCTACGGCCCTAAACTGGACGTTCAGGTGAAGACGGCACTGGGGAAAGAAGAAACATTATCCACAGTTCAATTGGACTTCTTACTTCCAGAGCGCTTTGACTTAACATACGTTGGGGAAGACGGGAAACAGCATCGCCCGGTTGTCATCCACCGTGGGGTTGTTTCTACAATGGAACGCTTTGTGGCATTCCTGATCGAGGAATACAAAGGAGCATTCCCGACATGGCTCGCTCCTACGCAGGTTCAGGTGATCCCGGTTTCTCCGGATGTCCACTTCGACTACGCGAAAGAAGTGAAAGAAAAGCTTCAGGCTGAGGGCCTTCGTGTGGAGATCGATGACCGTAATGAAAAAATCGGCTACAAGATCCGTGAGTCACAGATGAGTAAAGTCCCTTACATGCTGGTTGTTGGAGACAATGAAATCAAGGAAACGGCCGTCAACGTCCGTAAATACGGAGAACAGAAATCAGAAACGATCTCCCTTGACGAATTCATCGCCCACATCACAAAAGAAGCAAACCGATAAAAGCGGAAGAGGGACGGACCTCCAAATGGTCATTAAGGTTTACAATAATCTTTCCGTTGGAGGTCCGTCCCTCCTCCAATAAATTTCAAAAAAACTGTTGCACTCTCCTTAGATGTCTGATATTATGAAATACGTTGTGATATTAAATGATTATTTGACAGCGGTATTGTCATGTGATATAGTATCTAAGGTGAATTGAATACAGTTTGGTACAAGCAGAAGCTACCCGCTTCTCACCTGAATAACGCGTTAAAGCTGTTTACAGGTATGTGATTGACTATTAAAGCTATGGATATATGCTTAATAATCAGGTGCGGGTGTTTCGACACTCGCATCTTTTTTTGTGTGTTGCACTCAAGAAGAGAAGCGAGTACGTCAACCAAAGCCGTGTATTCTTTTAATAAACCTTGGAGGTGGCTAATTATTAGCAAAGACATGATCTTAAACGAAACGATTCGTGCCCGTGAAGTACGTCTTATCGATCAAAACGGTGAGCAACTTGGAATCAAATCCAAGAATGAAGCTCTTGAAATTGCTGAACGTGTAAACCTTGATCTTGTTCTTGTTGCTCCAAATGCAAAACCACCCGTTGCTCGTATCATGGACTACGGTAAGTTTAAATTTGAACAACAGAAGAAAGAAAAAGAAGCACGTAAGAATCAGAAGATCATCAATCTTAAAGAGGTGCGTTTAAGCCCGACGATTGATGAACATGATTTCAACACAAAGCTTCGTAACGCTCGTAAGTTCCTTGAAAAAGGAGACAAAGTAAAAGCGTCAATCCGATTTAAAGGTCGTGCGATTACGCACAAAGAAATTGGTCAACGTGTTCTGGATCGCTTCAGTGATGAGTGTAAAGATGTAGCAACCGTTGAATCAAAACCGAAAATGGATGGTCGCAGTATGTTCCTGGTGCTTGCACCAGTCAACGAAAAATAAAGGACCCGAGGAGGAAAAGCATCATGCCAAAAATGAAAACTCACCGCGGCTCAGCTAAGCGTTTCAAGAAAACAGGTTCTGGTAAACTTAAACGTTCACACGCTTACACAAGCCACTTATTCGCAAACAAATCTACTAAAGCAAAGCGTAAGCTACGTAAAGCGGCTGTTGTCTCTAAAGGAGATTTCAAACGCATTCGTCATATGCTTGACAACCTAAAATAAGAAGTAATAGAAACAGGAGGGAATTATTATGCCACGCGTAAAAGGCGGAACAGTAACACGCAGACGTCGTAAAAAAGTTCTTAAATTAGCCAAAGGTTATTTCGGTTCAAAACATACTTTATATAAAGTAGCAAATCAACAAGTCATGAAATCATACATGTATGCTTATCGTGATCGTCGCCAAAAGAAACGTGACTTCCGTAAACTATGGATCACACGTATCAATGCGGCTGCACGTATGAACGGTCTTTCTTACAGCCGTTTAATGCACGGATTGAAACTTGCTGGTATCGAAGTAAACCGCAAAATGCTTGCTGAGCTTGCGATTTCTGACGAAAAAGCATTCAACCAATTAGCTGACGCTGCTAAAGCTCAACTAAACAAATAATACCTGCTGACGAAAACAGCAGACCAAAAGGACTGGCCACTGGCCGGTCCTTTCTTCGATCATTCACAGTGGAAAGCAGGTAAAAATCATGGATGGATTATCATGGATTTTATATCTATATGCCATTATCATCAACATCATCGGGTTTACGGTAATGGGAAGGGATAAAAGAAAAGCACAGCGGCACGAATACCGTATCAGTGAACGGGTATTGTGGCAGGTTGCCATTTTAGGGGGGAGCGTCGGGGCTTACATAGGCATGAAGGTGTACCGTCATAAAACCAAGCACAAGCAGTTTGCCATCGGCTTTCCGCTACTCGTGATGCTCCATTGCGTGCTGTTCATCTGGTTGAATGCGAACCTCTGAAACCAAAGTTTTCATTCTTTAACCCGTCTATTCTACATACTATATAGAGAGTGTGTAGAAACAGCTTAGAAAAGCAGAAGGAGGTCGCGTTCGCCATGGACGAACGGTTGGTTGCTGCATTCGCCCTGATGGAAGCAAGCGGGTATATGGCTCCTGTTCTGTTTATCTTGTTCCACGTCCTGAGGCAGTTTTTGTTCATTCCCGTCGCCCTTGTCTGCATGGCAGGAGGGGTTCTGTTCGGAAGCCTCTTCGGCACTCTGTATTCATTGATCGGATTAACGCTCTTATCTGTGTCTTTTTATTTTATCATTAAAGGTTTCAAATCGTTTTACGAAAAGCTTCTACGTCTGAAGGAAAAGTGGTTCGGCCGTAACGCGACCCTTACTACAGGGCAAATTGCTGTTCTCAGGCTGATTCCATTTGTCCATTATCAGCTCTTAAATCTATGTCTGCTCGAACGGAAGAAGGAGCTCAAGCCCTTCATCCGTGCCTCCGTCCTTTCAAACATTCCCCTGGCGTTCTTTTACACGGTATTTGGCCAATACATCAAACAATTTTCCCCACCCATTCTCGTCATGATCTTCCTTGCACTCATCGTCCTATTTTACCTATTAAGAGAAAAAGTGCGCGTCATTCAATGGAGAGAGTTTTTTCCCGGTAAATAAAAAATCAAAAAACGACCAGCTGAGCTAGTCGTTTTTTTGTTGGGCGTTTTGAAGGAATTCGTGGATCGGACTTTTCCAGTCCAGTTTGGCATTGGGGTATCGTTCTTTGATTTCGTTCTGCAAGTATTCGAAGTCCTCCCTGGTGAGGCCTTTAAGGGAAGAGACATTTTTCGTCCATACAAAAATCGATACCACGTCGAAGGACTGGTCAGTAGCCCCCAGATATTTTTCCCCTTCGAATCGTGCACCTTTATAGGTTATGTGAAAATTCTTACGGACATTTTCCTGATCATCGAGAAAATAAAAACGTTTCTGCTCTTGGGCAAGCTCGAGTTTTCGCTTTGGGTTCATAATGTATTTCACACTGCTGTATAAAAGATAGATAATAAGGAGAAAAATCACTAACCGAATTAACCAAAGCATAACCATTACCTCCATAGGCATATTTCTTCCACTATTATGTACGATTAAAACAGAAAAAGGTTTCATATTATTTAAAATTTGTTTGAAAATTTGTCATACTAAGAGAGAGTGATATAAATACAGACATCATAAGGGGGAGAATGACAATGAATATTGAGAAGTTATTGGACATGCAGAAGAAACTTGATCAGCATATCGAAAAAGAACATGGTTTAGAAAAGGAAGACCTGGTCGACAAGAAGATCCTTGCTTTACTTGTAGAGGTAGGGGAACTGGCGAATGAAACAAGAAGCTTTAAGTTCTGGAGTACGAAACCTTCTTCCGAAAAGGAAGTGATCCTGGAGGAATTCGTGGACGGTGTACACTTCATTCTTTCACTCGGGATTGAAATCGGCATCCGGCAATTTGATTTAGGGGAGACGAATTATACGAACGATGATGTGACCAAGCAATTCATGGATGTCTTTAAATACGCCAATCATTTTGCCGAAGAACGTTCGGTTGAACATTTCCAGGAATTATTCAGACACTATGTGTACCTCGGGGAACTACTCGGATTTTCCCATGAAGAGGTGTTTGATGCTTATGTGAAAAAAAATGAAGTGAATTATAACCGTCAACAAGAAGGATATTAAGAGAAAGCTTCATCTCTATGAATAGTGAAGAAGATTCAGCAAATTTTGATGAATCACACATGTTTTAGTATAATTGAAAAGTATAATCATTTAGGGGGTCGAAATAATGGCGAAATTAGACGAAACTTTGACAATGCTCAAGGATTTAACCGATGCCAAAGGGGTACCGGGTAATGAACGAGAAGTACGTGACGTCATGAAGAAATACATAGAGCCGTTTGCAGATGAAGTGACAACAGATAATCTTGGAAGCCTGATCGCTAAGAAAGTCGGCGATGAGAATGGTCCCAAAATCATGGTGGCTGGCCATCTTGATGAAGTAGGGTTTATGATCACACAGATCGACAGCAAAGGATTCCTTCGCTTTCAAACCGTAGGAGGCTGGTGGTCTCAAGTTATGCTCGCCCAGCGTGTGACGATTGTGACCAGCACTGGGGAGGTGACAGGTGTGATCGGTTCCAAACCACCCCATATCCTGCCTCCGGAAGCGCGGAAAAAACCGGTTGATATCAAAGATATGTTCATTGATATCGGTGCGTCAAGCCGTGAAGAAGTACAGGAATGGGGAGTGAAGCCGGGAGATATGGTCGTCCCTCATTTCGAATTCACGGTGATGAACAATGAGAAGATGCTCCTTGCGAAAGCATGGGATAATCGGATCGGATGTGCGATTGCCATCGATGTATTAAGAAATCTGAAAGATGAGAAGCATCCTAACATCGTCTATGGTGTCGGTACCGTACAGGAAGAAGTCGGTCTTCGTGGAGCGAGGACGGCGGCAGCGAAGATCCAGCCTGACATCGGATTTGGTGTGGATGTCGGAATCGCCGGCGACACACCTGGTGTTTCTGATAAGGAAGCGTCAAGTAAGATGGGGGAAGGTCCACAGATCATCCTTTACGATGCGTCCATGGTTTCCCACAAAGGTCTTCGCGACTTTGTTACGGATACAGCGGATGAGCACAACATCCCGTACCAGTTCGATGCCATTGCAGGGGGTGGGACGGATTCTGGAGCAATTCATTTAACAGCCAACGGAGTCCCTGCTTTATCCATTACGATTGCAACACGCTACATTCATTCCCATGCAGCCATGTTGCATCGTGATGATTATGAAAACACAGTGAAATTGATTACAGAAGTGATCAAGAAGCTCGATAAAGAGACAGTGGCAAACATTACGTTTGATTGATTTTATTGAGAGGCCCTTATAAAGGGTCTCTTTTTACGTGCATTTAAAAGGTCGTTTCATCCGATAAGGTCGTGTCGTCGGAAAAAGTCTTTTTCATGATGTGAACCCGGAAGGCATAAAACAAGGGCAACCCCTATTCAGGATTGCCCTTGTTTCTAATGCATTTGCTGCAATGATTCCTCTAATGTTTCAAGGACCATTTTTTGTTCCTGCGGATCTGCGTTTTGCCAGAAGACTTCAAGCAGTACACCGAGGCCTGGAAGGGTTTTTTCTTCTCCTCCCTGGATGGCGTCGACGATGGTGTCTCTCAGTTCGTCCTGGTTATTACCAGATACGTTGTGTATGATCGCTTTACGTAAATTAAGATTCATCACACATTTCTCCTTTTTTCTAGGATAAGGAACTCATTGTTATCTTGTCTCAAATTGAATTTATTATGTAGGAAAGTTAAGGTATAATGAGACGTTGAATAGGAATTTAAAGGAGCGGATACGATTGAAGTATATTCAATCCTCAAAAAACCCTGTAGTTAAACAGTGGAAGAAATTATTGACCAAAAAAGAACGGGATCTCACCCGTACATATATCATTGAAGGCTTTCATCTTGTGGAGGAAGCGTTAAAACAGGAAGATACAGTCTTAGAGATCATCCTTGTAGAAGGAGTCGACATCCCTCAGAAGTGGAACGTGGACTCTGTTTCCATCTCGATGGTGTCCGATGAAATCGGGAAAGTCCTGTCTGATACGGAAACCTCACAAGGGATCTTTGCCATCTGTAAGCAAAAAGAGGGTGAGCATATCATCGACCAGGCAGCAACGCTGATGCTCCTCGATGGCCTGCAGGACCCAGGTAACATCGGAACCATCATCCGTACAGCCGATGCAGCCGGGATTGGTATGGTTGTGTTAGGAAAAGGGACGGTGGATCCTTATAATCCTAAAGTACTGCGCTCCGCACAGGGAAGCCATTTTCATATTCCCATAGTCAGGAAAGACCTACACGAAGTCATTCCACTGTTGAAGGAACGGGACATTCCTGTATACGGGACAGCCCTTGAGAATGGCGTAGAATACACTACGGTCAAGCCGCACTCTTCTTATGCCCTCATCATGGGGAACGAGGGAAATGGAATGTCGAATGACCTTTTAACAGAGACCGACCAAAACCTCTACATCCCCATTTACGGTAAAAGCGAATCATTAAATGTAGCGATTGCAGCAGGTGTTTTGCTGTACTATTTCAAAAATGGGCAGTGATTTCCGTGAAAAGGTTTGAAATCTGCCGGGAAATTCACTATAATAATGCACATATAACTTAAAAACGTTGAAAGAGGAAAGTAGCACATGACCTTCTTTAAGGGAGAGGATGCCCTCAGACTGCAAGCATCCTTAAGAAAACATGATGTGAATATTTCACCTCTCGAGTTGGCATCGGGACCATGATACATGTAAAGATGCTCCGGCATAAGCCGTTATCCGAATGAAGTGAGTATATCCATCTGTGGATATGCTTATAAGGGTGGTACCGCGATCTAAACCTCGTCCCTTTTTGGGATGGGGTTTTTTTATTTGTTTAAAATCGGGAATGCGCCCCTTCGGACGATATACATTAAAGGAGGAAGAACAATGGAGGACAAATTACGATCCCTTCAACAAGAAGCCATCGAAAAGGTAAATGAAGCTCAAGACCTGAAAGAATTGAATAACATCCGTGTTGCCTATTTAGGGAAAAAAGGACCCGTAACAGAAGCATTAAAAGGAATGGGTAAACTGTCAGCGGAAGAGCGTCCTAAAATGGGGGCACTTGCCAATGAAGTACGTGGTGCGATTACGGAAACGATTGAAGCGAAGCAGGCCATACTCGAAAAAGAAGCGGTTGAAAAGAAGCTTCAGTCCGAAACGATTGATGTCACATTACCAGGTCGCCCTGTGAAAAAAGGGAATCACCATCCCCTTACGATGATTGTGGAAGAGATCGAAGACCTGTTCATCGGCATGGGTTACACGGTTGCTGAAGGACCTGAAGTTGAAAAAGATTATTACAACTTTGAAGCCCTGAACCTTCCGAAAGGACATCCGGCCCGCGACATGCAGGATTCTTTCTATATAACGGAAGAAACACTGTTGCGTACCCATACTTCACCAGTTCAGGCAAGAACGATGGAACTCGCCAAAGGAAAAGGCCCGATCAAGATTATCTGTCCAGGTAAAGTGTACCGTCGCGATACGGATGATGCGACACACTCACATCAATTTACTCAAATCGAAGGTCTTGTCATTGATGAGGACATCCGCATGAGTGATCTAAAAGGAACGTTGAATGTGTTTGCCAAGAAAATGTTTGGTGAAGACCGTGAAATCCGCTTACGCCCAAGCTTCTTCCCATTCACAGAGCCTTCTGTCGAGATGGATATCTCATGTAAGATTTGCGGTGGAAAAGGCTGTCGTGTATGTAAAGGAACAGGATGGATTGAAATACTCGGCGCAGGGATGGTTCATCCGAATGTTCTTGAAAAGGCAGGATTCGATTCAAAGAAATACACTGGATTCGCATTCGGTATGGGACCGGAGCGTATTGCCATGCTGAAATACGGAATCGATGATATCCGTCATTTCTACACAAATGATACGCGTTTTGTCACACAGTTCGGAACACAAGAGTAATCGAAAATCGGGTAGGAGGTACTAACACATGTTTGTTTCATATAAATGGTTGGAAAATTATGTAGACTTATCAGGCACAACACCTGAAGAGCTGGCAGAGAAAATTACAAGAAGCGGGATCGAAGTCGAAGGGGTCGAACGGATCGGGGAAGAAATCAAAAACGTGGTCGTCGGCCATGTCCTGCAGTGTGAACCACATCCCGATGCGGATAAGTTAAATAAATGCCTGGTGGATGTAGGGGAAGAAGAACCCGTCCAAATCATCTGTGGGGCACCGAACGTAGCACAGGGTCAGAAAGTGGCTGTGGCAAAAGTGGGAGCGGTCCTTCCTGGCAATTTCAAAATCAAGAAAGCAAAGCTTCGCGGTGAAGCATCCCACGGGATGATCTGTTCCCTGCAAGAGCTTGGGGTAGAAGGTAAACTTGTACCGAAAGAACATGCAGAAGGAATTTATGTATTCAGTGATGATGCAGAAGTCGGCCGTAGTGCGGTTGAATTATTGAACCTGGATGATGCAATCCTCGAACTTGGCTTGACGCCAAATCGCTCAGACTGCCTAAGTATGCTTGGTGTCGCGTATGAAGTGGCAGCCATTTTGGATCGTGATGTAAAGCTTCCTGTAACAAATCTATCTGAAACTAGTGAAAAAGCATCGGATTATGTAACGGTTAAGGTAGAAGCCAAAGAAGATAATCCTTTATATGGTGCCAAGATCATCAAAAATGTCAAAATCGGACCATCTCCACTTTGGATGCAAAATGCACTGATTTCAGCGGGAATCCGTCCTCATAATAATGTAGTCGATATTACGAACTACGTGCTGTTGGAATATGGCCAACCGCTCCATGCTTTTGACTATGACCGCTTTGGTTCAAAAGAAATCCTGGTCCGTCGTGCAAAAGATGGTGAAACCTTCGTCACACTGGATGATGCGGAAAGAACCTTATCAAGCAGCCAGCTTGTTATCACCAATGGGACGGAACCTGTTGCCCTTGCCGGAGTGATGGGTGGAGCGAATTCAGAAGTCCAGAACGATACGACCACTGTTCTTCTTGAAGCAGCTTACTTCACTGGAGCCATCGTAAGGGGTGCCTCAAAAGACCACGGGCTCAGAAGCGAAGCGAGTACCCGCTATGAAAAGGGAGTAGACCCCAACCGTGTCCTGAAAGCAGGGGAAAGAGCGGCTCAATTAATGGCTGAATATGCCGGTGGGGAAGTCCTTGAAGGCACTGTCTTGGTGAACGAAATGGATGTAGAACCTGTCAAAGTTGAGATCACACTTGGAAAAATCAATTCTTCACTCGGAACAGATATCACAGTAGAGACAGTGGAAGATATCTTCCGCAGACTTCAATTTGGTATTGAAGTGAACGGAGAAACATTTGCCGTGACAGCTCCTACAAGAAAAGGAGATATCACCATCCCTGAAGATTTACTTGAAGAGGTGGCACGCCTTTATGGCTATGATCATCTTCCTCTTACTCTTCCAGAAGGAGAAGGAACGCCTGGGGGTCTGACACTGCATCAGCTGAAGCGCCGCACGGTCCGTCGTTATCTTGAAGGGGCTGGATTGTTGCAGGCCATCACGTATTCATTGACAAATGATAAAAAAGCAACCCAGTACGCATTGGACATGAGAGAACCTGTCCGTCTATTAATGCCGATGAGTGAAGAGCGCAGCAACCTTCGCTTAAGCATCATTCCGCAGCTTCTGGAAGTGGTATCATATAACAAAGCCCGTCAAAACGATTCTCTTGCCTTCTATGAAGTCGGATCGGTTTTCTTGAATGAATCAGGGGAAGAGCTTCCAAAGGAACAGGAGCATATCGCAGGAGCTCTTACAGGGCTTTGGCATCACCATGCTTGGCAGGGAGAGAAGAAGCCTGTTGACTTTTACGTGGCCAAAGGGATCCTTGAAGGAATGTTCGAAGAAATCGGTGTATCCGAAGCCATCACTTACCGCCAGGCGACTGTAGAGGGAATGCACCCGGGCCGTACGGCTGAAATTCTTTTGGATAACGAAGTGATCGGTTTTGTCGGAGCAGTTCATCCGGAAGTGGAAAAAGAATTGGATCTGAACGAAACGTACGTGTTCGAACTGAAAGCATCACCTGTGTTCCATTATGAAAAGCCGGCCCTAAGCTATACGCCGATCCCTCGTCATCCATCGATCACACGGGATATCGCACTTGTTGTGAATGTGGATGTAAAAGCAGGGGAACTGCAATCCATTATTAAAGAGGCTGGAGGGAAACTTCTGAAAGAAGTGGCCGTCTTCGATCTTTATGAAGGGGAGCGTATGGAAGAGGGCAAGAAATCACTTGCATTCTCCTTGAAATACTTCGATCCGGCGAAAACCTTGACGGATGAGGAAATAGTCAAGGTACACGATAAGGTACTTGCAACCGTGAGAGAAAAAGCAGGAGCCGAATTAAGAGGGTAATTCAATTCCTGGAAAGAGATGTCAGACTGAGTCTGGCATCTTTTTTTGGTTTGTTCGGGGATTATGGAATTGGAGTATTTGGGAGCATTCATGAGGTAAAATAAGGCTGAAATTCAGCAGCTGAATATTTTCCACTATTCAACAGCTGAACAAAACCATATAAATAGCCGCATCGCTTTACCCGATGCGGCTCTTCCTTATTTCCTTGCTAACTTCATTGCCTTCTCGCTATTCGCAAAATGCCATTTGGTCATCGATTTTAATTCCTCGATCCCTTTTCCCTTGATGATCTTGGCAGCGGCGACATCCACATGTTTCCCCGCGCCTTTTGGGATTTCAACGCCAGCTTTTGCACTCAGCTTGTCCATTTCTTTCAGGAATGCATAGCGTGCGATGATCGATGCTGCTGCAACGGCAAGATGGATGCTTTCTCCCTTGGTGCTGAAGTATACCCGGTCTTTTTGAATTTTCTGTTGAGCTGACACGTGCTTGAAGTATGTATTTTTTTCAACAAATTGATCGATTAATATCCCCTCGGGTTGTTCCGGCGCCATTTTTTCCAATAGATTCAGGATGGCTTTGTTGTGAAGGAGAGCTTTCATCTTTCCCTGTGTCATCCCTTTTGCCTGCATATCATTGTATTTTGGATTGTGCAGGATGAGGAGGGAATAAGGAATGGTGGAAATGAGATCCCTGGCAATACTGATGATTTGGGGATCCGATAGATTTTTGGAATCCTTCACCCCGAGTTCTTTCATGAGGGGGATATGCTCTTTCTTCACATAAGCACTGACGACAGTGATCGGTCCGAAGAAGTCTCCTGTCCCGACCTCGTCTGAACCGATGACAGACCAATCGGCAAAGTTCTCAGGCAGATTCGTCGCTCCCTTGGTCGGGGACTTCACCTTCTGCGTCACGGTATTTCCCCAATGACTCGCTTCACCTTCTCCGTTTGCTCCCTGAAACAGCACTTTACCGGATTTATAAGCGGTTACCGTACAGCCTGATGGCTTTGCTACAAATACGGCACCGGGTGGCAGCTTTTCGACCAACACCTTTTGATAATGATCTTTCATTTTCTCGATTGTTCCTTTGGTTGTTTGTATGACGGTATTGGCCATGTTTCTCTCTCCTTATGACAAAAATCTTGAATTTAATAAAAATGTGAGCTATTATGACAAATTCCTTCCATAATCAAAAAGTTTCGTGGTATGATTATGTGTAGGATTCTAATGAATGGGGGGCTTTCAGGTTGTCTGATGAACAAAAAAATCGTACCACTGTAGACATATATGGACAACAATATACGATTGTTGGGACTGAATCCACAAGTCAAATCCGATTCGTTTGTTCGAAAGTTGATGACAAAATGAGAGAGATCAACTCCATGAATCCATCTCTCGACACAAGCAGATTGGCGGTTTTGACAGCGGTGAATGCCGTAAACGATTATCTCAAACTTCAAGAACGGGTTGAAGAGCTTGAACGGGAAATTAAACGGTTAAAGGATTGAAATAAAGATGTTGGACTTAGCTTTGTTAGTCATCCTGGTGATAGGGTTTTTAATAGGATTAAAACGTGGATTCATCCTTCAGGCCATCCACATATTCGGTTTTATCGTTTCTTTCATTGTAGCATACATATATTATGATCAGCTTGCTCCGAAGTTGACTTTATGGATTCCTTATCCTGTACTGGACGAGCAATCCACACTGAATATGATATTTGAATCGACCCATTTGGATCAAGCATACTACCGAGTAATTGCGTTTGCGCTGATTTTCTTCGCAACACGCATCATACTGCAAATCATTGGATCAATGCTCGACTTCGTAGCACATCTTCCACTATTAAAGCAGTTGAATGTTCTTGGCGGGGGGATACTGGGCTTTATTGAAGCATACTTAATGATTTTCATTCTATTATATATTGCTGTATTATTGCCGATTGAGTCGGTTCAATCACTCATCAATCACTCGTTCATAGCACAAGGGATGGTGAAACATACTCCTGTTTTCTCTGATATGGTGAAATCATGGTGGATTGAATACGTAGCCTGATATAGGGCTGACTATAAGTATGCAACTCACATTCGTAAGGGTCCCCTTAACGGATTTGTTCATCTTATAAGTCAGTCTTTTTTCTTTTTATAGCAATTTTGCTACTATAATAGGTGGAGCGTAAAGACCTTATTCATTAATTCTAAGATAGAGGGTGAATCTCTTGAATAAAAAAGATATTATAAAATTATTAGAACAAATTGCAATATATATGGAATTAAAAGGCGAAAATTCGTTTAAAACATCTGCCTACCGAAAAGCCGCTGCGGCCCTTGAGAATGATGACCGCAGCTTACAGGAAATCAGTGATTTCACTAAGCTCCCAGGCATCGGAAAAGGGACGGCCGGTGTTATTGAAGAGTACATAAAAGAAGGGACCTCTTCTGTTCTTGAAGATTTGAAAGAGGAGGTTCCCAAAGGATTGATCCCTCTTTTGCAGTTACCAGGGCTTGGGGGGAAGAAAATCGCCAAACTTTACAGTGAGCTTGGAGTCAAAAATATAGAAGAGTTGGAAGAGGCCTGTAAAGAGGGAAGAGTACAGGCTCTTGCAGGATTCGGGAAAAAGACGGAAGAAAAGATCTTAGCGTCGATCGAACAGGCCGGGAAAAGACCTGACCGTCTCCCAATCGGCTTTATGATGGGGATTGCACAAGAGATTGAAGGGTATCTTGCTGAAATCGACAGCATCCACACGTATTCGAGAGCCGGCAGCTTAAGAAGGATGAGGGAAACCATTAAAGACCTTGATTTCATTCTGTCGACAGAACACCCTCATAAGGTGAAAGAAGAACTACTGAAACTGCCGAATATCATTGAGACCATTGCGGCAGGGGATACGAAAGTTTCATTGACCCTCTCTTACCAATGGGATGTCAGCATCGATTTCCGAATTGTAAAACCGGAAGAATTTGCCACGACCCTCCATCATTTCACGGGATCAAAGGATCATAATGTCCGCATGCGTCAGCTGGCGAAAGAACGTGGAGAGAAAATCAGTGAGTATGGGGTAGAGAATAGTGAAACAGGTGAAATGACAACCTTTGAAACCGAGGAAGAATTTTACCATCACTTCAATCTTCCCCTGATTCCACCGGAGCTTAGAGAGGATGGAAAAGAAGTGGAAGAGTTCAGTAAGGATTATCCTCTTCTTGCGTTGGAAGATATGAAGGGAGACCTTCACATGCACTCCACTTGGTCTGATGGTGCCTATTCGATTGAGGAAATGGTAGAGGCTTGCCGTGCGAAAGGGTATCAATATATGGCCATCACCGATCATTCCCAGTATTTGCGGGTGGCCAACGGTCTTACAACAGAACGGTTATTGAAGCAGATCGAGGAAATAAACGAAATCAATCAGAAGTATGATGATATAGAAGTCCTTTCCGGTATCGAGATGGATATCCTTCCTGATGCGACCCTGGACTATGATGATGACATTCTGGAAAAGGTGGATCTGGTGATCGCCTCCATTCATTCAAGTTTTTCACAGTCTCAGGAGAAAATCATGGAGAGGCTCTCAACAGCCTTGAAGAGTGCTCATGTGGATATCATCGCTCACCCCACTGGCAGGATCATTGGCAGACGGGAAGGCTATGACGTCGATATGGATCTTCTTATTCAGCTGGCGAAAGAAACAGGTACGGCTCTTGAGCTGAATGCAAACCCGAACCGCCTGGATCTTTCTGCTGAAAATATCCGAAAAGCACAGGAGCAGGGTGTGAAGCTCGTTATTAACACAGATGCCCACAGTATCGACCACCTCGAATTTATGGAGGTTGGTGTGGGGACGGCCCGTAAAGGTTGGATCAAGAAAGATACGGTCATCAATACTTGGGATAAAGAGGAGTTCATACAATTTATTAAGCGAAACTGAAAAAAGGTGGAATACATTCCGTGAATTCTAAAGTACTAAAGACATTAGAGTTTGATAAAATTAAAGAATTATTAAAGCAATTCGCAGCGTCTGCACTCGGTCACGCAAGGGTATCTTCCCTCATGCCGTCAGTGGAATATGAAGAGATCACAGCTCTTCATGAAGAGACGGATGAAGCCATGACCATTCTCAGGTTAAAAGGTCACGCACCACTTGGCGGGATCTTTGATATACGTCCTCACGTGAAGCGGGCTCAAATAGGCGGGATGCTTTCACCAGCTGAATTTGTCCAGGTGGCGAGTACGATACGGGCAAGCAGGAAGCTGACACTGTTTGTAGAAGAACTCCTTGAGGAAGAAGTAGAGATTCCACTTTTACAGGAGAAAATGGGGACGGTCATCCCGCTTCCTCAACTGGAGCAGGAAATACGAAAAGTGGTGGATGATAACGGTGATATCCTTGATTCAGCAAGTGAAACTCTGCGTACGATCCGCGCACAGCTCCGCGCTAATGAAGGCCGGATCCGGGAGAAGCTGGAACGGATGATCCGTTCTTCCAACGCACAAAAAATGTTATCAGATGCCATCATCACCATCCGGAATGATCGGTACGTCATACCGGTCAAACAAGAATACAGGGGTCAATACGGGGGGATCATCCATGATCAATCCTCCTCAGGGCAGACGCTGTTCATTGAACCGGAAGCGATCGTTCAGCTGAATAATCAGCTGAGGGAGTATCGATTAAAGGAACAGACGGAAATTGAAAAAATTCTGCAGGAGCTGTCTGAGAAAGTTCAGGAATTTGGGGAAGAACTGCTCCTGATCGTCAACGTCCTGTCAGACGTGGATTTCATGTTTACGAAAGCGAAGTTCGGACGGTCCATCAAAGGGTCTAAACCAACCATCAATAACCAACGCAGGGTGAAGCTGAATAAAGCAAGGCACCCACTGCTGCCCATTGATGAAGCGGTTGCCAATGATATCGAACTCGGGAATGAGTTTTCCTCCATCGTCATCACCGGTCCGAATACCGGTGGTAAAACCGTTACGCTGAAGACACTTGGTTTAACAAACCTGATGGCACAGGCTGGTTTACCAATCCCTGCTCTGGACGGATCCGAAGTAGGCGTATTTCGTACCATCTACGCCGATATCGGGGATGAGCAATCGATTGAACAAAGCTTGAGTACCTTTTCTTCCCATATGGTCAATATCGTGGACATCCTGAAAAAGGTCGATCATGAAAGCCTCGTGCTGTTCGATGAATTAGGAGCAGGGACGGACCCTCAAGAAGGTGCGGCACTGGCGATCTCCATCCTTGATGAAGTCCATGGAACAGGGGCAAGAGTCGTAGCGACCACCCACTACCCCGAGTTGAAAGCATATGGATACAATCGGGAAGGAGTCGTAAATGCCAGTGTGGAATTTAATGTAGAAACGTTAAGTCCAACGTACAAACTTTTACTTGGGGTACCTGGAAGAAGTAATGCGTTTGATATTTCCAGGCGTCTTGGTTTGTCAGATGGGGTCATCCAACGGGCGAAGTCCCATATTGGTACAGACAGTAAAGAAGTCGAGAATATGATTGCCTCCCTCGAAGACAGCAGACGTCAGGGTGAACGGGAGCTTGAGGAAGCTCATGAGCTTTTAAGACAGGCAGAGAAGATGCATAAAGATATGCAGAAGCAAATGATGGAGTACTATGAAAAGAAAGATACCCTTTACGAAAAGGCACAGCAAAAAGCCAGTGAAGTCGTTGAAAAGGCGAAGGCGGAAGCTGAGCAGGTGATCAAGGACCTGCGGAAAATGCAGCAGGAAAAATCCGCCCAGATTAAAGAGCATGAATTGATCCAGGCAAAAAAGCAGCTTGAGGATGCCGCTCCGAAGTTGAAAACGGGACAAAAGAAGATAGCCACAGGTGCAAAACAGGAATTGAAACCTGGTGATGAAGTCAAGGTGTTGAGCTTTGATCAAAAGGGTCATTTGGTCGAAAAAGTGTCGGCAAAGGAATGGCAGGTTCAAATGGGAATTATGAAGATGAAAGTGAAGGAATCAGATCTGGAATTCATCCAGTCCCAGCAAAAGGTTGAAACGAAGCCCCTCGCTACCGTAAAGGGGAAGGATTTTCATGTCAGCCTTGAACTTGACTTGCGCGGAGAGCGTTTTGAAAATGCATTATCAAGAGTAGAGAAGTATATCGATGACGCGCTGCTTGCCGGGTATCCCCGCGTTTCCATCATCCATGGAAAAGGGACAGGTGCTTTAAGACAGGGAGTACAGGAGTATCTTAAAAATCACCGCTCGGTCAAAAACATCCGTTTTGGGGATGCAGGTGAAGGTGGAACGGGAGTAACGGTCGTTCAATTCAAGTGATTGAAAAAAGGATTAAAGGGAGCTTTTCAATGGAGAACTTTTGGGAAAATGAATTTGTTCAAACGGCGGGGAATTACAGTGTGGTCATCCTTTGCCTGGTATTGTTCTTGGCGATTTTTGAACTGGTGACCAAGTATCGGAACTGGGAAGAAATTAAAAAAGGGAATTTGGCTGTGGCGATGGCGACAGGCGGGAAGATATTCGGGATCGCCAACATTTTCAGGCACTCGATCAGCCACAATGATACCATTCTTACCACGATAGGATGGGGTGTTTTCGGCTTCATTTTATTGTTGATCGGATATTTCATTTATGAATTTCTGACACCCAAATTCAGGATCGATGAAGAAATTGAAAATGATAACCGGGCGGTAGGCTTCATTTCGCTGGTCATCTCAGTCGGATTATCCTATGTTATAGGAGCCGGTATATCGTAAGGAGAGGGAATATGGAAACATTGGCAAAGGTTCTGCTTACCCTGTGCGGGGTATTTATAGTGGTTGGGATCATCTACATGCTGTTCTTTACCTGATCAGACCCTACGGACATAAAAAGGTAAATATCATCCCGGAATAATAATAATGTACAAACAGACTGTCATATGGTTGAATAGGCAGTCTTTTTTCTTTTATAAAAGTGATCTTTCACGAAGGGCAAGCTTTACAGAATAGTAAGAAAGTCGGGCCGTCATTTATTTCAAATTGTAACTGGAGTCCCCTTATATTATAATAATAAATAGAAGAAATTTTCTAATAATTTTGAAGGAGGGATTACCATGAATCAACCATGGCTTGCTGAATATCCTGCGGAAATACCAAAGGAGCTTAATCTTGTTGCAAAACCTTTGCAGTCCTATTTGACTGAAGCCGCATCTCTTTATGGCGAAAGGGCAGCGATTCATTTCATGGGCAAAGAGATAGGATATAACGAACTGTATGAATCGGCTCTTACATTCGCCGGCTATCTTAAGACACTCGGGATCAATAAGGGCGATCGGGTGGCGATCATGCTTCCCAATACTCCTCAATCGGTCATCGCCTATTACGGCATCCTTTATGCAGGAGGAGTAGTGGTACAAACCAATCCATTATATATGGAAAGAGAAATTGAATATCAAATGAAAGATTCCGGGGCCAAGGTGATTTTGACATTAGACATCCTTTATCCGAGGGTATCAAAAGCAATGAAAAACACCGACCTTGAGCACATTATTGTAACCGCTATCAAAGAGTATCTTCCTTTTCCCAAAAATCTCATTTATCCATTCATCCAGAAGAAACAATACGGCATCGTTGTGAAAGTGGAACATTCAGGTCGAAACCATTTGTTTACGGAGATCATGAAAACAGCAAAAGGTGAAGTGGTGCCACAAGAAGAATTCGACTTTGAAAATGATCTGGCCCTCCTTCAATACACTGGAGGCACGACAGGTTTCCCTAAAGGTGTCATGCTGACCCATAAGAATCTGGTGGCGAATGCTTCCATGTGTGATGCCTGGCTTTATAAGTGTAAAAAAGGGGAAGAGAAGATGCTCGGAATCCTTCCATTCTTCCATGTCTATGGCATGACTGCCGTACTGATTCTTTCTGTCATGCAGGGATATAAGATGATCCTGCTCCCTAAATTCGATGCAGAAACGACGTTGAAAACAATTCATAAGCAGAAGCCTACCCTTTTTCCAGGTGCCCCGACGATCTATATCGGACTGTTGAATCATCCGGAATTAAAGAAATATGATCTGTCGTCCATTGATTCATGTCTCAGCGGAAGTGCTCCATTACCGGTGGAAGTGCAGCAGCAATTCGAGGAAGTTACGGGTGGTAAGCTCGTTGAAGGATATGGCTTAACCGAATCATCCCCCGTCACTCATTCCAATTTCCTATGGGATAAAGAGAGAATAAAGGGAAGCATCGGTGTACCATGGCCGGGTACAGACAGTGCCGTGTTTTCAATGGAAACGGGAGAACCCCTTCCTCCAAATGAAATGGGTGAAATCGTCGTCAAAGGTCCCCAGGTGATGAAAGGATATTGGAACCGTCCTGAGGAAACTGAACAAACGTTAAAGGACGGATGGCTCCTGACGGGAGATATCGGGTATATGGATGAAAAGGGCTATTTTTACGTAGTAGATCGTAAGAAAGATATGATCATTGCCGGCGGCTTTAATATCTATCCCCGGGAGATTGAAGAAGTCCTATACGAACATCCTGCCATTCAGGAAGTGGTTGCAGCTGGCGTCCCTGACCCTTATAGAGGAGAGACCGTGAAGGCATATGTAGTATTGAAAGAAGGAGAATCCCTGACTGAAGAGGAGCTCAATGAATACTCCCGCAAGTACTTGGCTGCCTATAAAGTACCGAGAATTTATGAATTCAGGAAGGAACTGCCTAAAACAGCTGTCGGAAAAATCCTCCGGAGATCCCTTGTGGAAGAAGAGCGCCAAAAAATAGAAAACCAACAAAAAACAAGTTAATATGATTTTCATTGAGCTTTCTCTTTTTGGATTCGAATGGGACAAGGATCTATTCTTGACAATCCTTGAGAAACCTTTTATTATAAAAATATGAATGAATGGTCATTCATATTTTGTTAAGGCAGGTCAGAACATATGAAACGAAATAAACCTAAATACATGCAAATTATCGATGCTGCTGTCATTGTGATAGCTGAAAATGGCTATCATCAGGCACAGGTCTCAAAGATTGCAAAACAGGCAGGTGTCGCCGACGGTACCATCTACCTTTATTTTAAAAACAAAGAAGACATCCTGATTTCTTTGTTCAAAGAAAAGATGGTTCTCTTTGTCGAAAAAATTGAGGAAGTTATTGCAGGAAAACAGACAGTTTCAGAGAAATTATTAGTGATGATTGAAAATCATTGTAGGATTCTGTCGGATGATCATCATCTGGCCATCGTCACACAGTTGGAACTAAGACAATCCAATAAAGATATCCGTTTGAAAATCAATGATGTATTAAAGGGGTATCTTGAATTAGTCGATAAAATTCTGATCAGTGGTATTGAATCAGGAGAGTTCTCAAGTGACCTGGATGTTCGCCTCGCCCGTCAAATGATCTTTGGAACATTGGATGAAATGGCGACAACATGGGTGATGAACGATCAGAAATATGATTTGGTAGCTCAAGTCCCTGCTATACACAAACTATTACTTCATGGATGTGGCGGCAGGAACTAACTTCGTTTAGGGGGATGAGAGATGGAAAGTTTATCATGGGTCTTAGAAGGACAGGTAGCAACGGTCCTGATTCAAAGACCACCAGCTAATGCACTCGCAAGTGGACTCATCAGGGAGATCGATTCCGTTCTTGATGAGCTTGAAACGAATAAGGATGTCCGGGTCATCTTGCTGAAAGGTGAGGGCCGCTTTTTCTCGGCGGGTGCCGACATTAAGGAATTTACGACGATAGAGAGCGGAGAAGAATTCTCTAAGCTTGCCAAAAAAGGTCAGGACGTTTTCGAACGGATGGAGAATTTCTCAAAGCCGATCATTGCAGCCATTCACGGTGCTGCTCTAGGCGGCGGATTGGAGCTTGCCATGGGTTGTCATATCCGATTGGTGAGTGAAAATGCGAAACTCGGATTGCCTGAACTGCAACTTGGACTTGTTCCCGGATTTGCAGGTTCCCAGCGCCTTCCTAAGCTGGTTGGGAGAGCGAAAGCAGCAGAAATGCTGTTGACGAGCGAGCCGATCAGCGGAACAGAAGCCGTTCAGTGGGGTCTTGCCAATAAGGCTTACCCTGAAGACCAGCTATTCGACAAGGCAAAGGAAATGGCTGATAAGATTGCCAAGAAGAGCCCGGGGGCCATGAAGGCTGCCATTGAGTTATTAAGTTATACGAAAGATGACCGTTTCTATGAGGGTGTTATGAGAGAATCGGATCTATTCGGTGAAGTATTCGTATCCGCTGATGCCAAAGAGGGTATTTCAGCCTTCGTTGAAAAGAGAGAACCACACTTTAAAGGCTAGAATACATTCTAGTAATATAGTAAACTCTTAGTGAGGGGCAGTATTGCATGTCAATGCTGCCCATTCAAAGGGGTTAAATTGTCGAAATCTTTTTAAGGGAAAGAATGTTTACATTATTAGGAGGGACTTACGAATGAACATCTATGTACTTTTGAAAAGAACGTTTGATACTGAGGAGAAAATTTCGATCCAAAACGGTCAAATTGCCGAAGACGGAGCTGAATTTATCATAAATCCTTACGATGAATATGCAGTGGAAGAAGCCATTCAAGTCCGTGATGCACATGGCGGCGAAGTAACAGTCGTGACAGTTGGCGGAGAAGAAAGTGAAAAGCAATTGAGAACGGCTTTAGCAATGGGTGCTGACAAAGCAGTCCTTATCAATACAGAAGACGATCTTGATCATGGAGATCAATTCACGACAGCGAAGATCCTGGCTCACTATTTAAAAGAACAGGAAGTCGATTTGATCCTTGCAGGTAATGTTGCCATTGACGGTGGATCTGGACAAGTTGGGCCGCGTGTGGCAGAACAGCTTGATATCCCTTATGTAACAACCATCACAAAATTGGAAATCGATGGTGAAGCGGTAACGGTCACTCGTGACGTAGAAGGAGATTCAGAAGTCATTGAAACATCCCTTCCACTGTTAGTGACAGCTCAACAAGGGTTGAACGAACCGCGTTATCCATCTCTTCCAGGAATCATGAAGGCGAAGAAAAAGCCTTTAGATGAAGTGGAATTGGATGATATCGACTTAGATGAAGATGAAGTTGAAGCGAAAACCAAAACAATTGAAATCTACCTTCCACCGAAGAAGGAAGCCGGAAAAGTGTTAGAAGGGGAACTGGATGCTCAAGTATCAGAGCTTGTTTCACTTCTTCGCAACGAAGCAAAAGTTATATAAGTGAGAGTCACAGTAATAACTAACATTCAGGGGGTAATTTAACATGGCGAGAAAAGTATTAGTACTTGGAGAAGTTCGAGACGGATCATTACGTAATGTTTCCTTTGAAGCGATTGCGGCGGGTAAAACAGTATCTGAAGGTGGAGAAGTCGTCGGAGTTCTTATCGGGAAGAGTGTAAGCGCTTTAGGTGAAGAGATGATTCAATATGGTGCGGACAAAGTAGTGGTCGTGGAAGACGATAAGCTTGAGCAATATACGTCTGACGGTTATTCACAAGCCATCATTTCAGTCATTGAGGAAGAGAAGCCTGAAGGCATCATCTTCGGTCATACGGCACTTGGAAAAGACCTGTCCCCTAAAGTGGCAAGTAAACTTAGCACAGGTTTGATCTCAGATGCAACAGATCTTGAAGAAGCCGGCGGTAACCTCGTCTTCACAAGACCGATTTATTCAGGTAAAGCATTTGAAAAGAAAATCGTGACAGACGGAGTGATCTTTGCAACAATCCGTCCAAATAACATCGAGCCTTTGGCGAAAGATGAGTCACGTTCAGGTGACGTTACATCTCATTCTGTCGATATTAAAGATTTGCGCACCATTATTAAAGAAGTTGTACGCAAAGCAAGCGAAGGCGTGGACCTTTCTGAAGCGAAGGTCATCATCGCCGGTGGGCGCGGAGTAAAGAGTGAAGATGGATTCAATCCTCTTAAAGAACTTGCCGATGTACTTGGTGGGGCGGTAGGAGCATCTCGTGGAGCTTGTGACGCAGACTACTGTGACTACTCCCTCCAGATTGGTCAAACAGGGAAAGTCGTAACGCCTGACTTGTATATTGCTTGCGGTATTTCCGGAGCCATCCAGCATTTAGCCGGTATGTCCAACTCTAAGGTCATCGTAGCAATCAATAAAGATCCTGAAGCCAATATCTTCAACGTAGCGGATTATGGAATCGTCGGAGACCTGTTTGAAGTAGTACCAATGTTAACGGAAGAATTCAAGAAATTAAAAGTATCCTCTTCTTAATCCTTCCAAGCGTTTAAAGGAACGATTAAAGGGTATTAGAATAATATGAATACAAATAAGGACGTAGCTGAATCACGGGCTGCGCCTTATTTTTTCTCTCAAGGTATATTCCGTTTTCCAAAGGGAATATTACCTACGAGCAGAAAGATAGCATCCAAAAAAAAACGGTGATATAATTACGTTACATTCAAAGATTTTAGGAGGCGCATATAAATGGCAATTACACATGCTACTGATCAATCATTTTCGACTGATACAAATTCTGGACTGGTACTGGCAGATTTCTGGGCACCTTGGTGTGGACCTTGTAAAATGATCGCACCAGTTCTTGAAGAACTTGATAGCGAAATGGGCGACAAAGTGAAAATCGTCAAAGTTGACGTTGATGAAAACCAGGAAACAGCAGGTAAATACGGGGTTATGAGTATCCCGACTTTAGTTGTCCTTAAAGACGGAGAAGTTGTAGACAAAGTAATCGGTTTCCAACCTAAAGAAGCACTTGCTGAATTATTAAATAAACACGTATAAGAGCATACGCGAAACACCGGGGCTGAAGTTCAGCTCCGGTGTTTTTTTGTTGATATAAATGCAATTGCTGTCATGACGAATAGACGAAATATCCGTAAAAAGGGAGGTAGTGCCGCGACGAACGATGAAAGTGCCGCAACAATGCCCGAAACTGCCGCAACCACTTATCATTTTCCCACAACAAAATTAATTTTCAAAATACGTTGACTGTGAGAATCATTCTCGCTATAATTTAAATGGAATTGAAAATCATTATCATTTAATCAGTCGGGGGTATATACATATGAGAAAGAGAGATTTAACGAAAATATTTGCTGCATTCTTATTAACGGGTTCTGTCCTGGCAGGGTGTGGAACAGATGATAAAAACAGCAATGAAAAAACAGCTTCATCAGATGAGTCGAAACAAGTGGAAAAGGAAGATGAAACCGAAGAGGCAACTGTTGATTTCTCTGCTTCATTCGAGGAAGCAAAGGCAGAGCTTTCCAAAGCGAAGGAAGATCAGGATGTCGATTTTGATAAAGTGACTTCCATCTATCAGGACGATTTGCAGGAACTTGTGCAAAAACGTGATCAGGAATTTGAAGATACGGTTGATGAACATATTTCCACTGCTCTTGAAGCAGGGAAGGATGGTTCCCTTGATCAAGTGGTCGTAGCACAATTATTTGATAAATTAATGCAAAAAGTATTTTACACTACCATGAAACATGAATTCACAGAAGTAGCCGAGAACTGGGGCAATACAGAAGAAGTGAATGAAGAAATAGAAGAGGCGAAGGAATTCTATGAAATTCTAGAACCGACTGTTGAAAAGCGGGATCAGGCATATGGAACAAAGATGATCGACGCCATTAATGGTGGATTCTCCGAAATGGAGAAAGCGGTTGAAGAGGATGATGAACTTGGTTTCCAACTTGGAAAACAAGTAGTGGATAAGACGCTCATGAAGACGTTTTATCTTGCTGCAGGGGCCCTTCCGAACGGATATGCCATGAAAGCCTCTGAAGAAGCGAAGGAAGATGCCGAAGCGGCTAAAGCAGAACAGGCAGAAGGATGGGCATTCTATCAATCTCTTGCTAGTTATCTATCAGGCAACGCTCCTGAAGAAGCAGAAATGATCAACAACCAATTCGATTTACAAACGGACGTGAAGACGATCGACCCTGAAGCAGTGAATCATGCTTTCGTTCGCGGATTCTCTAAAATTGCCTTACATGAGTATGAAGAGAGCGAAGAATACTGGGGAGAAGATAAATCTGCAATCACGGCATTGGAAGGTGCTTTGTTTATTGATTTGATCTCTTCTGATATTAAGAGCCTGATGGGTGATGAATCATATGAGTCCTTATCGAACAATGCTCAAAGCTACTTAGAAGCTGTTAAGTCACAAGATAAAGAAAAAGCAGAAGGCTTCCGAAAAGACATTGAAAAAATGTTGAACGATGTGATGGCGAAAGCGAATAAATAGTCATTTGGGTTGACCCTTTATAAGTGTTTGAAGTCCTTCTTTCATCATAGATGGAGTTTCGATCACAATGGGGGTCAACCCTTTTTCACTTTCTCCCTTCGATAAGGTACAATATAGAAGGATTAAATCGGTATGGTACGAGGTGTAAGAAATTGAAGATTATTGTTACAGGCGGTGCCGGGTTCATCGGGAGCCATTTATCAAGAAAGCTTATTGAAGAGAAGCATGAGCTGTTGATCATAGACAGCTTTCACCCCTATTATTCCCCGGAACGAAAGAAAAAGCAGTTATCCTTCGTAAAGGAAATGGGGACATTCAAATTTGCTCAAAAAGACTTGCTGCTGGATGAAGACGAGCTTCAAGAGGTGTTTCACGAATTTAAAGGTGACTGTGTCGTGCATCTGGCAGCAATACCAGGAGTATCGCACTCGTTGAATGCTCCTCACGAATACGTCGATTATGATATTAAAGCGACAATCAATACGCTGAGGATGGCTGGAGAGAGCGGTATCCGTAAGTTTGTCTTCGCATCTTCCTCCTCTGTTTATGGAAATACGAACCATAAACCTTCACGGGAAGAGGATGCGACGGGGGCGGTAGTGTCACCGTATGCAGCAGCAAAGTATAGCGCCGAATCGTTTTGTAAAGCGTATGCGTCCATTTATGGGTTGGAGTTGACGATCCTCCGTTTCTTTACCGTGTACGGTCCTTGGGGAAGACCCGATATGGCCATTTATTCTTTTATCAAAAAGCTTATGAATGGTCAGGAACTTCCCATCTTCGGATTGGAGAACACACGGGATTATACGTACATAGATGATATTGTGGATGGAACATATAAGGCGATCAGAACTGATGAATCAGGTACGTTCAATCTTGGAAACGGAGACCCGATTTCCATGGAACGCCTGATTTATGAATTGAGAAATCATTTCCCATCCCTTAAGCTGAGTGTGACAGATCGGAGACTTGGGGATGTCACATCTACGTGTGCGGACTATTCGAAAGCCCATGGTGTTCTCGGGTATTCTCCCTTGTTTTCCTTTGAGGAAGGAATCAGAAGAACGGTTCAGTGGATGAGGGAACATGAAGAAATCGTACTATAAGTTTGCAAAAAACGGCGTGCGGATCGTATTGACGGGTGTCTTTTTCATCTTACTCTATTTCTATTTTGATAAAGAATATATGATGAAAACCTTACAGCAGGTGCTCCATCATCCCGTCATTGTGTTAGTTGTACTCGGAATCTATTTTTTTTCGTTCTTCCTGAAGGGAATGGCATGGAAACTCTACTTGAATGATGGGGTTCGATTATCGAGTTGTTTGATCGGACTGTTTTACAGTTTGCTGTTTAATCACTTGTTCCCCTTGAAAGTGGGGGACTGGCTGCGGGTCATGGTGATGAATCAACGAGAAAAGCATATTAGCGTTGAAAGGTCCTTTCATTCCGTTGTGGTTCTGAGGGTAATGGATACTTTATTGCTTTTAGTCCTGGCAGGATGCGGGCTTTTCTTTTTCCCCTTCGCATTAAAGCTCCCGGGCTTTTTAACGGTCGGATTGATCATCTTTTTCATAGTGGCCGCATGGGTACTCCTTCTATTCATCTCAACTGAAAGTCTTTCAAGACATCTCGGGATATTGAAGGATGCGCTGTCAGGCGGCAGGGGACTTTTGGTAACGGGCTTCATACTTTTGAGTTGGGTATTGGAAGGGGCCATTCTTTACGGGGTATCCATAATTGTACTCGAGCCTTTATCTATGGGAGCGTCTATTTGGGTCAACAGTGTCACAATCATTGGTCAGTTATTTCAATTTGCCCCTGGAGGACTGGGGACCTATGAATCTGTTATGAGTTATACCTTGCTCTCTGCTGGTATCCCCCTTGGGAAAGGACTATCCATGGCTATTTTGAGTCATGGATTAAAGTTTATTTTCTCATTTGCAGTTGGAGGAATCGTAATCGCCGTATCACCTGTTTCGATCAAGAAAGTGAAACAGTGGGGCAGGATGAAAGGATGAATGAAATGAAAAGCGCATCGAAATTCGAAAAAACGGCGGCAAGATGCTGGAATCTGCTGAACGAAGGGAAGCCATTCACCCCTATTTTTGTTGTAGGGACTATGACGATCTTTCATTTTCAGGGATTGCTGCAAGGGGAATGGTTCGCATTCCTTATTAGCTTGCTGTTTACACTTCCCCTATTTATTTTATATTTCTATTATGATTTTCCTTTGTTTTTACGAAACTATTTATGGATCCCGGTCATAGGGTATCTTCTTCTCTTTGAATCACCGGATTTAGCACTGTGGGCACTTGGGATTGGCCTATATTTCTTCTTTACGGTCTTTTTCTGGGGAACGTTTTATTATCATCTTCGGATTGGGACGGACTGGCTGAATTTCACCCGGTTTTGGAAACTGGTGTTGAAGAACAGTGACTCAACGAGCGGAAATGCCCAGGAACAGCTGCCGAAATTCCTACTCTTGCTCTCGGTATGGGATGGAATGATGACGAATTTGTCCACGGGGGAATTACTTCCTGCGACCCATTATTTCATCTTTTGCGGTGTGGTTTTCGCTTTGGCGTTCATTCTCCACCATTATCTGTTTGACTGGAAGCCGAAGCAGTATGATTCATTTACAGCAGGAGAGACAGGAGGCGAATCACTCAATGATAAAGTGGTTGTCATCGTGATTGACGGGATGAGAAAGGAACGGTTTTATGAAGCAAATACGCCGTATCTTGATGAATTAATGGAGAAGGGAACCGAGTATTTGAATATGGAGACCGTGTATCCTGCGAGAACCGTTGTCTGCTTCTCTTCCATGTTTACGGGGACGTATCCGAAAGAACACGGTATGAAATCGAATATGGTCTGGAAGCTTGGCATCAAGGTGGAAAGTATCTTTGATTCTTTACGTAAAGTAGGGAAAAAAGGGAAAATGCTCGGGATTGCCCACCTGGTGGATTCGTTTGGCAAAGATGTTGAAACGGTCACTGCCGTGATGCATAAAGACAAAGCAGACCGAAATATTATCAATAAAGCAAAAAAAATCATGGGAGAGGAAGATCCTGATCTCTTCATTGTCCAATTAATCGGCACGGATCAAATTGGGCATAGTAGGGGTGTCTTATATGATGAATATATTGAAAAGATTGAAGAAGCGGATCGTTTAATACAGGAATATGTGGAGTGGCTGGAATCTGAAGGGAAGATGGAAAATACGACCCTTATGATATGTGCCGATCACGGACAGGCAGATGGAATCGGTGGACATGGTCATCTTGATGAAGGAGAGAGGTTCGTTCCTTTCTTTATGGTTGGGCCAGGGGTCAAACCTGGTGAGAAGATACAGGAAAAGCACAGTCTTGTTTCCATGGCACCAACGATCGCCCATTTATTAGGGGCTCCTTTTCCGGGAAACAGCAGAGGACCTGTATTAAACGAGGCCCTAAAGGAGAGTTGGAAGCAACATGAATAAACAGAAAGTCATTGTCTTCATGCCAGCCCATAATGAAGAAGAGTCGATCGGGGACGTCATCAGGCGGGTCCCCCGTTCCTTTCATCCTTCCGTTGAGGTGGAGGTGCTGGTCATCAATGATGGTTCAACGGATCGTACGGTTGAATTGGCACAGGAGGCGGGTGCCGATCACATCGTAACATTCAAGCATAACCGCGGTTTGGGGAATGCCGTGAGGGAAGGGTTGAGAGCATCCGTTGAACTGGGTGCCCATATCGGTGTCATGATAGATGCAGATGGAGAATACCCGCCTGAGCAGATTCCGGATCTATTACAGCCGCTTTTCAACGGAGAGGCGGACTATACGATGGGATCGAGATTCCTTGGTACCATCAACGGAATGAAGCTCCACCGACGCTTAGGAAATTACTGCTTTACAGCACTGCAATCTCTTTTGCTCAGAAAGTGGATTTATGATGGTCAATCCGGAATGCGGGCGTTCTCGAAACAGGCGATGGAACATGCAGAAATCATCCATGATTACAATTATGCCCAAGTGCTGACCTTGAATCTTGTACGGAAGGGGTTCAGGGTGAAGGAAATCCCGATATTGTACCATGTACGGACAACGGGACGCTCCTTCATAAAGTTCAAATCTTATATGTCTTCTGTTCTACCTGCCATTTGGAAAGAGATGCAAAAGCCTGTAAGGAAAGTGTATGTAGAAGAGCAGGCCCATTTCATCCCATCTGAAGAAGGAATGAATCATTTCGCTAAATAAAACAGGATAAGGTTTGTCTATATCGTGAAAAATAAGTACTCTCCATGTTGTGAGAGTGCTTATTTTTTATTGACAATACGAATGATAATCATTATCATTGAAAACAGGAGGGAATCATAGATGAAAAAAATATTTATTACCAGTGCACTCATAAGTTTACTACTTAATATTATGCTAACTTCCCAGGCAGCCGCCTATTCATACGGTGACCCAAGTGAAGAGAAAATAGCAGAAGCATATAAAGAAATCATGATCAAGCTAGATGAAAACCCTCCAAATTATTCTGAGTCCAAAAAGATTTATGAAACGGTCCAAGAAGAAGTGGATCAGCATATGGGTGAAAAACCTTCCAAGGTCATTCTTCAAAACCTGGATGAGAAAGAAAAAGAACAAGCTATCGAAAATTTAGATGAACTCCTTGTCCTCAATATTGCGAGAAGACTTGAGAGCATTGATAAAAACTTCTCTGAATATGATACTAGTAAGCGATTACTGGCAAAAGGATTTGCTACATATAAAACGCTGTCTCCCAAGGTAGAAGGGGAAAATCCTGAATTGGATCAAAAAATCCGTACACAGTTCGATCAAGCGTTGGAATCATTGGGGAATCCAGGGTTGTTCGGCGTCGGTACCAAGGAATCCGATCAGAAAGCGTTTAAACAAAGTAAACAGATCATAGTGGATTCTCTTCAAAAAGAATTTAACATCAAGAGTCTTGAAGTAGGGCATTTTGCTGAAAGTGCCACCGAAGAGGCGAGTCAGAAACAGGAGTGGACGGATATTTCCAACCTGAAGAACTGGCTGCCCATCATCATCATTGCGGGAGTTCTGGCAGCTGCCATCATCTATGCAGTCAGAAAACGTAAATAAGTTCAAGAAATCATAAACCGTTTTAGCTGGTAAGGGGGAACTAACGTGGAATTACAAGCTTTGCTGATCACCTTTCGTGAAGTCCTCGAGGCTTTATTGATCATCGGGATCATCACCACCTATCTGAAGAAAACGAACCATGGCCAGTTTACAAAGTATGTCTGGCTTGGAGCTGGGTTAGCGATTTTGGCCAGTGTCGGAGTAGCGATGCTTTTTCAGGTTGTTTTTACCGGATTTGCCGCAATGGGAAGCGAGATGTACTTAAAGATCGGCATTATGCTGGTCTCGTCCGTTCTCCTCACACAAATGGTCTTCTGGATGGCCAATCACAGCCGCGACCTTAAAGGGAATATGGAAGGGAAGATGAATCATTTTATTTCGACAGGAAACATTGTCGGCATGGTGATCCATTCCTTTCTGGTTGTTCTGCGTGAAGGGGTAGAGACAGTCTTTTTCTTCGCAGCCATCACAGGTGGTGATATTGGAGCGGCCATGCAGGGATGGGGAGCAATCACCGGTGTGGTTATCGGGAGTATTGTCGCGTACTTATTCTTTAAAGGCACAATGAGAATTTCATTGAAGAGCTTCTTTAAAGTGACGGGTGCATTCATCATCCTGATTTCTGCCGGACTTCTTGTTCAGGCGATTTCCATGATGCAGGATATTGGATTGATCGGCAGTGTCATTCCACATCTTTATGACCTTACCTGGATCCTCCCTGAGCATCCGATCGACTATGCCCATTTCTTACGTGATACAGGAGCTGCACCGCTACTATCGGGTGACGTCGGGATTTTCCTTAAAGCACTGTTCGGATATTCTTCCATGCCTTCGATTGAAGAGGTGATGGCCTATATCGGATATTTCGTCGCCATCTACTTGCTGACTTCCACTAAGCCTAAAACGGTGAAAGCAAAGGAAGAGGTTCAAGCCGGTGTGAAGGACTTGAGCCCCCAAGCTAAGTAAAAGGATGTAAGGACCAAACATCATTGCCTTAAAGATTGAACACCTTTTTCGAAAGGTGTACACTCTATAAAGGAATGTATGTTTGGTTCTTTTTGTATTAACACGTATGAGGGTGAAGTTGGTGAGAGAGAAGATCAGGAAATATGGAAGTTGGTCAAATGGGATCGGGTCATTGGCCATCATGTCGGTTTTTATTCTTCAGGTAATTTGGGTACCAGCATACGCGTCTACGTGGGATATGGTGGATTTTGCCCTCGGTGTGATTCATTTTGATATGTACCAGATGCAGCCGCATTTTCCCGGATACCCTTATTTTATCCTTGGGGGAAAGGCTTTTCATATGCTGGTAGGAGATCCAGTGCAAGCCCTGAGCCTATTTAATATTTTTATGTACGGAAGTGCCGTCATCCCTCTTATTTTATTAGTCAAAAGGTTGGTCCGTCCTTCCTATTCAGTAGTGGCGGCGGCGTTTATTTACACAAGCAGCTTTACGGTCCTGATGGTGAACCAGCCCATGTCCGAGGGAGCTGCTATGGGCATGATGTGGTGGTATATATGGAGTTTGGTGTGGGCGAATGAAAGATCGCATAACGGATTTCTTATCCTGCCACTGTTCCTGTTCAGCCTGCTTCTCGGTATACGATTATCATATTTGGCCCTCGGATTCGGAATCCTGCTGGTACTGTATACTAGATGGAAATCAGGACTGTTTAAGATCATGGATCTATTCGTTTATAGTCTTATCACGATTCTCTTTCAGCTCGTGTGGGTTGCTGGCATCAGCATGTCAGAAGGTGGTCTTGACAGTTTTCTGCGATTGGCCCTGTCTTTCACGAACGGCCATTTTCAGGAATGGGGCGGAGCAATCGGTGCCTCGGATCTCAGCTTGTTGGACAGAACGGGAAAGCTGCTCTTCGTGAATACGGTATGGGTCGGGGGAGCAGGGGAATCGGTTATCCTCCTATTCCTTTTGGGTGGAAGTTTCATTCTACTATGGAGAGCTAAGCTCGGGAACCGTCAGATGATCATCCTGCTGGTCCTTCTGGCAGTCAGTTACTTTCTATGGGCTTTATTTGCCCAGAATGTGATGAAACCGCGCCATGCACTGCCTTTGATTGGCATATCGTGGTTCTTCATTACGGTGCTGCTGTTTTCGAGAAAAAGGACAATGGCAGGCTCTCTATTCCTGATCTTGTTTCTCCTGCTTCAAGTTTCCCATACAAGTAAGCTATTATATACCTATACGTCGGAAATTCCGTCTGTGTATCAAATGGCCGATTATTTGGAAGAAATAGATCAACCCCTTGTTGTTTACACATGGGAAGAGTCAAGGGTGCTTGAATATCTTGACGTCCCTTTTATTCATAAAAAAGTGCAAACCTATGAGGTGTTTGCCAATGATGCAGGATATTATCCTGATCGGGATATCTATCTGACCGATAAAGTGGTGCAAGGTTTCAAAAACCAGGGGATTTCGGTGAATGATTTTATAAAAATAGAAAAACATTTTCATTCAAGTGAGCTCATCGACCCAATTTATCATGACCTTACACTGTATAAATGGGAGAAATCAAGGAAGGAGGAAGAATGATGAATCAGAATATCACGAATAAACTAGCGCTGCTTCCAGATCAGCCGGGATGTTATTTAATGAAGGACAGACAAGGGACGATCATTTATGTTGGAAAAGCGAAAGTGTTGAAAAACCGGGTCCGCTCTTATTTCACCGGTTCTCATGATGCAAAGACCCAGCGCCTCGTAGGTGAAATCGAGGACTTCGAATACATCATGACATCATCGGATCTGGAAGCCCTTGTGCTTGAAATGAATTTAATCAAAAAATATGACCCTAAATATAATGTCATGCTAAAGGACGATAAGAGTTATCCGTTCATTAAATTAACGAATGAACGTCATCCGCGACTTATCACCACGAGAAAGGTACAGCGGGGGAAAGGGAAATACTTCGGTCCATATCCAAATGTTGGCGCTGCAAATGAAACGAAAAAGCTTCTCGACCGATTATATCCATTGCGGAAATGCTCGACCCTCCCTGACCGTGCCTGTCTTTACTACCATATGGGACAGTGCCTTGCTCCTTGTATTAAAGAGGTAAGCAAAGACACGTACCGTGACATGACAGATGAGATCGCCCGATTCTTGAACGGGGGATACAAAGACATTAAGAATCAGCTGACGGTTAAAATGAATGAAGCATCAGAAAATCTGGAATTTGAAAGGGCAAAGGAATTCCGGGATCAGATCCTTCACATTGAAGCCACAATGGAAAAACAAAAAATGACGATGACAGATTTTACAGATCGTGATGTGTTCGGATATTCCGTTGATAAAGGCTGGATGTGTGTGCAGGTGTTCTTCGTCAGGCAAGGGAAGCTCATCGAGAGGGATGTCTCGCTTTTCCCCCTTTATAATGAACCTGAGGACGAGTTCCTGACATTCCTTGGCCAGTTTTATTCAAAATCCAACCATTTTAAGCCGAAGGAAATTTTCTTACCAGAGGAAATTGATATGGAGCTCGCTGAAAAGCTTCTTGAAGTGAAGATGACTCAGCCGAAACGCGGGAAGAAGAAAGAGCTCGTGAAACTGGCCGAAAAAAATGCGGAGCAGGCACTCGGAGAGAAGTTTGCCCTTATTGAAAGAGATGAAGACCGGACGATTAAAGCCATTGAACGGCTTGGGGAACACATGGGGATATATACCCCATTCCGGATCGAAGCCTTTGATAACTCCAATATTCAGGGATCGGATCCAGTTTCGGCCATGATCGTCTTTTTAGACGGGAAACCGGCAAAGAAAGAATATCGTAAATATAAGATCAAAACCGTGAAAGGTCCCGATGATTATGATTCCATGCGGGAGGTAGTGCGCAGAAGATATACGAGGGTGTTGAAAGACGGACTTCCTTTACCGGACCTCATCATCATCGATGGAGGAAAAGGACAAATCGAAGCCGCGAGGGACGTCATCGAAAATGAATTGGGACTCGACATCCCCATCGGCGGTCTTGCCAAAGACGACAAGCACCAAACCTCGGAACTCCTATACGGGAACCCGCTGCAAATCGTTCCACTCGAAAAGCGGAGCCAGGAATTCTACCTCCTCCAACGGATCCAGGACGAAGTTCATAGATTTGCCATCACCTTCCACCGTCAACTAAGAGGGAAAAGCGCCTTCCAATCCATCCTAGACGAAATCGACGGCATAGGACCGAAAAGGAAAAAACAGCTTCTTAAACACTTCGGATCCATGAAGAAAATGAAAGAAGCGACCATTGAGGAGTTTATAGAGATTGGAATGCCTGAAGCTGTTGCAAAGATATTGGTGGAGAAGTTGAAGTAGGAAGTGTTAGATATAGGAAATATTGATCATTAGGTTTATATAACATGAGAGTACGGGTTATTGGTTGGTTTAGAAGAAACTATTGAAAAAGCAGAGTTGATTGGAGCGGAAGGTGCTCGACTCCTGGGGGAAACGCTGGACAGGTGAGACCCCACAGGCGAAGCCGAGGAGGCTCACCGCCAGCCCCGCGGAAAGCGAGCACCTGCAGCGGAAATCAACCACAGCATGCTCATCCAAAGCATCTTAACAAAAACACAATAAAATGAAAAATTGACTCAATTAAACATTGAATCAACATTTCCCCTATGCTATAATTAACGAAAATTTATATCATTATCACTTTAAAAAGTGGTGATAGAGGTGCGAACTTCAAGAGTACAGGCAAAGAGGAGTATGAGCTCCATTGAGATGCCTGGAAAGGGGAGAGTCGCCGAAGTGGTTATGCTCTCATATCATATCCGCTGGTTCTACGTTTAAGAAATGTAGGATTGTCAAGATGATTCAATCTTGGAGAGCTATCTCACAATGCCGATGAACCTATTTGTATGTTCTGCTGTATGTTCATAAAGCAATGAGATATTATTCTCATTGCTTTTTTTATTATCAGCGCAGGAGTTCCTGTTCTAAGGACGTCTAGGATGATTGTGATTGTACTCTTCATCATCAAAAAGAGTAGCGAATATGCACTCAGAAAGAGGGAGAAGTCGTGAGTATTATTGTTCAGAAATTCGGTGGAACTTCAGTGGGATCTGTGGAGAGAATTCAAAATGTTGCGTCAAGGATCATTGAAGAGAAGGAAAGGGGAAATGACGTGATGGTCGTCGTTTCTGCCATGGGGAAAACGACAGATACACTTGTAGGGCTTGCAAGGGAGATCACCTCGCAGCCGAGCAAAAGGGAAATGGATATGCTGCTCTCAACCGGGGAACAGGTGACCATTTCACTTCTGACCATGGCCCTCATCCAATCCGGACATGACGCAATTTCCTTTACCGGATGGCAGGCCGGGATTGAAACGGAGTCTGTTCACAGCAATGCAAGGATTACCAATATTCATACCGACAAAATGTCTTCTCACCTTCAGGAAGGAAGAGTGGTCATCGTAGCAGGATTTCAGGGGATGACTGAAACGGGTGAAATCACAACTCTTGGCAGGGGAGGGTCAGATACCACGGCGGTTGCCATTGCGGCTGCCCTCAAAGCTGAACGATGTGATATTTATACAGATGTAGACGGGGTATACACGACAGATCCACGTTATATAAAAGGAGCAAGAAAGTTACCGTCGATTTCCTATGATGAAATGCTCGAGCTTGCGAATCTCGGGGCGGGAGTCCTGCATCCAAGGGCAGTGGAGTTTGCCAAGAATTATCAAATTCCGTTAGAAGTCAGATCAAGCATTGAAAGAGTGGAAGGAACGTATATTGAGGAGGAAGCAAGCATGGAACAGAACCTGATTGTAAGAGGTGTAGCGTTTGAAAATGAAATTACAAGGGTCACTGTATTCGGACTGCACAACGCTTTAACAGGACTATCATCCGTATTCACCACGTTAGCTAAAAACCATCTGAACGTAGACATCATCATTCAGACCCAGACAGAACAGAATACAACCAATCTATCCTTCTCCATCAAGGAACAGGATCTTGAAGAAACCCTTGCCGTTCTTGAGCGAAATAAGGAACAGCTGAATTTCACCCATGTCGAGCATGAAAGCGGGCTTGCGAAAGTATCGATCGTAGGTTCCGGCATGATTTCGAACCCCGGAGTTGCAGCGGAAATGTTTGAAGTTTTGGCGCAGCATGACATTGTCGTGAAGATGGTCAGTACTTCTGAAATCAAAGTGTCTACAGTGGTGGATGGGGAGAATATGCAAAAGGCAGCCCGTGTCTTACATACTGCCTTTAACCTAGATGCGGTGAAAATGGAAGAAATCACGTTGTAAAATCATCATAGAAAAGGGTTGCCCTGACATTCAGGGCAGCCCTTCATTAGGAATCAGACTACTCAAGCAGGTCTTTGTCGTCCCATCGTACGACCACTTTAACCGATTGACTCCGTTTATGTAGTTCGTCAGCAGCTTCTGCCACGCATTTTCTTTGCATTTGAATTTGTTCCGCAATAAAGCCGGTTTCCAGTTTGAAATTTACATCCGTTTTCAAAGATAGACGTCGTTCGATCACTGGACCGTTCAGTTCAAATGTCATTTCATTCTTTTTCTGTTCCAGAAGTGTAAGGGAACCCCAGCCGGCCTCATTGAAAAAAGAGGTTATTTCCTCTGTGGACTGCAGGGGGAATTTCCGGGAGAGGTGTTTTCCGCCCCAGTAAAGAATGTCAGGTGTATGCTTCCCTAAAATCTCTGGAATTAATATGTCGCGCAGCATTTCATATCCGAAAATTGGAACGGATGGTTCATGCAGTTCTTCCTTTTTTTGTTCCAAATAAATCCCCTCTTTCTATAAAACTATTATATACATGAAGAGGCGATTTATCATCCCATACTCTGAAAAAATGACCTTGGGATATTTTGGTGATATAATTTTTACTGTATATTTATTAGAATTTTCGAACATATTCATGTGCAAAACCTCGACTTTTTTGTTATCGATATATTAAAAATATTTTTGCGGTATTGTCGAATTTATGTATACGTTTTCTTGACGCTTCCACTCCTTGGGAGTAAAATGAACATGTCACATTATTGTTACGATATAAAATATGTATCGTCGTCTAATACGTTATAAGATTCATTAGAAAACGAATTCATATTTTATCATTAAGGGGGGTAAATCATGGCTGGAAATCGAGAATTTAATTATCGCAGGCTTCATTCATTGCTAGGTGTTATTCCAGTTGGATTATTTTTAACACAACATTTAGTCGTGAACCATTTTGCCACTGGTGGGGAAGAGTCATTCAATCAGGCGGCACACTTTATGGAAAGTCTACCTTTCCGTTATTTCCTTGAAATCTTTATCATCTTCCTTCCATTGTATTTCCATGCGATTTACGGAATTTACATTGCATTCACTTCAAAGAATAATGCAAGTAAGTTTGGATATTTCCGTAACTGGATGTTTTTACTTCAACGTGTTTCCGGAGTGATCACATTCATTTTCGTCACATGGCATATTTGGGAAACAAGAGTCGCGGCAGCATTTGGAGCTGAAGTGAACTTTCAAATGATGGAAAACATTTTATCAAATCCACTGATGCTGGGATTTTATGTGCTGGGTGTACTTTCAACGATTTTCCACTTTGCAAATGGATTATGGTCATTCTGCGTTAGCTGGGGACTTACGGTTACACCACGTTCTCAATTAATTGCTACATATGTTACGATTGGAATTTTTGTAGCGTTATCGATTGTCGGTATGCGTGCAATCTTTGCCTTCGTATAAGCAGAAAATATATACGAGTCTGATAGATTAACTAAGTGCTCTCGAAGTATGGTAGGAAAAGGAGTGAGTCACGATGAGTAAAGGCAAAATCATCGTTGTCGGTGGCGGATTAGCCGGCCTGATGGCCACAATTAAAGCAGCAGAAAAAGGAACGCAAGTCGATTTATTTTCACTCGTACCCGTTAAGCGTTCTCACTCTGTATGTGCACAAGGTGGTATTAACGGAGCCGTTAATACAAAGGGAGAAGGAGACTCTCCTTGGGAACATTTTGATGATACGGTATACGGTGGGGATTTCTTAGCGAATCAACCGCCTGTTAAAGCAATGACGGAAGCAGCACCAGGGATTATTCATTTACTTGACCGTATGGGAGTTATGTTTAATCGTACACCGGAAGGATTACTGGATTTCCGTCGTTTCGGGGGAACACAGCATCATAGAACCGCTTTCGCCGGGGCCACGACCGGTCAGCAATTATTATACGCTCTTGACGAGCAGGTACGTCGTCACGAAGTAGCAGGTTTAGTCAGCAAGTTCGAAGGTTGGGAATTCCTTGGAGTCGTCATTGATGATGAAGGAGTCGCAAGAGGGATCGTCGCTCAAAACCTTCAAACAATGGAAATCAAATCCTTCGCAGCCGATGCCGTTATTATGGCATCAGGTGGACCGGGAATTATTTTCGGAAAGTCTACAAACTCTGTCATCAATACAGGTTCAGCCGCTTCGATCGTGTATCAACAAGGTGCTTACTATGCAAATGGTGAGTTTATCCAAATCCACCCGACAGCCATTCCAGGAGACGATAAGCTTCGCCTCATGAGTGAATCGGCACGTGGTGAAGGTGGTCGTGTCTGGACGTATAAAGATGGTAAGCCTTGGTACTTCCTTGAAGAGAAGTATCCTGCATACGGAAACCTTGTACCGCGTGATATCGCCACACGTGAAATCTTCGATGTTTGCGTAAACCAGAAGCTTGGTATCAATGGTGAAAACATGGTTTACCTGGATCTATCCCATAAAGATTCAAAAGAGCTTGACATCAAGCTTGGCGGAATCATTGAAATCTACGAGAAGTTTATGGGTGACGATCCTCGTAAAGTACCAATGAAGATCTTCCCTGCGGTTCATTATTCTATGGGTGGACTATGGGTCGATTATGACCAGATGACCAATATTCCTGGATTATTCGCAGCCGGTGAGTGTGATTATTCTCAGCACGGTGGAAACCGTTTGGGAGCAAACTCATTACTATCCGCGATTTATGGTGGTATGGTTGCCGGTCCTAATGCCATTAAATATATTGAAGGTCTTGAGAAAACAGTTGAATCCGTTGATTCTTCGGTGTTTGACCGCTATGTGAAACAGGAAGAAGAAAAGTGGAACAACATCATGTCTTTGAATGGCACGGAGAATGCGTATGTCATTCATAAAGAGCTTGGAGAATGGATGACGGATAATGTTACGGTCGTTCGTCATAACGATAAACTGAAACAAACGGATGAAAAGATCCAGGAACTGATGGAACGTTACCAAAATATCAATATCAATGATACCGCTAAATGGAGCAACCAAGGGGCGACATTCACTCGTCAATTGTGGAACATGCTTCAGCTTGCGCGTGTTATTACAATTGGTGCATTAAATCGTAATGAGAGCCGTGGAGCCCATTACAAACCTGACTTCCCTGAACGTAATGACGAAGAATTCCTGAAAACGACGATGGCGAAATACAATGCTGCGACGAACACTCCGGAATTCCATTACGAGGAAGTTGATACTTCACTCATTGCACCACGTAAGCGTGACTATTCTAAGAGTAAAGGGGGAACGAAATGATGAGTGAAAATAAAAAAGTCCGTTTTATCATTACTCGTCAAGAAAGCCCGGAAACTGCCCCTTTCCAAGAAGAGTTCGAACTTGATTATCGTCCGAATATGAACGTGATTTCCGCATTGATGGAAATCCGTCGTAATCCGGTCAATGCAAAAGGGGAACATACCACTCCGATCAACTGGGATATGAACTGTCTGGAAGAGGTATGTGGAGCATGTTCTATGGTGATCAACGGAAAGCCAAGACAATCTTGTACGGCATTGGTCGATCAATTAGAGCAGCCGATCCGTCTTGAGCCGATGCGCACTTTCCCTGTCGTTCGCGACCTGCAGGTAGACCGCAGCCGCATGTTCGACAGTCTGAAGAAAGTAAAAGCATGGATTCCGATTGATGGGACATACGATCTTGGTCCTGGACCCCGTATGCCGGAGAAGAAGCGTCAATGGGCATATGAATTATCAAAATGTATGACTTGCGGTGTATGTCTGGAAGCATGTCCAAACGTAAACAGTAAATCAGACTTTATCGGTCCGGCTCCATTATCACAAGTACGCCTGTTCAATGCGCATCCAACTGGTGCCATGAATCAGGATGAGCGCCTTGAATCGATTATGGGTGACGGTGGACTTGCCAACTGTGGGAACTCTCAGAACTGTGTTCAATCATGTCCTAAAGGAATCCCTTTGACGACTTCGATTGCGGCACTGAACCGTGAAACTACTTTCCAAATGTTCAAAAACTTCTTCGGAAGCGACCATATGGTTGATTAATATTTTCTAATGAAAAGCACTTTCCTTCGGGGGAGTGCTTTTTTTGTTTAAGAAAAAGGTCTATTTGATGAGTGGTCGTTAAAAAAATAGACCGTTCCTTTCCGCTGCAGGCATTTGCTTTCCGCGGGGAGGAAGTCGAGCCTCCTCGGGCTTGCACTGGCCCCATAATATTGGACACTTTATTTCTAAGCAGCTAATTCAGTACTTACTCGATAAGCTACTGGACTT
>NZ_JAFKOH010000039.1 GCF_017303375.1 Bacillus sp. NTK074B | reverse complement strand
GTCCGAATCCCGCACCACGGTCATCGACCCCTTGGCCAGCACCGGGCGCGCGTGGCGATAGGTGACCATCCGGCGGTAGAAGGCCAGCAGGCTTTCATCGTCGTTTTCCTGCACCGCGACGGCCTTGGACAGATGCTCGGCCGCCATCGGCAGCCACGGCTTTTCGTGCGACGAGAACCCGCCATGGGGATAATCGCTGGTCCAGGGCATCGGCGTGCGGCACCCGTCGCGGCCCTTGAATTTCGGCCAGAAGCGGATGCCATACGGGTCTTGCAGGTCTTCAAAGGCGACATAGGCTTCGGTGAGACCCAGCTCTTCGCCCTGATACAGGCAGACCGTGCCGTGCAGCGACAGCAGGATCGACGCGAAGAGCGTGCGTTGTTCCTCGCCCAGCGCCCAGCGCGTGGCATGGCGCATGACGTCGTGATTGGAAAACGCC
>NZ_JAFKOH010000038.1 GCF_017303375.1 Bacillus sp. NTK074B | reverse complement strand
GTGGCGGAATTGGCAGACGCACCAGACTTAGGATCTGGCGCCGCAAGGCGTGGGGGTTCAAGTCCCTTCACCCGCACCATTTATTTTGCGCGGAAGTAGTTCAGTGGTAGAACACCACCTTGCCAAGGTGGGGGTCGCGGGTTCGAATCCCGTCTTCCGCTCCAAACTAGCCGGGGTGGCGGAACTGGCAGACGCACAGGACTTAAAATCCTGCGGTAGGTGACTACCGTACCGGTTCGATTCCGGTCCTCGGCACCAAAGATTTTTGCGTAAGCAAAATATCTTTCCATAAGGTGCGACAGCAAAATAATCTTCATTAATTTGCGACAGCAAAATATTTTTCCATACGTTACTATTATAGAATTAATTTGCGCCCGTAGCTCAATTGGATAGAGCGTTTGACTACGGATCAAAAGGTTAGGGGTTCGACTCCTCTCGGGCGCGCC
>NZ_JAFKOH010000037.1 GCF_017303375.1 Bacillus sp. NTK074B | reverse complement strand
ATCGTTGGTTTTGAGCCTACCGGCCATTACTGGATGAATCTCGCAGCTTTTCTAACAGATCATGGTATTCCATATGTCCTTGTCAATCCTCTTCACGTTAAACAAACCAAAGAGCTAGACGATAACCTACAGAGTAAAAATGATCTGAAAGATGCCCGGGTCATCGCAAAAATGATGCCACAAGGATATTACAGTATGCCAAGGGAAATGACTCAAATCGATTCAGAGCTTCGTCGGGGGACGGCCTATCGAGTCCGCTTAAAAGAAGAATCGGCCTCTATTCAAAACCGCATCCGACGATGGATCGACCTTTACTTCCCTGAGTTCGCTTCCGTCATCAAAGGTCTTGGAAAACAGGCTCAAGCTATTTTAAAATATGCCCCTTTACCAGAAGATCTCTTGATCTTCTCGCCTGAAGAGCTGATTGACTTTCTTCAGACAAAGGGTGTTCGCTATCTGTCAAAGAAGAAAGTAGAGCGACTC
>NZ_JAFKOH010000036.1 GCF_017303375.1 Bacillus sp. NTK074B | reverse complement strand
CGATCAGATCCGACAGCTCGACGGCGCGCGCGGCGTCGATCTCTTCCTGTGTCCGGTGGCGGATGAACACGGGCTTGCCGAGGAAGTTCACCGTCAGCTGCGTGCCGACCGCGACACCGCTGATGTCGACGAAGATCGACGACAGGGCCTGCACATCGGCCGAGGGATTCATCTGGTTCACAAGCGGCCAGACAGCCGCGCCTGTGGCAACGACACCGGCACCGGCCGTCGCGTAATACAGGAAATCGCGGCGGGTGCCTTCGTGCTCTTCTGCGTGGGACACGAGCGTTTCTCCATTGTCACTGGGGCCGGTTGACCCGACCGCATGCGTTCAGGGCTGTGGTCGCCCACACCCCATCCGTGCTCGCGCTTTTAACGGGGGCGCAAGCCCGCGTCCAGCATACAATGGGCTGTATGCGCGTGAGTAAATGTCACACGCAGGCCGATCCGAATCACGCCGGGTTTTGGCGCTTCGCTGAGTGTTTCGGCGTCATGCGGCGCTCTGCGGCG
>NZ_JAFKOH010000035.1 GCF_017303375.1 Bacillus sp. NTK074B | reverse complement strand
AGCGAGCGAATTATAGTAGCGAAGTTCCTGATTCCACACTGCCAAGAAAAGCCTCTAGCGAGGAAAAAGGTGCCCGTACCGCAAACCGACACAGGTAGGCGAGGAGAGAATCCTAAGGTGAGCGAGAGAACTCTCGTTAAGGAACTCGGCAAAATGACCCCGTAACTTCGGGAGAAGGGGTGCTCTGGTAGGGTGCAAGCCCGAGAGAGCCGCAGTGAATAGGCCCAGGCGACTGTTTAGCAAAAACACAGGTCTCTGCGAAGCCGTAAGGCGAAGTATAGGGGCTGACGCCTGCCCGGTGCTGGAAGGTTAAGAGGAGTGCTTAGCGTAAGCGAAGGTGCGAATCGAAGCCCCAGTAAACGGCGGCCGTAACTATAACGGTCCTAAGGTAGCGAAATTCCTTGTCGGGTAAGTTCCGACCCGCACGAAAGGCGTAACGATCTGGGCACTGTCTCAACGAGAGACTCGGTGAAATTATAGTACCTGTGAAGATGCAGGTTACCCGCGACAGGACGGAAAGACCCCGTGGAGCTTTACTGTAGCCTGATATTGAATTTTGGTACAGCTTGTACAGGATAGGTAGGAGCCTTGGAAACCGGAGCGC
>NZ_JAFKOH010000034.1 GCF_017303375.1 Bacillus sp. NTK074B | reverse complement strand
CCTCATTGTGTAGGTCATTCTGATCAATTGGAGCACACGGCGCTGGGTTGCCAGCCGGAAGGCTATCGTGGTGAAGGCCGTGCTGCACGGCCTCATCGCCCGTGAAGAGGCGCTCGATCGCTACAGCCTGTCGGAAGAAGAGTTCGACGGCTGGTCGAACGCCGTTGCCACGCATGGGGTCGACGCGCTGAAAGTGACTGCTTTGCAAAAATATCGACAAATTTAGATGTAAAGGTCATCCTCAGCAGTAAGGGTAACTGCGCGTTAACGATTTCGGGTGATGGTTAGTTTCATGAATTAATAGTGGAGGCCGAGCCATGCGAATTCTGCTTGTAGAAGACGATCCAACGACATCACGCAGCATCGAGCTGATGCTCGGCCACGCCAATTTCAACGTATATTGTACCGATCTTGGTGAAGAAGCGATCGAACTCGGCAAGCTCTACGATTACGATCTGATCCTGCTCGACCTCAATCTGCCGGACATGGCGGGGCTCGAAGTGTTGCGCCAGATCCGTCTGGCCCGAGTCAGCACCCCGATTCTGATCCTGACGGGCGAGGAAAGCACCGATGCCAAGCTCAAGGGCTTCGGGCAGGGGGCGGATGATTACA
>NZ_JAFKOH010000339.1 GCF_017303375.1 Bacillus sp. NTK074B | reverse complement strand
GATTGTTGCTATTTGCATCCAAACTTAGATTGACGATGCTCTGTCAATTAGGTTGTGGTGCAGGAGGGTGAAGGGAAACTCTCCGCTTTCCACGGACGTTCGGCCGAGCCTCCTCAGCAAAACAGTGAGTTGCACCCCTAATGTTGGACACCCAACCAACATTAGGAGGTCTAACTCTATGTCCAGGTGTACTCAAGAAACT
>NZ_JAFKOH010000338.1 GCF_017303375.1 Bacillus sp. NTK074B | reverse complement strand
GGTAGCGGCGGAGGGGATCGAACCCCCGACCTCACGGGTATGAACCGTACGCTCTAGCCAGCTGAGCTACACCGCCAAGAAACATTTACTGTACTATTGAATTTTACTTTCGTAAAACCAATGTTGTTTTTTTACTTTCGTAAAACCAATGTAGTTTTTTTACTTTCGTAAAAAAACTTGGTGGAGCCTAGCGGGATCGAACCGCT
>NZ_JAFKOH010000337.1 GCF_017303375.1 Bacillus sp. NTK074B | reverse complement strand
CTCAGTTGGTAGAGCATCTGACTTTTAATCAGAGGGTCGAAGGTTCGAATCCTTCATGGCTCACCAAAGATTTTTGCGCTAGCAAAATATCTTACCATAGGGTTTTCGTTCATGCGAAGATCATCTATTATAGGCGGGTGTGGCGGAATTGGCAGACGCACCAGACTTAGGATCTGGCGCCGCAAGGCGTGGGGGTTCAAGTCCCTTCAC
>NZ_JAFKOH010000336.1 GCF_017303375.1 Bacillus sp. NTK074B | reverse complement strand
AGCATCTGCCTTACAAGCAGAGGGTCGGCGGTTCGATCCCGTCATCCTCCACCATGTTTTTTTGCGAAAGCAAAATATCTTTCCATGGATTGCTTCGTTGAATTGCTTATTGTAAGCAGTATTCATCACCAAATCATTCACGCCGGTGTAGCTCAACTGGTAGAGCAACTGACTTGTAATCAGTAGGTTGGGGGTTCAAGTCCTCTTGCCGGCACCAT
>NZ_JAFKOH010000033.1 GCF_017303375.1 Bacillus sp. NTK074B | reverse complement strand
AGTGATGGGCACATTTGATCTCTGCTTATTAGGTGGACTTACCCTCCCATATCTCCTGGCATCGAGTGCCTACATTCCTTCGTTGGGTCTCTCCCTAACGCAGAGGCCGGCGTATGCTCCTGCATGGACTGATCAGTAGATCGTCGAAAGTCGTGTATGGGCCGGCTTCTCAGTGTCTGGGTTTAGAAGAACTACGTTCTCATTCAAAGAGTTAGGCTGCTTTGGGATGAGAGAGGAAAGGCATATCTCCCATCATGCGCTCTAAATCAAATGTTGTTTCATAATGGCTAAGACCATGACAAATTTGAAGTAACTTACGACACAGAATCACAAGTGCTTCCTTTTTCGTTACTGGTTTCTCGCGATCATTACTGTAGTAGTCATAAAGTGCTCGAAACGCCGAATTTGAGTGTAGTAAAGGGAACACTGCTTTGTACAATAAAGCTCGAAGCCTTCTTCGCCCTCGCTTAGAGATCCTTTTTCTACCCTTTGATTCACCAGAAGAATTCGTTACCAGTGTTAATCCCGCGAGTTTAAATAATTGGCGTGGATCCTTGTAACGCTTAAGTGAACCTGTCTCGGAGAGTAGCTCCAATACGGTTGTTTCACTAATTCCGGGAATCGATGTTAGGTAATCAAAGTCAGGCAATTGGCGGGCAAGGGTGACAAGATTTTCAGTAAGCTCTTGGATCTGCGATTCATACATG
>NZ_JAFKOH010000335.1 GCF_017303375.1 Bacillus sp. NTK074B | reverse complement strand
TAGCGAAGTGGCTAAACGCGGCGGACTGTAAATCCGCTCCTTCGGGTTCGGCAGTTCGAATCTGCCCCCCTCCACCATTTTGTATATTTCAGTGTAAAATGGACATCCTATAAATGTCCCTTTTTTATGCCATTTACGTAATTATTGGGCTATAGCCAAGCGGTAAGGCATCGCACTTTGACTGCGACATGCGTTGGTTCGAATCCAGCTAGCCCAGCC
>NZ_JAFKOH010000334.1 GCF_017303375.1 Bacillus sp. NTK074B | reverse complement strand
GGGCCTTAGCTCAGCTGGGAGAGCGCCTGCTTTGCACGCAGGAGGTCAGCGGTTCGATCCCGCTAGGCTCCACCAAAAATTTTTAAAAAAAGTCATTGACACTCATTCAGTAGAAATGATATGATTATCAAGTCGCTTCAAACGAAGCGCTACATTGAACCTTGAAAACTGAACAAAACAAGACAATACGTCAACGTTAATTCTAGATTTATTTTTAAAG
>NZ_JAFKOH010000333.1 GCF_017303375.1 Bacillus sp. NTK074B | reverse complement strand
AAGAGGACTTGAACCCCCAACCTACTGATTACAAGTCAGTTGCTCTACCAGTTGAGCTACACCGGCATATAAACTTGGGATGAATACTGCCTATTGAAAGCAGTTCATGGAAAGATATTTTGCTGGCGCAAAATAAGGAAGTTTTTTTGCTTTCGCAAAAAAACATGGTGGAGGATGACGGGATCGAACCGCCGACCCTCTGCTTGTAAGGCAGATGCTCT
>NZ_JAFKOH010000332.1 GCF_017303375.1 Bacillus sp. NTK074B | reverse complement strand
AACACGGAAGTTAAGCTCTTCAGCGCCGATGGTAGTTGGGGGATCTCCCCCTGTGAGAGTAGGACGTCGCCAGGCGAAACAAATTCTTTTTTGTACAATCACTTTATTTGTGAAGGTACATATAGTAAGATAGAAGATAGCAACATTTTTATCGTCGCGGGGTGGAGCAGTTCGGTAGCTCGTCGGGCTCATAACCCGAAGGTCGCAGGTTCAAATCCTGTCCCCG
>NZ_JAFKOH010000331.1 GCF_017303375.1 Bacillus sp. NTK074B | reverse complement strand
GTTTTCGAAAACGACCTTGTAGCCGTGGACATAGATGTAGATATCTTTGCGCTTGGATTGTTTTAATTTTTCATTGACTAGTTCGGCAAAACGTTCCGCCGGCTGATTCAGATCCTTAGTTATTAAATCCGGAGGCGTGAAAACCGTAATGCTGCGATCCAGGATGCCGAGCTCCTCAACTTCAGTCACTTTTAGGGGATAATTGACCGTGAGGTTCTTCAGCAAAGAAA
>NZ_JAFKOH010000330.1 GCF_017303375.1 Bacillus sp. NTK074B | reverse complement strand
CCGGGCAATCGGCGCCGTAGGCGGGCGTCAGATCGGCCACCGTGCGTTCAAGATTGTGGATCGACAGGTGGATGCACAACGTCGCCCCGGTGGCGGCGAAATTCGTCAGCGTTTCGCCTTCGGGCATGGCGCTGGCGCGGCCCGGCGTGCGGGTCAGCACCACCGATTGCGCAAGGCTCGGCAGGGTCAGTTCGGATCCCAAAGCGGCGGCGGCGGCGGCAAAGGCGGGCA
>NZ_JAFKOH010000329.1 GCF_017303375.1 Bacillus sp. NTK074B | reverse complement strand
ACCGCCCAGCTGAGCACGATGGGCAGGCCCATGCCGCCCAGATAGCCCTCGGCTGCGGTGTTGACGCCTTCGATCGCATCGACCGCCGGGTCCAGCACGGCGCGGTAAACGAAGAAGCCCACGACGATGGTGATCGTCAGCGCCACCGCCCGGCCGATGCCCTTGGCCATCGTGCGGTAGACCAGCACCGACGCCAGGATCACCACCGCGCCCAGCGCCAGAGCGGCCAGCAC
>NZ_JAFKOH010000328.1 GCF_017303375.1 Bacillus sp. NTK074B | reverse complement strand
CCGACGGCTTCAAGGACATCGCGGCCTATCTGGTCCTGATCGTGGTGCTGATCCTCAAGCCCAATGGCCTGATGGGCGACGCGCATGGACGGAGGGTCTGAGCTTTGCGGTTCGATTATCATACGCGCTACCGGCAGGGTTTCGCGCTGCTCAAGCATCCCGCCGACTGGGTCAATTACGGTGTCCTTCTGGCCGCGCTTCTGGTGGTGCCGCTGGTTGCGTCGAACTACTTCG
>NZ_JAFKOH010000327.1 GCF_017303375.1 Bacillus sp. NTK074B | reverse complement strand
CGGGACTCGAACCCGCGACCTCCTGCGTGACAGGCAGGCATTCTAACCAACTGAACTACCGGACCAAAGCTTTTTGCACCAGCAAAATAGGTTTCCTTACCTCGCTTTAGCAAAAATAACTATCCATGCGTGACTCATGAAGGAATATCCTATCTTTAGTCAAAAATGGTATTGCGGGGACAGGATTTGAACCTGCGACCTTCGGGTTATGAGCCCGACGAGCTACCGAACTGC
>NZ_JAFKOH010000326.1 GCF_017303375.1 Bacillus sp. NTK074B | reverse complement strand
CGAACGAGTGATTGGATAAAAATCTAACTCGTTCGGATTTTTCATTTTTTGTGCTAAAGCTTACTCCATGTATTAAGCAGGTTCTAGCTGTTGATTGGAGTGCAGGACGAAGCCTCCCGCGGGAAAAGCGGAATAGGTGAGACCCCGCACTCACGAAAGCTTGCACTGGCCCCATAATATTGGACACTTTATTTCTAAGCAGCTAATTCAGTACTTACTCGATAAGCTACTGGAC
>NZ_JAFKOH010000032.1 GCF_017303375.1 Bacillus sp. NTK074B | reverse complement strand
TGGTTAAGTCCTCGATCGATTAGTATCAGTCAACTCCACATGTCGCCATGCTTCCATCTCTGACCTATCTACCTAGTCATCTTCTAGGGATCTTACTCACTTACGTGATGGGAAATCTCATCTCGAGGGGGGCTTCATGCTTAGATGCTTTCAGCACTTATCCCTTCCGCACATAGCTACCCAGCGATGCCTTTGGCAAGACAACTGGTACACCAGCGGTGCGTCCATCCCGGTCCTCTCGTACTAAGGACAGCTCCTCTCAAATTTCCTGCGCCCACGACGGATAGGGACCGAACTGTCTCACGACGTTCTGAACCCAGCTCGCGTACCGCTTTAATGGGCGAACAGCCCAACCCTTGGGACCGACTACAGCCCCAGGATGCGATGAGCCGACATCGAGGTGCCAAACCTCCCCGTCGATGTGGACTCTTGGGGGAGATAAGCCTGTTATCCCCGGGGTAGCTTTTATCCGTTGAGCGATGGCCCTTCCATGCGGAACCACCGGATCACTAAGCCCGACTTTCGTCCCTGCTCGACTTGTAGGTCTCGCAGTCAAGCTCCCTTGTGCCTTTACACTCTGCGAATGATTTCCAACCATTCTGAGGGAACCTTTGGGCGCCTCCGTTACTCTTTAGGAGGCGACCGCCCCAGTCAAACTGCCCACCTGACACTGTCTCCCACCCCGATAAGGGGCGCGGGTTAGAATTTCAATACAGCCAGGGTAGTATCCCACCGATGCCTCCACCGAAGCT
>NZ_JAFKOH010000325.1 GCF_017303375.1 Bacillus sp. NTK074B | reverse complement strand
CAAATTCTATTACAAATCCTCGTTCAGGAAGAAGCCTGGTTATTTGTTCCATAAGGAAGACTAAATCGAATGGCTGCCTGTCTGCCCATTCAATTGCAACTTTCAGCTCCTCTGCCGCATTGGAAGATTGATATTCTTGAAGCTTTGCCTGCTGAGCTTCAAGAATTTCATTTGTCTGGATTATTCTTTTCTCAATTCCCAAAAGCTCATTGTTTTTCTCTTTAACCGTTAAAAAAAC
>NZ_JAFKOH010000324.1 GCF_017303375.1 Bacillus sp. NTK074B | reverse complement strand
AAGCAGCCGCGCCACTACGTGGTGATCGACGCGCTGCCGCGCAACACGATGGGCAAGGTGCAAAAAGCCGCCTTGCGCGAGACCTATCGCGACATCGCGCGCGGTCAGTGACGAACAAGGGCGCCTCGTTCGGGGTGCAGATATGGAGCGACAGATGACCAGACCAGACGCCACCGATCCCGCGGATCTGTCGGCAGCCGGGGCCCGCCGGGCCATCGCCCGCAAGGCGCTGAGTGCC
>NZ_JAFKOH010000323.1 GCF_017303375.1 Bacillus sp. NTK074B | reverse complement strand
GGTAATCAAAGTCAGGCAATTGGCGGGCAAGGGTGACAAGATTTTCAGTAAGCTCTTGGATCTGCGATTCATACATGAATAACTGGTCAAGCAACATTCTGATTTCCATGCGTGCCATTTCAGGACTGTCTTTCAATCCTATAGAATGCTTTGCCACCTGAAGGAGTCGCTCTACTTTCTTCTTTGACAGATAGCGAACACCCTTTGTCTGAAGAAAGTCAATCAGCTCTTCAGGCGAGA
>NZ_JAFKOH010000322.1 GCF_017303375.1 Bacillus sp. NTK074B | reverse complement strand
GCATCCGCCACGAGCGTCTTCGGCAAACTACAAAGAGGGCGCTGCCCGCTAGCAGCGCCCTCTCTCCTTTCATTGCCTCTCAGCCGTTGAGTTGCCGGAAGATCTTCTCGGCCAGGACCGGGCCGATTCCCCTGACCCGGGCGATGTCCGCCACGCCGGCGCTCCTTAGCCGCGCCAGGCTGCCGAAGTGGCGAATGAGCGCGCGCCGCCGCACCGGGCCCAACCCCGGCACCGCGTCCAGC
>NZ_JAFKOH010000321.1 GCF_017303375.1 Bacillus sp. NTK074B | reverse complement strand
GCACGTCGAGGCCCCAGCGGGTCTCATCGACGATGCTGAGCGACGGCGCCCGGAATCCCGCGACCTCGGAGCCCGCGAGTTCCTCGAGGAGGGCCTTGCTGCGGGTGGCCTCGTCGGCGAAGGACGCCCGATCGAGGCGAGTGACGGGCGTGTGGGACCAGCCGTGGCTCGCGATCTCGTGCCCGCGCCGGGCGATGTCGCGCACCAGGTCGGGATGCCGTTCGGCGACGCACCCCAGGCAGA
>NZ_JAFKOH010000320.1 GCF_017303375.1 Bacillus sp. NTK074B | reverse complement strand
CGCAGCTTGCGCGCTTCGGCGAGCTCGGCGCGGATCGTCGCGGCGCGCTTGTCCAGAAGGCCCGCAATCAGCGACGGAACCTTGAAGTAGAACAGCACCCCGACGAACAGGAGGAACGCCAGCAACACGACGAAGTTGGTGTTGCGCAGCGAGAAGAAAGGCCCGGTAGCGGCCAGTGCCGGCGACGCGGCAAAGACCGTGATCAGGGTCAGAAAGCGGGTCATGCAGCACCCCCGTTCAGAC
>NZ_JAFKOH010000319.1 GCF_017303375.1 Bacillus sp. NTK074B | reverse complement strand
CGACCGGATCGCCTTTAAGTCTGCAAGCGTCTGCTACACGTATTCTGATTTGGCGGCTGAAGCTCTGCGCCACGCAGCTATCCTGCGCGATCTGGGAGTAAAAAGGGGCGATCGGGTGGCGGTCCTGACCACGCCGCGCGCTGAATCTGCGATGCTGTTCATCGCCATGAACATGGTCGGTGCAATCTGGATCTGTCTGAACCCGCAATACCGCTTGCGTGAATTCCAGTACACGATCGAAGA
>NZ_JAFKOH010000318.1 GCF_017303375.1 Bacillus sp. NTK074B | reverse complement strand
CAGGAACATGAAGACCGGTGCGAACAGGCCCAGCGTCGCCAGCCCGACCTCGAGCCGGTCGAGATAACGGGCAACCTGCGGCTGGACGAAGGCATTGGCAGCGGTGGTCGAGAAGCGCGCGTATTCGCCGATCTCGGGCGAGACGTCGCTCGACAGGCTGAACAGCACGCCGGGCAGCAGCGGCTGCAGGATGTCCAGCGCGCGGCGCTCATGGTCGGGGTTTACATGCGCATGCAGAAAACAG
>NZ_JAFKOH010000317.1 GCF_017303375.1 Bacillus sp. NTK074B | reverse complement strand
CATTAGTATATTCTCCAATCGTATCCGCCATATCCAGCCACTTCCTCTAGCTTTGCCACGCGCGCCGCGATCCGCTCCCGCTCTGGCCGGTAAACCACATTATCAGGCTTGTCCTTCCAGGCCGCGTGCCACCCAAATTTGACCAGCGGCGAAGCGTATATGTCGTTGTGGTGCGCCATCCGGTTGTAGCTGAATCCTTCGGACCATGCCGCCACCGGGAAGCTCAGTTGATCGCGCCCGCATC
>NZ_JAFKOH010000316.1 GCF_017303375.1 Bacillus sp. NTK074B | reverse complement strand
CTCGGCCAGATCCTCGGCCCATTGCATATGGGCTTCGCGGGTGATGACGTGGTTGGGTTCCAGCCACGACGAGAACAGGTATTGCGCGTCGGCGGCAGTGCCGATGGTCAGCGCGGTGGTGCCCGCAAGGGCCATGGTAAAGAGTGCTTTCATGTCCGTTTCCTCCCTGGACGATGAGTTGCGTGGTGAAGGGGTGAAATCAGTTCGCCATCAGGCCGGGCAGCCACAGCATCAGCGACGGGAA
>NZ_JAFKOH010000031.1 GCF_017303375.1 Bacillus sp. NTK074B | reverse complement strand
CTTTAAAAATAAATCTAGAATTAACGTTGACGTATTGTCTTGTTTTGTTCAGTTTTCAAGGTTCAATGTGTAAGTGCCTCTTTCGAAGCGACCCTTACTATATTACATGTTTGATAACTTGTTGTCAACAACTTTTTTCGAAAAGTTTTGATCAAGTTTTCATGTGTATGTTGCTCGTTTGCGGCAACAAATAATACTTTACCAGTTAACTTCGTAGAAGTCAACTTCTTTTTAAATGTTTTTTAATACTTTTATTATTGTGTTGTTATTAAACAAGAAATCTTGCCTTTGAAAGATAGAGTTACAAAATATCTATACCCTGTTTAAAGGCGGAAAAACCATATTATCACAAACCTTCATATCATTACAATACCTATTTCATAATATATTGATTTGATAGTATAAAATATCTGGTGGAATAACTTATCTATTTTACAACTTTACAACGTTCCTTTGACTTAAGTACTCTCTTGTTGGGATTGGGATATGTACAGGAGAAGGATATGGATCTCTATTACCTTCCAGTTCAGGAGTTAGTCAAATGTCTTCTGTTCAAGGAAGGAAATGTATTGAGAGCAAATACTACAATTCAGCATTTGGGATTTAAATTCATTTTCAATTAGCTCAAATGTATAATTTTAATAAGTACATGAATAAAATCGTATGATTCTGCCTCCGTTAGTTAAAAATCACATATAATCTATAGCAATACTTTATACTGTGACTACTATTTTAGGACAGAGCGAAGCCTCCATTAGTAGTAATTGCGTCATTTTGGAAGGTAATTGCTTCATTATTTAATTTTTTGCGTCATATTCAATCGTAATTGCGTCATTATTTAATTTTTTGCGTCATATTCAATCGTAATTGCGTCATTTAATTCCATATTGCGTTTTTATCCAAAATACCCCTTTCATTTACTCTCCGCACACTTACCTTTAAACAATCAAACAAAAGGAGGGTAATCCAATTAGCAATTTTTTTCATATCCCCTGGGAACGTCCATTTCTTTCTGGAAATGAACCTCCAACGGCACCCGCTTTGCATGCTGTGACAAGTGATAATCAATTAATCTCTTCGTTCCACTTACTTGTTCAGATCCTAGTATAGAAGCCACACTCCGATGTTCACTCACTTGCCTACTATAATATATACACATGTTCTTCGAACTTAAATTAACGCAAAAAAAGAGCAGCCCACAATGAGCTACTCTTTACTCTATTTGCCTGGCGACGTCCTACTCTCACAGGGGGAGATCCC
>NZ_JAFKOH010000315.1 GCF_017303375.1 Bacillus sp. NTK074B | reverse complement strand
CACGCGCGCGCTTCCACTGGGCCGACGCTACCAACCCGTTGAAATTGCAGCTCGACGTGGTGGTCATGAACCCGCCCTTCCATCAGGGCCGCGACGCCAATCCCCGGCTGGGCGCCCAGTTCATCCGCACCGCCGCCGCGATGCTGAAACCCTCGGGTCAGCTTTTCATGGTTGCCAATCGTCACCTGCCCTACGAGGCGACGCTGGCCGAGTGCTTCCGCAAACACGGCGAATTGCCCGGCACC
>NZ_JAFKOH010000314.1 GCF_017303375.1 Bacillus sp. NTK074B | reverse complement strand
CATCTTGGTGTAATAGGCCAGACCCGGCACGTTGTCGGCGCGGATTGTCGCGTTCATCGTCTCAAGCCTCAGCGCCTGCGCCCGGGCCATCGTCGCTGCAAAAAGCGCGCGCCCCGCGCCCGGCACGCGGGGAACCTGCCGGGTGAAACTGCCGATATCGCCCCAGCCCTGAGGCAGATCGGTGTTGCGGTAGAGCCACTGAAAGCCCACCGGCTCACCGTCGCGGGTCACCACGTGACAGCAAA
>NZ_JAFKOH010000313.1 GCF_017303375.1 Bacillus sp. NTK074B | reverse complement strand
ACCAGTAATTAACGGCCAATTACTTACTCCATTTCTTGCATTAACTTGGTTGGCTGATCCTTCTAGAACTCTTCCAATTCTAAAATCATTTATGACTACTGATCTATTTAGAATTGCAGCATTTCCTGGATTTGGTTTTGCCGCATTACTTGCAGCTGGAACTATCTTTGTAGAAAGAAAAATGTTAGCAAAACTACAACTACGTGTAGGTCCTTTTTACTGTGGAAAAATTGAAGGAATACTACA
>NZ_JAFKOH010000312.1 GCF_017303375.1 Bacillus sp. NTK074B | reverse complement strand
GCCCGCAATACGACCCCCGCTGGTCCGAGATCACTTCGATGACCGTCAGCTACGGCCACGGTCTGAGCATGACGCCGCTGCAACTGGCGGCGGGCTACGCGACGATCGTGAACGGCGGCACCCGCGTGCAGCCCACGCTTTTGCGCCGCACCAACCCAGCCGTGGGCGAGCGTGTGATCTCCGAGCAGACCTCGCGGCAGATGCGGGCGATGATGCGCCGGGTGGTGACGGATGGCACCGCCTCGA
>NZ_JAFKOH010000311.1 GCF_017303375.1 Bacillus sp. NTK074B | reverse complement strand
TACCATCGGCGCTGAAGAGCTTAACTTCCGTGTTCGGCATGGGAACGGGTGTGACCTCTTCGCCATAATCACCAGACATATTGCTTACAATGACAAATATTATTATATAATATTTTCAATGAAATTCAAGGGGTAAATGAAAATTTATTCCCTGAAAACTAGATAAAGGATTGATGTCAAGAAAGCCGAGTATCGACCAATTGTTGCAACTACTATTGAAAGTAGACTGCAATCCAGCTCCGGCGG
>NZ_JAFKOH010000310.1 GCF_017303375.1 Bacillus sp. NTK074B | reverse complement strand
CATGACGGCTTCGCCCAGCGTCGCGGGGCTGTCGGCAACGACGATCCCGGCCGATTTCATGGCCTCGATCTTCGATTCCGCGTCGCCCTTGCCGCCCGAGACGATGGCGCCGGCATGGCCCATGCGACGGCCCGGAGGGGCCGTGCGCCCCGCGATGAAACCGGCGGTCGGCTTGTAGCGGCCTTTTTTCTTCTGTTCCTTCAGGAACTCGGCCGCTTCTTCCTCGGCCGCGCCGCCGATCTCGCCG
>NZ_JAFKOH010000309.1 GCF_017303375.1 Bacillus sp. NTK074B | reverse complement strand
CCGTGACCGTCTTGCCCTCGGCGGGGCGGCGGATCGTGTCGAGCGCCTCGGATACCTGATCGAAGGCGCCCGTGAGCGCGCGCGACAGCGTCAGACCGGCGGGCGTCAGCGCGACCTTGCGATGCCCGCGCAGGAACAGCGCGATGTTCAGCTCGTCCTCGAGCAGCTTGATCTGGCGCGAAACCGCCGCCTGCGTCACGCCCAACTCTTCGGCGGCACGGGTAAAGCCCTGCAACCGCGCCGCCGCC
>NZ_JAFKOH010000308.1 GCF_017303375.1 Bacillus sp. NTK074B | reverse complement strand
ACGCGCGTGCCGGTCAAGCTGGCGCCCGACGAGGACACCGCGCGCATTTGGGCCTCGGCCGAGAACACCGCGCGCGCCGCGCTGCACCCGGCTGACGAGGTTCGCGCCTATGGCCGCATGGCCGCGAAAGGGGCGGACCCGAACGCTATTGCCCGGGCCTTCGCCGTCAGCGAGCGGCATGTGCGCCAGCGCCTGAAGCTTGCCCAGCTGCCCCAGCCGGTGCTGGGCGCCCTGCGCGAGGGCAAGAT
>NZ_JAFKOH010000307.1 GCF_017303375.1 Bacillus sp. NTK074B | reverse complement strand
CGTGGCTTTCTTCGCCAACATGTTCATGCGGCCGGTGAAAGAGCATCACCACCACGACGAGCCGGAACTCGCGAGCATCCCGGTCGAATAAGGGGCGAGCCGATAATCGTGAAAGAGGCGCCCTCGGGCGCCTCTTTTCATCTTCGGTGTAGGGCCACGGCCCGCATCATCTCTGGCCGTCTCGATCTGCTGCTGCCTGCGGCCTTCGATAGGTCCGGTTGCCGTGCTGCCCGCTCGCGCCGTTACTCG
>NZ_JAFKOH010000306.1 GCF_017303375.1 Bacillus sp. NTK074B | reverse complement strand
ACCCCGGCCGAGAACACGCCCGCCCAGAGCCCCGATTTCACCCGCGCGACGACGGTATCGCGATACTCGTCAAAGGTGCGGGTCACGGTGATCGGCATCGGGGTCTTGGGCCGCCACGCGCCGTCGCCGAGGATCAGCTCGGTTTCGGCGCCGCGCCAGACCAGCTCTTCGGCCAATTGCGCGCCCAGACGGCCCCGAAAGCGGTTGACGATCCGGCGGACGCCGTCGATCGGAACCGGGGTCGGACCG
>NZ_JAFKOH010000030.1 GCF_017303375.1 Bacillus sp. NTK074B | reverse complement strand
TTGCACTGGCCCCATAATATTGGACACTTTATTTCTAAGCAGCTAATTCAGTACTTACTCGATAAGCTACTGGACTTTTTCGTTTTAACCTTGATTTGATTCTCAGATGATTGTAGTAATACATGTATTCTTTCAGTTCTTTTTTAAAGTGCTCGATACTATCAAATTCTTGTAAGTAAAGGAATTCAGACTTCATTATCCCAAAAAAGTTCTCCATGACCGAGTTGTCGTAACAGTTTCCTTTACGAGACATACTTTGGGTGATGTTGTGTTTTTTCAGTGTCCTTCGGTACTGAGCCATTTGATAATGCCATCCTTGATCTGAATGAATTAAGAGCTCATCGCCTTTATTTACATGTTTTAATCCTTGTTCTAACATCGTCTCGACCAAGTCATATGTTGGCCTGGATTGGATCGTATAAGTAATAATCTCTCCGTTAAATAAGTCTAGAATGGGGGACAGATAGAGTTTTTGACCGAACAGTTTGAACTCAGTAATGTCTGTGACCCATTTTTGGTTGGGTTTATCGGCTCTAAATTGGCGATTTAGGATGTTGGGAGCCACTTTTCCAACTTTCCCTTTGTAGGATTTATATTTTTTCATTCGCACAATGCATTTAAGGCCCAATTCTCTCATGATCCGAAGAACTTTCTTTTTGTTTATATCGTGACCTTTTTCTTGAAGAACGTCTGTAATACGACGGTACCCAAGACGTCCTGAGTGTCTATGGTAGATGAAATTAATTCTTCTTTTCCATTTACGATCAGGATCTGGTTGGTCTAATTTTTTTGTTATGTGATAGTAAGTACTTTTAGGAAGCTTAGCTACTTTTATCATTCTAGTCACCGGGAATTCCTTCCTTAGTTCAAATACTACTTTCGCTTTGATTTCGTTGGTGATGGTTCTTCCTGAACTAAGGTGTTTAGCTTTTTTAAATATGCATTCTCCATACGTAGGTATTCAAGTTCTTTTTTCATATCTTCCATCGTTTGGTTAGAAGAGCTATCTTTGATCTTCTTATTCTTATGGTTAGATGTCATTGTAGAAGGCCTCATTTCTGATGATCCGAAGGCATCTTCTCCAGCTCTTTCCCACTTTTCCACCCACCTGCGCACCATACAGGGGTCGGGGATATGAAATATAGCTGATGCCTCTCGAATGGAGTAATTCTTCTCCCTAATAAATTGAATTACCCTCAGTTTAAAGGCAGATGGATAGTTTGTATAGGGAAAGATAAAGGCTTGATCACCATGGTGACGAACTAACATTACCCAATAACGCAGAACAGATTCATCCACCCCCACCTGATTGGCGAGCTCTCGATAACTTATGAGTTCATTTAAATAACGTTTAGCAACTTGTAGTTTAGTTTCTTGAGTA
>NZ_JAFKOH010000305.1 GCF_017303375.1 Bacillus sp. NTK074B | reverse complement strand
AGCAGCTCTATCCGTTCCCGGCGCAGTCGATCTGTCAGGAACTCGCGCGGTTCAAGAACGCCGAGATGGTCTGGTGTCAGGAAGAGCCGAAAAATCAGGGGTCGTGGTCGTTCATCGCGCCCCTTCTCGAAGAGGCGCTGATCGAAATCGGCGCCAAGCAAACGCGCGCCCGCTATGCCGGTCGCTCCGCCTCGGCCTCGCCCGCCACGGGTCTGGCCTCGCGCCACAAGTCTCAGCAAGAAGCGCTCG
>NZ_JAFKOH010000304.1 GCF_017303375.1 Bacillus sp. NTK074B | reverse complement strand
GGATTGCCGAGAACCAACTCTTCGACGCGCGAGGTATCGACCGCGGCGGCGTCCTCGGTCTGGGCATGGGCGGCGCCGGGTGTGATCAGGGTCTGGCCGGGCACGGGACGGCCGGTCAGATTTGTGTAGCCGGCATAGGCACCGGCGGCAGCCAGGGCGGCGCCCCCCGAAAGCAGAAGCGAGCGTCGATTCATTCTATATCCTTTCCTTCGTCCCGGCGCCGCGTTTCGGCGTGCCGGGCCTGTCGCA
>NZ_JAFKOH010000303.1 GCF_017303375.1 Bacillus sp. NTK074B | reverse complement strand
ACCAGACCCGCGACGCCAAAGGCCGCGCGGTCTATCACTTCCCCGAGGATGTCGAGCTGAAGGACGGCAAGGGCTTCCTCGCTGACGGCACCGAGGTCGAGATCGTGCCCTCGGCCAAGATGTCGAAATCCAAGCGCAACGTGGTCGATCCCGTCGCCATCATCGAGCAATTCGGCGCCGATACCGCGCGCTGGTTCGTGATGTCCGACAGCCCGCCCGAGCGTGACGTCGAATGGACCGCTGCGGGCG
>NZ_JAFKOH010000302.1 GCF_017303375.1 Bacillus sp. NTK074B | reverse complement strand
GCCAAGGCCGCGGCGCCGGCGACCGGAAAGGTCAGCGCGACGGTGAAAATCGCGGCGAGGAGGCGACGGATCGGCGCCCCCGGGCCGCGCGAAGTTCGACGGATAGGTTTCACGGGTCTTTGTTGCCGCGCCTCAGCCGCGCATCTGCGCTACGGTGGCCTGCATCGCGTCGAGCGGCAGGTAGCCGCGCAGCAGCTCGCCTTCGTCCTCGCCGTCACCCATCACGAAGGTGGGCGTGCCGGTGATGCGC
>NZ_JAFKOH010000301.1 GCF_017303375.1 Bacillus sp. NTK074B | reverse complement strand
AAGCCGCGCTCGGTGGGTTTGAGCACCCCGTCGGCATCGCCCGAATCGAACACCAGCGGGCTATCTTCGATATCCTCGCCCCAGATGTCGAGATTCATGACCGAGAAAGGGAACCGCGTGCCCTCATCGACAACCTTGTCGGCAAAGCGCGAGGGCACGCGCTTGCCCCGGGCTTGCCCGTTGAGGTCGACAGCAGCGATGCGGATGGTTTTGACGTCGGGGTGATGGCGGAGCCAATCACGCATGGATC
>NZ_JAFKOH010000300.1 GCF_017303375.1 Bacillus sp. NTK074B | reverse complement strand
CCTTGCCGCGATGATCCGCACTGCGGTCCGCGCGATGGTGATCGACGGCGAGTGCTTCGTGATTTATCCCCGCGAGCCCGGGCCCGGCGGCATGGCGCAATTCCGGGTGCTGGAAGCGGATTACCTGGATGACCGAGTCCAGACCCGTACCACTGGAAACGAAAACTCGATCTATGACGGGATCGAATATGACCGCGCCGGACGGGTCGTCGCCTATCACCTCTACGACGAACACCCGGGCAGCGCGGTC
>NZ_JAFKOH010000299.1 GCF_017303375.1 Bacillus sp. NTK074B | reverse complement strand
AATGGGACCTGCCGGTCGTGGGCCTGCAGAAAGCCTACATGACCGGCCATGACGAGGTGCATTCGCTGGCCACCAATTACCCGCAGGCGGATGTGCGCTTCTGGATGGGCTTCGGCGACCATTACATCAACGTCTTCACGGTGCTGAAGAATCTGGGCCTCTTGTCGGAAAAACCCGTGACCACCGCCGAGGGGCTCGAAGTGATCCCGCTCAAAGTGGTGAAAGCCGTGCTGCCCGACCCCTCTTCACT
>NZ_JAFKOH010000298.1 GCF_017303375.1 Bacillus sp. NTK074B | reverse complement strand
TCAGCCTCGCCGACCGCATCACCGTTCTCGCCCAGGGCACGCCGCTGGTCGAGGACGTTCCCGAACGGATCAAGGGACATCCCAAGGTGCGCGAAGCCTATCTCGGCGAAGCGCAGGTCTGACAGAAAGGGCCACGACATGAACGCGAAACCCCAATGGGATCCGAACGCCAATCACGCCAGCCATGCCCCGGCCTTTCTGTCCGTCTGGGGGCTCGAGGCCTATTACGACGAAAGCTACATCGTTCAGA
>NZ_JAFKOH010000297.1 GCF_017303375.1 Bacillus sp. NTK074B | reverse complement strand
AGGTCGCGCAGTCAGCGCCCATCCTTCGGGCCAGAAAACCAGCGGCGCGGCCAGCAGCGCCTCGTTGCGCCAGATCGCCGGCAATCCCGCCAGTACCTTGCGCGGCAGCCCGGTTTCGCGCGGATGCGGATGCCAACCGTCACGCGCCTGTCGTCCCAGCTGCGCCAGCCCCGATTCGCCCAATGCGCGAATCACAGCGCCCTCCGCCGCCGCTGCATCCGGCGCTTGCGCCTGCCACCGTCCGTCCCAG
>NZ_JAFKOH010000296.1 GCF_017303375.1 Bacillus sp. NTK074B | reverse complement strand
AAACAACAATTTGCAGATGGAGGTAGAATAGATATTGTTTTCTCAGAAGGAGGGCAAACAACTATACCAATAGAAGTAAAAAAGACTAAGAAAGAGTTTAATACTTCAACTATTCATGAGAATTTTTTACCTCAAGCTCAAACTTATGTCACACCGTATAATCAAGTAGGAATTTTTGTGCTATTTGATGCTAGGGATAAAAAAGATAAACCACCAAATCCTGGAATTAAAAACCTATTCTATATTGATT